>CAVFXQ010000032.1:0-30711 GCA_963626555.1 Clostridiales bacterium
TGAAAAGTTCCTTATTCCCAGAGAAATAGTTTTCAAGCGTAGATATAAGAAGGCTTTTTCCAAATCGTCTTGGTCGACTTAGAAAATAGATGGGAGAACTGTCGACAAGAGAATAAACCAAATCTGTCTTGTCGACATAGACGTATCCTTCTTTTATGATCCGTTCAAACGACTGTATTCCGATGGGGTATTTCATGACAATTTACATTTGTGTCTTGACAAAAGATACTATAATGTTGTTGATTTGCCGTTAGAATCAAATGTTTGATTTAGCTGCTTTTGCAATGAAATGAAGACGGTTGAGGACATTCACCTCACTAACACCGCCATCAAAGTCTAAGAAGAGGATGTTGAGGTTAGGATAGATATCTTTCACCTTTTTCTCAATTCCTTTCGAGATGATATGGTTGGCGATGCATCCAAATGGTTGCAGACTGACAGCTGCGTTGATGCCTCGCTCTGCAAATGATGCTAACTCGGCTGGTATCAGCCACCCTTCGCCAAACTGAGCTGCCAAACTGACTATCTTAGATGCTCGCTTAGCCTCCTCGTCAATATTGGTTATTTTCTCGTAGTAACGGAATTTTGATGCTGCTTTGTCTATCTTTTTCTCCAAGTGGGTGATGTAAGCCTTGCCCAACATTGTCATTGCTTTCACGAAGAAAGATCGCTTCTCGTCCAAATAGTTCTTCTCGTTGAATTTTGCATTCGGGAAGAACTGGGTGAAGAACTCGTTGAGTGACGGTATGACAGGTTCAATGCCCTCTTTCACCAACCAATCGACAATGTGTTGGTGTCCGAATGAGTTGTATTTGATGAAGATTTCACCTACAATACCGATCCGTGGCACTGCTTTTGTCTGTGTAATGTCGTCGAATCGTTTGGCAGCTTCTTCCAACAGCTTCAGTAATTCTTTAGTCTTCTTCTTCTCAATGACCTCAACGCCACGTTTAAGATATTCCTCTTTCAACGCTCCTGCTGCTCCTGCTTCTTTTTCACGCACTGCCGAAGCGTAATACATCTTCGCAATGGCATCGGCATAGAAGAGCATGTAGAGGGTTACTTTAAAGGCTTTCTTCAAGTCGGGTTGGAACCCAGGCTGATCATTGATGGTGTTCATAATGGATATGGAGATGACGGGGATGTCTCCATATCCTGCTGCCAACAACGCTTTTTTAATGAGGGCGATATAGTTGGTGGCTCGACATTGTCCTCCAGTCTGTGTAATCGCAAATGTGATTTTGTTGCGGTCGTATTTGCCCGATTGTAGTGCGCGGATGCAGTCGCCCACCACTAATGTGGCAGGGTAGCAAACTTCATTGTTGGCGTAGGTCAAACCATATTTTGCGGAATCCGCGTTGCTTGGAGGCATGTTCTCCACTTCATAGCCCATCAACTTAAACAATGGTGGAATGAACGGAGAATGGAACTCCGAGAAATAGGTACAAAGGATTTTTCTTCCTCGGTCTGCTTCCGTATACGGTGGTGTAGTCTTAAACTCAAATTTGACGTTCTCGCCGTTGACGTCCGACTTGAACTTGAGTGATTCGATGAGCGAACGGATACGTAAACGCAACGAGCCAGCATTGTTTACGTCGTCAACCTTTAGAAGTGTCAGATTCTTGCCTCCTCGCTTCAACAAATCGCTCACTTCATCAACCACAAATGCGTCTGGGCCGCAACCGAAAGAGGTGAGTTGTACGAAATGGACAGGCTCGTCGTTTGTTGCCACCCAATGTGCGGCTCGCATGATTCGATTCATGTACGACCATTGTGGAATGATATGCGCATCCTTCACTTCGTCTGAATCACCGCGAATAACGTCTTCCGTGATTACGTCAACACCGAAAGAGGTGATGATTTCAGATACCTTATGTTGTATGAGTGGATCGTTATGGTATGGACGCCCTGCTAATAAGATGACGAAGCGTTTTTCTTCTTTAGCTTTCTGTAGGGTGTGGACGGCTTTGTCGTGTAGAGTTTTCGAAAATTCTTCTTTGGCTTTCACCGCAGCTTCAAAAGCATTTTGGAATATTACCTCGTCATATTTGCCTTTTAGTAATTGAGAAATATAAAGACGGCAACCTTTCATCAATAGTTTTATATCTTTGAAATTGATGATTGGTGCATCCAATGGAATGTTATATTTGGCTTTCGGATTGATGGCACTTTTGATGACATCTGAATAACCTGAAACGACTGGACAGTTATAACTGTTGTTGGCGTTAGGTTCCATAGATTCATAGACGACGTATGGGAAGAAAATGCGGTCTACTTTCTTGTCTACTAAGTCGAGTATATGCCCGTGAACTAATTTGGCAGGGAAACAGATGTTGTCTGCCATCACCGAGCTAAGTCCTCGTTCGTAGATCTTAAAGGTGGAACGGGCTGATTTCTTGACAGCAATGCCACATGATGTAAAGAGAGCCTGCCAGAATGGAAAGTTCTCGTACATATTCAGCACGCGAGGAATACCCAATGTGACAGCTGGCTGTTGCACGATTGATTTTGGATTTCCTTTGAATGCCAATTCTGCCTTGTTGAGGCTGAGGTTGAAGGCGTTACGTCCACGTTCTCCCTTATTGGTGTAGATTTTTTCGCACTTATTACCTGAATAGTAGATTTTTCCGTTAGCGAAAATGTTCTTTAGAATCTGGCAGTTGTTCTCGCAACCTACGCAGCGCATCTGCTCTGTAGTGTATTCTTTGAGGTCTACAAGACTTTCAAGCGGTGTGTTTTGGCTTTGTTCGTTATAGTTAGGACTCTCCACACGGCGCTTTGCGAAGAGAGCAGCTCCGTAGGCTCCCATCAATTCCGGGTAATTGGAAACGGATACAGTCTTGCCTGTTGAAAGTTCAAATGCACGGACTACGGCTTTGTTGCGCATTGTTCCTCCTTGGAGTACAATATGTCCGCCCAATTCTTCCATATTCTTCAGTTTCAACACTTTATATAAGCAGTTCTTGACTACTGAATAGGCTAATCCTGCCGAAATATCGTCTAACGGAGCACCTTCACGAAGGCATTGTTTCACCTTTGAGTTCATGAAGACAGTGCATCGTGTACCGAGGTCGGATGGATTTTTGCTTCTACAAGCGCGCTCAACAAACTCTGCAATTGGACAGTCTAACGATTTCGCAAAGCTATCAATGAATGATCCGCAGCCAGACGAACACGCCTCGTTGATTTCCAGGCGGTTGATAGCGCCGTTCTCCACAAAGATGGCTTTCATGTCTTGTCCTCCAATGTCGAGGATGAAAGAAACTTTGGAATCTAACTTATAGGCGGCGGTGTAGTGGGCAATGGTCTCCACCATTCCGAAATCTAATCCGAAGGCTGTTTTTATCAGTTCTTCTCCATAGCCTGTCGAGCAACCTGATTTCACTGTTAGATTTTTTCCTTTGGCTTGTGCTTCTTCTAATAATTGCGTAAGCCCCTCTTTGACAGTCTCTAACGGACGACCTCCATTTTTTTTATAGAAGGTGAAGAAGATACGTTCTTGCTCGTCCATGGCGATTACCTTGGTGGTGGTTGAACCTGAGTCAATACCGATAAAGCAGTTCTCATTCGAGAGTTGTGCCATATCGACTTTCTCTATCTTATTATGGCTTTTCTCGTCCGACCATTGCTTGAAATCGCTTTCGTCTTTGAAGAGGGGTTGCAATCCCGATTGGCGTATTGTGATTTTCTGACCTTGTTGGGAGAATTTCTTTCGTAATTCTTCCAAAGTGTTTGGAATGTTTTTGCTCAAATCGACCGAGAGAGACGCTCCCCAAGCGGGAACGACGGATGCGTTTGGATCGAGAATAACATCCTCTTCTCTCATAGATAGTTTCTTCATCAACAGCTTTTTGAGGGCTGGGATGAAAGCGAAAGGACCGCCGCAGAGGAATAATTTGGGTAGAATATCGCAACCGTGAGAGAGTGCTGAAACGACCTGTGTAACTACTGCGTTAAAAATAGAAGCAGCGATGTCCTCACGACAAACATTGAGGGCGATAAGATTCTGAATATCAGTCTTAGAGAACACTCCGCAACGAGAGGCTATAGGGTGGATTGTCGTGGCTTTTTGGGCAAGATTGCTCAATTCTGAAACATTGACGTTGAGGATGGCTGCCATTTGGTCAATGAATGCACCAGTGCCACCTGCACAGTTCCCGTTCATACGGATGTCTGGGTGTAAGTCTTTGTTGAAGAAGATCATCTTGCTATCTTCTCCTCCTATGTCGATGAGCGTCTTTGTGTTGGGATATTTCTCCTCAATTACCTTCGTGGCGGCGACTACTTCTTGAACAAATGGTAGTTGGTAACGTTCGGAGATGCCCATTCCTGCCGAACCCGTAGTGCAGATTGAGGCTACTACGTTGCCCAATTTGTTCATCATCCGCTCAAGGGAGGAGAGAAGAGTGCCTGATATATCGGCGTGGTGGCGGGTGTAGTCAGTGTACGCAACATCACCTTTTTCGTCGGTTGCCACCAACTTTAACGTTGTAGAGCCAGCATCCAGTCCGATACGGTACAGTTCTTTGTTATTGAACGACATATATATTTCGTCTTAAATATTCTTCTTTTATTGAAATTTTCAAGGCTCACAATAAGCAAACGCAAATTTACGATATTTTTATGAATAATAAGGTGTGATTTTTTTTTATGCAAAGGTTGGATGTATTTATAGTTTTATATGTTGGGCAGCCACATGTTGGTGCAAGAAAATCGTCGCACTGTGTTGAAATTTCTCGGCAGATTCGGTAGTGTAGAATTGGCAGTCTCCGTTTCTGGTGAGTAGTTGCTCTAAATCGGTATGTCTTTGCAGGTAGGTTTTCAGACTGTCTGCGACAATGTCGCCCTGCAATACAGGTGTAACATTCTCTGGAAGATATTTTTTTATCTTTTGGAACAACAACGGATAGTGGGTGCAACCTAAAATGACGGTGTCGATAAGAGTGTCTTTCCCAAACAATTGGTGGATGTATTTTTGCACGAAGTAGTCTGCTCCTTCTCCATCGTATTCTTCGTTTTCAATGAGTGGCACCCATAGCGGACAAGCTTGGCAGGTAACGGTCATCTCGGGGTAAAGTTTCTGTATTTCAAGTGGATAAGAGTTGGATTGTACTGTTCCAATAGTAGCGAAGATTCCGATGTGTTTGGTTTGGCTGACATTCCCGATATGTTCTGCTGTTGGACGTATGATGCCCAACACGCGTCTGTCTGGATTCCACAAGGGTAAATCGTTGGTCTGTACGCTTTTCAATGCTTTGGCAGATGCGGTGTTGCATGCATAGATAACTAACGGACACCCCATGGCAAACAGTCGCTCTGTCGCTTGTCGTGTGAACTCATACACTACGTCAAAAGAACGGTTCCCGTAGGGCGCGCGGGCATTGTCTCCTAAATAGACATAGTCGTATTGGGGCAGATGTTCTCTGAGTTTTTCGAGAATGGTCAATCCTCCGTAGCCAGAGTCAAATAGTCCTATCGGACCCGAAGTGTTTGGAAAAAGTGACATTAGGCTGTTTCGTTTTGGTTGTCGTTCAGAATGGATTTAACCGCCTCGTCGGTTTTGTAAAGTTGTTCTTTGCAATATTTGATGAGTTCTGTGGCTCGTTTTGCCTTTGTCGTGAGTTCGTCTACCCCGAGCTCGTTTGCTTCCAACTGACGGAGTATTTCCTCCAACTCGTTAACAGCGGTATTATAATCTATTTTCTTCAATGCCATAATGTTAGTACATTTTATAGGTGGTCTTCAACACGCGGAATTCTGTGCGCCTGTTGATTGAATCGACGATCTCTTTCTTTGAATCATCCGTCAGCATGTTGACGTAATCTTCGTCAAGCTCTTCTCCTACTTTTAGCCAATTATATTTCTTTTGGAGATTTTTGTCTACGGTTACTGGTTGTGATTTACCATATCCTTTGGCTGTGAGTCGTTCTGACTCGATTCCTTTTTTGATGAGATAGTCAACAACAGACTGTGCTCGTTTACCCGATAGTTGCAGATTGCCATCTGCTGATCCGATGCGGTCTGTGTGGGCTCCGATCTCAATGGTGATGTTGGGGTTGTCGTTTAGAATTTTAACCAACTTGTCGAGTGCAGTGGACGATTCTGGTGTCAGTGTTGCTTGGGCAAATTCGAAGAATATATTATCCAATCCAACGGGTTTGCTAAGCGAGGCGAGGGTGAAGTGTATAGGGAAGGTTTTAGAGTCTTCCAAGTCGATGGTCTCGGCTTCTTGTTTCTGATTTAGAAAGCCGCGGCAATTGCCTAACATCACGTAGTGAACGTTTTTGTTGAGGCTACACCTGAACGATCCGTCTTTCTTGGATTTCAACTTCGTGTTTGTGCCATCGTCGCCGACTATACGCACAGTGGCATCTGAAATTGGCTCACCGCTCATGTCGGTTACTTTCCCGTCAATGATAAACTCCACGGCAGGCAACTCAAATTCATAGATCTTATCATATCCCTTCTTTTCACCTCGGTTGGATGAGAACATTCCTTTCTCTAATCCTGCTATGAATGAAATTCCGAAGTCATCTCCGTTTGAGTTGATGGGATACATCATATTGCTTACTACCCATGTTCCATCTTCCATTTCGTTGGCATAGAAAATGTCTAAACCTCCAAATCCAGCATGGCCGTCGGACGAGAAGTAGAGTGTTCCGTCGTCTCGCATATAAGGGAACATCTCGTCTCCGGGTGTGTTGATTTCTGGTCCTAAGTTGACGGGCGCACCATACTGGTTACCGTTCTTCTCACTTCTCCAGATGTCTTTTCCACCATATCCTCCGGGAAGGTCGGACACGTAGTATAGGAATTTTCCGTCGGGCGACAAGGTTGGGTGTGCAAAGGTGACGGAACTGTCGGGGTAGAGTTTCACCTCGGTTACTTTTCCCCATTTTCCACCAGAACGTGTGCATGTGCAGATCTGAGCGCCGCGACTTTCGCCTTTTTCGGAGTAGCATCGAGTGAAGAACATTTGCTTTCCGTCCTCGCTGAATGAGACGGTCCCCTCGTCGAAGTCGGATGTCATTTCTCCCTCCACTAACTCCAGATTATCCCATTCGCCCAAAGAGTTTCTTTTTGCCCAGTAAATGCTGTTGTTTCTCACTCCTGTTATCTTGCTGTTGTTTCCACCTACTTCTTTGTTCTCTCGGGTGGAGTTGAAATAGACGACATCAGGGTCTCCTCCAGGAAATGAGGGACAAAATTCTGTACGTTTCGATGAGAAAAAGTCCGCTTTGGCCACTTTATAGCGTGTAGGGTTTTTACGCCATTCTTCAATGTCGATGGCGGATTGTTTCCCATTGATGGCTCGTATGTCGTCGGGATGTTTTTCAAGGTAGATGTCATACTGTGCAATCGCTTCCTTGCTTTTTTTGTTTTGCCTCAGAATATTGGCGTAGTAGAGGTATACGGTAGAGTCCTTGTAGTTGTTGCGTAATGCGTTCGCGTATGCTCTTTCTGCCTTGTCTGTTTGGTTGATGAGACGATAGCAATTTCCTAATTGGTATGCGCTGTAGGCTTTGAGTGGCTTCTCTTTGACTTTCACCTTCGGATAGATTCGGCTGTAGAGAAGTGATGCATTGTAATATTCACCCACTTCATATTTCTTGTCGGCTTTCTTGAGTCGCTGTTTTGTTGAGCAATTCGAAAACCCGAATGTGAGAGATAGAAGCAGTGTGAGTCTGAGAATACACCGTATGCTATATTTCAAATTCTTCATCAATGGAAACCTTCTGTCTTTTTTCAACACCTATATTTGATTGTATAGAACGAAAATTTTGCGAAATTAGTATGTTGTGGAATATTGTTCTCTTGATTCTGCATCGTCATCTTCTGATCTTCCTGTCTCCTCGGCTAACGGATTCCAACCTTGTGCCTTAAGATCTATTTCGTCGCCTTGGTGGGTGATTAGACGGCATCCGAGCGATTCGTCTGTAGTGTGCCCGATAACGTGTACGCCAGGTATCTTCTGCATCACATCGTTCATCTCTAAAGGTACGGTGAAGAGCAGTTCGTAGTCTTCTCCCCCGTTGAGGGCGGCGGTCGTCGGACTGATGTTAAACTCTTCTGCCATCATTGATGTTTCATAGTCGATAGGAATTCTGTCTTCGTAGACACGACAGCCTATGCCGCTTTGTTTGCAAATGTGAAGTAGTTCGGACGACAACCCGTCTGAAATATCCATCATAGCGTTTGGCACGATATTCTGTTTGGCAAATTCTGCGATGATGTCTTTGCGTGCTTCTGGCTTCAATTGTCTTTCAAGAATGTATTCCTTGCCGGCTAAGTCGGGTTGTTGGAATTCGTTTCCATCAAACACTTTACGTTCGCGGTCGAGTAGTAAAAAGCCCATGTAAGCGGCTCCTAAATCTCCTGTAACGCAGAATAGGTCGTTACTCTTCGCTCCGTTGCGGCAAACGATTTTGTCTTTCTCTCCCTCTCCGATGCAGGTAATGCTGATGGTCAATCCTGTCATAGACGAGCAGGTGTCGCCTCCTACGAGGTCAACGCCATATTTCTCGCATGCCAGCTTGATTCCTGCGTAGAGTTCATCAATGTCTTCTAAACAAAAACGTTTTGAGATACCTAATGAAACGGTGATTTGTTTAGGTTGACCGTTCATTGCGTAAATGTCTGAAAAATTGACAACTGCAGCCTTGTAGCCTAAGTGCATGAGCGGCGCATAGGTGAGGTCGAAATGTACGCCCTCAAGTAGCAGGTCGGTCGTAACTAATACCTGCTTGTCTTTATATTCTAAGATGGCCGCATCGTCGCCCACGCCTTTGATGGTGGATGCGTTCCTTGTTTCAATGTCTTTTGTTAAGTGTTTGATGAGTCCGAACTCTCCTAATGTTGAGATTTCGGTTCTTCCTTCGTTTGCCATATCTTGTATATATTATGTCTATTTATATTTTATTTGTGATAGAAAATTGACAATTTTAGTTTTGTGGTATGTTCGATAGAAATTCACCGTCCACGAAGAGAATGATAATGTCGTTTTTCTTCCAATATTTTTTATACTTCTTTGCTCTCTGTTCGTCCAAAAACTGAGGGGTGTTATTGCTGACTATGAATTTATCCCCATTAGGCAACTGGTAGTTAATCAGTTCCATTTCTAACTTATTGGCAAAGTCCTCGGGTGTCATACCGTCTTCTTTGAGCGAGTCTGCTATCACGAAGTCGGTGATTTTAATTTCAGGAATTGGTACGTTGTAGTATTTATAAGGCTTTGTTGTAGTATCTTCTCTCACCACTTTGACAACAGCGTCGCAAAGAGGTGCGCAGATATTCCAACACATAGCAAAATAGTTTCCTTTTCCGCTACTCCATCGTTTCAGAGTGAAGGTTCCTTGTTTTGAGGTTTGTATTTTTAGATAACTATCCTCTTCGTAATCAAGTACGCTGACGGTTGCTCCTCCTTTGAGTGTCAGTGTGTTGCCTTTCCCTGATGTGTATTTTTCTAAGAGTGCAGCCCTTGTGTCTGTATTAATCTGAAGTTGTTGCCTCAGCTGTTGAACAAAAAACTGTTCCATGGTCAGTTGGGCTTGCAGGGGGCAAACATACGATAGAATAAGCGAGATTATGAAAATGAATTTCTTCATGCACTTTCTTTTAGATTTTTGCTAATAATCTGTATATGAACGACTTTTTTCGTGGTTGAGTTCACAAAGCGAATTTACAAAAATATATTCAAAAACAGATTCATTTTGTTAGCCTCGCAGAGCTCCGAATGTTAGAAGTGCGACACCTATTAATATTCCGCAGAGTAAAACACCTTTTACTTTTAAATTCTTTTCTTTCAATAAAATCGCACCATATAAGAATGGAACGACGGCTCCAGACCTGCGAATGGTCGAGACGATAGATATGAGTGCGTTATGGTCGGAAAGTGCCCAATAATAGACATAATCTGCCAACATTAAAAAGAGAGAGATGCCGATAATGCTCCAACGCCAGATGAAAGGCGATGTCTTGCGGTGTGGGTACCAAACAAGAAAAAAGACTATGCCCATCACAAATGCTTGATAGATAGAGCTATAGACTTGTACAGCAATGCGGTCGTATTGATGCATAAGGTGTTTATCATAGAGTCCGCTGGCTGCTCCTAATAGGGTTGCTAAGATGATGAGCCAAATCCAATGGTTGCGTTTCCACGACACGCCTTCTTTATGTCCAGCGAGCGAGAACAGATAGAAGGATGTAATGGTGATAGCGATTCCTAAAAACTGTAGGGGGGTCAATGATTCGGAGAAGATGATAAGAGCTCCAACGACTGTCCACACGGGTTGTGTGGCTCGTATAGGCGAGTAGATGGTGATAGGAATGTTTTTCATTCCGAAATAGGCGCATGTCCATGAACCCAATACCAGCACTGCTTTTATGAAGATGAAAAGGTGTGTGTTCCAATCAATTGAAGGCACATAGAAATGTGCTGCGGCCATTGTTTCTGGCGAAATCTTCGATAAGATGACAGGAATTAGAAAAATAATTGCCGAAATGACCACCGAGGAGGTCAGAACAGGTATAACTGCATTCCCCTTTAAGGAAATCTTTTTAAAAACATCATAAATACCCAACAAAAGGGCGGATAACAGTGCTAAAAGAACCCACATAAAAGTCTATGCTCCGATGTTTTACCAAATCAATTCACCTTTCCCTTGACGAACGATAACGGGTTCGTCCCCTGTGCAGTCAACGATCGTTGAAGGGTCCAGTGCTCCATATCCTCCATTGATAACGACATCCGCAACGCCTTCGTAACGTTCGTGGATTAGTTCTGGGTCTGTGAAATATTCGAGGATATCGTCATTCTCATCGCGGACGGAAGTAGAGAGGATGGGGTTGCCCAATCCTTTTACGAGTTCGAGAATGATGTTGTTGTCTGGCACACGGATTCCGACAGTTTTTTTATTGCGAAAAAGTTTCGGCAGATTGTTATTGCCGTTGAGAATGAAAGTGAATGGTCCGGGCAAGTTTTTCTTCATCAACTTGAATGTGTCGTTATCCACTTTTGCGTATTGGCTGATGTTGCTGAGGTCGTGGCAGATGAAAGAGAGGTTGGCTTTACGAACGTCAATTTTTTTATATCTGCAAATTCTCTCAACTGCTTTCGTGTTGAAGATATCGCAGCCCAAACCATAGATAGTGTCGGTAGGGTAGACGATTAATCCACCGTCGCGAAGAAACTGCACTACTTTGTCTATCTCACGTTGGTTCGGGTTTTCTGGATAAATTCTGATAAGCATAAATTTCGCATTATAGGCGCAGCGGATGCGCTGACGTTGATTCTGCAAAGATAATGAATTCTAAAAAAATCTCTCTACCTTTGTGAAACAACCAATCAAGAATGTTTTTTTACTTCTACGATGTGAGTCTGGGGTAGTGTGGCATTTCTGACTTCCACTTGTTTAACCACATTGTTGGCTAAATCGGCGAATGCTTTGCCTGTGATGGTGTTTCCGTCGCAGGCTACAGGGACACCATTGTCTCCTCCCTCACAAATGCTTTGAACGATAGGAATCTGTCCGAGAAGTGGCAAATTGAGTTGATCTGCTAAGGTTTTACAACCTTCTTTGCCGAAGATATAGTATTTATTCTCAGGCAGTTCTACAGGGGTGAACCATGCCATATTCTCCACTAAGCCTAAGATAGGCACGTTGACTTTCTCTCCTTGGAACATACTAATGCCTTTGCGAGCGTCTGCCAATGCCACTTGTTGTGGTGTGCTGACAACAATCGCACCTGTGATAGCGACAGTCTGCACCATCGTGAGGTGGATGTCGCTGGTTCCTGGTGGAAGGTCGACGATGAAGAAATCTAAGTCGCCCCAGTTGGCATCCGAAATCAGCTGTTTTAGAGCGTTGCTTGCCATTCCGCCACGCCAAAGTACGGCATTCTCGGGGTCTACAAAGAAACCGATGGAGAGCATCTTCACACCATATTTCTCTTCTGGACGAATCAACTCTCGTCCGTTGAAATCTTCGAGAATAGGGCGTGCATCTTCCAAACCAAACATTTTAGGTATGGATGGACCGAAAATATCGGCATCCAAGAGACCGACTTTGTAGCCTTTTTTTGCTAAGGCAACAGCCAAATTGGATGAGACTGTCGACTTGCCGACCCCTCCTTTTCCAGAAGAGACTGCGATGATATTCTTAACTTGTGGCAATAGCTTGTCTGGTGCTTGTGGCAATTCTGTTTTGAAGCGAACGTCTATGTTTCCTTTTATTTCTGCCTCTTCTCCAACGTAAGTGAGGATGGCTTGTTCGGCGGCCTTCACAAGCGATTTTGCGAATGGATCATTGGGTTTCTCTAAGAGTAGAGAGAACGAAATCTTATTCCCATCAATTCGGATGTTATCGTCGACCATGTTGGCGGTGACAATATCTTCGCCTGTGCCAGGGTAGCGCACGTGTTTGAGTGCATCTAATACTAACTGAGGATAAAATGCCATAATTATATCTGTTTAGTGGAAACAAAATTACAAATTATATTTGCTTAATTTTGCAGTATGTGAAAAAGAATGAAAATATTAACTTAATCTTTCCTTGCGTAGATGAACCTTGTACAATTATTTAAAAATTTGAAAAAATATGTAGCTCCCTATAAATGGTATGTGGCTGCTACGTTACTTTTGACTTTGGTAGGGTCATGTATGGCTCAGGTGAATGCCGTTGTTCTCGATTGGGCAGTTGATTCTATAAATGCACATATTACCTCGGGAGGCGGATGGGATGGCAAAGCGTTGCATATCGTCTCCTTGATTGCAATCGTCCTTTTGTCGAAAGAGGTACTGTCTGCGTTTATCAAGTTCTTTCAGAATTTCTTTGGAGAAAAAATACGAATTTTCGTTTCAAAGGATTTGTCGTTAGCGGTTATCAATAAGGTGCTGAAGTTTAGAGTGGCTTTTTTCTCTGCAACCGACAATGAACCAGGGAAATTACAAACTCGTATAGATCAGGGTATCAGCAGCTTGTCAAGAACTGTACAGAATTTCTTCATTGATTTGTTGCCTCTTTTCCTAAGTGCGATTTTGGCATTGGTTCTGATGTTTAGGGCTAATGTATGGGTCGGCTTAACGGCATTGATTATTGTTCCTATCTACTTTGTCATTACGGTTCGACAAGCGAAGAAATTGAAAGGGTGGCGTCAGAATATGCGTAGAGAGAGAGAGGCGAAAAGTCATGGAATCATGAATATCCTTGAGTCTATCACGGTAATAAAATCTTTCAACAGGGAGAGAATTGAGGAGGAGAAGCAGGCGACTATTCAAGATAAACTGACGGGTAACCAGATGTCTACAAGAAAAACAAGTTTCTGGTATGACGGATTGAAGAGTTTCTTCCAACAGATTGGAACGGTGGCGATTATCATTCTCACAGCATACTTAGTGTTGACAGATTACCCAGGAATGACGATTGGAAAAATTATGTATCATGTGATGTTGTTCAATAATGTGGTGGCTCCGATTATGCAGTTGCATCGTATTTTTGACGATATGAACGATGCTTTGATATATGCAGACGGATTCTTTGGAATATTGAACAATGAAAAGGATATTGAGGAGACAGGAAAATATCGTCCAACGAAGGTGGAAGGAAACATTGAGATCAGCAACGTCGATTTTACCTATCCTAATGGCACGAAAGCACTACACAATATCAATATGAAGATAGAGAAAGGTAAAATAACGGCGTTTGTTGGTTTGTCGGGTGCAGGAAAGAGTACGATTGTCAACTTGTTGGACAAATTTTATAAGCCAGATTGTGGGTCTATCAAATTGGATGGTGTTGATTTGAATGAGTATGACACGCAGTATTTGCGCGACAATATCGGTTTGGTATTGCAGAAGAATCACATCTTTGACGGAACAATTGCTGAGAATATTTTGTATGGTAACCCTAATGCGAAAATGGACGATGTATATGACGCTGCGAGGAAGTCTTTTCTTTATGATCAGGTAATGTCGTTGCCGAACAAGTTTGATAGCAAGGCGACGATGTTGTCGGGTGGTCAGCAGCAACGAATTGCGATTGCGAGAATGTTCTTGAAGAACCCACCGATTATATTCTTAGATGAACCGACAGCCAGTTTGGATGCAGTAGCAACCGAACAAATCAAGAACAGCATTGATGCTATCAAACAAAACAGAACGGTAATCATCATCTCGCACAGTATCTCACAGATCATTGATAGCGATTTGGTTTATGTATTGCAAAACGGACGTGTAGAGCAAGGTGGAACTCCCGATGAAGTCTACAAAGAGGGCGGCGTATACAAGCAAATTATGGACGCTTCTGCTCGTAGTTTAAATATAGAGAAGATTGCTAAGACGATAGAGGGGGGAGAGTAGGAACTGAATACTATTGATTAAATACAGGTGAGTCTGAGTATTAATTACTCAGACTTTTTTGTCGTGTTCATATAATAAAAATTAGATAACGTAAAATTCAAAATTTAAAAACAAAATGTAAATGCGTTAATTTTTTATACGAAATTGAAATTTGTTTTTGTGAATTTGAAATATAAAACTAATTTTGCAATTCAAGTTTAAAAATATTTGATATGAATAGAAAAATTGCAAGATTGGTTCTGCTATTTGTTATGTTAAGTTTTTTTGCGTGTAAGAAGGATGAAACAATTTCATCTACAGAAAATGTTGAAATGGATAATTTCATCCTTTCATTAGGTAATCCATTACAAGGTACTCCTGGTCAAGAGCAAATAGGGGATGTGCTAAAGGAGATTGATAGTTCAACACAATTGTATTGCGAGTGTCGCAAGTACAAGGCTAATGAGGAATTTAATGAATTGAGATTGTTGGATCCAACATCTTCTGTGATATATCCAGGAAGTATTTTGGATGCTAAATCTGTAACCGATGGATCTTATCGTCAAATTGTTCTGGATAGAGCTCCTATGAGACTGTCTACAAATCTTCCTTTTTTTGATAATGATAATGCGGTTACTATTGAAGATCCATCTTTGTCGAATGTAAGAAGTGCCATAAAGAAAATGATATATGACTCAAACATAACAGGAAGCAATGTCGCTGATATGACGTTTGAGATAGTTGATGTTTACTCAGAAGAACAGCTGGAGCTTGCCATAGGCTGTAACTTCAAAGCAGGTGAGTTTGGTGCTATTGGCACTAAATTTGATTTTACGAATAAAGAGACAAATACAAAATTGCTCTTGAAATTCATACAAGTCTATTATGATGTATCAGTTGATGCACCATCCTCCCCATCTAAATTTTTTAAGAAGAATGTTACCATTGATGATTTCAAAAATGCTTTAGGCGGAAACAATGTGGTTCCTGTATATGTGTCAAATGTAAAATATGGTAGAGTTGCATATTTCGCAATAGAAAGTAGTGAGAGTAGGGACTCTGTATACAGTTACACATATGCAACTGTTAATCAGGGTAAGTTTAGTACTGATGATTCTGTTCGAATTTGTAAAAACGAATTTTCAAAGAAAATTAAAATCTCTGGAACAATTATTGGAGGTTCGGGGTCGGATGCTGCGAAAAGTGTATCTTTAGATGGCATGGCAGGTCTTTTAGGATTCATAAATAATGGTGGTAAATTCAGTAAAACATCACCAGGTGCTCCTATAGCCTATACTTTGACAAGGCTTTCAGACAATTCTGTTTTCAACGTGGTAAGTGGAACTGAGTTTGTAGCTCGAAAATGTACACCTTTGGAAGGGTTGATTGTTCCAAGTTATTTTTATGGATCGGAAGGAGACGACAATAATGTCTATGGTACGATAACTGCGCAGATTGGCTATGGAGACAAATTAGAAGGAGAAAAAATATACTTATTCAATGCAGATCGTGATAATAGATTGGATGTTGCAAAGGGATCCTCTGTTAATATCGATCCTAAATATTTTGAAGGAGATAAATTAAATTTGGATTATGATAGACTTGAAGATGCTTTTATAGAGGTAGAAGCGAAATTGATGGATTACGATGAACAATGTTGTCCTCGTTGGACTGCTAATTATGATGATTCGTATAATGTTGAAAAAACCAGATTCTATTTGAAGAATATTGATTTTGAGAAGAAGAAGTCCGTTTATTACAATATGGAAAATGACGGAACGCTTACAATGTTACTTTCAAGTACGACGGAGTATAACTCAGGACATGAAGTGTATAGGAAGAAAAAGACAAAACACAATGACAGGTGGGATGATAATAATCTCGTGATAAAATTTGGATTTAAAATAAATGTTAAAACGTTAAGTAAATGAGAAAGTTGATTTGTGTAGCATTTTCAATAATGCTAATTGCTTCAAGTGCATGCAAAAAGGAAGATGAGGATGAAGGAAAGAATTCAAGCAAAGAAGATTTGGAGTCTATTGTATCTTCAAGCATCTTATTGTATGATATTTCAGCAAACTTGGAAAATACATTCTATAACATAATGGATGACACTTTGTTCATTAGAGATAGCAGAATGACGATAGATACTCCGTTTGATATAGCATACGGATTGTTGGATTCCGAAAACAGAACGAAATATGATAGTAAATTCTTCCTTGGTTCTCCAAGCTCAAAAATGTTGAAATACCAGTTTTCTAATTTGCCGTATCCAACTCCATCGTATACTTGTAAAAATTCAATTACATTCTATGAAATGGCAGACCGTTTTACTTGGGAGGCTTTCGATACTATCACTTGTACGCAAACTTTATATGACTGGTTTGGAAGTAAATGTATTGTGAGAAACATAGACAATCAGACTGATGTGATTTATTCGGATACGTATGCGTTTACTCCTGACAAAATTTATATGTTTCAGCTTAGCAATGGTTTGTTTGGTGCAATGCATATTGGTTCTTCTGGTTGGACAGAGCTTTTGGAGGGGAAAAGGTACAATATTCGACTTGATTTCAAAACAGTCAATAGAAAAGATCCTTATTACCCTAATATCTTGAAACATTGATAAGATAGGGTATTCGAAAGATCCTTTCGTTCTAACTTATAAGAAAATGGACTTTTTGTGGTTAGCAGAAAGTCCATTTTCTTGTCTCTAATAGTACTCAATCACTCTTTCTGTCAGTCCTTGTACCTCTCCGTCACCATAGGTGGCGACTGAAGTCCAGTTCTTTTTGCTGTCAAAGATGTACTTGTAGGTTTGTGTTTTGTACTCTTCTTCGCCATGGGCTTGTTGCTTGACGACGTTGCCCCAGTTGTCGTACTCAAATTGGGCTGAGAGAATCTCTGTCTGCTCGTCGGAAGCGTAGACTTTGAAGTCAACTAACTTATCGCCTTCGTAGGTCTCCTTGCGATAGTTGACCAACTCCTTTTCTTCGTTGTACACTTTGGTCTCCTTGGGTAGTCCGTCTTTTGACATCTGACGGATAATTCGCTGAGTAACAACATTTTCGCCGTATCGAGGAACTGTCTGTGTGGTTGTCTCAATGAGGTTCTCGTCGTTGTATTCTGTTGACTCTACCATGATGGTTGCTTCATCAGCATCTCGGTACTCAGTGGTGAGAAGGCGACCTTTCTCATCGTAAGTGAAATAGGAGCAACTTGAGAGTCTGCCGAACTCGTCATATCTGCGCTTTTTGATAGGCCTACCCGTATTGTCAAACTCCGAAACTACTTTTTGAATGGTATCGGCGTCTGAGTCAAACCAGTCTACTTCGGACAAATAACCTGCTTTGTTGAAAGTGAATTTGATGGATTTGACCAATCGGTCTTTCTCCGCCTTTCCACTTTCGCCTGCGTAGGCTGTATATTCACGTTCCCAATAACTCTTCACATCTTCTTTGAGATTCATCTCTTCCCAGTCTGTTTTGACTGTTGACTTGCTGCAACTAACCAGCGAGGCAACAGCCATAGTACAGAAAAGGATACTAAAATTCTTTCTAAAAAAATCTATCATGTTTGAATATCTTATAATTTTTCAAGCATTTCAAAATCCATTTGTTTCTTATCGAGGTTGGTTTTTTTGATTCTGACCACCACCTCATCGCCCAATTGGTAAGTCTTGTGGGTTTTACGACCGATTAAGCAGTAGTTCTTCTCGTCGAAAGAGTAGTAGTCGTCGTCTAAGTCGCGGATAGGAATCATACCCTCGCACTTGTTCTCGTTGAGTTCGACGTAGATACCCCATTCTTGGATGCCTGAAACTACACCTGCGAACGTCTTGCCGACTTTGTCTTGCATATACTCCACTTGTTTGTATTTGATAGAGGCACGCTCGGCAGTTGCCGCCAACTGTTCCATTTCAGAGCAGTGTTTGCAGTATTCCTCATACTCGTTTTTGTCGGCACTTTTTCCTCCTTCGGCGTATCTGTCGAGCAGACGATGTACCATCATATCGGGATAACGGCGGATAGGAGAGGTGAAGTGGGTGTAATATTCGAAAGCCAAGCCGTAGTGGCCGATGTTTTCGGTCGAGTATTCGGCTTTTGCCATAGAGCGAACGGCTATTGTCTCAATAAGATTCTGCTCGCGTTTGCCTTGCACCTCTGTGAGCAGATGGTTGATGGAGGTCGAGATTTCCTTGTTTTTACCTGTTGTCTTCAGTTTGTAGCCGAACTTGGAGATGAATTGCGACAGATTGGTCAACTTCTCAGAATCTGGTTGGTCGTGGATACGATAGACGAAGGTTTTTGCCTTGCTCTCCTTTTCGTTTCCTTTATGGGAGTGCGCCCCAGATTTGATCTTTCCGATATGTTCGGCAACGGTTCTGTTGGCGAGTAGCATAAACTCTTCGATCAATTTGTTCGCATCTTGCGAAATTTTAAAGTAGACGCTGAGTGGTTTTCCTTTCTCATCAATTTCAAAGCGAACTTCTTCTCTGTCGAATGCGATCGCTCCTTCTTTGAATCTACGTTCTCTCAATTTTTTAGCCAGTTTGTCTAAATTGAGGATTTCTTCCTTCATATCACCCTGTCCTGTTTCAATTACTTGTTGGGCCTCCTCGTAGGTGAAGCGTCTGTCGGAATTGATGACAGTGTGTACAATATTGTATTTCAGTACGTTTGCCTTCTCGTCCATTTCAAAGACAACGGAGAAGCAGAGTTTCTCCTCATTAGGACGGAGAGAGCAGAGTTTGTTAGACAGTCGTTCGGGGAGCATAGGCACTGTTCTGTCTACGAGGTAGACGGAAGTGGCGCGTTTATAACCCTCTTGGTTGATGATGTCGCCCTCTTTTACGTAATGTGTAACGTCAGCAATGTGGACTCCGATCTCCCAGTTTCCATTCTCCAATTTGCGGATGGAAAGTGCGTCGTCGAAGTCTTTCGCATCTGCCGGGTCTATCGTGAATGTAGGCACTTGGCGCATGTCCAAACGTCTTTTTATTTCTTCTTCGGGAATCGTCTCGGGAATTTGGTCTGCCAATTCCTCAATAGCCTGAGGGTACGAATAAGGAAGCCCGTATTCCATTAAGATGGCGTGCATTTCCGTCTCGTTTTCTCCTGATGCACCGAGTATCTCGACTACTTCGCCTACGGGGTTGCGGTCGCGGTTTTCCCAAGCCACGATGCGGACGGCCGCCTTGTCTCCCGATTTTCCGCCGTTCAGTTTGTCTATCGGAATGAAAATGTCGTTGGTGAGCAGTTTTGAGTCGGCTATCAAGAATGCATAATTGCTTTTGACATCCAACTTTCCGATGTAAGTGTCGCGTCCACGTTGAATCAAATCAACCACTTGCCCTTCAGGTGCTTGCCCTTTTTTTGTGGCAAAGAGACGGACCCTCACTGTGTCGCCGACGATAGACTTGTTCAGGTACTTATCAAGTATGAAAACTTCTTCGCCTCCATCTTCAGGAACGAGATAGATTTTACCGCCTGCATGACGCTCTAACTTGCCGACAACAGTACCATGTTGGTTGCTCAGACGGTATTTGCCTGTTGAAGGTTCGTCGAGATACTCTTGAGCGACGAGCGTGTCAAGGATGACGGTGAGCATTTTTCGCTGAGCCATTGACGATAGAGCAATTTCATTGGCTATTTGGCGGTTGTTAAATACGTTATTAGGGTTTTTCTCGAAGAAGCTTACAGCGCGGTTCACCATCTCTTGTTTGGTGATGCCCACCTGCCCATGCACGTTGCTTACCTTATTTTTCTTTGACTTGAGAGAGTTTCCTCCCTTAGCCTTAGTAGGGGTTTTTATTTTTTTGTTTTTTTTAGCCATAGTCTTACAATTTAATCATCAACGAAAAATTACAATCAACACCGACCGTGACCGATCTGTGGTAGATTCATTTGTAAAAATAGAAAAATGAAAGAGAATAAGGAACGAGAAACCCGAAAAAATCTAAAGTCAAGAATATTGCGAATAGCGAAAAAACAAATTTAAAAGGATATTTTATCTCAAGTAATTTTTTCTTATATTTGCGAGTGGGTGTTACAAGATGATGTGAATTTTTGTAATGTTACAAGCCTTATAGGAAAGAGTAAGGTTGACTAATATGGAGATATTAAACTAATTAACAATATTTAAGTAAGTATGGCAAACTTAGATTTAACAAAGTATGGAATCACCGGTTCTACGGTTATTGCCTACAACCCTTCTTACGAAGAGCTTTACAAAGCAGAGACAAATCCAAACCTCGAGGGATACGAGAAAGGACAGTTGACTGAACTCGGAGCAGTAAACGTAATGACTGGTGTTTACACTGGCCGTTCTCCTAAGGATAAATACATCGTCAAGGACGAGAACTCAAAGGACACTGTATGGTGGACTTCAGACGAGTACAAGAATGATAACCACCCAATGTCTGAAGAGGTTTGGACAAAGGTAAAGGACATCGCAAAAAAAGAGCTTTCTAACAAGAACCTTTATGTTGTGGATGCTTTCTGTGGAGCAAACAAGGCTACACGTTTGGCTGTTCGTTTCATCGTTGAGGTTGCTTGGCAGGCTCACTTTGTGACAAATATGTTCATCCGTCCTACTAAGGAAGAGTTGGCTAATTTTGAGCCAAACTTCGTCATCTACAATGCGTCAAAAGCAAAGGTAGAGAACTACAAAGAATTGGGTCTTAACTCAGAGACTTGCGTGGCATTCAACACTACGTCTCGCGAGCAGGTGATCATCAATACTTGGTATGGTGGTGAGATGAAGAAAGGTATGTTCTCAATGCAGAACTACTACTTGCCATTGAAGGGTATCGCTTCAATGCACTGTTCAGCAAACTGTGATATGGAAGGTAAGAACACTGCTATCTTCTTCGGTTTGTCAGGAACTGGAAAGACTACTTTGTCTACTGACCCTAAGCGTCGTCTGATTGGTGATGACGAGCACGGATGGGATGACGAGGGCGTATTCAACCTTGAGGGTGGATGCTACGCTAAGGTTATCGGTTTGAGCAAGGAACACGAGCCAGACATCTACGGAGCTATCAAGCGTAACGCATTGTTAGAGAACGTAACTGTTGACGCTAATGGTAAGATTGATTTCAACGATAAGAGCGTAACTGAGAACACTCGTGTATCTTACCCTATCGACCACATCAAGAACATCCAACCAGGATCTTCTGCTCCTGCTGCAAAGAACGTTATCTTCTTGTCAGCTGATGCATTCGGTGTATTGCCTCCAGTATCAATCTTGACACCAGAGCAGACTCAATACTACTTCTTGAGTGGATTTACTGCTAAATTGGCAGGAACTGAGCGTGGTATCACTGAGCCAACTCCGACTTTCTCTGCATGTTTCGGACAAGCATTCTTGGAGTTGCACCCAACTAAGTACGCTGAAGAGTTGGTGAAGAAGATGAAGAAGTCT
The DNA here is from genome assembly GCA_963626555.1 of Clostridiales bacterium. Lineage (GTDB taxonomy): Bacteria > Bacteroidota > Bacteroidia > Bacteroidales > Paludibacteraceae > UBA1181. Next base: position 21,761 of record CAVFXQ010000032.1, read on the forward strand.
GGTGCTAAGGCTTATTTGGTAAACACTGGATGGAACGGAACAGGAAAGCGTATCTCAATTCCTGATACTCGTGGAATCATCGACGCTATCTTGAGTGGCGACATCTTGAAGGCTGAGACTAAGAAGATCCCTATGTTCGACTTTGAGGTTCCAACTTCTTTGCCAGGTGTTAACCCTGCAATCCTCGACCCTCGCGACACTTACGCTGACGCTTCACAATGGGAAGAGAAAGCAAAAGACTTGGCAAGCCGCTTCATCAAGAACTTCGCTAAATACGAAGGCAATGCAGCAGGTAAGGCTTTGGTTGCTGCTGGACCAAAATTATAGTCTATAATTATAATATGAGATAAAATCCCGAATAGAGGAATCTGTTCGGGATTTGTTTGTTATTATGCAAGATACAAAACGTATGAAAAAAATTTATGGAACATTATTAATTGTTTCTCTATCTATGGTATTCTCTGCTTGTCAGACATTAATGACTCCGAAAGTAGAAACTTATCAGCCTTTAAATAAATATAAATATTTCTATATCAATCCTGTTGCTCCAAAGGTGTCTGGAACAGTGGGTGTATATGGTGGTGTTGAACGTTCAACGGATCCCATTGCTATTATTGCTAATGCATTGATGTTGGAAGGTTTTGTTCGTTTGCCGTGTATAGTGGATGATAAAAAGTCGGAAACTATGGTTGTAAATTATGGTGAAGGTGAAAGGATTATTAGAGTCCTTGGATATTCAATAATGGTTAGAATCCAGTTCGTCTCCGCAGAAAACTACGAATTAATCTGTCAGGTTGAGGCAGATGGAATGGGGGAGAATGAGGCGGATGATATAAGAATGGCGATAAATCGAGCTTTGTCTTCCGTTTTTCCCTAATTAGTGTTTACTTGAATGATTGGCGGAATCTCGGAGTAACGATGAACCACCAAAAGAGTAGGACGACGACAAGGATTGCGCCACCCACATAGCCGATAAGGGTAGGAGAAATGTGCGTGAAGACATGTCCGCCAATGAACGTGCCGGTACCTATGCCGAAGTTGAAGATTCCAGAGTAGATAGACATGGCAACTGCAGTGCCTTCGGGAGGAGTGATCCGGATAAGTTCAGACTGAAAAGCCACGTTGAAATCGGTGGCTGCGATACCCCAAAAAGCGCAAATTGAGAAGATGACGATGGGTAGTCCGCTGAGTGGCGTTAGAAGTCCCAAACAGATAGCCATGCACGCTATGCAGAGAGTTATGAAGCAATGAGGGTTGCGGTTATAGAACTTTGAGAAGATGTAGCTTCCAACCAATCCAGCCACACCAAAGACCATCAGTGCGGAGGTGATACTTTGATCAGACATGCCTACGACCTGCTTCAAGAAAGGCTCAATATAGCCGTAGCACTCGAAATAGGCAGTGGCGATACCCATTGTGAGGAGGAAGAAATAGACGAGAAGCCTATTTTTCAGCAAGACTGGCAGTTTCTTTATGGAAAAACTTCCGCGGCTTGGAATAGGTGGTAATGCGAAAGAAAGGTAGAGAAGGATGGCTGCAGAAAAGATGCCGATGCTGAGGAAGGTCATTCTCCACCCTAAGTTTAGCCCGATGACACGACCTATAGGCATGCCGAGAATCATTGCGATAGCAGATCCTGTAACAATCATGCTGAGGGCTATCGGTTTTTTCTCTGTTGGGACGATACGGCAAGCAAGAGGAGCAACGATTGACCAAAAAATAGAGTGTGAGCAGGCAACTCCGATTCGAGAAAACATCAGCATATAATAGCCTGTTGAGGCTGAAGATAGAAATTGGAATGTTACGAATACTGCCATTACGGTAACCATGAGTCGCTTCAAATCCCAATTAGAGAATATTAGCATAAGAGGCAAGGAGAAGAGCATCACAACCCAAGCATAGACAGAAATAATCATACCCGCTACGGCTTCAGTAACTTGAAAATCTTTAGCGATGTCGGTGAGTAGTCCGATAGGAATAAATTCAGAGGTGTTGAAGATAAAAGCAGATAAAGTCAATCCAATGAGTGCAATCCAATTTTTGATTGTCATAGTAGTAGCTCGTTATAGGGTCATTTATACTTCTCAAGGTGCGAAATTATGGAATTTGACCGATAACGGAATTTGAATTGTGTGAAAAAATGCAAAATGGAGAAGATTTTTGCTTGATAAAATTGTAATCATAATCCTGGCCAGTACACGTTGTCTAATTGCGAACTTTGTTTGATTTTTAAGAAAGGACGTATACCACAGCCCCGAGGTGCGAGAAATGTTCAACAGTTGGTGCGAGTGCCACGCACGGAACATAGTGCGAAGCCGATTGAGGTACTTCACAACATAGAGAAAATGTTTCCTTCTCAGAAAAAGATAGAATTATTCGCGAGACACAAGCCAGAAGGGTGGAGTGTTTGGGGATTGGATGTTCCGACTGAAGAAGAGAAGCAAGAATGAACCCATAGGGTTTATTCTTGCTGTGCTTTGGGAAAGTTAGTTTAATAAGGGTGCGATATGGTTCTCAAAATGGAGGATTAGCGACTCTGCGTCATTCGTTTTTCTCCAAAAGAAGAGGTTGCCCAAATGACCTTCAAACCAACATTTTATTTCTCTGACATGAATAGGGTCTCTTGTGATATCACCCTCAAAGACTGCCCAAACAGGATATTTATTTTTTGCTATTTTGCTTGCTTTTTGTAGTCTTTTCAATAGCCCTGGCATAAAATATTTACAAAGGAATTTTAAAGTTTTCCCCCTCTTTTTTGTATTTCCTTCGTCAACCAGATGTTGATGAGGGTGAATGCCACTACGCAGACGATGAGGACGATAGTAGGGTTGAAATAGTAGGACATGACCACACAGGCTGCAATGCATAGGGTAGAAGAGAGCAGGATTGTGAGCATGGCGATACGTTGGGTCATGCCTAATTTCAAAAGTTTGTGGTGGATATGGTTCTGGTCGGGCAAGAATGGACTTTTGCCGTTGCGAATGCGGTGGAAGAAAACGCGCACTACGTCCATGCAAGGGACTAAAAGGGGAGCGAATGCCAACACCAAAGGATGGCAACAAGACTCTCCGCAAGCCCCTGTATTGGCTAAGCGAATGCTAAGGAAGCAAAGTATCGTTCCGATAGTGAGAGAACCTGTATCACCCATGAAAATTTTCTGCTGTTTTTCTACTTTACCGAAGACGTTATAGTAGAAAAAAGGAACTACAGTGCCTAAGGTGGAGAAAGCGATCAGAGAGAATGTGTAATCTTCAAAGTAAAGAAAGAGGATGCCATAGAAAAGAAGCGCAACCGCACTAAGACCGCTGGCAAGTCCGTCAATGCCATCAATGAGGTTGATGGAGTTGACAATGAAGACGAACAGAACCACAGACAAAGGGTAGGCCACCCACTTAGGAATTTCGTAAAGGAAGAGCATACCCTGAAGGTCGGACAGATAGATGCCTGCGGCAATAAAAAGCAGTCCGCAGGCAATTTGAAATACGAATTTGGCACGATACTTTACGCCAATCAAATCGTCTGCGATACCGATGAGGTACATTAGAATTAGGGAGCAGATTATTGCGCTAATCTGTAAGATATTACCTTCTACGTTAGTTAGTATCCGAGTGTCCCCGTAACCTAAAGATACGAAGAGTAGAAATGAAATGCAAAATAGAATAACAGGCGCAAAGGCGATTCCGCCTAAGCGTGGCACAGTGCTATGGTGTATTTTTCGTCCGTCTTGTTCATCGAATAATTTTTTGCGAAAAGCGATGAGGACAATCTTCGGGATGAGAACTCCAGCAAATATGCAACATATCAGGAATGCGCTGAGTGCGCAAAAAGTCCAAAACGAAGCCAAAGCCATAAGTTATATTTTTCTTCTACGAGCAAAGATAGACAAAATGTGTTGTGTATAGAATATGTAATGTTGTTTTTTTTAACAATTTTTAAACGATTTGGCTTTTTTGAGGTCTGAAAAAGCGAAGGAGAGAACAATGTATTGTTTCCTCCTTCGCTTTGAAAAAATTATTGCTCTTTATGAGTTTATCCCATGATAACTTCTACTTCATTAACATCCTTCATCTTGTTGAAAGGAACGACATTGCCGTTAACCTTTTCACCGTTGATAGAGAGTGAAATGACACCTTTTTCAACCTTGTTAGGGTTTTTGACGTTGATGTTGACAGTCTTTCCTCTAAAACGACGGGTTGCGGTGAAGCCTTCCCAGGCAGGAATACAAGGATCTATGAGCAATCCGTTGTAGTCTGGGCGGATGCCGAGGATGTATTGTGCTGCTGTGAAATAAGCCCAAGAAGCAGTTCCACTCAACCAAGGGCAGCGACTTTGTCCCGCACGCATGTTGTAGGTAGAGCAGGTTGTCTGAGCGTAGACGTAAGGTTCGATTTGACGAACCTCAGCACGTTCGTTGTAGGCTGCAGGAAGGTAGTTTTTGTAATTCTTGAAAGCACGTTTTCCATGTCCGAGAATACAGTCTGCCATGATACCCCAACCTTGTGTGTGTTGGAAGACGGCAGCGTTCTCTTTCATACCCTTGATGAAGAGAGGAGCCTTGATAACGCTGGCTTCAGTCTTCTCGTAAGGAGGATCGCAAAGAACTAAACCGTATTCAATCGCAAGACGTTTCTCAACGCTGTTCATGACAGTCTCGGCACGTTCGCCTGTTGCCTGTCCTGAGATAATTGACCAAGAGTTAGGGTTCAGCCAGATTGTACCCTCGTTGTTAGGGTCGTTCTTCGTACCGAAGATGTAGCCGTCTTCTTTGATAGCGCGGACATACCATTCGCCATCCCAAGCAGCAGCGTCGATGTCTTTCGTCAACTTCTCTAAGTGACCTTGAGCCCACTTCACCTCCTCAGGTTTGTTGAGGCGTTGGCAGATGTCGATGTAGACGGTGAGGGCATAGCGAAGTTGCATTGCCACGAAGATAGTTTCGCCCTTTGCTCCGAGTACGAGGCAGTCGTTCCAGTCTGCTTTCAAACCGCAAGGAAGATTATGCTTGCCACAACGGTCGAGATTGAATTGGATGGCGCGGCGCAAGTGGTCAAGCACGGTTCCTTCGCCCTTGTCAGAGTAAGGAAGAACCTTGTTGTAGTAGTCAATGTCGCCTAATTCTTTAACGTAGGTAGGGACGGTGTTGAAAAGCCACATACAGTCGTCAGAGCGGAACTCGTTTTCTGGAGTAGGAGTTTCGTGTCCTGGGTTGTGGGCGAAAGGTTTAACGACAGGCATTGCACCACCGTTAGAGTTTTGACCAGTGAGCATGAGCTCAAGTCTTTCGACCACCTCTTCAGGAATATTGTGGATTACTCCCAACATATCTTGGATGGTGTCTCGGTAGCCCATTCCATCGCGTTCACCACGGTAGATCAAAGAAGCAGCGCGGCTCCAAGCGTAGGTGATGAGGTTGTTGAAAGGATTCCACATGTTGATCATACTGTTGAAAGCGGCGTCTGGAGTCTTTGCAGAGAGTCCTTCGATACGACCGTGCCAGTAGTTAACCACTTTCTCATATTCAGCTTTTACTTTGGCAGGTGTAGAGACAAGCTCGGCGGCTTTTTTACCCTCAACGGCAGCCTTTCCGATACCGAGGACTACGGTGAACTCTTTTGTCTCGCCTGGAGCCAGGTTGATGTCTACTTGGAGTGTTCCGCATCCGTTGTCTCCTTCAGTAACCGTGTTGCCACATTGACCGTTGACAACAGAGATAGGGTTCGCATAGGTGTGGTAAGCACCGATGAATTTATCTCGGTCGCTGTCATAGCCAGTGACAGGTTGACCAACGACGCCGATGAAAGAGTGGCGAGCTTGGTCTTTGTTTTGGAAATTTTCAGGCTCCTCGGGCATGTAAAGGTTGTTGCCGTGGTCGATGAACCCGTTTTCGTAGGCTGTTTTGACGATGTATTGCGTGTATTGCAAGTTGTTGCTATCGTCGTTCATATTCCAGTTAGAAGCGAACTCGGCGTATGTGAAAGCGCGGAGTTTGCGTGGAGCAGATCCGTTGTTGGTTATTTTGACGTTCCAAACCTCGAATTCTTGTCCTTTAGGCACGAAGTAGAGAGTTTCTGTCTTGATGTCTGCATATTCAGAAGAGATCTTTGTGTATGCGGAACCGTGGCGACATTCGCTTTTGTATTTGTCGAGCGGTTTCCCGACAGGTTGCCAAGAACCAGACCAAAAATCTTTAGATTCAAGGTCGTGAATGTAGATGTAGCGGCCTGGTTGGTCTAATGGAACAGTGTTGAATTTAAGGCGGAGAAAGCAACCTTGCACAGAAGAACGGAAGAAAGAATAACCGCCGGCGTTGTTGGTGATGATAGCGCCGTAGCGGGTATCTCCCAAGTAGTTACTCCATGATTTTGGAGTGTCTGGTTTGGTGATGACGTACTCTTTGCGTTCGTCATCGAAGAATCCATATTGCATAGAATTTAAGTTTAATAATTCTTAATTTAAGATTTTTTCAAAAATAAGGTTTTCAAGTGATAGTAAGAAATAAGAGGGGATTTTTCAATGGAAAAGATTTTGTGAAAATTAGAAAGGACGCTCTTCTTCAGTGGAGCGTCCTTTCTAATTATTCTGTAGAGTTCGTTACTTGACGATAACTTTTTCTACACCGTTTTTCGTGCGTACAACGTAAACTCCCATTAATGAACCGTTTTTCCCTGAGACATCATGTCCGAATAGGTCGAAGATGCGGAATTCTCCCTCGCAGTAGATATGTCCGTTGGCGGTATAGATGCTGTTGTTTCGAACGTCTTGGACGCCGGAAGTTGCGGTGAAGGTTGCCCAGATTATTGCTTCGTAGGCAGGCATAACGAAAGAAGAGTCTTTCTCGTTCCACCCGATCTCTTCGCTTCCGTCATACCCAGAGTAGATGAGGAGCGTTGAAAGTTGGTAGCCGTCTTTTGGCACAATCTCAAATTTCACAACGTCGTCTACTTGAGCAGTTGCAGGTGCAATGACGACACCATTAGCAGATTCTACGACATTGATTGCGAGGTCTTCTTTCGAGAAGACAGCTGATACGACCACCTCCCCGTCTGGCATAGTGAATTGCACCGTGTAGTCGGAAATATGCTCGTAGGCAATGTATTCTTTTCCCATATACAGGATAGTGATGGACTCAAGTTTGTAACCTTCGTTAGGAGAGGCTGCGAAGATTACGTTATCACCATACATTGCACCTCTTTGACCATCGAATGTCCCTCCTTCTGTTTCTACGTATGTGATTGGGTAGGCCTCCGTAGATTCACTAATTTCAGTGAACGTGGCGGAGATGGTCACTTCACTTGTAGGCATTACGAAGGATGAATCTTTCTCATTCCATTCAACGTCTACGCTTCCGTTATATCCAGAGTAAATATGGAGCGTTGAAAGTTGGTAGCCGTCTTTTGGCACAATCTCAAATTTCACAACGTCGTCTACTTGAGCAGTTGCAGGTGCAATGACGACACCATTAGCAGATTCTACGACATTGATTGCGAGGTCTTCTTTCGAGAAGACAGCTGATACGACCACCTCCCCGTCTGGCATGGTGAATTGCACCATGTAGTCGGAAATATGCTCGTATGCGATGTTTTCTTTTCCCATGTAAAGGATGGAAATAGACTCAAGTTTGTAACCTTCGTTAGGAGAGGCAGCAAAGATTACGTTTTCGCCATACATTGCACCTCTTTGTCCATCGAATGTTCCCCCTTCAGTTTCTATGTATGTGATAGGGTAGGCCTCTGTAGATTCTTCAGTTTCAGTGAACGTGGCGAAGATGACCACGTCTCCTTCAGGCATGACGAAAGAACTGTCTTCTAAATTGAAAACGACTTTGTCTGTACCTTTCGTAATTAAAAATTCAGACAGTTCATATCCGTCGTCGGGCAGGATAGAAACTTTGACAATATCTTCTGCTTGGGCCGAGGGCTGAACATCAATGGTTCCGTTCTCTATGTCCATAACGTTGATGTTGTAACTATCGGCTGCGTTGACAGAACTTAGACTCAATGCCCAGCACATAAGTGTGGTAACAAGGAATAAAATTTTTTTCATGAGCAATAAATTTATGAGTTAATAATTTCGTCTTTATAGCAGATTCCCTCGTTGTGTCTCTTGTCCATATCCCTTAATTGTATCCCTAAATTTCTATGATACCTAAATATGGAGTTAGAGCGTGCAAGAACCTCTTGTTACAAAGAAAACTAAATTTCTTTGAATAACAAATGTTTTTGACTAAAAGGTTAATCTTTCTCACCCCTAATTTTCCACTGTCGCTTGGCCATTCATCAAGAGGGGCAGAAGCTCGTCGCGCTGCTTAGTGAGAGCAATATTATTGAAAATATTTTTAGTCCATTTTTTTAATAGTGGCTTGACTATATTCGCAAATTTAGTTGCAATACTCAAACTCGGAATTACAATCGGCAATTCCTTTAAATACTTGAAATGACGAGAATATCCTGGATTAGGAATCTGCAATGTGCTTACTGCCAAATACAAATAATATTGAGAAACAGCGTCGTTTGACGAATACAGAATTTGTGTTCCATCTGCACCTCTTGCAAAATCAAAATCTAAGAATTTAACCTTTGTTGAGTGGTCTCCAAATAATACCGCAGGATGACGTGTAAGAAGATTGTCATCTTCATTTGTATAGCCTACAATATAAGTGTCACCTTGGTCTATAATGGGATATTTCCCTTTTGAAAGATATTCTTTTGTCTCATATCGCTTTGTTGTTGGATATTTATCCAGTATAGCTGATATTGGCAATGTTGACCACCCTTGCGGTATCTCCCTCTTCAATTTCTCATTCCACACCATCTCCCCTCCACTTGACTTGTACGGCTTGCCCTCCTCATTAGGAAAATCAAACTGCACGAACCAGTAGTCGTAGAGTTGCTTGGAGATTGACTCTAAAGTGGCATTTATTTGGCGGTTGAGGGTGATTTTGCGGTCAAGAT
>CAVFXQ010000033.1:0-29148 GCA_963626555.1 Clostridiales bacterium
ACACAGGGTACTCTTTCCACTCCGTCTCCAACTTCTCTATCGCCAAGCCCTTGAAAAGCTCTTTTTTCCCAAGGAAATAACTTTCCAACGTGGAGATAAGTAGACTCTTTCCAAACCGTCGTGGGCGACTCAAAAAATATATTTTTCCCTCCGTCGCAAGGGAGTAGACCAAATCCGTCTTATCAACGTAGACATAGCCATCGTTGATAATATTTTCAAATGTCTGTATGCCGACTGGGTATTTCATACTCTTAACAACTTTGTTCTATACAAAAATAGGAAAAAAGCAGAAACGCACATATATACACAATGTAAATCACATACTTGATTATTGCCATAACGACTTTTCTTTTCATATTAAATTGTTAACAAATTAAAAAAGTTGTAAATTTGCACGATAGTTTGGATATTCTTTAACTAAGACAAATAATATGACAATACGAAATTGTTTAATCACAACCATCATACTTACATGTTTTTTTGCAATCTTTTCTACGGCTTCCGCTGCGGATGTCTTTCAGTTAGCCAATAGTGATTTCGAGAGTTGGAATAGTTCTACACTCCCCAAAAATTGGAACACTTATGAGACGATAGAGGGTAAATTTTCATCTGTGGCGAAAAACAACGGAATGTGTGAACAATCCACGGATATTCGTCCTGGCAGTGCAGGCAAATATTCTGCAATAGGAAAAGTGAAAAAAATATTTAGTATTCCTGCCAACGGAATGATTACAACAGGTTGTATTTACGCCGGAGCTATGAGTGCTACGGACACAAATAACCATAATTATAGCAAGATAAGCGATTCAATCAAAAGTGCGGCGTTTACGGGGCGACCAGACTCCTGTGTAGCCTGGATCAAAAACCAACCAAAATCATCTTCACAAAAGGGGCGTTTCTACATCCTGCTTCATGGAAATTATGAGACTCAGGATCCTGGCACAAACTGGAGTCAAGTTTGCGCAGTCGCAGGTATGAACCCTCCTCAATGTGATTGGACTCGTTATGCAGTGGCATTCTACTATAAAGGTGAGACATTGAAATTAGCGAACTATCAGGGGGAACAAAGTTTGTCTCCTCAATGCTCGGATGCCAAACCATCCTATGCATTGGTCTCATTCGCAACAAATTACGTTCCTGGAGAAGGGGACGTAGCAGACAAAATCTACGTTGACGATGTCGAAATGATCTACAATTCAAAGCTGAATAGTTTGACCGTTGATGGCACATCTGTGGATAATTTTTCTAAAAACAATTTTTCGTACACCGTAAAAAAATACTATAAGGATGCCAAAGTGGCTTACGTCAGCGACGGTAAATTCGCCACGACTTCTGAGTCGTATGATGAGGAGACAGGTATCTTGACCATCAAAGTGATGGGCGACGACTACTCCGCCAACTCCAATAGCTTCCACGAATACAAGATTCAATTTTATAGACCGGCAAGTATGACGACCTTTAAAATCGGAGACACTGAAATTGACGGATTTTCAAGTAGCATATACGAATACACAATCGCCGATAGAGCTTACAAGAGCGTAAAAAGCAAAATATCATACACTTTGAAGAATGCTGCGACCGACGCAACTGAATCTTTCGACGAAAGCACAAACACCTTGACAATCACTTTTAAGAACGACGCAGGAGACAACCTCGTCTACACTTTTAAATTTCACGCTCCTTTTAGTTCTCAACTGAAATCACTCAGGATTGCAGGCGATACTGTAGACGGTTTCTCCGCATCCACCTACGACTACACTGTAAAAAACACCTATAAAGAGTCGGAGTTGAATTACGAAACCGATGAAGATGCTACTGCCGTAATTTCGTACGACCCAGAGACTTACATTTTGACCATAGAGGTGCGTGCAAAAGACTATGCGGACGACAACTCCAACACTCATACCTACAAAATTCAATACCACGAGTCGTATGGCTCTTATTTGACAGCATTAAGTATCAACGATGTTGCTGTAAGCGACTTTTCATCCACAAAATTTGACTATTCTGTAAAGGATGTCTACTATGATAACAAAACGACCATCACATACAAAGAAAGCGCCGAAGCCATAGTGTCTACTTCATTTGATGCCAACACTTTAATTTATACCATCACCGTGAAGGGTGGCGATTTTGACATAGACCCAACCAACACACACACCTATAAAATCACATTCCACGCACCCTACGGTGCCCAATTGACATCCTTGAAACATGAACGTCTTCAAGTATCCGACTTTGCTAAGGACAAATACGAATACAAAATCGGAAAGTCTTACGACGAAGAGACTATATCATGGGAGGTGGACGAAGAAGCTTCTTTTGAAAGTTCCTTCAACTCAGAAACAAACATTTTGACCATCATCGTCAAAGGTGGCGATTTCAATACGAATAGTAGCAATTTTAACACATACAAGATACTATTCGCATCAAAATCACTCTTGACGGATCTATCAATCAATGGAACGACACTGTCTAATTTCAAAACAAACAAATACAACTACGACCAATCGGAACTCATCTATAATGCCGTAGAAGTAACTTACACCACTACCGACGGAGCAACGGCTGAAGAAGCATACAACAGCGAAACAGCTGTGTTATCCATCACCGTCAAAGGTGCGGACATAGAGACATTTCCAAACAACTACAACACCTACACGATTCAGTTCCACCTTTCATACGGATCTCAACTAACAAGTTTGAAATACAACGATGAATTAGTTGCTGATTTCGCAAAAGACAAATACGAATACAGCATAGAAAGTTCGTATGACAAAGACAACGTATCATGGGAAGCTGACGCAGAAGCAAAAGTCAAATCAGATTACAACGAAACATCAAATGTTTTAACGCTGACCGTTTCTGGAGGCGACATTGCACAAGACGAAACAAACTATCACACCTATACAGTTCAATTCCTTGCACCATCTTTATTGAGTGTTTTGAAAGTCAACAACCGAAGTGTGGAAGGTTTTTCATCCTCTAAATTCGCATACACTCTGAGCTCGGTATATGACAAATCGAAGACAAAAATCACATATACAAAACAAGATGAGAGTTCAACCGCAGAAGGTGCATACGACGAGACCAGCAACACCTACACTATCACAGTGAAAGGCAAGGACATCGCCGAACATCCAAGCAACTTCCACGAATATATACTACAATTCGGCAAGGCTGCAGAATCATTGCTAACAGATCTTCAAATTGACGGTTCTTCTATTGACGGATTTGACTCCGAAACATACGCCTACACGAAAGACGACCTTCTCTACAGTGAGGTCTCAAATGTAAGTTGGACGGCAAGTGAGGGTGCAACCGTTGAAGCCACTTACGACGTTGCCACCTATACGATGACAATCACTGTAAAAGGTAGCGACATTGCCACCAACAAGACTAACCAACACATATATACCATAACGTTTAAAGACCCAACCGTCTATGGTTCGCAACTTGTATCCCTCTCAGTCAACGGCACGGCATTGGCAGACTTTAAGAAAGACGAATACAATTACTATATAGAAGGTTCATATTCAGAGAATCCTATCACCTACACCGCAGATGCGTTGGCAACCGTCAATGAGTCGTATGACGCAACTGAAAACGCCAAAATACTGGTAGTCAACGGAGGAAACATTGCTAAAGACCCTACCAACACACACACCTACACTATCAAGTTCTCATCTTCATTCGTATATGAGGCGAACATAGTAAATGTCAAGGTAGACGGAATTGCAGTTGAAGGGTTCGACAGCGACGTTCAAAGACAAACCATCTCAGCAGACTATACGAAATCAGAAATTTCCGTTGAGGTGAGTCCAGAAGCACAGTATTGTGCCAACTACGATAAGTCAACAGGAATTCTCACTGTAGTAGTGTGGGCAGGCAACTTTGACAAAAACTCATCAAACTTCAAAACATATTATTTGGTGATCAAGAAATAATGACAGATTCCGTTTTTGCAGTTGGACTAACGATTCCATTTATTGGCACAACCTTGGGGGCAGCGATGGTTTTCGCCCTCCGAAGCAAGATTTCGCCGACCTGGCAAAAATCTCTTTTAGGTTTTGCATCAGGCGTTATGATAGCTGCATCCGTTTGGTCTCTCCTCATTCCGAGCATCGAAATGTGCGCAGACAGAGGCAAGTGGGCTGTAGTCCCCGCTGTCATCGGTTTTCTTGCGGGAATGTTTTTCCTTTTAATCTTAGATACCATTACCCCCCACCTCCACCTCAACTCAGAGAAGCCTGAAGGAGTTTCTTCCTCATTGAAAAAATCAAGTATGTTGGTTTTGGCAGTTACTCTTCACAACATACCCGAAGGAATGGCTGTAGGCGTAACATTGGCAGGCGCAAGCATGGGAGATGCAGGCATATCACTTAGTGGTGCTCTCGCACTCGCACTCGGTATGGCCATACAAAATTTTCCTGAAGGAGCCATTATTTCCATGCCTCTTAGAGCCTCGGGATGCTCCCGCCGCAAATCATTCGGATTAGGCGTACTCTCTGGTTTAGTGGAACCCATCTTTGGAATCCTAACCATTCTGCTAATTGACTTCACACTCCCGATACTTCCCTATTTGTTGGCATTCTCGGCAGGAGCAATGATCTATGTTGTCGTAGAAGAATTAATTCCCGAGTCACAAGAAGAACCCCACTCCAACGTTGCTACCATTGGCGTTGCCTTAGGCTTTGTGCTTATGATGGTTCTAGACGTCGTTTTAGCATAAAACTCCACACACCTGTTTTTTTTTAACACCACCAAATAAAGGATTGAAAATTTTGATTTTTCAATTAATCCATTATCTTTGCTTACAACAACATTTAAATAATGTTAAAAAAAATGATTTTCTGACCCTATAACGCAGAATCATTTGCTCTTTGGTGGATTCTCATTTTCACCTATTTAGTTATTACACTCTTCACAAACCTTTAATTTTTTTTGACTTATGGATGCCTTGTTTTTTATAGTTCCATTGGCCGCCCTCTTAGCGCTATGTTTTGCCGTATATTTCTACCAATGGATGAAAAAAGAAGATGAGGGTACTGAAAAGATGAAAGAGATTGCGCAACATGTTCGCTCTGGCGCGATGGCTTATCTGAAACAACAATATAAAGTGGTTATTCTGGTATTCGTAGTGTTAGCTATTATTTTCGCCGTAATGGCTTTCTTCGGGCTACAAAATCCATGGGTGCCATTTGCTTTCCTTACAGGTGGATTTTTTTCAGGATTAGCTGGATTCTTTGGAATGAAAACTGCCACCTACGCTTCTGCGCGCACAGCCAACGCAGCACGACAGTCGTTGAACAGCGGACTTAAAGTTGCTTTCCGTTCAGGCGCAGTCATGGGGTTGACCGTCGTAGGATTGGCTCTTTTGGACATAGCAATATGGTATCTTATCCTAAACAAATTTATAGATGGCGAAGGCGGACAAAAGTTGGTTATCATCACAACAACCATGCTTACCTTTGGAATGGGGGCATCTACGCAAGCTCTCTTTGCCCGCGTCGGTGGAGGCATCTACACAAAAGCCGCTGACGTTGGAGCTGACCTTGTAGGGAAAGTAGAAGCAGGAATACCCGAAGACGATCCTCGAAACCCCGCCACTATTGCCGACAATGTTGGCGACAATGTTGGCGATGTTGCAGGAATGGGTGCAGACCTTTATGAATCTTACGCAGGAGCCATATTAGCCACCGCTGCCTTAGGAGCAGCTGCTTACTCTACTATTGGAGGAGAAATACAAGAGAAAGCGGTCATAGCTCCAATGTTAATTGCCGCCATTGGCGTTGTTCTCTCCCTTTTCGGCATATTCATAGTGCGTACAAAAGAAGGCGCATCAATGAAAGACCTCTTAGGCTCGTTGGGTAAAGGGACAAACATCAGTTCCATCTTGGTAGCCATCGCATCATTTGTTCTTCTATATATTTTACAAATAGACAACTGGTTAGGCTTGTCCTTTTCCGTTTTGACAGGATTGGTCGCAGGTGTTGTCATCGGACAGTCAACAGAATATTTCACATCTCACACCTACCGTCCGACGCAGAAAGTGGCAGAAAGTGCCGAGACTGGGGCTGCCACTGTCATCATTTCAGGATTAGGCTTAGGAATGATTTCAACAGCCATACCCGTTATCACCATAGGTGTCGCCATCATCTTGGCTTACCTGTGCGCAATTGGATTTGACACAACTATCTTCTTCACAGCCAAAGGATTAAGTCTCGGATTATACGGTATCGGCATCGCAGCCGTTGGAATGCTCTCCACTTTAGGAATCACCTTAGCAACAGACGCTTACGGACCGATAGCAGACAACGCTGGAGGAAACGCAGAAATGAGCGGATTAGGTGAGAATGTGCGAAACAGGACAGATGCTTTAGATGCATTGGGCAACACCACAGCAGCCACAGGGAAAGGTTTCGCCATTGGATCAGCCGCCCTTACCGCCCTTGCACTACTCGCATCTTACATTGAAGAGATAAAAATCGCACTTATCCGAATTGGCGAAACAAGTTTAACTATCGGCGAAGACATCGTCAACACGGCAGACGCTTCATTGATAGATTTTATGAACTTCTACCAAGTCAACCTAATGAATCCTAATGTTTTAGTGGGAACTTTTATCGGAGCAATGATGGCATTCCTTTTCTGCGGACTCACCATGAATGCTGTTGGAAGAGCGGCACAATGCATGGTTACAGAGGTAAGGAGACAATTCAGAGAAATAGCGGGTATCTTAGAGGGAAAAACGACACCAGACTACGCAAGATGCGTTGAAATTTCCACAAAAGGGGCGCAACGTGAAATGCTATTTCCATCCCTTTTAGCCATTATCACCCCTATGATTGTTGGCGTTGTCTTCGGAGTCGCCGGTGTACTCGGACTCCTCATCGGAGGCCTATCCACAGGATTCGTCTTAGCAATATTCATGGCGAACGCAGGAGGAGCCTGGGATAACGCAAAAAAATATATCGAAGAAGGAAATTTAGGAGGAAAAGGGTCTAATAATCACAAAGCAACCGTTGTAGGAGATACCGTTGGTGACCCATTCAAAGACACTTCTGGTCCATCCCTCAATATACTCATCAAACTAATGAGTATGGTATCTATCGTAATGGCAGGACTCACCGTATCATTCCATCTTTTGTAGAAAACAAAAACGAGAGAAAATGGTTGAAAATTAAGCGCAAAAAAGTTTAAGAAAGTAACCGATTTTGTTCTATTTTTGCACTCGTTCAAAGATTTAGAAATGCGAAGAAAAAACAATATAAGATGATATGAAAAAACCAATACGATTTTGGCTCGTATTGGTTTTTTTTTGTTCACTTCACTCATTACAGAACATTAAAGGAAATAGAAAAAATAATAAATCATAACGTCATGGCTATTAAAAGTTTGGTGTCCATCACAGATTATTCTAAAGAGAAGATTCTGCAAATTTTGGACAAAGCGGCTGGATTTGAGGAGAATCCCAACCAAGAGATTTTAAAAGGGAAAGTGGTTGCCACCCTATTTTTTGAGCCCTCAACCCGAACACGACTTAGTTTTGAGACGGCTGTGAACCGTTTAGGCGGACGTGTCATTGGCTTCTCTGATGCCTCTACGACCAGTGGCACCAAAGGAGAGACCCTTAAAGACACTATCATCATGGTGAGCAACTATGCTGACCTTATCGTTATGCGCAACCCTATCGAGGGTGCCGCCCGTTATGCATCTGAAGTGTCAAGCGTGCCTATCGTCAACGCTGGAGATGGAGCCAACCAGCATCCAACTCAAACAATGTTAGACCTCTACTCCATAAAAAAGACACAAGGAAGACTTGAGAATCTGAAAATCTGCATGGTTGGCGATTTGAAATACGGTCGTACGATACACTCCCTCATCCAAGCAATGTCACATTTCAATCCGACATTTAGTTTCATCGCTCCAAAAGAGTTGGAACTGCCAGAAGAGTACAAACTTTTCTGTAAGGAAAACAACATTCCTTTTGACGAACACTGCGACCTCACAGAAAAAAACATCGCAGACGCCGATATTCTCTATATGACTCGCGTTCAGAAAGAACGTTTCACTGATCTCTACGAATATGAGAAAGTGAAAGATGTTTACACACTTCGCAACAAGCTTTTGGAAAAAACGAAGCCAAACATGCGTATTCTTCACCCTCTTCCAAGAGTAAACGAAATCGATTATGATGTCGACAACAACGAAAAAGCATACTATTTCCAACAAGCGAAAAATGGCGTGTACGCTCGTCAAGCCGTCATCTGCGATCTGTTAGGTCTTTAATTTTAAACATCAAAACAATGGAAAAAGAACTGAAAGTAGCAGCCCTCCGAAACGGAACTGTGATAGACCATATTCCATCCGAAAAATTATTCAGCGTCATTTCTATATTAGGCTTGAACAATATTTCGAATCAAGTAACCTTCGGCTACAACCTTGAAAGCAAGAAATTAGGCAAAAAAGCCATTATCAAAGTTGCCGACAAATATTTGAGCCAAGAAGAAGTGAACAAAATCGCAATTCTTGCCCCAAATGCAAAAATTAACATCATCAAAGAATACGAGGTCTCTCAAAAAATGCAGTTGCAGTTACCCGATGAGCTTATCGGCGTCATCAAATGCAAAAATCCTAAATGCATCACAAATAACGAACCTATGCATACTAAATTCCGTACCGTAGACAAGTCAAAAATCGCTTTCAAATGTCACTACTGCGAACGAATCGTCAGCGGAGAAAACATTGAAATCCTTTAATACTCAGATATTTGTCTATGAAACGTTCATTCAAACCAGGTACAATGGTTTATCCATTACCTGCCGCTATGATCTCTTGTGGCAAAGACGAAAACGAATATAACATATTCACAGCATCGTGGGTCGGCACAATCTGCTCAGACCCCGCTATGTGCTATGTATCTATCCGTCCAAGCCGACATTCCTACGAAATCATCAAACGCAACGGAGAGTTTGTCATCAACCTTACCAACGAACAGTTAGCATACGCAACTGACTGGTGCGGTGTAAAATCAGGACGTGATGTCAACAAATTCAAAGAAATGAATTTAACCCCACTGAAGACTAACGTCATCAACTCTGTCGCTATAGAAGAATCCCCACTCTCTATTGAGTGTAAAGTTAAGGAAGTCATTCCTTTAGGCTCGCACGACATGTTCATCGCCGAAGTTGTCAACGTCTTAGCAGACGAAAAATATATGGATCCTGAAACAGATGCCTTCAAGTTAGAAGACTCTCAGTTGATGGCATATTCACATGGGAACTATTTCAAGTTGGGTGACAAAATCGGTAAATTCGGTTGGTCAGTTCAAAAAAAGAAATAAAAGCACAAGATTATTGATTCGTCCTAAAAATCTCATATCAAAAAATTTGAGATTCTTTATATGTTCTTATTATTAATTTTTGTAATTTTGCAAAACTTTTGAAACCCATTCAAAGATGGTTGAGAATAAGAACAGTAAAGGGAAATACATTGTTTCTCTGCGAGAGTTGTCAGAAGGCACTTACGAATATAACTTTCTGTTAACGGACGAGTTTTTTGAGAGCATAGAGGCCACAGAAACTCAGAAGGGAGAAGTGAATGTAAAGGTGTCCCTAAGGAAAACGGAGCATTCCTCAGAATTCATGTTCTCGTTCAAAGGTTTTGTCTATGTTTCGTGCGACCGTTGTATGGAAGATATGAGGGTGAACATTGACACAGAAGACAAGTTAGTTGTTAAATTTGGCGAAGAGTACGAGGATGAGGGAGACAATTTGATTGTGATTCCCGAATTACCTGGCGAAATTGACTTGTCATGGCATTTATACGAGTTCATCGCATTGGACATACCGATCAGACACGTTCACCCCGAAGGAGAGTGTACAGGATGGGTTGCAAATGAGTTGGACAAATATTTAGTAGAAGAAAGTCCTACTGGAGATGGTCAGAACGAAGACATTGATCCAAGATGGGCTGGATTAAAAGAACTATTAAACGACTCAAAGTCGTAAAGAGGAACAGAGTGTGAGCAAATAAAGATAATAACTAATTAAAAAGAATAAACAAAATGGCACATCCTAAGCGAAGACAAGGAAAGACGAGAGGAGCAAAGAGAAGAACTCATTACAAAGCAGTCCTCCCTGCATTGGCAGTGTGTCCTAACTGCGGCGCATTACACTTGAACCACAGAGTATGTGGTGAATGTGGATATTACCGTGGAGTAGTGGCAATCGTCAAAGAAGCTGCAGTTTAATTTATTGCAACGAAAAAAAGATAAGAGGGGGACTCTTCGAGTTTCCCTCATTCTTGTTTTATGGAGGGTCAAATAAAAGAAACGCTAATCCTTTCTATAGATATATGACAAAATTATTTTTGGTTCGACATGGGCAGACTTATTTCAATGTTGAGCATAAAATTCAAGGTCAAATGGAATCCGACCTTACCCCCACAGGCATAGCACAAGCAACGGCTTTGGGCAAAGCATTGAACAAGTCAGGAATAATATTTTCCGCACTTTATGTCAGTCCGCTGAGAAGGACCCGACAAACATCTGACCTCTGCACACAAGGGCTATGTTTAAACCCTATCTTCAACGACTCACTAAAAGAGATTTTGATGGGCGACTGGCAGGGTTTATCTGTAAACGACATAAAAAGAGACTATGCCGCAGATTGGGATCTTTTTTGGTATCACCCTGAAAAATTCTACCGTCCAACCTGCGAAACCTACTTAGAAGTCAGGAATAGGGCTGCAAAAGCAGTTGAGAAAATCATCGAAGACCACCCAAAACAAAACGTCTTAGTGATAACCCATGGAGCATTATTAAAGACGCTGTACACCTATTTTAGATACCAACCCATACACGAGATAGCCAATGCCCCACACCCACACTCAACAGGAGTCTGCGTGGTTGAAAAGAAAAACGGCATTTGGAATATATTGGATTGGGACAATACGAGTCATTTAGAAAAATAAGCCTCCTGAAATTTGGTTGTTACATATTGATTGCATATCTTTGCACCGCAATTCAGAAATGAATTGGCGACATAAAGATTGGCGGGGTAGCTCAGTTGGTTAGAGCGTCGGATTCATAACCCGGAGGTCACGAGTTCAATTCTCGTCCCCGCTACAAAAGAGATGGGAGCAATTCTATCTCTTTCTTTTTTAGAATTAAAGATTTTATAAATTTGTACCTGATTGTTTAACTAAAAAGCAAAATCGTATGAGCAAAAAAGTAAAGAATGGAGAAAACGGCATGTCTATGCGTGAGTATCTGATGGAAGAAAAAAGGAAAGGTAAGAAACTGAGCAAAATCGGCGAATGGCTGATTTCTGACGAAGGAAGAGAAGGGTTAGTCAAAATCATAGACATGAGAGCCGTGTTGAAATGAGATACTATTTGGACACTAACATACTCATTTTTCTTATTGCGAGATTAGAAAAAGACGAGCTTGATTCTGACGTGTATGCATTGTTTTCTTCATACGAAAACACCTTCATTACAAGTTCTGTTTGTGTGCATGAATTAATCAATCTTCTTCAAATAGGAAAGTTAGAACACAACAAATATCTAACTGAAACAGAAGTTATACAATGGTTAAATGGGAATGACATAATCATTGCATACACAACAGAGAAACATCTCAAGTCGTTAGCTCACCTTCCCTTGATCGGAGACCACAAAGACCCGTTTGACCGTCTAATCATAGCGCAAGCGATTTCAGACAAGATTCCGCTTATCAGTTCGGACCACAAATTTCCGCAATACGAGCGAGAAGGTTTGAGTTTCATCTTCAATAAGCGATAACATCGTTGTAGCTGGCTGTTTATAGTTTGCTGTTTGCCCCCTGTTTACGAACCTCAAAAAAAGAGGTTGAATCGTTTGACTCAACCTCTTTTGCATTTCTTGCCGTAACTTATTGGATTATTCCCACTCGATTGTTCCTGGTGGCTTATGTGTTACGTCATACCAAAGGGAACCTGCTCCCTCTGCCACGAACCTTCCCCACAACCCTTTCAACAAATTTTGATCTATCTCCGCAAAATTAGCCGTCATAGCCTCAGAACTGTTCACAGGACGCATTACTATGCATGGCTTATCATCCAAACGTAATGGCAACTGAACGACTGGCATTTGCCAAATTTTCTCGTACAAATCATTTTCTTGCAAGAACTCCGTACAGATGTTGTCAAATTTACGAAGTGAGTCAAAATGTTTCTTCTCCGCATACTGCTCAACCAACTTTGGCATAGCGTCTGAAACAGCACCAACCTGCCAAATCACGCGATTAATAACTTTGAAACGATTTACCAACTCTGTGCTGTACTTCTCGCACTCTTTCCAAGTAAGATTTGGAGTTGTCAACAAAAAAGGTTGTGCGTAGGTTCTTCCATCGCCCTGAACACCAACACTCTTGACAGGCAACACCTTTCCTTCTATATTATGTTCTTTCAAGTAAGCCTCTAACCCGTCTACATCTTTATTAGTAGCGAACTCGCCCCTTCCGTCTGAACAAAGCAATCGAACACCTAATCCTGGACCTGGGAACGGATGTCTCCACACCAAATTATGAGGGATGCCCAACTCCTCTCCCAACATACGAACTTCATCCTTATATAGGTCTGCTAAAGGTTCAAGCAAGAGTCCCTGTGCCATCAGATCCATAACCTCCTTCACACGATTATGATGGGTTTTTATCAAATCTGCATTTTTTGTTCCTCCACTTTCAATGGTGTCAGGATAGATAGTTCCTTGCGCTATCATCCACTCCTTAGGGTCAAGATTCAATTTCTTCATCTCAACATCTTTCACTTCCAAGAAAGTAGCCCCTATGGACTTTCTCTTCACCTCGGGTGCAGTAACTCCCTTCAATTTACTCAAGAATGTATCTGTTGCATCCACCACCTGCAAATTTTGCATGTTCTCTGCTTTCAAAAAGTCAATAACCTTAGCAGACTCGTCCATACGCATCATACCATTATCAATGTGCAGGCCAAGAACTCGGTCTGTCCCCAAGACTCTATTCAGCAACACGAATGCAACCGTACTGTCAACACCGCCAGAAACCAACAAGAAGACCTTACGACCACCCACTTCTTTCTTGATTTTCTCAGAAATCAATGGCATATAGCTCTTCATGTTCCAAGTACGCTCACAACCACATATTGAAATGAAATTATCCAAGATCTTCATTCCATACTTGCTATGCGTAACCTCTGGGTGAAATTGTATTCCATAGATTTTTCTACTGTCGTTAGCGACGGCTGCAATCTCGCAATCTTTCGTTGAAGCAATAATCTTATAGCCTTCTGGCAATTTTTCCACTTGGTCGCCATGACTCATCCACATAGGCGAAGCAACAGGAATTTCTTTCAACAATGGATGTTGAGGCTCTTTCAGAATCAAATCTGCTATACCATATTCCTTGACTTTTCCAGGCTTGACAACACCTCCTAACTGAGAAGCCATCAGCTGATGTCCATAGCAAATTCCCAATTTAGGAACTGGAATATTTAGAATCTCGGGATTATATTCGGGTGCGTCTTCCGCATACACACTTGAAGGTCCGCCACTGTAAATAATGCCTTTTGCGCCACTAAACTCTTCAACAGAAGCCGTAGGCGAAACAATCTCAGTGAAAACTCCCAAACGACGAACACGATTCGCAATCAGATGCGCATACTGTCCGCCAAAATCCAATACAACAATTTTCTCTTGCATGAGTTTTTATTCTCGTTTTCTGTTATTTATCTAATAATAGTTGGTCAAACAACACGTCCGACTCGTCTGCAGCACCGACAATGTGCTTCGCCTTCAAATAGAAAGGTTCACGTTGTTTTAATGCATCCGCAATAAACTGCAAAAGTTCGTCATCCGTCTTGTCTCTTAAAAGAGGACGATTTTGGCGTGCGTTTTTCAAATAGTCAAACAGTTCCTGCGGTGTCGCCTGCAAATAGACAGTCTCTCCCATCTCATTCATCTTCTCCATATTATCAAAAAAACAAGCCGTTCCGCCCCCTGTTGAAATGATAACATTTTCAAATTGAGAGACTTCCTCTAGCATGTTTTTCTCTATCCTTCGAAACTCAGTCTCTCCTTTTTCTTCAAAGATTTTAGAAATTGTTTTGAAGAATCTTTGCTCAATAAAAGCATCAAGATCAATAAAATCAACATTGTATTTGCGCGACAAACGCTTTCCTGTATGGGTTTTTCCACACCCCATATAACCTACTAAAAATATTCTTTTTGGTGATGTCATTTTTATTTCCAATTACCAACTATCGTCCCATTGTACGTTATCATATTTTCCGCCACTGCTCTTCGTGCTACTATCATCTTCCTCTGTCTCACTCCAATCAACACTATCACCATCGCCCCAGAAGTCGCCATACTCGCTCTCTGGCGGAGGAGGCATCTTTGTACGAGTGAAATAGAAGGGTATAATCAACGCCACCTTCACACGTTCTCCATACAGATCTCCTGGCTTGAACGTCGGCAATCCTCTTGCAATTCGAAGTGCTTCCTCATCATACGCATCATTGACCGATTGAATAATTTCCACACGAGACGGTTTTCCGCAGCGATCAATCACTACCTGAACTGCCACAATGCCCTTCGACAATACCTCCACACTGTCTTTCCCATCCTCCGTTCGTTCATACGATTCCACAACATGCGGATATTCTATATTATTCCTTACATATCGTGTCAACTCAATATCACCCCCATGTGGGAAAACAGGAAGATTCAAGGCAGGAGGCCAATTTCCATACGTTCCTCCGTATATTTTAGAGTCGTAATTGTCCTGACAATTAGGATATAAATCCTCAAACTCCGTGTAATCTTGTGCTTTTAGCAAGACAGTTGATAGAAGGAAAGACAACATCAAGGCAGACTTACGCAAGATACGCAAGACACATCCCAACGGACTATTCAACAAATGAGAATAATTCATTCTACCCATTCTTTATCCGACTTAAAACAAAGACAATTGTCCGCTCTCATCGGGCTCAGTCGCATTATTTTCTTCTTTTTCCACCTCTTTATCATCATCCTCGTCATCACTTTCTGGTTCTGGCATTCGCGTAGGCTCTAACTCTTCAATCTTTTCAATATTCCATGTATGCAAACGCTTTCCTTTTGCCTTTAGCCCTTTAACTCCGATGAATGAATCTACATCAATAATCATTGGCTCTCGATGTGCATCTACCCCACCAAATGTCAATTGTATACGAGGATAAACCGTATCTGTCAACAATAACAGAACCGATTTAGGATTATCACTGACAAAATTAACCTTTTTATTAGTAACTTCAAGGAGAAAGCGTTTAATATATTTATAGCCCTCGTTCGCATCATAGAGGGCAGCCGTCCAAACTTTATTCGGATCAAATTTTTCAACAATCATAATGTCCTCCTCAAAGTGGACTGTATCATCAAACCCAGATAGATAATACTCTCCTTTCTTCGTAATTACCAATATTCTATCTTCCGTTTGAAACTCACCTAACAACTCACCTCGTCCATCATAATTGAGTCTCAAGACATCTCGATCAAACCATACAGAACGACCACCTAATGTTGAAGACCCCTTATGTTTGAGTGTAATTTTCAAAACTTCATTTCTGGATAAAATATTCCCCATTGACTGACGCCCCTTGATGGCAATATCTCCGAAATCTCTTTCAAATATCGGTACTTTCAACCGTAATTTTGGTTTTAATGTAACTTTTATCACCTCTGCCTCGGCATTTTGATTCGCCGAGAAATAAAGTATCTTTGACCCAGTTGTTCCCTGTGTTATATCATACTCTTTATCACGTGTTACACCTGTGATGGCAAATCGTTTTATGTATGTTCCACCGATTTTCCCATCTCGATAACAAACATTATACACAGTTCGTTTATCATTCTTTTTGAACACATTGACATAAAGCAAGTCCTTTCCATAATATTTCTTCTCTGTCACCTTAGATATTTGATATTTTCCATCCTTATGGATAACAATAATATCATCAATATCAGAGCAGTTGCAAACATACTCGTCTTTTTTCAAACCCGTGCCAACGAATCCTTCCTCCCAATCTACATAGAGTTTTTCATTGGCTTCCACTACTTTCGTCGTCTGAATGGTCTCAAAAGAGCGAATCTCAGTCAAACGAGGATACATAGAGCCATATTTCTCCTTCAACGTACGATACCAGTCAATAGTGAAGGCAACCAAATGCGCCAAATTATAATCGATATCCTCAATTTGCTTTTTAAGTGCGACAATCTGTTCTTCTGCCTTATCGGAATTGAATTTCAAGATTCTTGCCATCTTGATTTCCAACAGACGAAGTAAGTCATCGCGTGTAACCTCACGAATGAACATATCCTTATAAGGCGTCAAACGATTGTCTATATGTTGTAAAGCTGCATCTACATTCTTACTCTCCTCAAATTGCTTGTCCTTGTAAATTCTCTCCTCAATAAAAATCTTCTCCAAAGAACAAAAATGAAGCTGCTCCGACAATTCACCACGACGTACATTTAACTCCTTTTCTAAAATATCTTTTGTCCTATCCACAGAATATTTCAAAATGAAATGCACATTGGTGAACAACGGCTTATCATTGTAGATAACACAACAATTAGGAGAAACACTCACCTCACAATCTGTGAACGCATAAAGTGCGTCTATTGTCTTATCGGAAGATGTATTCGGTGCTAAATGAACTATCAGCTCTGCTTTCGCAGATGTGTTGTCTTCTACTTTCTTAATGCTAATTTTCCCCTTATCGTTCGCAGACACAATCGTCTCCATCAACGAATCTGTTGTTACGCCATACGGAACATCCGAAATAATCAGCGTTTTATTATCTAATTTCGAAATCTTCGAACGAATTCGCAACCGACCGCCACGTTCTCCGTCGTTGTAACGAGAAACATCCAACAAGCCACCCGTCTGAAAGTCTGGATAAAGCTCAAAATCTTCTCCTTTCAAGTATGCTATCGCCGCATCTATAATCTCATTGAAATTGTGAGGCAATATTTTTGAAGACAAACCGACCGCAATACCCTCAACACCTTGCGCCAAAAGCAGAGGAAACTTCACAGGCAAAGTGACAGGCTCTTTCTTCCTTCCATCATAAGAAGACATCCATTCCGTGATTTTCGGACTATACAAAACATCTAAAGCAAATTTTGAAAGTCGGGCCTCAATATAACGAGCTGCTGCTGCTTGATCTCCCGTCAAGATATTTCCCCAGTTTCCCTGTGCATCAATCAACAGATTCTTCTGTCCCAAAGTAACCAACGCTCCACCTATAGAAGCATCACCATGAGGGTGAAACTGCATTGTTTGACCTATGATATTCGCCACTTTATCATAACGACCATCGTCGATCAACTTCATCGTATGAAGAATACGACGCTGAACAGGCTTCAATCCATCCTCTATATGAGGGACAGCACGCTCTAAGATAACAGCAGACGCATAATCCAAATACCACTTTTGAATCATACCCGGCAGATGCGTAACATCGTTATCAATGGAAATCGGATATTTAGAATCACCTAATTCGCCATCCTCTAAAGTCTCGTCTAAAGAGCCCTCTTCCAACTCTTCATCATCTTTCTCATCAAATACGTCTGACATACTATCGGGGAGATTTAATTTCAATATTCAAATACAACACAGGTGTAAAGATACAAAAAAAAGAACGAAAAAGGAGAGAACTAAAGCCTCTCCTTTCAACACTTGTGCGGATGACGGGACTCGAACCCACAAGCCTCGCGGCACCAGATCCTAAGTCTGGCGCGTCTACCAGTTTCGCCACATCCGCTTAAGACGTTGCAAATATAGACAAATTTTTCTTGTCCTCAAAATCTAAAACTTAGTTAGCAACAACTTTTTAACAAAAAAGGAGGAACAGCCTAAGCCATTCCTCCTGATTTATCTAAAGTCTAAATATTAGTAAGGATATTTAGAAGTTGCAGTTGCACCGTCGTTCTTAGAGAAACGAACACCACCGTTGTCTTCTGGAACGATACGGAAATTATCAACAGCAAGGAACATATTAGCTTGATAACCAGCAGCCTTCTGCATGTTACCTGCATCCTCAACCTCAATATAGAAATTGCAGAAGTCTGTCTTATTCAACGGACCACAGTGTTTAGCCATCTTGTACTGAGTCAAGAAACCATAGTCAGAAATAGCGTATGCAAAGTTTCCACCGTCACCAGAAGTTAATGGAATAGCTACAGTCATCCAACCATCTGTTGAGAAAGAATTTGCTGATACTAAATTGCCTTCTTCCTCATCAATGACAGCAGAAGCAGGATGGAACCATGCACCTGGAGTACCACAATTAGCATTACAAATAAATGTTTCACCATCATCTGACTTTTTATTCTGTCCAGCCTTCAACTTTATGTTTGAAGTCAAGTCTCGTGAAAAACGGCCTGGAATCACATCATTATCTATATCCAAACCATAATACTGCTCCAAATAAGGCACACGGTCCCCCTCATCAGTAGCATCACTACCATACGCACTGAAAACGATGTATGCGCAAGAATACCATGGTAAAGAAGATGGAACGTAAATTTCAAACTTCAACACCAAATTGTCAATGCTCTCATTAGTGAATTGGCCCAAGAGATCAACCTGAGGACGCGACATAGAATAAGGAGCGTAATAGATATAACCACTCTTATTGAAGTTACCATTTCCTTGAGAAGTAGCCAAAACACCATACATATTCTTGTGAGTAGCTCCTGTTTCAGTCTCAACAACATCATTGTTACAACCTTCAGGGAAAGAACCACCGATTGCACGCAAGATATCTGCATAATCTGTTTCTGACAATGCGTCAGAAGTTCTCCAAGTTGGAACACCTGTATTATTATTCAACTTGTCGTATGCCAAAGTAGCTCCGTTCTCATCTCCTGCGTGAGTAGTATCAGAGTCGAAATCCAACCAAATGTTTCTTGAATCACGGAATCTCATTGATGAATAAGATAATCCATGAGAGTTTTCCACACCCACTTTAGTTGAATTAGGCAATCCAGCAGGAACTGTAACCAACAACTCGCACTGGTCGTGAGCGACAGTGAACTGGTCGCGAGCAACGTAAGTTCTTGAACCATTAGGGTTTCCTGTCGTTTCGTCAATCTCCTCAAACCAAACCTTCAACGTATCCTTTTTCTCCAAGTCTTCCAAGAAAGCAGAACCTGCGATACGAAGTGTACCTCCGTCTGGAACAAACTCACAATAGAACATCTTGATAGAAGGAGCAGCGACTGGCTTAGCAATACCATACTGAGCAGTACAACCACCTTGCGAAACAAGAACGACACTTTCCGTAGAAATCAAGTCGGCATCACTCTTCATCGTGATGATGACATTGTTATCTGTAACGAAAGTCGGGTTCAACTCAACAGCATATCTATTTCCTACAGAATCGACCAAGTAGGCCTCTCTTGTTGTAGAGAGACCAGTACCCTTGATGATAACTGTTTGCTGTGCATACATCTGACCCAAAGCAGAGTTGATAGAATCTGCAGAAGCAACCGACGTGATTTTATAATCACCACAGTTGATGTCACCATTGCATCCGCTACAGTGGTCTTCGCAAGAAACCATCATACCACCCAATGCCACTGGTAAGAGTGCAACAGCTGATAAAAATTTATTCTTAAGTTTCATTGTTTATCTATTAAATGATTGAACACATTAATATGGATATGTACCGTCCATAACTTGATCATACAAATCCTGTGCACTCTTCAAGTATGACTTAGCAGATGCAGGAATTGGCAAATACCATCTGTTGTTGTTGTTAAAGTCCTCTGTGAAGACACCTACCTCGCTATCACCAACAGAATACGTTGTTGAAGCATCAGGAATAGTAGGATCATTCTTCAACTTAGTGTTAACTGCATTTACAACAGCCAAACGATCGTAACCTCTCTCATTCTCCAACTGAGGATCTTCAGAACCTGACAACTCTGGTGAGTTAGTCATAGAGCAAGAACGGTCAATTTGTTGCATAAACTTGTAAGCATTTTCTGGACTATAGTAGTAGAAACGCTTCAAATCTAACCATGCAGAACCCTCCATAGCGAACTCCTTACGACGTTGTTGCAAGTAATCCTTACGAATACCTTTGTGATACATTGCTGTTGCACCACAATCAGAAGCCTTAACAGTTACAGTTTTTTGTTCACTTCCTCCACCCTCAACAGCAACAGTTACGTTGAATGTGAACTCTTCATAATCTTTGTGTGCAGAAGAAAGGTCTTCGAAGTACGACAATGTATCAATAGTCGGCGCACCATGTGCTGACAACACTTCGTTAACGTATCCCTTAGCATCTCCACCCTCTAACAATGCGACTTCAGCCAACATCATATAAACATCAGAATAACGAATGATATCCTGACGACGGTCGATTGACATACCAGAAGAGTGTGTAGATGTTCCATCAACACCCCAAACATACTTCTTTACATTGTTGAACAAGTGCTGACCTTGTGCTAAGAAATCCTTTCCTGTCATACCGAACTGCGCAGTACCCGCCTTCTTCATATCGTTGAAAGATGATCCATACCATCCTATACGACCGTCGTAAGTAGTATAACCATTTCCTGAACCAGTTCCAACGTAGAAGCAAAGTTCTTTCTTACGAGCATCAGACTCATCAAATGAGTTATACAATGTGTAAGTTAAACCTTTTCCTGAACCCCAACCAGAACCTGGCGACCAATCTGAACTTACAGCAATCTGAGATTGGTAAGCTGAACCTTCACCGTATGCGCCTGATTTCCAGTAGAGAGCGAAGATAGTTTCAGCAGTAGGGACATCACGATTCTCAGCTGAGAAGATAGTCTTGTGTGGCTCCAAAGAATACTTTCCTGACTGAATAATTTCGTTCAAGTAATTCTTTGCAGACTGCAAATAGGAACCTGGATTATCACAAATATACGGATAAGTAAGACCCCGATTGGCATTAGCAGACTGGCAAGAAGCCATAGTCAAATACAACTTAGCTAAAAGAGCAGCCGCAGAATACTTTGTTGCTCTCCAAGTATCAGTAGTATTAGTCTCTGGAAGCTTATTGTAAGCATCCAACAAATCCTTCTCAATTGCAGCGTAGAGAGTTCTACGAGAAACAACCGGCAAGGAGACATTTCCAGAGATATCAGTCTCCGTATCCAACACCAACGGAGTCTCACCGAAATACTCTGTAGCCAAGAAGTGTGCGTAACCTCTGAAGAGTTTTGCCTCACCCATAACCGCATCCATCTCTGCTCTTGTCATATCGCTTGGAACAGAAGCAGACTCGACAGTCTTGATGACAGCATTCGCATGTGCGATAACGCCACTATACAAAGAAGTGTAACCTTCCTTCAAGATAGGGTTATCTTCACCGATAGAGAGTTTGAAAAGCGCACCCTCTTGGTCGTTGATGTTGAACAAAACGCCAGGGATACCTTCGTTTACACACCAAGAGAACTTACTTTCGTACTGGAACCATTTGTAACCTCCGTAGAGAGTCGTCGTAAGACTCTGGTAAGCAGACTTAGACGACAATGTGGACGGAGAATAGTTGTCGTAAATATCGACATCCAAGAAATCCTTACAAGAGGTGGCCATGAGCATAGAAGCCCCGACACCTAAAAGCAAAGATTTGTATTTTAAATTACCGAAATTCATACTGATTTAACCTGTAAATTGTTACACAAAATTAGAAGTCGAAATTCAAACCAACGACAAACTGACGTGGCAATGGGTAACCACCTGCGTCAACACCTTGGAGAATTGCGCTGCTATTAGAGACCTCAGGATTCATTCCAGAGTAATTTGTGAAAGTTGCAACGTTTTGAACGTTGAAAGACAACTTGAAGTTGCTCATGTGCATCTTCTCAGTACAACGCTTAGGCAATGTGTAAGAAAGACCTACAGATTGGATTCTCAAGAATGATGCATCCTCAACGTAACGGTCTGATACTGTGTTAGCATCATCACTACCATTGGCAGTTGAGTTTGGACGTGGCATATTTGTATTTGAGTTAACAACATATTTGGTACCATCCTCATTTGTAGCAACTTTCGCATAATCTAACACTGTAGCCAATTGGTTGATGTTAGAACGGTCCATACCTTCCAACTTAGAACGAAGCAAGTTGTAAACGTCGTTTCCGTAAGAACCAGCGATAAAGATATTGAATGACCATGGACCCCAAGACAAAGTATTGTTCATACCAAATGTGAAGTCTGGGTTAGGGTCTCCAATAAACGTCTTATCGCTCTCATCAATCTTACCATCTGAATTGATATCAACATAGTTAATATCACCCACATCAGTACCATCAAAACGCTTAACTGCATTCAATTGCTGAGTGTTTTGAATGATTCCGTCTGTCTTGTAACCATAGAACAAACCTGGAGCATGACCTACCATAGACTTACAGTAAGTTCTTGTTGCTGCCTTGAAATATTGGTTACCATTCAAAGAAGTTGAATCAGATTGCAACTTCAAAAC
This sequence comes from Clostridiales bacterium, assembly GCA_963626555.1. Classification (GTDB taxonomy): domain Bacteria; phylum Bacteroidota; class Bacteroidia; order Bacteroidales; family Paludibacteraceae; genus UBA1181. The sequence goes on from CAVFXQ010000033.1 coordinate 22,533, forward strand.
CTCGTTACGTACCAATGAGAAATTAACATCGGTAGTCCAAGTGAAATTGTGGTCTCCCAACTGCTTGTCAATATTGACAGTAGTCAAAGTGATATCAAATCCAGCATTCTTCATTGAACCTGCGTTGATATCAGGAATACCAGTGTACAAATAAGTATCAGAAGTAGAAGCCAAAGTAGCTCCTGGTTCAGCCTTAACGATCAAATCGTTGTTTTGCTTGTAGAATGCATCAAATGTCAAAGAGATACGGTCGCGACGCATGAAACTGATATCAACACCACCGTTCACCTGCCAGTTAGTCTCCCAAATCAAGTCATTGTTCAACCAAGTACCGTATGTGATACCATTACCATTCAAACCGCGAACCTGCTTGTAGTATGGCAAATAACCCATGTTAGAACCAGCGTTACCTGTTTGTCCATAACCAGCACGAACTTTCAAAGATGAAATCACCTTACGAACATTGTCGTTATCTTTGATGAACGACTCTTGATCTGCACGCCAAGCCAAAGCGAATGAAGGGAAGAATCCCCAACGATTTTCCTTAGCCAAAGTTGACGAGCCATCAAAACGACCTGTAGCAGTAATCAAGTATCTTTCATCATAGTTGTAGTTCAAACGAGCGAAAGCAGACATCATAGCCTGAGCTCCCTTGTAACCTGTAATGTTTTGAACCTCACCAAGGTTAGTATTTTGGTACTTCTTGTCTACGAACAAATTATCATCCAAATAGTTGGCCTTTGTCATATCATAACCGCTCCAAGTTGCCTGCCAAGCCTCGTAACCCAACATTGCACCGAAACGATGTTTCTTAGTCACACCGAAGTTTGTACCGTAGTTCAAAGTAGAAGAAAAACGCCAGTACATATTTTGACGCTCGATGAACTCTTGAGTATTACCGGCATTTGCCTGAGAAGGAACAAATTGTTGCTCTTCAGCATTGGTGTAGTCTACACCGAACTCATTGCGCCATGAAAGGTCTTTAGTGAAATCAATGTTAGCGAACACATTACCCAAAACGTTATTCTTAGTAACGTAGATTGGAGAATAGTTAGCATCACGAACAGGGTTTGTCTTAATTTCAGAAGACTCAGAACCCAACTCTGTGTAATTTCCGTCGAAATCAGTTGGAGCAGTAGAAGGTTTTGAAATCAAAGACTGAACGAAGATAGCCTCATCCGTTGCACCACCTACACCGATACCATTCAAAGAGTTATCATCAGACAACTCAAAACCTTTTTGCTTAGTTTGCGTGATATGAGTATAAGCCAAATTGATACCAGTGCGCAACCATTTTTTAGTTTGGTTCTCTAAGTTGAAACGACCGTTGAAACGTTGGAAGTCAGTGTTGATGATGACACCATTCTGGTTCATATAACCCAAAGAGAAAGCGAACTGAGTTTCTTTGTTACCACCTGTAACAGAAACCTGATGGCTGTGGCTGATAGCAGAACGGTAGATTTCATCTTGCCAATCCGTACCCTTACCACCTACCAAAGAAGCCGCTTTTAACTCAGCATCAGCAGAAGCCACCTTAAACGCAGACATTACAGTGGGGTCCGTGTAGAAACTTGCATACTCTTGCAAATCCATCAAATCCAATCTGTCGCTCTTTCCAACAGAAGAGACTGAGAATGATCCTGAGTAAGAAACCTTTGATTGAGCATCGCTACCCTTTTTCGTGGTAATCATGATGACACCGTTAGCTGCACGAGAACCATAAATAGCCGTTGCAGACGCATCCTTCAAGACCTCCATAGACACGATGTCTGCAGGGTTGATAGCTGCCAAAGGGTTAGAGCCAGAACTCTGCTTACCACCACCGATAGGCATACCATCTACAACATAAAGAGGAGAAGAGTTACCTGTCAAAGTAGATGTACCACGGATACGCACAGAAGACTCGGCTCCAGGCTGACCTGATGAAGCAGAAACCTGCACACCAGACACACGTCCTTGCAATGCTTGGTCTACAGAAACAGAACTCGTAGACTTTAAGGCGTCCTCGTTTACTGAAGAAAGAGATCCAGTCAAGTCTGACTTACGCATTTTTCCGTAACCGACTTCAACAACGACGTCTTCCAACATCTGAGCATCTTCCTCCATTGTGATGTTTAAAACACTTGGAGTTTTAGCTGTGACTTTAATGGTTTTCGTTGAGTATCCCATGTAAGAGATCTCTAACACGTCTCCATTCTCAACAGAAATCGAATAATTTCCGTCAAAATCCGTAGGAACACCTTTCGTCGTTCCTTGGATCATCACGCTCGCACTTGGCAATGCGCCTCCCGAATCGGAGACTTTTCCCTTGATAGTCCTTTCAGCCATCAAAGTGTAACAAGTGAAGAGCGCTGCTAAAGACAACAAAAATCTTCTCATTTTTCTTTTTGACTATTATTTATGTGAATTAATATTCTACACGTAAACTCTATCGCCAATGAACAAAGTTTAGCGCAAATGTAACTTAAAAAAAGTAAATACAAACCATTTTTTCGCTAAAAATACTTAACATTCATTGGGGAACAACAATATTCTATAAATAAAAAAGCGAGAAGTTTTTCCTGTAACTTCTCGCTTTCTATGCTATTTTTATGTTTATTTCACTAATATCTTCTTTTCCTGCCCTACGCTCTTAACGATGAAAACATCTCCCACATTAAAGTCAAATTCTCTCTCCTTACCCCTATAGATGACGCGACCCAAGACATCAACAACAAGGACATCCGCATTTTCTGGAATACCTGTCACATAGACTTTACCATTATCCGAGTAAACAATCAGATTTCCTTTGGCTTTAAACTTAGCAGTGAGTGTCAAGTCGTGTGCAGGCATCGTCTTTGGCAAATACTCTTCCCAACCTTTGAACACATATCCATACTTTGACTGTTTGTCTAAAACAATGGAATCTCCATACACAAAGGTCTGAGATTTTGTCACCCCATCAACATTCATCGTAACAGTATAAGTGTTTGCCACCCAAACTGCATTCACTTTCACATCGTGAGCAGGCATCGTGGCAGGGATTTCCGCACTCCAACCTTCGAATGTATAACCCTTTCGACTCGGAGTCGGTGGCATCTTGATAGAGTCGCCATACGAGTAACTAACCATAACCGTCTTCTTAGTGGTTGCGTAGATGAAATCGTATGTCTCCACTGTCCATACTGCATTGAGTGTCAAATCCTTAGCAGGCATTGTTGATGGAATAGACCCCCAGCCACTGAAAGTGTAGCCCTCACGATCGCCCACTGAAACAGTTTCAATTTTCGCATTATAATCAAACGTGTCAATTGCAACGGTATCCTCTCTATCAATATAGATTACAGCATATCGGTTGATCGTCCACAAGGCTTCAACCGTTACGTTACTGTCCGGCATCGTTTCAGGAATTTCAGCATTCCAACCTACGAATGTGTAGCCCTCGCGAGTTGGTTCTTCTGGAGCAACCACTTCTTCACCATATTTATATGAGGTAACCGATTTGTCATTGTTGGCAATAACCGTAAAGTCAAAGGCATTGCGAGAGAAAACAGCCTTTATTGTTACATCTTTTGCAGGCATAGTCTCAGGAATTTCCACATCCCATTTTTCAAAGTCATGACCTACCTTCTCTGGATTTTCAGGAGTTATTACGTTTGCACCATATTCATATACCGTTGTCGTTGTATCATCATCTACAATGACAGTAAACTTGTATGAATTAATCTCGAACTGAGCCTCAACAACCACATTCGTGTCTGGCATAACAGTAGGATACTCTGGCATCCATCCTGTAAACGTGTGGCCTTCCTTCTCAGGGTCTGCCGGCAATACTATCTCTTCACCATATTTGTAATAATGAATATTGGTTTCACCATCCACTTTCTCAACCAACATAACGTCTTGAGACTTGTAGATTGCACGGAGATAAAATCCGTAGGCTGGCATTGTCTCTGGAATATCTGGTTCCCAATGATCAAATATCTTTCCTGTTACAGATGGAGCGATAATGTTCTTGATTTTCTCCTCGTATGCAAATTCGTAGTAGAATGTATCACTCTCGGCAATAACGATGATCTCGTAGGCCTCGCGAGCGAACAAAGCCTCGATCCTGACATCGTGAGCAGGCATCGTCATAGGGAATTCCTCGCTCCAACCTTCAAATTTAAATCCTTCTTTTTCAGGATTATCAGGCACTTCTATCGACTCGCCAAACGCATACTTCGTAGAATCTGTTTTTCCATCAATTGTTACATAAACTCTGTATGAGTTGATGGAGAACTCTGCGACGTAGGTCAAATCGTTGGCTGGCATCGTTGAAGCGATAGACTTATTCCAACCCTCGAAAGTGTATCCTTCTTTCTCTGGATCTTGAATTTTCTCAATATTTGCGCCATATTCGTAGGAAACAGTAACCGTATCGATTTCGTCTACAACCCAGTTGACCTTATAAGAGTTAATCTTCCACAAAGCAACGATGGTGTCGTTATAAGCAGGCATGGTCTCTGGAATTGTCTTATCCCATTTATAGAATGTGTAACCTGTCTTTGAAGGGCTATCAGGCACTACAATTTCCGCACCGTAGTTGTATTTCCTATCCGTAGTGTCATCATCTACAATGGTTACGAAATAGTAGGTGTTGATATCCCAAGTTGCCTCGAATGTTAAATCTTCAGCAGGCATTGTTTCTGGCACTTCATCACCATTCGCATCATACCAACCTGCGAAAGTGTAACCTGTCTTTGTTGGAGCAACAGGGGCAACAACTTTGTTCTCGTATGGATAAACACGTTGTTCAACCGTATCACCTTCATTCACAAAGTAGATGTTGTATGAATTGCGTGTCCACTTTGCAGAGATAGTAACATCTTCGGCAGGCATTGTTTCAGGAATATCTCCACTCCACCCTTCAAATGTAAAACCCTCTTTCTCTGGAGAGATAGGCGTCTCAATCGCAGCGGTATATTCATAAACGGTTGTGTCGCGAACCTCATCAACAACTGTAATGAAGTTGTATTTAAGCAATTCCATATTAGCAACAATCAACACGTTCTGACCAGGCATCGTAGTCGGTACTTCCTGTTGCCACCCTTTAAATTGATAACCCACTTCAGAAGGATCGGCAATAGAGACAGCATCGCCGTAAGTATATCTGTATTCCGTAGGTTTACAGTTAACCAACGTTGTCAATACATATTCGTTGATCGTCCATTGAGCCGTGATAACCAAGTCATTAGCGGGCATCGTCACTGGCACTTTCACATCCCATCCTCTGAACGAATAACCTGTCTTTTCTGGTGTCTTCAAAGCTGGAAGTTCATCTTGATACTCATAATAGGTAGTATCGTTCAATGATAGGTCTGCTTCATCATAAACCACAATGAAAGCGTAGGCATTAGCCGACCAATTTGCCGTCAGTTCCACATCATGATCAGGCATAACGACCGGAAGGTCATTTCCCCACCCCAAGAAGAAGAAACCTGTCTTCTTTGGATTTGAGACAGAAGAATAGTCGATTACCGAATTATAGTCGTAAGATTGCTTTACAAAAACAGAACCATCTACCTTAAAGATAAGACTATAAGAATTGACATTCCACTGAGAAATGAAGGTAATGTTCCTTGCTGGCATCGTCTCCGGGACCTCCTCGCTCCATCCTTTAAAAGTGTATCCTGTCTTTTCGGGGTCGCTCATCTTACCCACCTTCGCACCATAACTATAGTATATGGTATCGTTGAGAGACATATCGTCAGGGTCGTTCACCCAAACCACACGATACTCATTGATTTCGAATTGCGCATCCAAAACGATGTCTTTATCAGGCATGGTCGTCGGGATTTCGTCATTCCAGCCCACGAAAGTGTAACCCTCCTTCTTTGGATCTGTATATCCCTTTAGTTTAACATCCGCACCATATTTGAAAGATTGAGAGAGATACTCTTCATCATCCACTTTGAGGGTGATAGTGCGCGTGTTTAGTTCCCATATTGCTTTGATAACCAAATCCTTAGCAGGCATATTAGTTGGTTGTTCAACATCCCAGCCCTTGAAAGTGTAACCCTCACGGCGAACGGGGTCTTCCAACTCAGCTAATTTTTCATTGTATTCTTTGATTTCAACAGTTGAATCATCATCGGTAGTGTAAACCACATAACGATATTCTTGGATTTGCCATTGCGCCGTAGCCTCAACATCTTCGGCGGGCATCGTCTCTGGCAACTCAGGCTTCCAACCTTTGAAATCATAACCCTCACGAGAGAGATCCTTTACAGAAACTCTCTCCATATAGTCGTAAGTGATTGTATCTGCCTTAGGATCAAAGTCCAAACCCTTGTTGAGAATCAAATCATATTGATCCAGACTCCATTTAGCTCTGATAGTATAATCGTTCAAAGGCATCGTTGCAGGCACATTCACGTCCCATCCTTTGAAGACATAACCGGTGCGAACAGGATCAGCGACCAAAATCTCATCTCCATAATGTTTCACCTCCACAGTTGAATCATCATCTGTCGTGTAGACCACGAACCTATATTCATTGTGCAGCCATTGAGCCGTATAGGTATTTCCGTTGATAGCATCCGAGGCCGTCTCTGGCAGTTCGGGCGACCAACCCTGGAAAGTGTAACCTTTTTGA
>CAVFXQ010000034.1:0-28132 GCA_963626555.1 Clostridiales bacterium
GTGTTATTTATTTTATGTTGTAAAACATAAAATGGGGGGGTAAAATGGTAGATTCTGTCTATATTTGTGTGTAGACTAAGTTCTGAGTGTACAAGAATGTGGTAAAAATCATTATTACATCTTTCCCATTGTTTTATAGACGGTATCAGAATTTATTATTTGGATAGATTTTAATTAATAAGTATAAAAATAAATATAATGATGAAATCACAACAATTTATATCATTGGTGAACGATGCGTATGCTATCGCCAATGGGTATTTCAATGAGGAGACGAAGCGCAAAGCGGAGCAAGCGAAACAGTCGCTCGTCAACGCTTTAGAGAAAAACTCTTTTGTGAAAGTGCCGTTTGTGGGCGATTTCAGCGCAGGCAAGAGTTCGCTGATCAACGCCTTCCTCGGAGTGGACGAGTTGTTGCCAACTAACATCACTCCAGAGACGGCTGTCGCTTACGAACTCTATTATTCAGTTGATGAAAAGATTGAGGTTTGGAAAGACAACCAACTGCAATCCACTAAGGCATTGTCCGACATCTCTAACCTCAAACTCACTCCACATAACTTGGTGAAGGTCTTCATCAACAATCCTGTGGTTAAAAGCCTGAACGACCGCCATATCGTGATTGTCGACATGCCGGGAATTGATTCGGGAGTTGAGGCTCACAATAATGCTATCCTACACTATGTGGAAGACGGCACGCACTTTATGTTGGTGAACGAAGCAGAGAGCGGTACGCTTCGCAACTCTACCATCAACTTCATCGATGAGGTGAAAAAGTATGGAGCGAATATCTCTGTCATTCTCTCAAAATGCGATAAGAAATCGTCTTCCGAAGTGGAGAAGATTCGTAGCTCAGTTGAGATTATCGCTCGTGCCCACTCGGGTAAAAATGTGCAGGTGGTAACTTCTTCAGCAGCAGACGATGAGGTGGACAATGTGATGAACATCTTGAATGGTTTGGATGCGGATTCTTTGGTAGAGCGTCGTTTCGGCAAATCTGTGTTTGATTTGATTGCGGGCTATATCACCGACCTTCAGTCGCAAATCACTTTGCTCGGCACGAGCGACAGCGACTGTTTGGAGAAGCAAACGAAATTGAAAGAGGAACACGAGGCAGCTATTGCGGCATTGCAGGAACGTTCGCATGAGGCGCAACCGCTCGCAGGTTCCGTGCAGGATGTGCTGAACGATGTGGAGGACGCATTGCGCGACAATGAAGAGAGCTTTGTGGACTATATCTTCAGCAATCCGAAAGATACTGCAGGTTTGAATGCGCAACTAATGTCTACTATCCGTCCTGTTGTGGCCAACTCTTTGCAACGCGAGATTGGCGAATATTCGGAGGTGATTGGCTCGGCAGTGAATGATTTCTCCGAATCAACGAAAGGCATTTTTGAGACGGACGAGAATAATGCTTGGAATGGTTTCGGCGATGTGGTAGGTGAGACTATCGCACCAGTGGTGGGTGTTGGTTTGACTACCATTCTTTCGTTCTTGCCACGTTTGTTAGGAACAGTTTTAGGTCCGCTTGCCACATTGTTCACCACTATCTTACCAGGGTTGATTAGTGATTTGGTTGGCAAACTCTTCGGACCCAATGAGGAGGAGCAGAAAGCGAAGATTCGTGTGAAATTCTCTACCGAGTTGGTGAGTAAGGTGGTCAACTCGTTGCGAGGTAACATTGAGAAAGCCATTACCGAACAGCGTGCGGAGATTGACAAGCAAGCGAAATCTCTCATCGACGACGAGAACAAGAAATACCAAGACAACATCAATGCTGTCTTGCAAGAAGAGCAGAAATCGAAAGAGGAGCGCGGCCAAAAGATCGCTATTTTGTCTGGTATCGTAGAGAAACTCAAAGGAATGGTGAATCAAATTAAAACCGCATAAATATGGCATTTGATAAAATTAATAGTCGCGCCCAGCAGAACGGAAAATCCACTGCGTATGAGGGCAATAAATACGAAGACCCACTGAAGGCGATGGATCTGGTGGCGCATATTCTTAGAGCGCAGAATGGACTGGATCTGGCCAGTTACTTCAATCCGTTCATTGATGCGTATAATGAATTCGGAACTAAATTTGACCGCGAAAATGGAAAATGGCAGTGGGAGAGTGATAGTGTTGAAGGATTAAGAGAAAATTGTTTTAATGCAGCAAAGACTGCTTTCGGTTTCATCGATGAGGGCTTGAAGGATTGTTCTGTTAAAGTGGCAGTGGCAGGTGGTTATAGCGCAGGAAAATCATCATTCGTGAATAGTATTTTGAATTTGGAGGATGTCTTGCCTACAGGTATTGAGCCAGTCTCTATGATCAATACTTATATATGCCCTACGGATGAGGTTCGTGATTTTGTAGTTACAGGTTTGAATGTTCGTGATTGTCTTGTTAAGTTGGACAAGGATGTTTTGGGGGCAATCAAACACTCAGACCGGTCAAATGTTTACGTTTCTTCGGTGTTGAACTCGCTTTTCTTGGATGTGCCAGTTCCGTCTGGTAAAAATTATTTGAAGCATATCACTTTCGTTGATACTCCAGGTTACAACAACTCAAAGAGTGTGAACTATGAGAATGCCATTTCAGATAGTGATAATGCTACTAATGCTCTGAAAGAGGCGGATGCGATTATTTGGACGATTGATATAGATGCAGGTGCCATCTCCAACAATGATATTGCTTTCTTGAACAATATTTTGAAAGATAAGGACGAAAAATTCCCTTTGGTCATCCTTTTTAATAAGATGGATAAAAAATCTGCGAGTGATGTAGCGAAAATTATGAAGACTGCTGTCTCTACTTGCAAAAAAAGTCTGAAAGTACAACCATTAGATATAATCGCTTATTCATCCGACACGCAGAATATGAGTTCTATTAATGGAAACTCTATGGATGGACTTTTCACTAAAATCCGTAGCTATGCAGATTCTTCACTTCAAGATGTCAATTATATCGGTTCTTGGATTGGATCAAGATTTACGGAGCAAATTGAAAATGCGACTAAGGGAATCAATGATTTGGATGCGGATAGGAAAAAATTGGCAGATAAGAAGGCAGAGGCGTATGATGATAAAGAATGGGATTTTAGTGGTTTTTTTGATGAGGTGTCTAACATAGTACTTGATTCGTATGACGAATTATGCGATACACTTGATAAATGTCAAGTTGCATTCATATATGTAAAAGGAGAATGGAGCGATTCTTTGGACAGAGAAGGTGATTGGTATCAAAAATCAGGTCTTTTTGAATCTACAGATTACTTGTTTAGTCAGACGAAATCTGCAATTGATAAGTATAATGCTATTGTGCGTATAGGACTTCCTTCTTGTGATTCTTATAAGAATGAATATAGGAAAGATTTGATGGAGCGACTTGCGAAAATTTTGGGGTATGCACAAAATAAATTTAATGAGTCTGATTCTCAGGACCGTGAGTCTTTGGAGTCTGAGTACAACACCTACCAAGAGCATCTCAAATCCCTTAAAGCCTACAAGAAAGAGTTGGAGAGCAAAAAGAAGGATATTGTCAACTTGTTCCTCAACTGTTGCTCACAAGCTCTATCCGCTCGTCGCCAGTACGTCAACTCCCTCCCAACTATCGGTCAATAAACCATCTCGATTATGCCAATATCATCAAATAACTATCAACAAATCTTGGGCGAGGCAATCACGGTGATTGACTCTGCACGTGGCTCTGCTAATGCAGAGGTGAAAGAGCAGTTCCGAAAACTGAAAGAGGAATTCAGCAAGGTCTCTGCTGCGGGTGAACAACTCGAACGTGAGGGTAAAGTGCTGAAAATCGGTGTTGTAGGTCAGGTGAAAGCGGGAAAGTCTTCTTTCTTGAATTCCCTCTTCTTCGACGGCGAAAATGTGTTGCCTCGTGCTTCTACCCCGATGACTGCTGGTCTCACCGTCCTCGAATATGGCGAAACCAACGAGTTCATCACTGAATACTACAACATCGAAGAGTGGGGCTTCTTCGAGGAGAAAGCCAAGTTGTTCCACCAAATCGTGAACGACTTCCGTGCTTCTAAAAAGGAATACGCTAACCTTTCCGACGAGGAGGTGGCTAAAATCGCCAATATTCCAGAGGAAATCTCGGGTGCATTAGAGTTGGTTTCCAACTGCACTGGCGATGTTCGTCGCAAAGTGCAAGTGGATTCTCTCATAGAATCTCAACCTTTCAACGGTATCAAAGATCTTCAAAATGTGTTGGAGAACTATGTTGGAGCGAATGGTCAATATACTTCCATTGTTAAGTGCTTGACTATCAGAATGAAAGATGAGCGTTTGCATGACCTTCGCATTGTAGATACCCCAGGTGTGAACGACCCTATCGTTTCTCGTGAGCAACGTACACGCGAATTTCTTCGGGGTTGCCATGGTGTCTTTTTGCTGAGTTTCGCTTCTCGTTTTTTCGATAGCACAGATGTTGATTTCCTCGTCAATCGTATTGGTTCTCAAGGAATTAGCAAAGTGGTGCTGATTGCCAGCAAGTTTGATTCTGCTTTGCAAGATCAGGGCAAGAAGTTCAAAGATAACCTGGGTATGTGCATCTCTGCAACCATCGAGTCGTTGGAGAAACAGTTCAACCGCAACATGGCTTCTTCGGGCTATACGGGCGAGACGCCTATCTTCGCTCAAAGTTCGGGTATCGGCTTCTCCATCGCTCAAAAATCGCCTTCCGAATGGGACGAAACGGAGCAACAGGTGGTCAAGCAGATGCGCCGTTTCTTCCCGAGCGACTTTGAGACGGACGAGATGACGAAAGATACTTTCATGGAACTTTCTCAGATTGATTGCATCCGCCAAGACTATTTAGAGGGCGTTTTCATGCAGAATCGTTCGGAAATTATCGCTCGTAAAATCAGCGAATATTTCTCTCACGTCAGTGGCGAACTTTCCGCTCCATTAGACGAGAGCCAAAAACTCTTCTCAGATAAAGTGAAAATGCTCGAGAGTACGGATATCTCGCAGATCAACGACATAAAGACTTCCACGCTCAATTTCATCAACAGTTTCACGAAGGAGTTTGACTCTATCTCGAAACGTTGCAACGATATGACGGAGCAAGCCTTGAAGGAGTGCTGGAACTCTTTCAGAACGCCAGATAATCGTGTGCCGACAATCAGTACATCCGTCGACACTACACGCGAAGGCACATGGATTGGTTTTGACCATGATGTTTCTTGTATTTGCCGTGAAATTGATCCCAACCGCTTGGTAGACAATGTTACTCGTGGGGTGCAAGAAGCTGCCGACTCCATCGTTCGTGTATGGCAACGCAAACTGAAAGACTTGACCGACAATTTGATTAAGAAGTCCATCTCCAATCGTATTGCCGAGGCTGAACGTAACGATACCGAAGGCGTCTTCCAAGCCGACGAGTTGCGCCGTGTTCTCTCCGAGGTTGTCGCCTCAATGGACAATAGTGGAACCGTGAATGTCCGTGATGCTGTGAATGAAGCTATCAGCCGTGCTGAGACGATCGCCCAAGGTGGCTCTTACAGCAAATACTTAGGCTCTATGTCTGAGGCTGATGCGGTCAATGCCCTTCACAATCGTTCAGAGCAGGTGATCAATAAGGCTTCCTCCGCCCTTCGCTCTACCATTTCGGATTTCAGTGAGGCGGTTCATCAAGCTTTGATCAACTCTAAAAATGATTTTGTCAAGGTCTTCTCTGTTCGTAAAAACGAGCTTTCTGATAAGATCAAGGGGTCTATGCAAGAAAAATTAGACCAGTTGGAATCCGACTTGAAAGACAAGGAGAAAGCTATTCGAGAATACAAAGAAGCAATGGCAAGTCTTGATGCTCTTCAGTCTATCTTGCGTAAATAACCTACGCAATGTACAATAATAACGAGTCGCTTCTCTCAAAGAGCGACTCGTTCTCTTTTCTCAAGTTTTAGCTACAACTCACTGTTTTATATCTGTGAAAATAATTCTGCAATTTTTGCCGAATAGGTCTTTGTTACGGGTATCTCTGTGGGCTGAATGGCATCCAATTCAAGAATCAGACCGTCTTTCCCTTTCCTCATCACACGCACTTTCTTCAGGTTGACTACATAGAAACGATGGCAACGCACTAATTGCATCTCAGAGAAATTCTCCTCTACATATTTGAGCGTGTTGCGTAGCATAAATTTCACTATCTCTCTTTTCCCATTGAGATAGAAGATGAAGATGTAATTGTCTGCAGATTGTATATATAAAAGGTCTTCTAATCTAACAGAAAGTCTGAAAACGCCTTTCTCATCGTTGAAATTGATCGTTTCTCGATTCATTATAATCTGCCGATTGTCTTTTATTTCTTTCAACTGGTATTTTTTCTCCTCCAAAGAAAAATAAAGCCAACCGATGATGTAGGGGACAATCAGAATAGAGTCGACGAAAATGATTACCCTTGGCAGAATAACAGAGAAGTAAGGACGTGGGTGGGGTTGCCCTAAGTAATATGAGAAAATGGACAATGCGAACGGTATTAACAACAATTCCGCTACTATCCATAAATATAGATATTTATATGGTATGGATTTTTTCTTATTGATATGATAGAATGCTATTCTACTGCAGGTTAATACGATATAGCCTGTCGTTACCATGATTAAAAGGTAGAAAGTGCCTTGTCCTTGCCCTAAATGCTCAAAGCCCCTTAGTGTTACGTTCGGACGGTATACGAACATAAAGACGGCGACCAAAAAAATCACAAATACGAGAAAACGAACAATGTCTCGCTTTTCCGTCATAAATTTTGGAAGTGTATTCTCCATGTGTGTATTTTTAATTTCACAAAATTAATTGTAAGTTAGTTGAAAATCAACTGATATCTATTTTTTGTTTTACCTATGATTGTGTAATTTCGCCCCAAAATGCTAAAATTTGCCCCAAAACGTTCGTAAAATAGCACTTTTTTTTCGTCTATAGAGTTGGAGTTGGTAATTTTGCAGAACGTAAGGTCGTGTATTCGATTTTGTTTTGTTGTATTCTTTCTTATACTAAGAATGGCATGCGGCAAGTGAAGCGTAGAGATAAATTAATGTAATAATGAAAATATTAGGAACAGGAAGCGCAGTGCCACAGAAAGTCGTTACAAACGACGACTTGAGCAAGATGATGGACACTAGTGATGAGTGGATTCGTACTCGTACGGGTATTCAAAGCCGTAGAGTTCTTTCTTCTGAATCTATCACTGATTTGGCAGTGGAGGCTGCTAAGAATAGTTTGGAAAATGCTGGGTTGAAAGGCTCTGACATTGACTATATTCTTTGTCATAACATGGTCGGAGACACCATAACCCCATCTATGGCCGCTCTTATTAATAAGGAAATAGAGGCGGGTTGTCCTACTATAGATTTAAATGCAGCGTGTACGGGCTTTATCTATGCCTTGGATTTGGCTGAAGGTCTTATCAAGGCAGGTAAGGCGAAGCATGTTTTAATTGTATGCGCTGAACAATTGTCTTATTTTATCGATTGGAGTCGTCGTGAAACTTGCGTCCTCTTTGGTGATGCTGCAGGTGCTGCCGTAGTTGGTGAGGGTGGCGAGGATTGTCAGATAAAATTGAGTACCAAATATACCGATGCCCTCTACTGTAAGAGAAGTTATCCCGGTACTCCTTTCCGCAAGGATCAAGAGGTTTACCCTTATTTGGAAATGCGTGGACGCGATGTCTTTAAGTTGGCGGTGCTTAATTCTGCAGACGACATCAAAACGGTTGTTGAAAAAGGTGGAAAGAAATTGGAAGATATAAGTTACTATCTTTTACACCAAGCTAATGTTCGCATTTTGGATGCTATCCGCAATGAGTTCAACCTCGAAGAGGATAAATTCCCTCATAATATTGCCAACCATGGCAATACTTCTGCGGCAAGTATTCCTTTACTCCTTGACGAGTTGAACAGAAAGGGTACTTTCAAAGAGGGGGACTATTTAGTGATGAGTGCTTTTGGCGCTGGTTTCACTTCTGGTGCATGTCTTATTCGTTGGTGATGCTCAATGGTCTCTATGTGTTTATTAGAAAGAAGAGTTAATAAAAAATAAGTTTGTTATGATTAAAAGTAGAATTTGCGACTTGATCGGTATCAAGTATCCTATCTTCCAAGGTGGAATGGCTTGGATTTCAGATGCTAAATTGGCTTCTGCTGTTTCCGAGGCTGGAGGTTTAGGTATCATTTCGGCTATGAATGCGAATGCTGATATTGTTCGCGAAGAGATTCGCAAATGCAAACAATTGACTAAAAAGCCGTTTGGCGTTAATATAATGTTGCAAAGCCCTTTTGCAGCTGAGGTTGCTAAGGTGGTTGCTGAAGAGAAGGTTGCTGTCGTAACTACGGGTGCTGGTAATCCCGCTCCTTTCGTCCCTGATTGGAAAGCCGCTGGTATCATCGTTATCCCAGTTGTTGCTTCCACTGCTTTCGCTATTCGTTTTGAGCGTATGGGGGTTGATGCTGTTGTTGCCGAGGGTGCTGAGTCGGGTGGTCACGTTGGCGAAATCAACACAATGGCGCTCGTTCCTCAAGTGGTAGACGCAGTGAAGATTCCAGTGTTGGCAGCCGGCGGTATCGCTGACGGTCGTGGTGTTGCAGCAGCATTTATGTTTGGTGCCGAGGGTGTACAATGTGGTACTTGCTTCTTGGTGGCAGACGAGTGTCGTGCTCACGAGAACTACAAGAAGAAGATTATTGCTGCCAGTGATGCTGAGACTATCGTTACGGGTAAGACTTTGGGGCATCCTGTACGTTCTCTCAAAACTCCTTTCTCTCGTACTTTCGACAAAATGGAGAAGGATCCTAATGTGACAAGCGAACAAATTATGGCTTTTGGTACAGGTTCATTGCGTAAGGCAGTTCTCGATGGTAATATTGAAGAGGGTTCTTTCATGTCGGGTGAAATCGCAGGTATGGTGAAGAAGCAAGCACCTGCTCGTGAAATTGTAGAGACGATGATGTCTGAGGCTGAAAGTATTTTAAAGGCTGCACCTAATCGTATTGCTTAATATGAATAGAGTTGTTATTACAGGTATGGGTATCGTTTCCCCAATCGGAAACGATATCAAGACTTTTTGGGATAATTTGGTGAATGGTGTGTGCGGTATTGGTCCCATCACTGCCTACGACACAACGGATATGCCAGTGAAAATTGCCGCTGAGGTGAAAAACTTCAACACTGAGGATTTTGGCATAGACAAGGGTATGGCTCGTCGGTCCGACCGTTATTGCCAGTTCGCTTTGGCTGCCGCTGCTCAGGCTATGAAGGACAGCGACCTTGAAGGCAAAATCGCGCCAGAGCGTTTGGGCGTTTACGTCGGCTCTGGTATCGGCGGTATGCAAACGTTCATCAACGAGTGTACGAAGATGATTGAGGAAGGTCCTAACCGTATCTCTCCTTTGTTCATTCCTATGATGATTTCAAATATCGCAGCTGGTAATGTGGCTATCGCTCATCACGCAGAAGGCCCATGCTTGCCAGTCGTAACCGCTTGTGCTACAAGTACTCATGCTATCGGTGAGGCTTATCGTTGCATCAAGTATGGCTATGCAGACGCTGTCATTGCAGGTGGTGCAGAGGCTACAATCAATCCTTTGGCTGTCGGTGGTTTTACCAATTGTAAGGCTTTATCAAAATCAACGGATCCTTTAGCCGCTTCTTTGCCTTTTGATGCTCGTCGTGCAGGTTTCGTAATCGGAGAAGGTTCTGGTATCGTCATTTTAGAGGAATACAACCATGCGGTTGCTCGTGGAGCTAAAATCTACGGAGAAATCTGTGGCTACGGCAACACTTGTGATGCTCATCATTATACTGCTCCTAAACCAGATGGTTCTTGCGCTTCTCGTGCTATTAAACAGTCACTCGACGAGGCTGGCTACGATGCTTCAAAGGATGTTGTTTATGTGAACGCTCATGGTACGGGTACTCCGCTGAACGATAAGTCTGAAACAAAGGCTATCAAGTTGGCTTTCGGTGAGGAGAATGCCAAAAAATTACACATTAGTTCTTCTAAGTCAATGACTGGTCACACGTTGGGTGCGGCGGGTGCTATGGAGGTTATCGTTTCTGCGTTGTCTCTTCAAAACAGCATCGTAACGCCAACTATCGGCTTGCAAGAAGCAGACCCTGAGTGTGATTTGAACTATACGCCTAACAAGGCTGTCAAGGCAGATTTGACTTTGGCTTTGTCTAGTTCTTTAGGCTTTGGTGGTCACGATGCTTGCGTGGCAATCAGAAAAATCTAATCATTTGTAATCTAATTAATTAGATATAGAATTTACCTAACTTGACTATTTCTGTGAAGCAATTGTACAATTAGAAATGTACAAAAACCTATTTGTTGGGGAAGGCTGGCTGTTATGCCAGCCTTTTTTTTTCTTGTTTTGACTAAACTTTCATCAATTTTTTGCAACTGAGTTGCATAGCCGTGTTTTTAATTTTGCATCGTAATGAAGAATAAAAATTAAGTGCTATGGATAAAGAAGAAAAAGAAAATCATTGTGGTTGCTCTCATTCTTATGAGAAACACAGCCATCAACATTCTCATTCTTGCGATTGCCATCATCATGAACATGGTTGCTCTCATCATCATGAACATCATGGAGCGGAAGACGAAAATGAGGCTCGAACGACGATCTTAAAAATTGTTGTTGCCTCAGTACTTTTAGGGGTTGCTGTCTTCGTAGAGAATACATTCCAATTTTCTACTTGGCAATTGTTGATAATCTATCTAATTCCGTATTTGATAGTTGGATTTGAGACATTGAAAGAGTCGGGTGAGAAAATAATGAAGGGCGACTTTTTAGACGAAGATTTTTTGATGGCTATCGCTACTTTAGGTGCGTTGGCTATTGGATTTTTGCCTGGTGCGGAAACGCAATTTTCTGAGGCTGTTTTTGTAATGCTTTTTTTTCAGGTGGGTGAACTTTTTGAAACAATTGCAGAAGGCAGAAGCAAAAAGTCTATTGCGGCTTTAATGGACATACGTCCTGATGTTGCGCATGTTGAGAGAGAGGGAAAAGAGGAGACGGTCAACCCTTCTGAGGTAAAGATAAACGAAGTTGTCGTAATTCGTCCAGGTGAACGTGTCCCATTGGATGGTATCGTTCTTGAAGGTGAGTCAAGTATGGACACGGTTGCGTTGACGGGCGAGAGCGTCCCTCGAAAGGTACAGGTGAATGATGAGGTCGTCTCGGGCTGTGTCAACCTCTCTGGTGTACTTCGTGTGAAGGTATTGAAGAATTTTGGCGAGTCAACCGCTTCCAAAATCATTGATTTGGTTGAAAATGCGTCTGAGAATAAGTCAAAGAGTGAGAGTTTCATCACGCGGTTTGCAAAGGTTTACACTCCGATTGTAGTTTTTTGTGCTTTGGCGTTGGCATTCATACCCCCATTCTTCGCCGAGGGAGGCTACCTTGCAGGTTTGGCTGTTTGGCTCTATCGTGCCTTGACGTTCTTAGTGATTTCTTGTCCGTGTGCTTTGGTGATTTCCGTTCCGCTCACCTTCTTTGGCGGTATCGGTGGTGCATCTCGAAAAGGTATTTTGGTGAAGGGTTCGAGCTATTTGGAAGCATTGGCAAAGATGGATATTGCTGTGTTTGATAAGACTGGTACGTTGACGAAGGGTGTTTTCTCTGTCTCTATGGTTCATCCGTCCGATTTTGATGAGAATGAATTGCTTCATTTGGCTGCTCACGTTGAACGACATTCTACACATCCAATAGCGGTCTCTTTAAAACAAGCTTATCCGAATGAGTGTGATGACTGTAAAATCGAGTCTGAAGAGGAGATTGCTGGTCATGGCATGAAAGCCGTTGTGAATGGTAGAACTGTTTATGTGGGTAATGACAAACTGATGGACAAAATCGGTGCGAAATGGCATGAGTGTAGTCACCCGACGCAAGGGACAACAGTGCATGTAGCCGTAGATGGTGTTTATGTCGGTCATATTGTCATCTCTGATTGCATAAAAGAGGATTCTAAGGAAGCGATTGCTGCTTTGAAGGCAAATGGAGTACGCAAGACGGTCATGTTGACGGGCGATCATGCTTCAGTAGGTAGGTTTGTTGCCGAGACGGTTGGCTTGGATGAATATCATGCGGAATTATTGCCTGCGGATAAAGTGGCACAAGTGGAACGTCTGCAAAAGGAGAAGATTCAGGGTAAAACACTTGCTTTTGTGGGTGATGGTATTAATGATGCGCCAGTGTTGGCACGAGCGGATGTGGGTATCGCCATGGGTGGCTTAGGTTCTGATGCAGCTATTGAGGCCGCCGATGTGGTTTTGATGGACGATAAACCTTCAAAAATCGCTTTGGGTATCAAGATTGCGAAAAAGACATTGCGTATTGCTCGTGAGAATGTCGTCTTTTCAATTGGTGTCAAGGTTGCCGTTCTTATTCTCGCCACTTTTGGTTTGGCTGGTATGGGACTTGCAGTTTTTAGCGATGTCGGTGTGTTGGTGTTGGCTGTGTTGAATGCTTTGCGTAGTATGCGAGTATAGGTTTTGCTAAAAGAAGAAGCGTAATTGTTGGAGGACGATTACGCTTTTTCTCACCTAAAATAATCTGTTCAGATTCATCTGCATGAACGCTTCCACACTGATTCCTCCATCGCCAACAATGAAGGCGGTTGTGGGGTTGTAGAGTTGCTTGAAACGCTCTAACCCAGTGGTGTTCTTCTCTGCGTTGCCTTTTACTTCTATTGCTACAATGGAATTTTTTTTGCGCAACACAAAGTCTACTTCGTCATTTTTGTCTCTCCAATAAAAAACTTCATATCGGTGGACGAACGCTTGTCCTATGATATAAGCCCCTACGCTTGATTCCAATACTCTCCCCCATTGCTTTCTATCCATTAGCGCTTGCTCTAATGTGCTTGAACTATAGATCATCTTCAAAGCATTACAATAGACTTGAAATTTCGGCACACTGGCTCTTTTTCTTGCTGTATCTATACTGAATTTCTGTAATCCGCATAGTAACCCACTGTCATTCAATAGATTGATGTAGCCTGTTAGCGTTGTGGTATTGCCTGCGTCTTGTAAAGAGCCAACCATTTTTGTGAGTGATAATAATTCCCCCGAATAGGCTGCTCCCAATTCAAATGTTTGTCGTAATAACGCTGGTTTCCCAATGGGAGAATCCATTAGAATGTCTTTATTAATGGTCGCATCTATGATTGCCGCTTGAATATACTGTTGGAATCGATCGTAGTCGCTAATTAATGTGGCTGCTCCTGGGTATCCTCCATAGAAGATGTATTGCTCAAGGGTAAATCCAAAACATTCTTTCATCTCTGCATAACTCCATTGGGTCATTCGAATTTCTTCAAATCTCCCCATCAACGACTCGGACAACCCTTTCTCCAACAAAATACGACTGCTACCCAATAACAACACTTTTATGTTAATCTCATTGAATGTGTCTGAATCCCATTCTTTCTTGACGACCTCGCTCCAATTGCTTATCTTTTGAATTTCATCAATTACCAAAATGGCACATTCATACTGATTGATCTTCTTCAGACTGCGTACTGCCTCCCAACAGTCTGATACCCATGTGCTATCGCTCGCAGGTGTATTGTCTGCTGAAAAGAACAGATAGGGCAGTGTCATATCTTTCAAAACTTGTCGTACCACTGTGGATTTCCCCACTTGTCGCGGTCCCATAACAACTTGAATGAACTTTCTTGCTTCTAAAAGCCTATCTGTAATTAATTGATATTCAATGCGTTTGAACATATATTAACTTTTTACTCAATGCATTGAGTAAAATTACTCAATGGACTGAGTCTTTTTACTCAATACAAATGTATAATTTATTTTCGGAATCTCTAACCTCCTCATTCTCTTTTATTTATCCTCACAAAAAAAGCCCAGATTGTCTCTGAGCTTTTTCTATATTTTGCACGCTATTGTGTGGTGATTCACACCTTATTTTACATACTCCTCTGCTTTCGCCAATGCTACGTTGATGTTCGGACAAATGTTTTCTTTGCCCAAAATCTTGTCCATCTTAGCCTTCAAAAGGGTCTTCTCTACATTCGGACGAACACCTGATAGAACAACCGTGATGCCAGCTTTCTGCGACTGCAAACACAGATTCTCCAAGTTGTGCAATCCCGTAGAATCAATGAATGGAACTTTACGCATACGGATTACTCGCACTTTCGGTGTCTGCGCTACTTCTGACATTACCTCGTCAAATTTATTGGCTACGCCAAAGAAATAGGGACCGTCAATTTCATATACTTCCACGCCCTCTGGAATATGTAATTTCTCTTCGTGAAGGGTTACATCCAAATTCTCTCCTGGGTCTATCTCGTCGTGGAATACATGAATCTCGGATGTCTCACTCGAACGACGGATGAAGAGGACAACGGCTAATAACAATCCAATCTCAATGGCAATCGTTAAATCAAATATTACAGTTAGCAAGAATGTAACTATTAGCACTGAAAAATCTGATTTCGGACTCTTCCACAGCGATACGAAGGTTCTCCAACCGCTCATGTTATACGACACCATCACTAAGACTCCTGCCAAACATGGCATCGGAATATAGCCTACGAATTTTCCAAAGAAAAGCAACACAAGTAACAACACAATCGCATGGATAACGCCTGCCACTGGTGTGCGTCCGCCGTTGTTGATATTGGTCATGGTTCTTGCGATGGCTCCCGTAGCAGGTATTCCACCGAAGAATGGCACAACGATGTTGGCGATGCCTTGTCCAATCAACTCTGTGTTGGAATTGTGTCTGTCTCCAATCACACCATCGGCTACCATAGCCGAGAGTAACGACTCAATCGCACCCAACATAGCAATGGTGAATGCGGCAGGAAAGAGCCTTTGAATCACTTTCAAGAAGCTTTGCCCTTCTCCTAATTCCATAGCTGGAAGATGTGGCGCAGGCACTCCTGAAGGCAACTCGTAGAGGTCGCCAA
The DNA here is from genome assembly GCA_963626555.1 of Clostridiales bacterium. GTDB lineage: Bacteria > Bacteroidota > Bacteroidia > Bacteroidales > Paludibacteraceae > UBA1181. The sequence goes on from CAVFXQ010000034.1 coordinate 14,931, forward strand.
TTGTCTGAATGGATGTTACTCCAAAGTACTCTTTCAGAATGATACAAGCTATTGTCGCAATGATGATGGCTACCAATGATCCTGGAATCTTCTTTGAAATCTTTGGCGTGAAGATGATGATTAACAGACTGGCAATTCCTACTCCAAAAGCCCACCAATTGATATGGCTGAAATTTTGAAAATAGCAAATCCATTTATGTATAAAATCCGCAGGAACATTTGTGATGCCCAATCCGAAAAGGTCGTTCATCTGGGTCGAGAAAATCGTGAGGGCGATTCCTCCCGTGAATCCGACGATGACAGGGTAGGGGACGAACTTAATGACGCTCCCTAAGTGAACTACACCCATGACAATCAGCAAGATACCTGCCATAATCGTGGCAATGGTCAACCCTGTGATGCCGTATTCTTGGATGATTCCATAGATGATGACGATGAACGCTCCCGTTGGTCCTCCAATCTGTACTTTCGAACCGCCAAACACAGCAATTAAAAATCCAGCGATGATCGCCGTCACTAATCCTTCCGTCGGCCCAACTCCCGACGCAATACCAAATGCAATGGCCAATGGAATCGCTACTATTCCTACGATGATCCCCGCCATGAAGTCGGTTGCGAACTGCCCCTTGTTATAACTCTTCAAACACGAGAAAAACTTCGGTGCAAATACCTTTTCGTGATTCATTTTTTCGTTTTTGTTGATGAATTTATAGTCTTTTGTTGCTTCAAATATGCTACTACGCTTTGATGTCAATAATGCTTGAAATTAAGCCATTGAAATTTCGTGCAAAATTATATGTTATTTGCAAATGTAATCCGAAAACTCGCTATAAAATAGTGTTAAAAAGCATAAACTTTTGGGTTCGTTCGTCTGTAGTCTATCCCTCTGTTTTCTATTTGCTATTCTATTATTGTATATCTTTGTACGAATCTGAATTTGTGGAACATGTCCCACAAATTTTGTTATCCCGAATAATTCCACTATTTTTGACTACAATTTAATTAGCAGAAATTTATTAATATGAAAATAGCAGTAGCAGGAACTGGTTATGTGGGTCTTAGCATCGCAACGTTGCTCGCTCAACATCATGAGGTGGCTGCAGTGGATGTGATTCCTGAAAAAGTGGAGAAAATCAATCAACGCATTTCTCCTATTCAAGACGATTATATTGAAAAATATCTTGCGGAGAAGCCTCTTAATCTTGTCGCTACGTTAGATGGCCGTGCCGCCTATCGTGATGCAGATTATGTCGTGATTGCCGCTCCGACCAACTACGACCCTATCAAAAATTATTTTGACACGTCGCACGTTGAGGAGGTGATAGACCTCGTCTTGGAGGTCAACCCTTCTGCTGTAATGGTGATAAAGAGTACTATTCCTGTGGGTTACACTCGTGGACTCTATGTCAAATACGCAAATAAAGGGGTGAAACAGTTTAATTTGTTGTTCTCTCCAGAGTTCTTGCGCGAGAGTAAGGCTCTCTACGACAATTTATATCCAAGCCGTATCATCGTTGGTTATCCGAAATTGATTGACAGTCCAGAATTCGCAGAGGAAAACAAAGCAATCCTCCAAGTTACTGATGTCGACAAGATGAAGAAAGCCGCCGAAACTTTCGCGCATCTCTTGCAAGAGGGTGCAATAAAAGAAGATATAGATACTCTTCTCATGGGTATGAAAGAGGCTGAGGCGGTAAAACTTTTTGCTAATACTTACCTCGCTTTGCGTGTCAGTTATTTCAACGAGTTGGACACCTATGCTGAGATTAAAGGTCTTGATACAAAGTCAATCATCGATGGAGTTGGATTGGATCCCCGTATTGGTTCGCATTATAATAATCCATCTTTCGGCTACGGAGGCTACTGTTTACCCAAAGACACAAAGCAACTTTTGGCAAACTATCAGGATGTGCCAGAAAATTTGATAGAAGCTATCGTTGAGAGCAATCGAACTCGCAAGGATTATATTGCGGATGCTGTTCTCAGGAAGGCGGGTTACTATGTTGGAAGTAGCACCTATTCTGCGAGTCGCGAACATGTCTGTGTGATTGGTGTCTACCGCCTCACGATGAAGTCTAATTCCGACAATTTCCGCCAATCTGCCATCCAGGGTATTATGAAACGAATCAAAGCCAAAGGAGCCGAGGTGGTCATTTTTGAGCCCACGTTGGAAGACGGTACAACCTTCTTCGGGAGCAAGGTGGTCAATGATTTGGACAAGTTCAAAGCCCAAAGCCAGGCCATCATCGCCAACCGTTACGACTCCTGCTTAGACGACGTTTCCGAAAAGGTTTATACAAGGGATATTTTTAGGAGAGATTAATTTTTACAGTTCCGTTATGTCTTTTTTGAAGAAACTCGCAAATGATATACCCATGGAGTGGTTTGAACAGCCATTCTTTTCCATCAAGAATAAGCAAGATGGATATCTGACTTAGAGAACTTGCCAATATCCAATGAGCAGTTGCATTGGCTATCCCCTCGCTTGAACGATAAATATGACTCTGAAGCATTCTCAAAGGTTTGTCAGGATAATGTCTGCTTTAAACTGACTTATAAGCAGAAGTTCAAAGATGTGGCAGATGGCGGAGGTACTTATTATAGGGTGATTTGTGGTAGTCAATTGTAGTCTTGTAATTGTTTAAATTTAAGAAGAGTGTTACCTCAAAACCTCATACTAACCAATCAAACCGTCCTGATTACGGGAGCTGCTGGTTTCATCGGCAGTTTCCTCTCTCTGCGTTTGCTTAGCGATTTCCCAAACCTCAAAGTCGTCGGTGTTGATATCTTAAACGACTATTATGATGTGAAACTAAAGGAAAATCGCTTGGCTAAATTGAAAAAATTTGGTAACTTCGCATTCGTTAAAGGCAGTATAGCGGATAAATCGCTGATTGATAGTCTGTTCGAGAAATACAAGCCGCAAGTGGTGGTCAACTTGGCAGCACAGGCGGGGGTTCGATACAGCATCTTGAATCCTTCTGCTTATATAGAGAGTAACATTGTCGGTTTCTTTAATATTTTGGAAGCGTGTCGACATAGTTATGACAATGGACAGGAAGGAGTTCAACACTTGATTTACGCAAGTTCAAGCAGTGTCTATGGAGCTAACCAAAAAATTCCATATTCAACAGACGATAAGGTGGATAATCCTGTCAGCCTTTACGCAGCCACGAAGAAGAGCGACGAGTTGATGGCTCACGCCTACAGCAAGTTGTTCAACATTCCAAGTACGGGTTTGCGTTTCTTCACCGTCTATGGTCCTGCTGGGAGACCAGACATGGCCTACTACGGATTCACGGAGAAATTGTTGAAGGGTGAATCTATTCAAATCTTCAACTATGGTAAATGCCAGCGCGACTTCACCTACATCGACGACATCGTTGAGGGTGTGATTCGAGTGTTGCAACACGCTCCAGAACGCAAAATGGGCGACGATGGTCTGCCGATACCCCCTTACAAGGTGTATAACATAGGCAACAGTCACCCCGAGAAGTTGTTAGATTTCGTTCAAATCCTCCAAGAGGAGTTGGTTCGAATTCATCTTCTCCCTGCCGACTACGATTTCGCTGCTCATCAGCAACTCGTACCGATGCAGCCCGGCGATGTCCCTGTCACCTACGCCGACACCTCCGCCTTAGAAGCTGATTTTGGCTATAAGCCAAGAACGGAACTAAGAGAGGGAATTAGGCGGTTTGTGGAGTGGTGGAAAGAGGGAAAGAAGTGTTAGGGAAGATAATTAATATTGGGTAGAAATGTTCGTAAAGCTTAAACGATATATATTGCGTCCATTTAGGAGAATTCATCGGAGTATTGGAAAAATGAATTTTCAAGTGAAAAAGAATTTGATTGATCAAAATCTGTTGTTTTGCAAAGAATCTGGAGTAAGCTCAGAAAAATATTGCGATCACGAAATTATTGTTTCTTTGACCACATACGGTCGTAGATTGCATAGTGTCTATATGACAATCGAATCTATAATGGAACAGACCATGAAGGCGAATCGTATTGTATTGTGGTTGGATAAATCTTTTGAGGGAAAGCGATTGCCAGAGTCCATCAATATGTTATGCAAACGAGGGCTAGAGGTTTCTTTTTGTAAGGACATACGTTCTTACAAAAAGTTGATACCGACTTTGTGTAAATATCCTAATGATGCCATTATTACGGTTGATGATGATGTTATCTACGATATCTGTATGTTAGAGAATCTAATCGTCCCTTATCTTGCCAATCCAAAGGCAATCTATTGCAATAGAGCGCATCGAATTTTGTTTGATAAAGGTGGAAATATCTTGCCATACGCAAAATGGGAGTTCGAATCTCGAAAAACAGGATTCGGAAATTTGTTCTTTCCTACGGGGGTAGGAGGGGTTTTGTACCCTCCTCATTCTTTAGATGAGGAAGTGATGAACGAGGCTGTTTTCTTTGATATTTGCAAAACGGCGGACGATGTCTGGTTTAAGGCAATGGCTTTAAAAAAGGGAACTCCTGTTTGTCGTGTGGAGACTCACAACGCTAATGGTTGTGAATATATGGTGGATGATGATGTTCAAGACATGGGCTTGTTTAATCAGAATGTTGGCGGAGAATCGTTGAATGACAAGCAGATAGCTTCTGTGTTTTCTAAATACGATTTATATAAGTTGTTAAAGGAAGAAAATGTCCATTAAACACGATTTGATGAATGGTGTTTTTTGGGGAGCTCTTCAAAAGTACACCGGTGTAGTCATTCAATTGCTGGTTTCAGCAATTCTCGCACGATTGTTGTCCCCAAACGATTTTGGCGTGATAGCAATCTCTACTGTGATGATTGCCTTCTTCTCTATGTTCTCGGATATGGGTATAGGTACAGCCATCGTTCAAAATAAAAAACTGATGTCTGAAGATTTAGATTCTATTTTTTCATTCACAGTGTTTTCTGGCATTATTCTATCTGTAATGTTCTTTTCTTGCTCTGGGGCAATTGCTTTTTTTTATGGAAATGAACTGTTAAAGCCGATTTGTAGAATCTTAAGTCTGAATTTACTTTTTGCTTCTTTGAATATTGTTCCGAATGCATTGATATTGAAGGAGAAAAGATTTAAGTTTATTGCAATTCGAACTTTTATCCTTCACATATTGTGTGGATTTTTGGCAGTTCTTGCCGCATACAATGATTTTGGGGTTTATGCGTTGCTGATTGCACCTGTTGTAACGTCAATCTCAGTTTTTTTCATCAATTTCAGAGAGAATCCAAGAAAGTTGGTTCTTATGATTGAATTGAGAGCATTAAAGAAAATTTATAGTTTTTCCACCTTTCAATTTTTGTTTAGTTTCTTGAATTATTTTTCTAGAAATATAGACAAGTTGATAGTTGGTAGATTCTTCAGTCTGAAAGATTTAGGCTATTACGAAAAGTCTTATCGTCTGATGTTGATGCCTTTAGATTATGTTACAGTTCTGTTGAGTAGCGTGATGCACCCTGTTTTGTCTTCGTTGCAGGACAATTATGCCGAGTTGGCAGAAAAATATAATAAGATTATAAATTTTCTTGGCTTTTTCAGTTTCACGATTGGTGTATTTTGCTTTTTCTCTGCTGCGGATCTCATTCTCTTTGTTTTTGGCGACCAGTGGGAACCTGCGGTTCCAGTTTTTAAAATATTTTCAATATCTTTGCCCTTACAAATGTTGCTCTCAACGACAGGCTCGATTTATCAATCTGCTGGAAAGACAAATTGGTTGTTTTTGAATGGACTGAGCAATACCTTTTGTACTGTTTCGGGCTATTTAATCGCTACATTCTGTTTTGGAACATTGAAGTCAATTGCTTGGGCTTGGGATATCACTTTGTTAATCAATACGATAGTCTCTTTCTTAATTCTCTATCGTATTGTCTTGGGTGCTTCGGCGATGATTTTCTTCAAACAACTTGTAGCACCGTTTTGTAGTGGACTGACATTAGTTCTCTTACTCTTTGTGGTCAACTTTGTCAAGCCAGAAATGTTACACATCTATAACATACTGATTTACGGAGTGATTTTCATCGCCGTACTGGGTGTCTCTTTGCAAGTCTCGGGCGTTGTTGATGTCAAAAAAAAATTACAGAAAGGCATTAAGTAAGATTGAATGAAGACAAAGATAGCATACGTTCTTGTAAGTTCTAATAAAGATGTTTATTTGGAGCAGGCATACATTTCGATGATGTCTCTGAGACATCATACGCCTGATGCTGTAGTTGAATTGTTGATTGATAAGGAGACAGAAAAAAGCCTGATAGGGAGACGGGCAGAAATTATTAATTTAGTAAACAAGATAACGGCTATTGATGTCGCTGGAGAATATAATGCTCAGCAGAGATCCAGAATACTAAAAACTTCGTTGAGAAATTATGTTGTAGGAGACTATCTTTTTATCGATTGTGATACAATTGTAACGAAGCCTTTGGATGATATTGATGATTGTTGCTATGACATTGCTGCTTGCCAAGATTCTCATTCTCTTTTTAAGGACAATCCGTATAGAGACATGTGTGTGGCACACGGAAAAATCTTAGGTTGGCCTATAGAAAAAGAAGATGTCTATTTTAATTCTGGAGTTATCTATGTGAAGGATAATGAATTGACGAGGAATTTTTATAGTCAATGGAATAAGTTTTGGCGAGAAGGTTTATTGAAGCACGTTAATATGGATCAGCCCTCTTTCGCTAAGACAAATTATGCGCTTGGACATGTTGTGAAAATTTTAGATGATGTCTGGAATTGTGAGTTAAAGCATGGAATAAGGTATTTAAAAGATGCAAAGATTGTCCATTATTTATGTACAAATACAGATCCTTCTCCTTTGTTTGTTATGAACAGCGTTGAAGAATTAAGAAAAATAAAAAATGGAAACATAAATCCTTTGATAATCAAATGTTTCAATGACCCATTCGTTGGATTGACGAATGTCAGTCAGTTGATATGTGGAGACGATATATTTGTTCACATGTCTCGGTCTTATCTTTTTTTGAAGAATCATAAAGGAAATCGGGCAATTAAACTTTTTGAATTTGGTATAAAGTTCAAAGACAGATTGAAAGGTAAATTGAAACGTATCGTGAAAGGGTTGATTAGAAAAAAATAGGAGTAATTTAGAATATGAAAAAAATATTAACAATAGTTATCCCGACATATAATATGCAAGACTATCTCAGGAGATGTCTTGATTCTTTGTTGGTACCAACAGAACAATTGTCATTGATGGAAGTTCTTGTGGTGAATGATGGAAGTAAAGACAACTCGTCTGCTATTGCTCATGAATATCAGGATAAGTATCCACAAACTGTTATCGCCATAGACAAAGAGAATGGAAACTATGGCTCTTGTATAAACAAGGCATTGACGGTTGCATCGGGAAAGTATATTAGAGTCCTCGATGCGGACGACTGGTATAATACGGAGAATCTATCAACTCTTTTGACCCGTTTGCAGGATGTTGACGCAGATGTGGTTATTAATGATTATAGTCGGTATATAGATGGTAAAGTTGAACTGAAAAGAAATTTGTTCAGAAAGTCGGGTTATTTATATTCTGTTTCGGAGTTGTTAAAGGAACATGAATATGGGGTTAAATGCGTGCAAATGCATTCTCTATGTTATAAAACGAAATGTTTTGAGGGTATTGATTATCATCAGACTGAGGGAATATCGTATACAGATCAGGAATGGAACTCTATGCCCTGGGTAAATGTCTATTCAGTTCTTTATATTCCATTGAATGTTTATCAATACAATCTTGAGCGAGAAGGACAAACTTGTGATTTAAATGTTTTCTTTAAAAAAATGCCAGAGCAGTTTATCGGAATCCAAAATTGCATAGAAAAGTCAGAAAAAATTAAGGAACGTTTGGATGAATTTCATCTGAGTTTGTTGTTCGAGACTATATGTTTAAGGATTGTCGGGTTGTATTATATGATGTTGATCGAAAAAAAACAGAGTCCGTCTTGTTTTGTTGATTTTGACAAATTCTTGGTTTCAAATTATCCGAAATATGCTGATGCTGTTTCAAATCATCCGATGAACCGAAGCGTTTTTAAGTATCAGTATGTCAAGAAGTGGCGTGATAATAATTATGCACCTTTACCAGTTTGGATTTGTAACACATTTATTACTGTCAATAAGTGCATAAAAACGCTGAAATCACTTTTTGCTTGTTAAGGCACAAATAAAAAGGGTGGATCATTATGGTTTGTTGATTGGGGAATGGAAGTTGACTATGTGAAAGGCAATTGCTTAATATTATAATCATATAATTTTTCGGAGCGTGAAATGATTGTTCTTATTCATTGTATAATAATCTGTGCAATTATTTTAGAGGTGTATTTGTGTTTGAAATCTTTACCCTCTGCGATTGCCTTTTTTATTGTTGTCAAATGTGTGTTACCATCGTCTACTCGTTGCGGAAATTTTAGTATTTTCACTTGTTTGCTGTTAATACTTTTACTTTTCACTTTTTTTAGACACAAAGAATGTAATTTACAACGAAAGAATCATAAAGATGTCCTTTACCCTTTTTTCTCTTTGATTTTACCTTTAGCAATATTGGGTTTGTTTGGTTCTATTCATTATTTTAGTCAACTAAAATGGTTGTTACAATGGATGGTTACTGAATTTGTCCCTTATATGCTATTTCTTGTTATTGTGAGAGATAAAGATGATTTAAAAAAATGCGTGGATTCATTGGTGATAGCTTTTACTTGTATTGGGGGGTGGGGAATTTTAACTTATATTTTTAAGTTAAACTATTACGTTTGGTTGTTTTCCATAGCATCTGGTTATGATGGATCTCTTTTTTTGGGGTCTGGAGAGGATTCTATCAGAGGTGGATTTTCATCCTTTACTTCAGGAAATCAGGCGGAGGGTGCGATTCCCTGGGGACAAATTTCTCTTGTAATGTCATGTTTCGGTTTGTTCTATAAGGGATTAGAAAAAGGATTGAAAAGGAATCTATTTATTGTATTATCCGTTTTAAATGCTTTTTTGTGTACTAAGCGTTCTATTATTTTACCCTTGTTAATGGTAGTATCATACGTTTGTGTAAAGAAGGGGATTAAAAAAAATAATGTAATTATTGGCATCTTCCTGCTCTTCTTGTCAATCGTGTTGTACGTCTCAATTCCTAAATTCTCAAGTACGGTTGATTCATATATTGCTCCTTCAGTTTTTTTTTGGAATGATAATGTGGAAAAAAAAAATGAAGTAAACGGGTCTAGCAAAGAACTAAGATTCCAACAAATTGAGTATACTCATAGACTTATTGATGGTCATTTCTTGACAGGAAAAGGTTTATCTTTTTCCCAACGGTATCTTGAAAAGAATGGTCAATACACTTTAGTAGCTTGTTTTGAAAGTCTATTTTTGTGGTCGTTGGTTAATTCTGGTTATATTGGTTTTTTTATTATTTCCCTTTTCTTTGTGAAACTTATGAAAAAAACGCAAGGTGCTACAAATTCAAAATTTGATAATTTTGCTTTTCACGGAGCGTATTTTTTAAGTATTATATTGACTAATATTTATTGTTCTTTGTCCTATTTCCTTATTGTGTGTGCAATGATGGTGAAGTACAGACAACTTAATAGATGAGTGTATTATGAATGGAAAAATCAAGGTTTCTATTATAATTCCAGTATTTCGGGTTCGTGAGTATATAGTAAAATGTTTAGAATCGATTGTTAATCAGACGGTGTCATGTGATATTGAGTGTATTATTATAGATGATTGTACACCAGATGATAGTATAGAAAAGACTCATAATTTTGTGAAAGAATATGATGGTGATATCTCTTTTCGCTTTCTTCAAAGAAAAACGAATGGAGGCTTATCTGCAGCAAGAAATTCAGGCATAAAAGTAGCTCAAGGAGAATACCTATACTTTTTAGATAGTGACGATTATATATTGCCAGGTACCTTAGAGAAGCTGGTTGCTGTAGCAGACAAGTATCCTAAGGCGCAAATTGTTCAAGCGGGCGCAATTGCAACGAATGGTGGATTTTCATATTTAAGAATGACGGGGAAAAAAATTAAAGATTATTCTGAAGATCATCCATATATAAGAAAGAAAATGTTGGGCAATTATTACCCAGCAACGGCTTGGAATAAATTGATAAAACGTGAATGGCTTTTGCAAAATAATCTTTTCTTTAAGGAGGGGTTACTTCACGAAGACGATTATTGGAATTTTTTTGCTTCAAAATATGTAAGTGCGTATGCCGTGTGTCGGTTTGATGGTTATGTATATAATATTAGAAGTAATAGTATTACAACTGCACCTAACGATCGTAATGTGAGAAGTTGGATTGTGTCTGCAACTGATTTTATGAATTCTTTGGATGATGATTGTTTGTCAGCGCAGATAGCTATGTTATACAAGTCGTTGACATCTCAGTACATTCGCATAGATGATGCGTTCAGACAGGAGTATTATGGACTATTCAAGACTTTAAAAAGTCATTGTGGTATTGTTGGAAATTTGGCAATTTTGTTCTTTTTGCATACACCATTACGTTTGTTGAAAACAAGTCTTTTTAAAATTATAAATCAAAAAATAATGCCCAAGGTGATATGAGTAATAATATAGTTTCAATAATTATTCCAGTCTATAATTGCGAGAAGTGGCTATCTGCTTGTTTGGATAGCATTTTGTTGCAGAAAATGCCGAATGGTTTTGATATGGAACTGCTATTGGTGGATGATGGAAGTACAGATGGGTCTCCGAAAATTTCTGATGAGTATGCAGAAAAACAAAGTGAAAGAGTAAAGGTCTTTCATCAGAAGAATTCTGGTGTGAGTGCTGCTCGAAACACTGGTCTTGCCTATGCTAATGGAGATTGGATTATGTTCGTGGATGCCGATGACGTACTTGATGAAAATACTTTTATGTTGTTGGATGATTCTGAATTGAGGTCTAATGATATTATCAGATTTGGCTGGTACGAATTTAATAAACGGGTTCATCGTGCTTGTAACAAGCAATATTGCAATGAACTGAAAACTTATATACGGTTGGTTTTACAACGTAAGGCTGCATTGGGTGTGTGTGGGGGATTCTATAAACGGGAATTGTTCAACGGTTTGTCGTTCCCTGAAGATATATCAATTGGAGAAGATTGGTTGACTTTAGCGTGTTTGCTAATTAATGCGAAAAGTTTCGTATATGTAAATAAAAACTTGTATGGGTATCGAATTAATGAGGAGAGTGTAACACATGTAAGAATTTTCAATCCACGTCCTGATGTGTTAATTGCTTTGAATAGAATAATTGATTTGTGTTGTGCGCATTCTTATCCTATATCGGAAAAGGATATAAAAATGGCGAGGTCTGATATTCGAAGAAATATGATGAAAATGGCGATAAGAAATCACTCTGCATCATTTTATAAAAAAAATGATGAAATTATGAAGATGTATGGAGATCAAACTTTATTTTCGGATATTTGCTATAGTATGAAATTAAAGCATAAGATAGGTTTTTTGTTGTATTCTGTGCTTGATTTTGGGTATGGTTTGTTTAGTAATGTATTAGGATGATTTTAAAAGGAAGTAATTGAGTGTCAAAAAATAGAAGAATAAGATAGAAGAATTATGCGGTGATAGGGAAAAAATGAAGAAGATGAGAGAATATTGTCAGATGTATGTTAGGGAAAAATTTTGTTTGGAGTCAAGCCGTAAATAATTTTGAAGAACTTTATAATATTTAAAATCAATGAAAATACTATTATCAAACAAATTCTATTATCGACGTGGTGGTGACTGTATCTATATGCTCTGCTTAGAGCAGTTACTCAAAGCGCATGGACATGAGGTCGCAGTTTTTGCAATGGATTACCCTGATAATATAGATACTCCCTATAGGAAATGTTTTCCTAAGAATATGAGTAAACTGATGGCCCTAACGAGACCGTTTGGCTCACTTGAGGTTCAGAGTAAGTTTAATAAACTCTTAGATGATTTCAAACCTAATGTGGTTCATTTAAATAACATTCATACTCATTTGTCTCCGATAATTGCAGAATTAGCGCATAAAAGAGGTATTCGGGTAATATGGACTTTGCATGACTATAAGTTGCTTTGTCCTCGGTATGATTGTCTTCGGGAGGTGAACGGAAGGTTGACGAACTGCGAGCTTTGTTTCAACGGAAACAAGAAGGCTTGTCTGGACTATAAGTGCATGAAGGGCTCGAAGTTGGCTTCGTTCATCGGGTACAGAGAGGCTGTGAAGTGGAAATGCGAGCGGTTGGAGAATTGTACGGATGTTTTTGTGTGTCCGAGCCAGTTTATGGCGGACAAAATGGTGCAGGGAGGTTTTGATAAATTAAAACTGCAGACTTTATGTAATTTTATTGATGTGGACAAGTGTGCAAAAGACTCATACGAGAAGGACGATTACTATTGTTTTGTCGGTAGATTGAGTCATGAAAAAGGCGCAAAAACTCTTATTGAAGTGGCCAATGAATTGCCTTACAAATTAAAGGTTATTGGAGGTGGACCTTTGATGGAAGAACTAATGTCGGCGTCTTGTCGTAATATTGAGTTTGTAGGGTTTAAAGAATGGAATGAAATAAAAAAATTAGTCGGACGTGCTCGTTTTTCTGTTATTCCTTCTGAATGGTATGAAAATAATCCGCTTTCTGTTATTGAAGCTTTATGTTTGGGTACGCCTGTGCTGGGGGCCAACATCGGAGGGATACCAGAGTTGACGGATTATACCTTTGAAAGTGGAAACGTGGAGGATTTGAAAACGAAGGTAGAAATGATGTGGAATGCCACATTCGACTACAAAAAGTTGGCATCGGAAAGTATGGCGAGATACGATGCTGAGAGTTATTATCGCCAAATCATGGAAATTTATAGAGGACAATAAGATATTATGGCAGAAAAGAAATTGAATGGTACAGTCATCGTAACATATCGTTGCAATGCGCGATGTACTATGTGTAATAGATATAAGGCACCATCGTTGCCAGATGAGGAAATCTCTTTGGAGACAATAAAGAAATTGCCAAGAATGTATTTTACCAATATTACGGGTGGAGAACCGTTCATTCGCACAGACTTAAAAGACATCGTGCGTGAACTCTACAAGAAGAGCGACCGCATCGTCATCTCCACCAACGGCTTCTTCACCGACCGCATCATCGACTTGGCGAAGGAGTTTCCGCAGATTGGCATCCGCATCTCCATCGA
>CAVFXQ010000035.1:0-25606 GCA_963626555.1 Clostridiales bacterium
AAATTCTGATACCGTCTATAAAACGATGGGAAAGATGTAATAATGATTTTTCCCATCTTCTTGTACACTCAGAACTTAGTCTACACACAAATATAGACAGAATCTATCATTTTACCCCCCCCATTTTATGTTTTACAACATAAAATAAATAATACTTTGACAATCAAACGATTAAAGGATTGTAAATTTTAATTTTTTGCCTTTTCAGAATTTTATATAAAATTATTAACAAACAGCAATTCGTCTTCTTTCTATCTATATCAAAACACCATTTTTACCCCGAGGACGATTGGTCCAAGGAAGCGTAACAACATACTGCGAAGGAGCCATAGCAAGAATATCCGCCTTAATGAGTACCTCATCGATACCCATATATTTTTCAAATATGGCATTTACATCCCAATAGAGAGATTTTGCAGTTAGTGCAATTACAGTTAAGTTCCCACCGTTATGAAATCCAACATGAAGAAGCGTTGAATCCTCCATAATCTCCCTTCTGATATATATCTTCCCTTGTGTATCATTTTTATAGGTTTTCAGTATATCAAAAAGTTTCTTTACATCAAGGGTTTCTACCTTTTCGTAATGAATTTTCTCTTGTGGCATCAAGTCAACATTGAGACTGAAATCATCACATTCTTTCATCATCTCTTCAAGCTTTCCTGTTTCGTCATAGACCAAACCACAATTAGTCCTATTCAATTCTCTTACCAAAGATTCATTGAACAAAAAAAGGACATCTTCATCTAACATCTCGGCAATAAAGAGTGAGAAATTGTCGAATTGCACACCGTCCGAACTAAAACCGACATAGATAAAATAAGCATCATCATCTTTTATCACTTCAAAGAAAACTGACCGCGCATTTGTGCCAATATTACTCACAAGATGAAAGAGTCGTTTTCGATTGAGTGTGTTAAATTCAGACGTTCGTATGTCAATATCATCTCCATCAATAAATTTTTTCCTGATTGTTTTTTGATAGTTTTCAAGTCTCGTTTTCTCAGACTCCTTCCACTGTTTGAATCTCATAAAATTTCATCTTATAATATCTATACCACTGAAAAATATTCAACGATAATGGCTTAATATATTTATTTTATTTTCTCTTCTTTCCTTTTTTCTTTCCAAAGCTCTGATTTCGCTTTTTCCTTTCAGCCTCAACGGCGGAATCCTCTTCTATTTTGTTTCGGATGGCATTGGCGATTTTCGCCTTTCGGAGGTTTTGCTCTTCTGCCTTCAGATTGTCGAATTCAGTTTTCTTCTTTTGAAGAGCTGATTTCAAATCGTCTAAGGAGAAGAGTGCATTCTCGTCGCCTGCCTTGTCTAAGAGCATGGAAAGTATCGCACCTTTGATTTCACGACCAGAGAAGTCTTCGATGAGATCTGCCGCCTCCAAAAGTTCATCGTGGGTGAAACGGTGTTCCATTGGCAATTTTGAAGGGAGCATCTTGTCGATGATGGTGGCTCGGGCCTCTCGATCGGGTAAGTCAAAGCGAATGTGAGCAAGGATGCGCGACTCAAACGCCGGGTCGTAGTTTGTTACAAGATTGGTGGCAAAAATCACCACCCCCTCAAACTCCTCCAAGAGAATAAGCATCTGGCTGCGCAACGAGTTGACAGACTGCTCTGAACCTTGCGTCACGTTGTGAATACGCTTCCCGAGGAACGAATCTGCCTCATCAAAGAAGAGTACAGAATCCATCTGCTTGGCTGTTTCAAACGCTTTCATAAGGTTTTTAGGAGACTCGCCCATAAACTTCGACTCTATATCCGCATAGTTGACGCATAGAATCTTCTTTCCCAACTTATTCGCAATGGCATGCGCCGACATCGTTTTCCCCGTTCCCGGGAGGCCGAAGAAATTAAGGATGCTCTTCGGTTTCGGGTCCACCTCTGAAAAGCCCCAAGTATCGTAAACCAGATTGCGATGTTGAATGCTGTTCAGACTATTGTAGATAGCCTGCCGAGTGGTGTCGGGCAATATAATTTGGTCGAATGTATAGCGAGGTGTCTGCGGAATGAAGACAGAAGCAGACTCTTCTGGCGACTGACTTTTTTTCTCATTCTGCTGTTTTTTCTCCTCTGCCTTCTGAAATTGTAGAACCAACTCTACCGTTACAGTTTCCGAATCAAACTCAAAATTACGACGAACATAATCACGCACCACATTTCGTACTTCCAAACTATCCTTTATTTCAACATCTGCATTGCTGGTGAACGAGAACGGTGCATCTTTTCGATTCATCACCGTCCAAACTGGTGTTACCTCCAACATTGGATACTTCTCCTTCAAAGTAGGAATGTATTCTTGCAATTTCTTCTCAAAATCTTCGAGATAGCACAACTGCGCTTTATTCAATTTGTCTGTTTTATAAATCATAATTATGTCATTTTCAAATAGTTAATAAAATTTATCTTACACATAAATCACTTGACCCTTCTTAACGGACGAACTTACCCCTTCACTTGACTCAATCTTCATGTCTTCCAAATGTTTGTTTTGTTTGCCGTAAATTCCAACGTTCACTGCTTTTTCCTTGGCCTCTTTAATCTCGATTTTGAACGCTTCTGGAACTTTCTCTCTGACCGTATCTTTGATAGTGTCACTGGTAATTTTGACATATATCTTAACCGCAACCGCAAAAAGACCAATGAGAGAAGGCACTAACCAAAATGGGAACATACGCTTCAATATTTAATTCAACACGACAATCTCATTATCACCAATCACTTTGAGGAGCTTCGCATCCAACGAATCTGCGTAGATGTAGACTCCATAGACGATAGACTCTTTTTTCTCATCATAGACGGCACAGAAAATGGACACCTTTTCGGCTTTTTCTTCAACATTCTTTGGCAAATCTTGTATGTTTTGCGACTTGAAATAAGTCTTCACAAGTTCTGAAATCTTTGAGCCTTTAGCGATAAACGGAACATCACATTTAGGATCTAAGAGCAAAGATTTGAACAAGTCGACAACTGTGGAAAGCGTCAATTCACCCTCTACATTCTTCATCTCATAATTTTTAAGCTGTTCAACGATTTGTTTCCTCTGTTTGTTACGACAGACCAACCATATAGCAACACAGACGACAACAACGACAATCAATATCCATATTACAGTATTCATAGTCATTCAATTTTAATTCAACACTACGATTTCATTATTACCCATCACGCTACGTGTTGTTTCATCATAATCTTTTGCATCAACCCTCTCAAGATTGGTAATGACTTCTCTCTGTTCATCGTAAACACCTTTGAAAAGTCCTACATTCTTAACAGGGGCGTTTTTCAGCTTCTCCTTGAAAACTTTTGCATCCGCGATGAAAGGCACATCCTTTTTAGGATCCAACAAGAGATCTTTGAACCAGTTCACAACATCTGCTGCAAAATTCAACACCCTATCAATCACCTTTACAATGAAATTCTTAATGTAGGCGAATGCCGATTTAATCAATTCTATCAGTTCCATAATATTTTTATTTATTTTGTTTAACACTAAATAGTATTTGCTATAATAGCATAATACTATATTTTCTGCTTTTTTATTAGTACTTTGACAATTCTTTTAAATGTTTCACATACTTTGATGAGTCGTCAAGGATTTCTATCTCTTCGACTATCACCTCTAAATGGCAATCAATGGATTTTTCGGATGATTCATCAAAAATCTCTCTCTCGCCTCCCTTTTTGAACAATAGTTGCATATCATTACTCATGTATTTAATTTTTACTGCAACAATATTGCCAATGGGGTTAGAACCATCTGTGAAACCAGCATAAACAATCGTTTGATAAGGTTTCCTCACTTTCCAAAAGAAGACCTCCTTTGCGTTCCCAGGATTGCTTGATTTCACCTGCTTGAAAAAGGAATCCATCTCAAGAGTACCTTCTACTTCAGAGAATGTTTCTCGCTTTGAATTTTCTCTTACATACTCCTTAATTCTTTTCTCCTTATCATTCGCCTCCACCTTTTTTTCCATAAGAGAAAAACGCATATCCTCTGGTAAGGGTCGTCTGCAAATAACACCCATCGGTTCTAATAAAGGAATTTTCATACCGTTATTATTTTAGAATTACCAAATCCTCATTTCCGAATAACTGAAGCACTTCTGCGTTTACTGCCATCGCCTTGATGGTGATGAATCGATTTTTTAGAGCATCAATTAATTCACCATCCTTACCATAGGCAAGACTGACGATTACGCAATCGTTCTCTGATTTCTTCCAAGCATAGACCTCATCTGCACCCTCAACGATGTTCTCTGTCGCCATAGACAACAATTTTTCTCTTTCAAGCATCTCCAACTCCGTATAGACGAAATTTTCAGACGGTGTTTTTTCAATCTTTTCTTTAAACTCATTCCAAGCTGTTTGTGCATCTTGTTTAATCTCCGCACCATTGGATTTTAACTCCGCCATAACAGCAGGAATCACTTCTGCAGAAAGAGATGTTACAAACTCTTTCACATACTTCAAAAAAGCGGTTTGTCCTTCCATTTTAAATGTTTTTTTCGTTTTCAATTAAGTTATCTATCTCACTGTCCTTTTGTTTGGACAAGACAAAGAAAGGACTAAAAATCGGAGAAGGACAGAATTTTAAAGACTCAAATGAGAAAATTTACACGTCGTCAATCCTTTTTGTAGTATCATACAAAACAGTTACAAGTTTCATAAAACCATAAAAAAAGCGACAAATGTTTCTTTACATCTACCGCTTCTATATTTCCGTGAAACATAACAAAGGCGCATTACCTAAAAAAAATAATGCGCCTTTGATTTTCCATAAGTTAAAGTTTAGACGTATGAATAAAACTAACCGAACATTATGCTACTTTGTGTAATAGGTTTTAAGTAAAATCGTCTGTACTTTGCTACTCCCTCCTGTCTTAGGAGTTTCATTTTAAGATTCTACGTCTGTCTTTAATATCCTAACTTGTTGGTCGTTCGCTAACGACATTGCAAAGTTGCGAATTTCACCACCAACCTACTATGAATAAATCGGCAAACGTTAGTAAATATTGTGCAAAAACAGAATTATTTGACCGAACTTGGCAAAAATCCGTAAAATTCCTTGAATTTACGTGTGAAATAAGCAGGATCAGAAAATCCCACAGAGTAAGCCACTTCCGACACATTTTGGTCTTTGTCCTCTTCTTTCAGCAAAAGTAACGCCTTATTAAGTCTAAACTCATTCAAAACCTCCACAGGTGCCTTTCCTAACAATGTTTTAGTGCGTCGAGAGAGCGTTGATTGACTCATACCCATTGAAGAGGCTATCGTTTGAATAGATAGCGTACTGTCTGCATACTTATCGTCCATCTCCGCCATCAATTTCTCTACAAACGGATTGAGTTTCTCTTCTGCTTTCGGCTTTTTAATTTCATCTTTTTGTGGTTCAGAACTTTCAATTTTTTCCGATTTCATCAGAGGTTTTTGTGTTTCTTGTTGCTGAAGATGTTCATAAAATTCCTTCAACAGTCGTTGCTGCTGATTTTGTCTTATCCGCAAAATATTATTCACCTTCATCAGCAGTTCACCTCGACTGAATGGTTTCGCTATATAGTCTATTGCACCACTGAGCAAACCCAGCAAACGATCGGATTGCTCATTCTTCGCAGACAAGAAGAGAAACGGCACAGAACTCAACCGCTCATCTTGCGAAAGCCGGCGACTCAATTCTATTCCGTTCATCACAGGCATCTCAACATCACTCAATACGATATCGACCTCGTGTTCCGATAGCACTTTAAGAGCCTCTTCGCCGTTGCGTGCTGTAAAGACCTCCATATAAGGACGCATAATATCTGCCACATTTTGCAAAATCAGCTCATCATCATCTACCACAACGACCGTGTTTCCATTCAATATTTCCCTGTCAACAGAGTCTTCCATCTGCTGTTTCTCGGCTTCCCGACCTTCCCAATACGATAAACTACATTTTTTCTCTGACATAGGTAGAGATACAGTGATGACCGTACCTTTGTTCAACTCACTCTCCACCTCAAACGAGCCACCATTGCGCTCGATATAGTCCAAACTTATACGAAAGCCAAGCCCAGTTCCTTTTTCTTCGTTCGTTCCCACAGACGAGTCGCAATACCCCTGCGCACGAAGAGCGTTCAATGATGTTTCATCCATACCAACACCATTGTCTATCACCTGCACTACAATATAGTTCTCTTTTTCATACGCTTTTACCATTATTTTCCCTCCATCGCGAGTGAATTTAATAGCATTGTTGATAAAATTACGGAAAATCGTACTCATCATACGACTATCGCCTCGAACGCAATGTTCCACACACAAATCTTTTTCCAATGAAATATGCTTCTGCGACACCATCGTCGAAAACAGTGAGAATATATTGGCTATGCACGACTGTATTTCCACATCTGATGGATTAAAGTCAATTCTTTCTCTTTTTGAACGCGACCACTCCAGCAACCGTACCATCTCCTCCTGCAATGTCTGAGAAGCAGACAAAACCTTCGAGATAACACCTCGTCTCTCCGCTGTCGGCATAGTAGACTCTTTGCGAAGCCAACCTTCCAATGCACCAACTATGGCAAACATAGGATTCTTCAAATCATGCGCAATAACAGACAAAACTCTGTCTTTATCAGCCAAAGCCAACTTCAATTCTCCATTCTGATGCTCAATAAACTCATTCTTGCAATCCAACTCCTTTGTCCGCTCATCTACCAATCGTTTTAACTCGGCTTGTCGGGCTTTCATAGTCCTCATTCTTAAATAATAAAAGCCACCAGTTATAAAAGCCATAACAGCGACATACAGCACAATCGCCCACCAACGTTTCCACCACGGAGACAGAACCGTAATCGGAAGTTTCAGTGTTTGTTCCGCTTCTCCGTTCCGCAATACCTTCACATTCAATTCAAATTCTCCGTCTGGCAAATAAGAATATTTGATGATTCGATCGTCTGGCAAAGGTGTCCAAGTATCGGACAATCCCTTCAACATATAATACAACTCAACATCTATCTCCCCATAGTCTACCATATCTACGAAAACTTCAATGGCAGAGAGATCATGCGGAATTTTCACACTTCTCAAATGATTTTCTGATCGAGCATTCACATAGTCAAGACTATTCTCCACATCTAAATCACCTACTTTAATGTCTGCGAATTCCAAATAATCCACAGTCTGACTATCGTCCGTCATCTCATTTTGCAGAATAAATCCTGTTTTTGTACCCCACAACACACGACCATCTTTCAGCAGATATGAACTATGTCGATGGAAATTTCCAAAAGTTCTCTTTCGTTGATTATACGATTTGAAAGTTTTCTGTTGACAATTGATAGAAACCAATCCTGCATCCCCACAAGCTCGTAGATTTCCATTCGCATCCTTACAAACAGAAAAATAGCTACCTTTAGGTATAAAGTTTAGCGTGTCAATATTTCCCCCATCCGCTGAGACACACAAAATACCAAGATTCGTTGCTGCATACACACAGCCATTTTCACCTAACTCCAAGTCGTTAACAGACAGTGGATTATCACTGTTTTCCCTTGAAAAGTCAGGCAAAAGAGGCGTCCTTTGCTCCCCTTTCACACGCCAAATAGAACGAGATGTGGCAATCCAACGAGTTCCATCAACACCTTCAATAATCTTTTGTGGCCACATATCAAACTCATTCTCAGAGAATTGCAAAACATACCTACTCCACTTTCCATACACATCTCGCAAATAAACGCCATCTCCTCCTGTACAAACCCAAATTTCATCATTCTTCATCACTGCGACATGCAAGAAACAACTCAAATTTGAATTCAAGCCATAGAATCGCTCCTGACGAAATTTCTTCGTCTGCGGATTATACTCCATTACACCGCCCCCCCAAGAAGAGAGCCAGAAATGACCATCCGAAGAGCGTTGGATAGACAGCACATTTTTGTTTTTTAATCCATTGTTCTCTCCTAAGTATTGATATTCTAAAAAATCTGACGATAAAAGATAAACACCTCCTCCATCACTCGTCAAATAGACATTTCCATCCTCATCCTCGCAAAAATCCGAAATATCTCGTCTTGGAAATTGGAAATCTGCAGATAACTGAACGCAACTACTCTTATAGGGAGTCATGCTCCAAAGTCCCGCACTTTGTGAGCCAATCCATATCGTCCCATCCTTTGCTTGCATAATACAATAGAGTTTTTGCATAATCTCAGCATCATTGTTTGATGGAATGACACGCTCATAAAGCGTATGTTCAGAAGGATATCCCTCTGAATACCACAATCCATAACCATCCGTGGTGTACCAAAAATGACCATGGTCGTCATACAATACATCATTCAGATTGGAGAATGGCAAACGAAGCAGGACAGGCTCATTAAGGCTTCCATCCGACTTGATAGAAAATTCATATAGAATATCAGAAAAGCATGACACATAGATTAAAGAATCGGACACAGGTATCACCTTCGACGAGAATATAGAAGCATCTCCGTATGCTAAATCATACTTTTTTACGAGCATTCCATCTTTATCATATATATAAAGCACATTAAAAGAACTTACCCAAAAACGCCCTTTCAAATCTTCATAAAGAGACAACGTATAAACAGACCGAAGAGAATCAGACAAAGGCGACTTTATCTCAAAACATTTTTTTTGCTCGTTCAAAAAATAAATTCCTCCAGACGTAAGTGCGACATCCATTCCCGAACGAGTTTCCGAAAAGTCTTCAATAGGTTTATAATAAGACTCTTTGAATTCTGTTGGAGAATAATCTTCAAACAAATCCTTTTCGGGGTTATAGCGAACCAAAACTCCCTGTGCACCTCCCAAAAAGACTATACCATTGGAACACGCATGGATATGCGACAAATCGTTTCTCCGCAATGAGGGATATGATTCAATATTATAGCGTTTGAACAAGTCTCCATCGAAAACCGACACACCATCATCAGAAGTTATCCATAAATGACCATTGGCATCCTGACGAATCCGCCTCACCAAGTCCGAAGATAAACCATCCTCCATAGTGTATTGCGTGAATTGCTCATATTTTTCCGCAAAAAGTTCCAAATTGCAACAAAACCATATTGCAATCAAGACAAAGTGCCTACAAATAATAGAACAAACCATTCCCTTTATGACTGTCTTCTCTGAGTTTTCCATAATGAAATAATCTTAATCGCAATGTATGAAATAATAAACATAAAGCAAAAATTAGAAGCCAAAACCACCGAAAAAGTCCGTTTTTCTACTTCAAGAAAAATATTACATTTAAATTAGCATAAAGAAAAATTCTTGTTTTGATTATGAATCCAGATAAAAAAGACGAACAAAAAATCAACAAAGTGGAAGTCCGCAACCTTCAAATTGAGGACTACGGACAGTTAGTACAGTCTTTCACTCGCATCTATGGCGGTTCTGACGTTTTTTGGACATTAGACCAAATCAAAACCTTAATACGAATATTTCCAGAGGGACAAGTCGTCACCGTCATCAATGGAGACAAAATCGTAGGTTGCGCCTTATCTATCATCGTTGACTACGACATGGTGAAAGACGACCACACATACGACGAGGTTACAGGTCACGAAACGTTCAAAACACACAATCCCAAGGGCAACATTCTTTACGGCATAGAAGTGTTCATCCACCCCGACTACCGAGGACTGCGTTTGGCTCGCCGTATGTATGAATATAGAAAGGAACTCTGCGAACAACTGAACCTCAAGGCTATCATGTTCGGAGGGCGCATCCCGAACTATCACAAATACGCTGACACACTGAAGCCTAAAGAGTACATTGAAAGGGTGCGCTTACGCAAAATATACGACCCTGTGCTGACATTCCAGCTCTCGAACGATTTCCATGTGCGTCGCGTCATGCGCAATTATCTGCCCAATGATGAAGAGTCGAAACACTGCGCAACATTGCTACAATGGGACAATATCTACTATCAACCACCTAAACAAGGCTATGTAGATAAGAAAACGACAGTCCGCGTAGGTCTTGTTCAATGGCAGATGAGACCTTACGAGAGTTTAGATGACGTGTTCGAGCAGGTGGAGTTTTTCGTGGATGCCGTGTCCGACTATAAGAGCGACTTTATCCTCTTCCCTGAATATTTCAATGCGCCGCTGATGGCTCAATTCAACCACTTAGGTGAAGCTCAAAGCATCCGAGGGTTGGCCCAATATACAGAGCAAATACGCGATCGGTTCGTACAATTAGCGATCAGCTACAACATCAACATCATCACAGGTAGTATGCCTTACATGAAAGAAGACGGAAACCTCTACAACGTGGGCTTCCTTGTACGCCGCGACGGATCATACGAAATGTACGAGAAAATACACGTCACACCCGATGAGGTGAAAAGTTGGGGTTTGACCGGGGGAAAAAGCGTTCGCACCTTCGACACAGACTGCGCAAAAATCGGAATACAAATTTGCTATGATGTCGAGTTTCCCGAGCTTTCAAGAATCATGGCCAACCAAGGCATGCAAATCCTCTTCGTTCCATTCCTAACCGACACACAAAACGCCTACTCCCGCGTGCGTGTCTGCGCCCACTCAAGAGCTATTGAAAACGAATGCTTCGTAGTCATCGCAGGCAGTGTCGGGAACCTGCCAAGAGTGCATAACATGGATATCCAGTACGCCCAGTCTGGTGTCTTCACCCCATGTGATTTCGCCTTTCCAACAGATGGAAAGAGAGCCGAGGCAACGCCTAACACAGAGATGATTCTCGTGTCAGATGTTGACCTTGACCTCTTGAGCGAGCTACATACCTACGGAAGTGTTCACAATCTAAGCGACAGACGATCAGACCTTTACGAGATAAAGCTCAAAAAAGCACACACAACAAAAACCGACAAAGAGGAAGAGACATCAGAAACGAAATAAGAATTTCACTATGATCAGAAACGCAAGATTAGAAGATGCCAAAGACCTTTCCGACATATACAATCCTTATATAGTCGGCACTACCTATACGTTTGAATACACCGCCATTACGGCAGAAGAGATGAGGAAACGTATAGAGGAAACAATCGTCAAGTATCCCTACCTCGTCTACGAAAACGAGAATGGGAAAGTCATCGGTTATTGCTATGCTCACACATGGAGGCCAAGGGCAGCTTTCCTTCACACTTGCGAAGTGTCTATCTATCTGGATCAAAACAGCTTAGGACACGGAGTAGGCACTCAACTCTACACCGAATTATTCAAAAGGCTAAAATTGCTTGGCTATCACGCACTCGTAGCGGGCGTTACTGAAGAGAACATAAACAGTGCAAAATTCCACTTGAAATACGGATTCAAAAAAGTTGCTCACTTTGAAGAGGTAGGATGGAAATTCGAACGTTGGTTAGGATTAGACTATTACGAACTAATATTGACAACATAGAAAAACGCTATCATAATTTTGATTTTGAGAATATGCGAAAGAGTTCTTACGAAAATTAGATTCTAAAAACGTATTTTTGTAGGAAGAAGCGTAAATAAGTAGCAATGAAGAAATACATTTTAAACATGACTGTCGTCTCGAACGATCGTTTAGGCGACAAGCATATTTTGATGAAACTGACAGACGAATCGCCATTGCCTGAGATGCGTCCAGGACAGTTTGTCGAGGTCAAGGTCGACCATTCAGAGAAAACATTTCTGCGTCGTCCGATTTCCATCCACTTTATAGATAAAGAGAAAAACGAATTGTGGCTTCTCATTCAATTAGTTGGAGAGGGAACAAAGCAGCTGGCAGAAGTGAAGAAGGGGGAAAAGGTGAACATCGTTCTTCCGTTAGGCAATGGATTTTCCGAACCTCTTGAAAACCAAAAGGCTCTATTGCTTGTAGGTGGAGGTGTCGGTATCGCCCCTTTGTTGCTATTAGGAACGCATTTGAAAGCACAAGGTTATGAGCCAACTTTCCTCTTAGGAGCAAGGTCTGCCAAAGACCTCATCAACCTCGCCGACTATCAGCTGGCAGGACGCGTGCTTATCACAACAGAAGACGGAACTGTCGGAGAAAAAGGCTTCGTAACCAACCACTCTATATTGTCTCAGGAACACTTTGATAAAATCTACACCTGCGGACCGACACCAATGATGAAGGCGGTGGCATCCTTCGCCGCCAAAAACAACATAGACTGCGAGGTTTCTTTAGAAAACAAGATGGCTTGCGGGTTAGGAGCCTGCCTCTGCTGTGTAACAGAGACAAAAGCAGGACACAAATGTGTATGCTCAGACGGACCAGTATTTAACATAAAAGACTTGACATGGCAGATTTAAGCGTCAACATAGGAAATTTGCAGTTGAAGAATCCCGTTATGACTGCATCAGGAACATTCGGGTACGGAACAGAATACGTAGACTTCATCGATTTAAGCAAGATCGGCGGTGTCATTGTCAAAGGCACTACGCTGAATCACCGTGAAGGCAACCCTTATCCTCGCATGGCTGAGACCCCCTCGGGTATGCTCAACTGCGTAGGCTTGCAGAACAAAGGCGTCGACTATTTCATCGAACATATCTATCCAGAAATCAAGAACTATCCGACCAATATGATAGTTAATGTTTCTGGAGCAAGCATAGAAGACTATATCGAGACGGCTGCTAAGATAAGCGAGTTAGAGAAGATTCCCGCCATTGAGTTGAACATCTCTTGTCCGAACGTGAAACAAGGAGGAATGGCTTTCGGCACAACCTGCTCGGGAGTTGAAAGTGTTGTGTCTGCCGTCAGAAAAGCATACAGCAAAACCTTGATTGTCAAGTTGTCTCCCAATGTAACCAACATTGCCGAGATAGCACAGGCAGCCGAGGCAAGCGGGGCAGATAGCGTTTCACTCATCAATACTTTAATGGGAATGGCTATCGATGCCGAGAAAATGAGACCGTTGTTGTCTACTGTAACTGGCGGACTCTCTGGACCTTGTGTCAAGCCAATTGCTTTGAGAATGGTTTGGCAGGTGGCAAAAGCTGTGAAAATTCCAATCGTAGGATTAGGCGGAATTATGAACGCAACCGACGCTATTGAGTTCTTCTTAGCAGGAGCTACTGCCATTGAAATAGGCACCGCCAATTTCATTGACCCAAGTATCACCGTGAAAGTGGCAGAGGGCATCAACGACTACTTAGAACGACACGGTTGCAAATCCGTCAAAGAAATCGTCGGAGCATTGAAAGTGTAAAAACTTTTGTAATAAGATAATAAGGAGACCTCGTGAGAAAACGATACATTATATACACCGCTATCATCATAGTCGCGATCGCCTGCGTCTCATTCTTTCTCTACAAAAATTTAGGAAGCCTCACTTCTGTTCGCAACATCGTAGTAGCCAAGACGACCCCTATCGAGGTGTCAGGTATAGAGAAGAGGAAAATCGATTTCACTCCTATCGTATCAGCGACGCTTTACTCCGACTTGAAAGATAAAGCGTTGCCGATTTCATTCTCTGTGCAAGTCTACCTTTCCAACAATGAAGAAAGCACAGACACTCTTTATGCTGGTTTTGAAAGCCAGGGAGAGCGCCTCATCGCCCCCCTCTCTGAAAAGAAATTATGCGGGAAGACAGAGAATGGCTCTCTCTACGAGTATCTTTTCTGCTACGAGTTATCTCAATTATCCGAGAAAAAGAGAGTTGGAGTCAAACTTGACATCCTCTCATTTCTGAAACAGTTACCCGACCAAGTCGAACCTAACATGTTGTTCGTCGGAAATAAAGAGGAAGCAGGGAAATTTGAGTTATTAGGTCTTTATTACGAGGAGAATCAACCCTAAGAGGAATAAAAAACAAGTGTAAAAATCTGAGAATAAAATATATGATAAAGAATATTTTGCTTGATTTAGGCGGCGTTTTAATTGACTGCGATTTGCAGGCAGCATGTGATAGTTTTCGTGCCTTAGGATTAAAAAACATATCCGATTATCTGAATCTCTATTGTCAAAATGGGTTCTTCTATGGCATTGAAAATGGAGAGTACACGCGTTCGCAATTCAATGACAAAGTCAGAGAAGAAATTGGCAAATATGTATCCGATGAAGATATCGATGCAGCGTGGAAAGCCATCATCAAAGGAGTAAATTTAGAAAAACTGCATTGGATAGAGAAGAACCGTCAGAACTACAAATTCTATCTGCTAAGCAACCTGAATCCTTATATTTTCGAATGGGCAGAGACAGATAATTTCTCTGCCGACAAAAAGCCGTTACACCACTATTTTGACAAGATGTATATCTCCTATCTTATCAAAATGACGAAACCAGGACACGACATTTTTAAACACGTCTTGTCTGATGCAGGTATTAAGGCGGAAGAAACGCTCTATATCGACGACGGAACAGAAAACATCAAAAGTGGCAAAGCATTAGGATTCGCCACCTATCAACCTAAGAATGGTGAAAACTGGATTTCAGCCGTTGAAGAAGAGATATGTAGACACAAATAACGAAAATTAGGACAAAGAGACTACACTTTCCCTTAATTATGGGATTGTATATAAATAATTATTTTTAGTCTAATAGTGCGAGTTTCAGAAACTCGCACTATTATTTTTGCGTTGGTTGTTCCGCTCTATAGCGAATCAAACGTAATGAACACAGAAAGAAACTTTAATTAGTAAAGTATGAAAAATAAGATTATTTTGATTGTAGTCTTGGTCGTTGTTGCCATCATCGCAATTTTCTTTCTTTTTGTTAAGAAAGAACCACCTCAAACAATTGTCGACACGGAGGCCGTTGAGTATGGTTCGCTCACCAATAGCGTGACTGCGACAGGCACAGTCGACCCCGTTACCGAGGTAGAAGTCGGTACGCAAGTGTCAGGTACGGTGAAAAAATTATATGTTGACTATAACGACCGTGTGAAGAAAGGGCAACTATTGGCTGAACTTGACCGATCTACGCTGACTTCAACATTGAACGCAGCCAAGACAGACTATGAGATCGCCTTGAACGAGTTCAAATACTACGAGAAAGTTTATAACAGGAACAAGGCGCTTCACGACAAGAGTTTAATCAGCGATTCTGAATTTGAAGAGGTTGAATATCAATATATTCGTGCAAAAAATTCCGTCACAAAAAGTAAGTACGAAGTAGAAAAAGCCACTACCAACTTGGGATACGCCACTATCTATTGTCCAATCGACGGTGTTGTTATCTCTGTAGAGGTTGAAGAAGGACAAACGGTAACTGCAACCATGACCACTCCAACCTTGTTTCAAATCGCCGAAAACTTGGAAGACATGGAGGTCGTGGCAAATATCGACGAGGCCGACATAGGCGAAGTGAAAGAGGGTCAAGAAGTTGTCTTCTCCGTTGATGCCTACCCTAACGATCAATTTAGGGGGACTGTGCGACAGGTGAGATTGCAAGCCACGACAACGTCTAACGTCGTTACCTATGAGGTGATTGTGGATGCGAAAAACCCCGACTTGAAGCTAAAGCCAGGGCTAACCGCCAACATTTCTATCTATACATTGAAATTGGATAGCGTTATCACAATACCAACCAAAGCGTTACGCTTCAAAATGGAAGAGCAATTATTGCCACCAAACATGGTAGTGAAACCTTTGCAAGAAGCCACTAAGCAATCTGTTTGGGTTGTTGTACAAGACTCTATCGCCGAGGAGAGAGCTATCGTAGCAGGAGTCAGCAATGGAACACGCACGCAAGTGCTTTCTGGTGTGAACATTGGTGAACGTGTCATTGTTTCATCTGTTGAAACAGAGTCGTTGGATGCATCCGAATTAAAGCAAGAAGACGGAGGACAAAGTCCGTTTATGCCAAAGCATCCAGGACAAAACAGAAAGAAAAAGAATTAAAAACGCACCGTTATGCAGGACAACAAGCAAATCAATAGCAATGATAACCGAAAGGTTATCATTGAACTCAAGGATGTACGTCGCAACTTCCTTGTAGGAGACGAAGTTGTGCACGCATTAAGAGGAGTGTCGTTCGCCATCTACGAGGGAGAGTTTGTAACGATCATGGGAACGTCTGGTTCTGGAAAATCCACTTTGTTGAACACATTAGGTTGCTTAGACAGTCCAACCTCCGGAGAATATTACTTAGACGGAGTGGAAGTGCGCACGATGGGCAAAAATGACCGTGCTTTACTACGCAACCGAAAGATTGGCTTCGTTTTTCAAAACTACAATCTGCTTGCGAAAACCACGTCCATCGAAAATGTTGAACTTCCGTTGATGTATAACCCGAATGTGTCGGCACAAGAGCGACATGACCGCGCCGTGAAAGCCTTGATGATGGTCGGTTTGGGAGAACGACTCAACCACAAATCCAACCAAATGTCTGGAGGTCAGCAACAAAGAGTCGCCATAGCTCGCGCATTGGTGAACGACCCCGTCATCATCTTAGCAGATGAGGCGACAGGAAACTTAGACACTCGCACCTCGTTTGAAATATTAGTGCTATTTCAAGAGTTGCATGCCAAAGGAAGAACCATCATCTTCGTAACCCATAATCCAGAATTGTCGCAATACAGCAGTCGAAACATTGTCTTGAGAGATGGACACGTCGTAGAAGACACCATCAACAACAACATATCGTCTGCACAAGAAGCATTATCCAACCTGCCAAAAACAGACGATTAGTCGGCATAAAAACGAAACAAAATGAATTTCTCAAATCTATTTAAAATAGCATTAAAGGCCATCGGCAACAACAAACTGAGGTCTTTTTTGACGATGTTGGGAATCATCATCGGTGTGGCGTCTGTGATCGCCATGCTCGCCATCGGACAAGGATCTAAAAAGAGCATCCAAGAGCAAATCGCCGAAATGGGTTCTAACATGATTATGATTCACCCAGGAAACAACGACCGCGGAGCAGGAGGTGTCAGAATGAGCATGTCGGATATGCAAACCTTGAAAAATTCCGACTACAACAGCATCATCGAGAACTGTATGCGCTATGTGTCATACGTCTCTCCTGTATGCAGCAGTAGCGGACAATTAATCAATGGAAACAACAACTACCCTTCTTCTATGACGGGTATCTCACTCGACTATTTAGAAATTAGGAAACTTTCAGTTTCTGAGGGCGAAATGTTCTCCGCTGAACAAATCAAATCGTCCGCCAAGGTGTGTGTGATTGGTAAAACCATCGTCAACGAGTTGTTCACGAACGGTGAAAATCCGATTGGAAAAGTAATTCGTTTGAACAAAATTCCGTTCACAGTCATTGGAGTTTTGGCAGCCAAAGGATACAACAGTATGGGACAAGACCAAGATGATGTCGTCCTCGCTCCCTACACCACCGTTCAGAAGCGCGTGTGCAACATCACCTATTTGAACGGAATCTACTGCTCCGCTAAATCAGAATCGCTCACCAGCGAGGCTATCGAAGACATCACCGCGCAACTTCGGCAAAACCATAAACTCAAGGATTGCGACGATGACGATTTCACAATCCGTTCACAGGAAGAGTTAAGTTCGATGATGACATCTACCACCGATATGATGACCATTCTTTTAGCATGTATCGCAGGAATCTCGTTGGTCGTCGGAGGTATCGGAATCATGAACATTATGTATGTCTCCGTAACCGAGCGCACTAAAGAAATTGGATTGAGAATGTCAGTTGGAGCCCGTGGCATCGACATTCTGTCTCAGTTCTTGATTGAAGCAGTTTTGATCAGCGTAACAGGAGGTATTATCGGGGTAATTATAGGAGTAGGCGCATCATACGGATTGAAACTAATCCTCGGATGGCCTATCTACATTCAGGTATATTCCGTAGTGTTGTCATTCCTCGTTTGTACGTTGACAGGAATATTCTTCGGGTGGTACCCAGCAAAACGCGCAGCAGAGTTAGACCCTATTGAAGCAATAAGATACGAATAAGACACGAACTCTATTCATTATCAAATTTGTACTCTAAATCAAGGATTTCCTCAACCTGCTCAAGCGTAATAGGTGTCTTCTTCGAGACAGCCTCCTGAATGAGAAGCACCATCTCACTGGTGTTTACCTCAAGTTCGTCGTCATCATTACCAACCAACTCATCGAAGAATCCTTTCGATTCATAATAATTCATCATCTCAGAGATTACGTCGTCAACAACCTCTGCGGTGATGTTTTTTTTATTCTCATCAGAGAGATTGGATAGAATATAATCAATCAATTCCTTATCATCTCCAAAATAAATATCTTCCATATCCTTATTTTTTATTTTCTAATTAAAACCTATATAAATAAGCCTTTTTAAAACAAAATCCGACTTTTAATGTCTACTTTGCCAACTCTTTCAGCATTTGAATCTCATTCGACCAAAGAGCCTCGTCTGGCGTTTCCAAGATAAGCGGAATATTGTCGAAATGAGGATTTTTCATCATCCATTCAAAAGCAGTTATACCTATCTCACCTTTCCCGATACTCTCATGTCGGTCTACCTTCGAGCCAACACCTTTCTTAGAATCATTCAAGTGAATGCCTTTAAGATATTGATATCCAATGATTTCATCAAACAAAGCGAATGTTTTCTCACATTGCTCCACTGTTGTTAAATCGTAACTAGCTGCAAAAGCGTGACAAGTATCTATGCATACGCCCACACGAGTTTTATCCTCCACACGGTCGATGATATATTTCAATTCTTCAAATCTATTTCCAACATTACTACCCTGCCCCGCCGTGTTTTCAATCACAGCACAGACCTCTCTCGTCTTGTCTAAAGTGATATTGATAGACTCTGCGATACGCTCCAAACAAGCCTCAACAGAGATTTCCTTCAAGTGAGAGCCTGGGTGAAAATTTAACAGTTTAAGTCCCAATTGTTCGCAACGTTGCATCTCCTCCAAGAATGAACTACGCGACTTTTCCAATCCCTCTTCCGTAGGATGCCCTAAGTTGATGAGGTAACTATCATGAGGAAGAATATGCTCGGACGAGATACCCACCTTAGCACAATTTTCCTTGAAGAGCGAGATGTTCTGTTCAGAAAGCGGAGCAGAGTGCCACTGACGTTGGTTCTTCGTAAAAAGAGCGAAAGCAGTTGCCCCAATAGCAGCGGCATTGAGCGGCGCATTTTGAACACCACCCGATGAACTCACATGCGCACCAATAAACTTATTCATATTATCAGACATATTGTTGATTGCTAACTAACGTGACGACACATCACCCGAGAACAAAGTTAAAAGAATTTTCCATTTTTGGAAAAACGAATAGCCTTACTATTTTTTTTGTATTTTTGTGCGGAATTTAATAAAAACGTTAATGGAAAATAAGAAAAAAGGATTAGGCACGTTATGCGTGCAAGGGGGTTGGACACCGACGAATGGACAGCCACGTGTTTTACCAATTTATCAGTCAACAACATTCAAGTATGACTCAAGCGAACAGATGGCAGATCTCTTTGACTTGAAAGCATCTGGGTATTTCTACACTCGTTTGCAAAACCCCACAAACGACTCAGTCGCCGATAAGATTTGTCAGTTAGAAGGGGGCGTTGCCGCTATGTTGACTTCATCAGGACAAGCAGCCAACTTCTATGCTATTTTCAACATCTGCGAGGCAGGCGACCACTTCGTTGCGTCCTCTTGCATCTATGGTGGAACATACAACCTTTTCGCCGTAACGATGAAGAAATTGGGTATCGACTGCACGTTCGTCGACCCAGATGCATCGGAAGAAGAAATCGCAAAAGCATTTCGTCCAAACACAAAAGCATTGTTCGGAGAGACAATCGCCAATCCAGTGTTGAGCGTTTTGGATATCGAGAAATTCGCACGCATCGCACATTCTCACGGTGTTCCTTTAATCATTGACAACACGTTTCCTACTCCAATCAACTGTCGACCTTTTGAATTTGGTTGTGACATCGTAACGCACGCCACCACAAAATATATGGACGGACATGCCACTAACGTTGGCGGTTGTATCGTAGACAGTGGAAACTTTGATTGGGAGGCTCATAAAGACAAATTCCCAGGATTGACAGAGCCAGACGCATCCTACCACGGATTGGCATACAGCAAAGCATTTGGAAAGGGCGCATATATCACAAAAGCAACTGCTCAGCTGATGCGCGACTTAGGATCCATCCAAGCACCTCAAAACGCATTCCTTTTGAATCTCGGATTGGAGTCTCTCCACGTTCGTATGCCTCGCCACTGCGAGAACGCACAAAAAGTAGCAGAATATTTGGAGAACCGTTCTGAAGTTGCTTGGGTGAACTTCCCTGGTTTGAAATCAAGCAAATACCACGAGTTGGCACAAAAGCAATTCAAGAACGGTCAGTCTTGTGGTGTCGTAACCTTTGGACTCAAAGGTGGTCGCGAAACAGCCATCAAGTTCATGGACAGCCTTCGTTTGGCTTGCATCGTAACCCATGTGGCAGATGCCAGAACTTGCGTGTTGCACCCCGCATCTCACACCCACAGACAGTTGTCTGATGAGCAATTACTGGCAGCGGGCGTTCGTCCTGACTTAATTCGCTTCTCATGTGGTATTGAAGATGCTGAGGACATCATCGCAGACGTAGAGCAAGCGTTAGCGGCAGCATTCGGGAAATAAAACATTCATTGCCCCTAATCCTTAATTTTTCATTTAATTCATTGAAGAAAAGATATAAGGATAAATGTTTAAGAAACTAAGAAGTAAATGGAACCAATTTCTGCACAACGAAGAGTTGAAGCAGAAGATATACATGATTGTGTACGACACCGACACCCCCTTGGGACGACTGTTCGATGTCGTACTCATCTGTTTTATATTAGTCAGTGTAGCGGTTGTTATTTTAGAAAGCATAGACATCTTTCCCCCCGCATTCAAACTGTTTTTGGTCATTTTAGAGTGGATTTTCACGGTGTTTTTTACAATAGAATACATTCTTCGTATCTATTGCGCCCCCAAACCACATACCTATGTCTTTAGTTTCTTCGGTATTGTAGATCTCTTAGCAACTCTTCCGACCTACTTAGGAATTTTTTTCCCGAGCGCACACGGACTGCTCACCATCCGAATCTTCCGACTACTACGTGTCTTTCGTATTTTCCGACTATTCTCCTTTTGGAGAGAAGGACAGATGTTGTTAGACTCACTAATCGCTAGTTCAAAAAAGATCACCGTTTTTTTTGTATTCGTGCTACTTTTGGTAATCTGTATCGGAACAGTGATGTTTATGGTGGAAGGAGGTATGGAAGGATCAAGTTTCCAAGATATTCCAAGTAGCATCTACTGGGCAATCGTTACCATGACAACAGTTGGATATGGAGACATTACCCCTATGACAAGTTTAGGAAGATTCCTATCCGCTTTCGTTATGCTATTAGGTTACACGGTTTTAGCTGTTCCAACAGGTATCGTCTCTGCGCAAATGATATCCGACTCAAAGCAGAGGAAAGCCATTCCTTGTCCGCATTGCCACAAACCAGGCAACGACCATGATGCCGTCTACTGCAAATATTGCGGAAAGAAATTAGATGAAGATGATATTCCTGAAGAGGAAGAGCCTATCATCACCATGGATGGAGAGATAAAATAGCGACTCTTTATCCGTAAGTTTTCCGTCTTACTTTTCAAAACGGAGAAACTCAAGACCTAAGGGTCTCATAAATACAAGATTTTTCTATGCGGTTCTTTTTTTTTATTTTTCTATTGTTCGCCCTAATAAATTCATCGTCGGGCCACGAATTGTCTACCTTCTACAGATACTCCAACAAAGACGGACTCTGTTGCAACTATGTACACGCTATCTCACAGGATAAAAATGGATTTATATGGGTAGCAACCGAATATGGGCTCAGCCGTTTCGATGGTGTCCACTTCAAAAACTACTATGCGGAAGATTGCCCCTCGCTCAAGCGCAACCAGTTCATGCACCTTTTCCTATCTCACGACAACCAACTGCTCATCGGTTCAAACAATGGCGTCTTGCTTCGTCATAATGAAAAAACAGACACATTTGACGACCTTATGCCCGAAGATTTCAAAACAACTTATTTCAAAGGAATCACCAATTTTAAAGAAGACAACGACAAACATTTATGGGCAACAACCACAAACGGACTCTACTCTTATAACATTCAAAATCAAACATTTGACAAAGAGCCTAACATAACCGACTCTACCTCAGACACATTCATCTCAGACATGGAGAGAGACCATCTCGGACGTTTTTTCTGTGGCACATATTCTGGAATACTTCTGTTCGACAAAGACGGAACACATTTACGAGAATATGATCAGAAACTATGTTTGGGTACAATGGTTTCCAAGATTATGGCAGTAGACAAAAATCACCTTCTCGTAACATCGTTTGTCGGTGGAATATGGCTCATCACCATTGAAGAAGATGGTGAAATCAGCACTCCAAAAATCATAAACACTCCATTTAAAAACACGACAGCCGTCATTCGCGACACACGCAATAAATATTGGTTCGGAACAGCTGGATCTGGACTTTGGACTGCCACTTACAACAATGGAATCTTCAATTTCAAAAAGATTGAACCGCAAAACGCACAACATATAGCAGAAGAGTTGCAAAAGATTCATTGCATTTACGAAGACACAGAAGGTGATATTTGGATTGGAACACAAAACGCCGGCATTTTACGCTACAGTTCAATACGAAACTCTGGAGCGATACATTCAACAGACATAGGCTTCCCCATCGTCGACGGCACAACCTTTGCAGAAACTGAAAATGGCAATATTTTGGTGGGTTCTGACGGACACGGACTATATCTATTATCTCAGAATCTTCAGATTATCAAGCACTTCACAATAGAAGATGGATTGTCATCTAATAATGTTTTATCAGTGAAAAAGGAAAACAAAGACAACTTCCTCATCGCAACATGGGGGGGGAGTCTATGCCGACTCAACGTCACAACGCATAAAATCTCACAAATCCCTTACACTGGAATTACGCACCCATACAACACAAGTAAAGGTGTTTATCCTATGAAAAACGGCGATATTTGGGTATCTTTCTCAGGAGATGGAATTTATCAATGCGACAAAAGCGGAATTTGGCAGAAGAAAATTCTCTCCTATAAAGGTTTTAAAGACAAAGATATATGGGTAGAAGACATAGCAGAATCTAATAACGGCATACGTTGGGTAATTACTTCGCGAACTGTGTGGCGGTGCGATGGCGATAATCTATTTCCAACCCTTCCAGACGAAGATCTAACCCCAATGCATAACCCTCTGCGTATGTTGCAAGGCACATGCGACAACAATGGAAACCTTTTTGTCGTATCCGACCAAGGTGTGATGAAGATTTCAGAAGATGGACAAAAACACGAATGGTTGGACTTTCTTCCTAAAGGTCAATACTCATCAATCGTGAAAGATAAAAATGGGCGTTTTTGGACGGCAGGCTCCAACGGAATTGCATCCTTTAACCCCGAAAAAAGAGAATATCAACTTATCCCCGTCAACGAAAAGACCGTCAGTCGCAATTTTTATACCTGCAGGGCGGCCTTCATCGATTCGCAAAACGACATATACTTCGGGAGCGCAGAGGGATTCGTCACCTTTGACCCACGAAAAATCAATTTTAATGCAAGTGTCAACTACCTTGGCTTTTCCGATCTGACCATCAAAGGCAAGAAAATTGAAATCGGTTCAGAACATCTTCCTGTTCCTCTCTCGGAACTCTCAAAGTTAAAACTCAAACACAACGAGACAAACCTCAAGATAAACATTGACGTGATAGATTTCTCCGGTCTTAACAATGTTCAGCTATTTTATCGTTTAAACGGGTTAGACTCAACATGGACAAAACTAAACGAACAACGAGAAATCAACATTTCACATATTCCTTCTGGAAACTATACATTAGAAATTGAAGCAAGACGAGAAGGCGTGCAAGACCATTCAAAATCCATAGGCATAGACATAGTTGTCTCTCCCCCTTGGTGGAACTCATGGTGGTTTTACACTATTGTCTTTTTGTCCGTCCTTATAACCTTTTATCTCATCATAACGCTTCGCTTCAAAAACATTATGCATCAAAAAGAAAAATTGGAAGTGGCTGTGAACGAACGTACAGAAGAATTGAAAAACAAAAATGAGGATTTGCAAACAGCATTAAAAGAAAAAGACCAACTCATCTCTGTCATTGCCCATGATTTGAAAAATCCAATGTTCTCAATAGTTACTGCGCTCAGTACACTTCTAAAAAACGAAGATAAAATGGACACAGAAACGGGAAAACTGCTAAACGGTCTCTATTTATCCGCCTTTAATCTTCAAAATATCCTATTAAAACTTTTGGAATGGGCAAGAGGGAAACGAGAAGATATATGCTGCATTCCACAAGACAAAAGTTTAAAGAAACTGACTTTAGACGTGGTGAGCCTTTTAACTCCTTTAGCTGAAGAGAAACAAATTTCAATTAAAGTTTTCTACGATGAAATCGTTCATTTTTGCAAAATGGATGCGAGAATGATTGGAACAGCTCTTCGCAATATCCTTAACAACGCTATAAAATTCACTGCTTCACAAGGCGAAATCACAATACGTTTGTTCGAGACAGACAACACCATCGGAGTGTCAATTTCAGACAATGGAGTTGGAATGGAACAGGAGCAAATCGACAATTTAATGCAAAAAAAAGAAATCGACTCAACACAAGGTACAAATGGAGAGTTTGGAACAGGAATCGGACTTAAACTCTCCAAAGAATTTGTTGAAAAAAACGGAGGATTACTATCTATAAAAAGTGTTGTAGGAGAAGGCTCCATTTTCACCATTTCCCTTCCAAAATCAGAAATTTTAGAAACTAAATTAGATGAAAAAGGTAGTGATAATAAAAAAGACAACAAAATTTTCAATATTGATAGACCACAAGAGGACTCAAAAAACAACACGATTTTGATTGTTGAAGATGACAAAAACTTGCTATTTCACGAAAAAAACATTCTTTCACAATATTTCAACATTATCACCGCAACCGACGGAAACGTAGGATTCAAAATGGCACTGAAAAATGCCCCAGACATTATACTCAGCGACATAGAAATGCCTATTTGCGATGGAATTGAGATGTATGAACGGATAAAGAAGCAACCAGAGTTGACTCATATTCCATTGATTTTCGTATCCGCCAAAAGCAAAGAAGAAGATAAACTCACAGGTCTCAACAAGGGTGCTATAGACTACCTCACAAAACCTTTCTCCGAACAAGAATTGATTATGAAGGTTGCCAATATCTTACAAATTCGCAATCTTCAACGACAAAACTACATTGAAAACTACCCCAACGTAAGCCAAGAGGAACAAGAAAAAGCTGACCCTCTGCTTAAATCTGTTATGGATATAGTGGCTAAACGATACGCAGATGCCAACTTCTCTGCAGAAGATATTTGTACAGAACTCATGATGAGCAAGTCAACCTTCTTCAGAAAGCTGAAAAATATCACCCCTAAGACACCTACCGAAATTCTAACAGACTATCGAATGACTGTGGCGCGCAATCTTCTGCTACAAAATAAAAATTTATCCGTATCAGAAGTGGCTTATTCAGTAGGATTTAACGATCCTTTTTACTTTAGCCGTAAATTTAAATCTTATTACAATTGCAACCCATCTGACATAAAATAATTAACATATAACAATTTGTTACATAAGTACTTAGC
>CAVFXQ010000036.1:0-25340 GCA_963626555.1 Clostridiales bacterium
CATTGAAAGAATGTGTTTGTATATCCCTATTTGTGGGGATATTTTTGAAAAAGTAAGATATTATTGCGTTAGCAGTAGAATTATAAAGGGGATAGGAAATCTTCTTATATATAGGTAAAAAAGGAGGATAAGACTTAAGTCTTATCCTCCTTAGCTCTATGATAATCAGGAAATAAAGCTTTTATTCAAAGAAGTCTCCATCCGCAGAGATAGTTGCTGTCTTCTTTCTTTGTATTGAGTAGGAAATCATAAATTCGTGCGAGGTTTTCGCCAAATCGTTGACATTTCCTAAACTTAAGTCAAACATGTAACCTACACGGAATCGTTTGAACTCTGCTCCAACATTGATTGCCAATGGGTTAGAGGAGAAACCATCCGACATATCCGGATGCCAAGTTAATCCTGCCCATACGAAACGATTGTAGGCTGCAGAAACATTGACTTCCAAAATATTTGTTTTTTTGTGGTGTACATAGTTCAACATTGGTGCTAAATCCCACTGCTCTGTCAACGGAATCATATAGCGTGCGTAGACATAGATGTGCTGGCCTGGAGTGTAGGTACTTGTCTTGCCACTGATTAAGTGGGTTACTGACGCTCCAACTAAGAGTCTGTCTTTGAGAGTGAACTCAGCACCGAAATCCATGTCGGGCTTCGCCTTTGTCCCATCTTCGTCATCAAGGGCATCCAACTCGGCTTGGTTTTCAACGGTATATTTTCCTAAGTCCATCTGTGAGACCAACACTCCGAATCCAAGTCCTAACGATAACATCATATCATCGTTGAAACGAAGTCCATACGAATAGTCAACTTTGATATTGGTGAAACTACGAGCCGCTGCCAACTTATCGTAGGATGCAGTGAAGCCAAATCCTGAGTTGAGTTTGTCAACATAGGTGTGTCCGTTCAATACGAAAGTCTTCGGAGAGTCGTCCAATCCTGCGTATTGGAAATGTCCTAACAAGAAGACATCTATATCCTCGACGTTACCGATACCGGCAGGGTTTTTATTTATACGAGAGTAAAACTGTTGCGTCAGCAACAACTCTTGTTGCGCGCTAACCATCCATGCTAATGAAAGGAAGCTAATCAATACTAATAATTTTTTCATCTTCAGTTCCTCCCTTTTTATTCTTCAATGATACTAATTTCTACACGACGGTTCTGCTCGTGCTCAGATTCTGTCTGTGCATCTTTGATGATTGGTTGTGTTTCGCCCTTTCCAACTGCCACCAGAGAGTTAGGGTCAACACCTCGTTTGATTAACAAGTCGCGTACGAAATTGGCACGGCTCTTAGAGAGTTTCATGTTATAGTTGTCGTCTCCACGAGAGTCTGTATGACCGCTGATTTCGAACACAGCGCCTGGGTATTCTGCCATAGCGGAAATCAACTCGTTCAACTGTACTTCGTACTCTGGTTTCATATCGTACTTGTTCAAGTCAAAGAAGAAGAACATCCAGTTGAATCCCTTAGGTTCGCTGAGTGCGCTCTGCACTGGCAATTCAACATCTGGCTGTGTCGACAAGGAAACGGCCGCGTAGATATCGTCTAATCCGTGTCCTCCAGCTCTGTTAGAGATAAAGAATGCTGAACCTTCCTGCT
This sequence comes from Clostridiales bacterium, assembly GCA_963626555.1. Taxonomy (GTDB): domain Bacteria; phylum Bacteroidota; class Bacteroidia; order Bacteroidales; family Paludibacteraceae; genus UBA1181. Next base: position 1,605 of record CAVFXQ010000036.1, read on the forward strand.
TTCCGAATACAACATTGTAGTCGTTGGCAGACGAGTTTATGGCATCTCCAAGAATCTTTGCTTCACCCCATGTAGTGTCTCTGACGCCTTTCTTTGCGTAGTAGATGTCTAATCCACCGAATCCTCCTGCACGGTCGGATGCGAAGTAGAGGAGTGTGTCTCCAATCACCAATGGATAGTCTTCTTTAGAGACTGTCATGTTGTTTTCGCTGAGCAATTGCGGACGAGTCCATATTCCGTCGCCTTCAGGTTCGATATACCAAAGATCGCGACCTCCGACGCCAGCCTTAAATTCTCCTGAGAAATAGATGCGCTTGCCGTCTTTGCCAAGCGAAGGATTGTAGAATCCTGTTGCTCCACGACCAGTTTGCACATATCGTGAAATCCATAGGGATGAGTTTTTGTAGGCCTGGCGTTGCATTGCCACACCACGAATCTGCATCATTTGGACTCCTCCCCATTTGTCGCCTTTCCAAGTGGCTTCAAAGAGGTCGTTGTCTGCTCCGTTTTTCTTAGAAAAGTAGAGTTTGTTTGATTTGGAATCAAATGCAAATGTTCCTTCAATGCCTAAGCCCATCAACTCCTGGCAAATCATGATTGTGTCAATGCCTGCCTCCATGTTTGGTTTGAAGGTGTAGGCTGTATCGTTACGGAAGAAAGCGATGGTGCCATCTTTGTATGGGGACATTGGCAACTCGATCGCAGAGGTGTTGATCTCTGCAGATTCAAAGTAGGACGATTCCCCCGTCAGTCTACTCTCAACAGAGTAGCCGCTCGCCGCAAGTCCTACCAGCATTGCCGATAATATTATCCTTTTCATATCTTTATATGCTTAGATGTTTTACTTATCATTTGGAATTGAATTTTCCTACTTCAAGATATCCTTTTTTCAACAGCTCTCCATTTAAGGTAACAATGAAGTAGTAGGTTCCTGGCTCGGCTGTTTCTCCGCGGTATGTACCGTCCCAGCCGTTTTCACCATCGTATATTGTTTGCTGATAGCGGTTGAAGACTTTAACATGAACGCCCGGAATGGTTGGTTCTTTTGTTTCTGAGTCAAGCAGGAAGTAGTTGTTGGCTTGGATTCCTAAAGGATCGTCTGTTGGTGTGATCAAGTTAGGAATAACACCAAAGTCCATTTCAATGCAGACCTCTGAAGATTTGTCAACACAAACGTATTCCGAAGGGGCTTCTATGTGGTAGCATATCGTACCGACATGTTCGCTTGGAACGAATTCATCCGTAAAAGGAGATGTTGTGTTGTTGTTGCGATATTCTTCTGGATCATTAAAGTTGTTTTTCCAGACGATGGTGTCGCCGACATAACCTCCATTGTCAACATTGAAAGTTACTGGGGAGAGGTATTTAACTTTCGTTTGAGTTTCATCGGCTAACGAGAGTGAAAGTTGGTTTCGAGGGACGACAGTGATGGTGTCGTAAACATCGTTCCAGTCTTTAGCTCCTTCTGCATTGGAAGTCTGACATAAACTATCGACTGCACGCACATACAAGAGATATTTCCCAGGCTCGCTGAAAAGATTGTCGGCGGTTGAGTAGGTGTGTGATGTTGTGGTTGTCGAGTCAATTGGAGTTACTGCTCCATCTCCCAATTTCTTGTAATACCAGTAGTACATTGTCGGAGCGGCGAATCTGAAATTGTTTTCTACCGTAACGGTCAGCTCCTGCTCTGTTTTTTGACAGAACTCTCTGATAGCCAAACTCTCCTTCGCAATCTGCGAATCGAATTGCTTGCTGTGCGTTGCTTTGATGGAGTCGCTGATTGCATAGATGTTCGCACAGTCTCTTGTTGGTAACGTGGTACCATTAACAATTGCATTTACGATGTTGTCCAGAATCGTTTGGTCTGGTGCGACCACTACGCGATAGTACGTTCCCCCCATCATTGTTTCTGAGATGCCGATAGACTGATCTTTTGAATTTGAAATATTGTATGTCATCCATTTCCCATTAGTTCCTGCGTTATTATAGAGGTATGCGAATTTAGGATCGCTGAAGTATTTTGAGAAATCTCCCTCTGGACTGGAGGCTGAAATGACAATCGTTCCACCTAAACAAGAGGGCTCCCTGTCTACTGCGACGGCAATGGTTGGGTAGCTCAATTTCACAGATATATCGTCAACTACGATATCGTTACCCCAATTTGCACCTCCAGGAGCATTGTTGTAGAGTCTTAAGATATAGTGCTGAGACTTGGCAGTGAATCTAAATGACATATTTGCCCACTGCGACTCAAAGTCTGACCTATTCTTTACATCTCCGGAGGCGATCGTATAAACTGTTGTTGTATCTCTTCCGTTGATTTCACATAACTCCCAACGCAGATTTACGGGTGTTGTGGCATTGTAGGAGGCATTGTTGATGTATGATGTGAACAACATAGTGATACCTGCTGAACTCAACTGACAGTTAAAGTCGACTGGACGTTCGTAAATCAAAACTCCTTCCAATCCATCTTTGACATTTACGAAGAGCATACCACCATTAGAGTTGCCAGTGTGATCCGATGCATTGTGGTAGTCTGTATTGTCTTTGTTGTTATCTCCATTTGTAGGATTGGTTGTGATGATGTAGTAGCCATCCTCCAAACGGTGTTTGTTCTTTAGCCAGTTGTAGTCTGCATTTGAACTGCTATAATTTTTGTATATATAGCTTTCTGTTGCATACTCATGTTGTTTAACGTAATTATGAAGGTCTGGAGCCCAGTTGTACTCAACTTTGTACGTGTTTCCAGCATCATCTGTCATTGAACCTGAGAATGTCTCTCCTTCACTTGTGATGTAGGTCGACGCATTTGAGAATCGGCCGAAGTCCTCATTCCACATTGCTTGTAATTCTCCTTCCGAGAGGGTGTATGTTTTACGGATGACGATAACCTCCTCAGAATATGCGGTAGTAGCATTGCCTGAGTATTGAGATGTACCCGTTGCCTTCAGTCTGTATTCAGAACTGATTGTTGGGTGAAAGTCTTTCAACGTTTTTAATGTCGCATCAAATGTTACTCCTTCGACTTTCTGCCATATTGTGGACAATACGCCTGCTCCCTCCAATGGGCGGTACTGCAATTCGTAGGTGATAGCTCCATCAAATCCAGTTGGAACGGCTCTGAAGTTCACTTGCCCAGTGTTCTCTTCCACTTCAAACTCGCTACTTGTGAACGTCTTTGTGGTATTGTCTGCTGCACTTGCCGTCAATTTGACGGTTGGCATTTTATATCTCACCATAACGGCTTTTGATGTGTCCTTGTAAGTCGCTATGACAACTGGATCTCCATTGTCGTCTACGTCATCTAATATTGATGTCGCAATTACTCTATAGTAAGAGGTATCGGTGCCTTGGGTGTGGCTCGGTATTGTTTGCGTAGTATAACCCATTGGTGCCCAGTCAGTTCCATTGTCACTTGTTTCCCAAATGTATGTGGTTGAACTTAAGGTTGGGTTGGAACAGAATGACGCTATGAGTGCGAAATTTTGACCTGGTGTCGTCAATTCCTTTGCTCCTCCTAAATCGGCCTCCGCCATGGCAGACCTGTATTCAGGAACCTCACTGTATATCTTGTAAGGTTTTTCCGAAAGATCTACGACAAAAGAGGTTGACCAAACTTTTTGTCGATCTGGGTCAGACCCGTTCGTAAAGTCGATCTGGAGAGCTTCGTCTTTACCTTTTGAAAAGGTGAACTTATTACTGTTATATGCCGTTATATCAATATCAGAGTGGGGAACGGTAGTCCCGTTTTCGGTTTGTATCTGAAATTGAGCAGGTGACCAATCGCTATAGCTTCCACTAATTTTCGCGTATTTCCCACAGGAGAACGTGCTGTCAATGATATAGGTAGCTGCATCTTCTCTGGGATACCATGCGTTAATTTTGATTTCGGCAAAAGTCGCCTGACAACAAATGACGGAGAGCAGCGTCGCCATCCATTTTGTTAGTTTTTTTAGTTTCATAGATCTATAATGTTTTTCGAATTCGGTAATAATATGTATTTTTTTTGTCGTATTATTTTGCGCATTGATTTCATCAGAATGTGAAAATTACACAACGCAAAATGTCAAATGCTAATTTAATAAAGAATTTTTAACATTCAAATATGTATTGTGTTAAATGTTCAAAATTTTTGACAAACGGTTTTTTTCAACGTCATTTGACTTTGCGTTTTTTATATGAGGTAGAGTGTTCTGAAAGAATTGCCTACGAAAAAAATAATTTCGTTACTTTTGTGTTTAGTTTGAAATTGTAAAAAGTAAATAAAGTTGTATGTTCGTGAATGTTCGTATGGAATTTTTGAAATATGGGTTGATGGTTGTTTTGGCCGTCTTTTCTTTCTCTTGCAATAAGGACGATGATGATGTAAAATCAACAGATTATAATTTGGAGGATCCTCGCATTCGTGCGGTTTCTTTCCTCGAGAATACGGATGTTGTCTTTGTGGTGAACGATGTCGAATGTATTATTTACAATTACGACTCGCTGGCGTACGGAACGGATGTCTCTGCCGTGAAAACACAGTTTTATGGTTTTACCTCTACGCCTACCATTCAATACAAAAAGGAGGGCGACTCTGAGTGGACTTCCTTTACAAATGGGAAAAGGTTGGATTTCACGTCTCCACTTAGGATCCTTGCTACTTCAGAGGACGGAGCGAACACAAAGGAATACCAATTTGACTTGAGAATACATAGTTTTGATGTTGCGGCTTTTACTTGGGAACAGTTCGGTCAGATTGAGATTTCTGATTCTGTAGTTTCTCAAAAGGCTCTGAAAATAGATGATAGTTACTACTGGTTTTGCAGATTGTCCGATGGTTCTAATTTATCTTATTCTTCTACAGATGGAAAGAGTTGGAACAGGCAAATCATTTCTAATAATGAAATTTTGGAATGGACTTCTCTTTGTTTGTTGGATGCTATACTTTATGTGCAAGATGCTGAAGGAAATGTATATGTGTCAAGTGATTATAAAACATTTGAGAAGAAAGAGAATTTGACCCAGGTCTCATATTTGCTATTCAATTTGGACGAAACATTGTGGGCAATCAAGGGTGATTCGTTGGTGAAGATGACGGGTGATTCGTTTACAGTGGTTTCTGCATTGCCAAGCGGTTTCTCTACAGAGAATATTCTTCCGTTCACGGCTTCATCAGGGTTTACACAGGTGGGGTATGTCTACGGAACGCAGAATGAAAGTGGTGTTGTTTGGTCTATTGACTACAAGGGAAATTTCAACCAGTTGGTAACGTCTAACTCTTCCATCCCATATTTGGTCGATCCTATGCTCTACATCTATTCGACTACGTTGGGCATCGTCGGTGGAAAGTCGTTCGATGGCACGCATTCCAAGAAATGTTACGCCTCATACAATTCAGGTGTTTCATGGAGCAACGACTGGCATAAGGATTTGGGAGAGAACTTATTAGGAATAGAGAAATCGGGCGTTTTCGTAATTTCTGACGAGGGCGAAATTTTAATCATCGGAGGGAACAAAGAAGGAAAAGCCTCTCCAACAGTTTGGAGGGGAGTACTCAATAAGATAACTGAAGATGAGTTGAATTATAAGGATTAAATTCGATAAAATACAATAAACAACAACGTAAATAACAGAATATGAGGAAGATAATTGGTATTGGAGAGACAGTATTTGATATACTTTTTAAGAATAACCAGCCTGTCAGTGCGAAGCCAGGAGGGTCTGTCTACAATGCCTTGATCTCTTTAGGAAGATTAAAACAGAATCCTATTTTTATCAGTGAGATAAGCAATGATAAGATAGGTGGTATTATCAACGATTTTTTGGTCGAAAACAACGTGGAGACGAAATATATCTACTCGTTCGACCAAGGAAAGTCTCCTTTAGCATTGGCGTTCTTAGATGAGAATCAGAATGCGGATTATTTATTCTATAAAGACTATCCTAACGAACGATTGGACTATATTATGCCACAAATCGGTCATGACGACATTATCCTTGTGGGGTCTTATTTCGCATTGAATCCTGTGTTAAGGGAGAAAATAACAGAGTTGTTGGATTTTGCGAGAGACATGAAAGCGATTATCTACTACGATGTGAATTTCAGAAATACACATAAGAATGAAATACGCTTTCTAATGCCGAATATGTTGGAGAATTTCGAGTATGCCGATATTGTAAAAGGTTCTGATGAGGATTTTGTCAATATTTACGGAGAAAACGATCCCTCACAAATTTATAAAGATCATATCAGTTTCTATTGTAAGAATTTCATCTACACGATGGGAAGTGAGGGAGCGAAAGTGTTTAACGGAGAGGCTGTGCAGGATTTTGCCGCCAAGGTAGTAACACCTGTCAGCACAGTAGGTGCTGGGGATAACTTCAACGCGGGGATCGTCTATGGTCTCATCAAAGAGAACATTCTTTTAGACGATTTGAAGAAACCTTTGCCGATGGAGCGTTGGACGAGGGTGGTCAACTATGCCATAGAATTCTCCTCATTTGCTTGCACGACGTTAGACAATTACATCACCCCAGAGTTTGCGGCAAAATTCATATAATTTTGGGTCGTTCGGTGTATTGAGAAAATGGTAAAAAAAGAGGGAGTCCTTAGGACTCCCTCATATTATTTCGTGATGTTTAAAAAGTTACTTAGCCAAGTACGCTTTAACATCATCGTTGTGGACGATCTTCTCATCAAAGTAGTAAGCACCAGTCTTAGGCGACTTAACCATCTTGATAACCTTTGCGTAAGAACGACCTTCACCCTTTTGGAGGGTAGCGACTACTTTTTTTGCCATAGTTGATACTTATTATATTACTTGATTTCTTTGTGGATTGTGTATCTCTTCAAGATTGGGTTATATTTTCTGAGTTCCAATCTTTCAGGAGTGTTTTTTCTGTTCTTAGTGGTAATGTAGCGAGAAGTTCCTGGCATTCCACTGTCTTTGTGTTCTGTACACTCCAAAATCACTTGCACACGGCTTTCTTTACTCTTTTTTCCCATTTTTTTAGCCCTCCATTAAATAAGTCCTTTTCTTGCTGCGTCTACTAAGGCTGCATTGAGACCATTCTTGTCAATGGTACGGATAGCCTTTGCTGATACTTTCAAAGTAATCCAACAGTCTTGCTCTGGCCAGTAGAATTTCTTTGTGTGCAAGTTTACATTGAATTTTCTCTTTGTTCTTCTTTTTGAATGGGAAACATTGTTTCCATTCATCGCTGTCTTACCAGTAATTTCACAAATTTTTGACATTGCTGTTAAATTCAAAAGTTATTACTCATAAAGCAGGGTTACATTCTCGCTTCTGATCTTTCATCGATGACCGTCAATGAAAGCAGCGTAACTATCAGAAAAACAACTAAATGCTACCTCTCCTTTTGCTTGATAAAATGCAGTCCAACATTTTTCAGAACATACGTCTTTATCGGGTTGCAAATTTACGCTCAAAAATTCTTTTCTACAAATTCCTGTGCGAGAAAAATTGCTTCAATGGCGGATAATTGAATGTTTTGGTCGCGCCATTCTGTTAAACTTAGTTTTTTTGTGGTAGTCTTGTCTTTCGTGCCAACAGCAATCCAGACTGTTCCGACCGGTTTCTCTTCGCTTCCTCCGCCAGGTCCAGCCACTCCTGAGACAGCAATGCCAATATCTGTTTTTAGAAGTTTGCAGATTCCTCTCGCCATTTGGTCGACTGTTTCGGAACTGACAGCTCCTTTGGTCTCCAAGGTTTCACTGCTTACCCCCAATACGTTGTGTTTCACTTCATTGCAGTATGCTACTACTGCTCCGATGAAGAATTCGGAACTGCCTGCATGACGAGCCAAGAGAGAAGCGATAGTTCCTCCTGTGCAGCTTTCAGCGGTGGCGATAGTAAGTTTTTTTTCTTTTAAAAGATTTCCTAATGCTACCTCGGGAAGGCATGGACTATCTATGTGTTTCATTGTTAATTTTTTTACAAAGGTAGAAAAAGAAGTAGTCTTACAAGGCGGAAAGTTTTCGTATTTTTGCATTTATGTATTGTATAAGGTATGGAAAATAAAGAAAAATCGGGATCTCAATTGTTAGGGACTGCCGATATTAAGAAATTGTTGTTACAGTATTCTGGTCCCGCCATTGCTGCGATGATGGCATCGGCTCTTTATAATGTGATAGATCGAATATTCATCGGTCAAGGTGTCTCTGCGCTGGCTATCTCAGGGTTAGCGATTACGATGCCTGTGATGAATCTTTCTGCGGCTTTCGGGGCGATGATTGGTGCAGGAGGTGCGACATTGACCTCTATCAAGATGGGGCAGCAAGATTATGAGGGTACGCTTAAAGTTTTGGCGAATGTTACGATTTTGAACATTCTCCTTGGTATCTTTTTTATGGTCTTGGGGTTGGCTTTCATTGATCAGATTCTTCTTTTCTTCGGAGCGAGCATGGACACTCTTCAGTATGCGCGTGATTTTATGGAGGTTATTTTGGCGGGTAATGTCATTACGCATCTGTATTTGGGGTTGAATAATGTGATGCGGTCGTCAGGGAATCCTCGGAAAGCGATGTTGGTAACGATGATGACGGTGGGTATCAACTTAGTTCTGGCTCCTGTGTTCATATTTGTGTTGAACTGGGGAATACGGGGGGCTGCTTTGGCTACGATATTGGCGCAATTGGTGGCTCTGATTGTCGTTGTCAGGCACTTCTCAAATAAGAATTCATCGTTGCGGTATAGTCGCTCCATGTTCAAGGTGGATTGGCGTGTCTGCAAGTCGATTGTTTCTATAGGAATGGCCCCGTTTATGTTGAATGCGTGCGCATGTTTGGTGGTTATTCTGATAAATAGGGCTTTGTATAGCCATGGAGGCGATTTGGCGATTGGTGCGTATGGAATTGTGAATGGTTTGTTGATGATTTTCGCTATGCTGGTGATGGGGTTGAATCAAGGTATGCAGCCGATTGCGGGGTATAATTTTGGAGCGCAACAATACTCTCGTGTTCGTAAGGTGTTGAATGTTACGATTTTATATGCTACAGTGTTTATGTGTCTTGCATTTGTGGTTTCGGAGGCTGCTCCTCGGTTGTTGGCACGTATGTTCACGTCAGATGAGGAGTTGATACGATTGACGGTGTTGGGACTTCGAATCTGTTGTGCAGCATTTCCGATCGTAGGCTTTCAGATGGTAGTGTCGAACTTTTTCCAGTCTATAGGAAAAGCTCCGATGGCGGTTTTGCTTTCGTCGACGAGACAGATGCTTCTTTTGGTGCCATTCTTGTTGATTTTCCCTAATATTTGGGGGTTGGAGGGTGTTTTTTTTAGTATGCCAGTGTCGGATGCTATTTCAACCCTTTTGGCGTTCATTCTTTTAAGAAGAGAGATGAAGACATTCTCGAAGCTGCAAGATAAGCCTTTCCCTCAAGATGCGAAGGAATCGTAAAAATAAAAAATTGAAGTTATGAGTGAAGGACATTTAATAATAAGTTTGGGTCGGCAATTTGGTGCAGGCGGACGTTCAGTGGGCAAGATGTTGTCTGAAAAATTAGGCATCGGCTACTATGACAAGGAGTTGATAACCGAGGTGGCGCGAGAATATGGATTTTCACCGGAGGTTTTTGATCAGACAGATGAAAAGTCGACTGTAGTGTCTGGCAATGTGTTGCAGTGGATGAGCAGTTTGGTGACGGGCGGTTTTCATTCGCACAACTACTTGTCTCAGGATTCACTGTTTGAGATGCAGTCGAATGTGATACGAAAGTTGGCTTCTGAAAAGTCGTGTGTTATTTTGGGACGTTGCTGTGATTATGTTTTACGCGACAACCCGATGTGTGTGAGTGTCTTTCTACATTCCACGTTGGAGGATCGTGCTATGAGGATTGCTGCTCGATCTCAGATGTCGGTCGAGGAAGCGAAGGCTCTGATGGAGGTAGAAGATCGTCGACGCGCCTCTTATTATAATTTTTATTCTAACAAAACGTGGGGAATGGCATCGACTTATAATTTGTCGGTCAATGTAGCGACGTTGGGAGAATCAGGAACTGTGGACTTCATTGAGAGGTATCTTAGAGAGGCTGGGTATCTTAAATAGGATAAGTATGGATGTTAAGATAGAATCTTCCTGGAAGGAAGTGTTGTCAGACGAGTTTGAGAAACCCTATTTTTCGCTTTTGACTTCATTTGTAAGGAAAGAGTATCAGACGAAGCAGATATTCCCGCCAGCGTCGTTGATATTCAATGCATTCAATCTTTGTCCCTTTGACAAGGTGAAGGTGGTGATTATTGGTCAAGATCCATATCATGAGGTGGGGCAGGCGCATGGTTTGTGTTTCTCGGTGAATGATGGAGTGAAGTTTCCTCCATCGCTGGTCAATATTTTTAAGGAGATAGAGCGTGATTATGGTAAACCGATGCCTCAGAGTGGTAATTTGGTACGTTGGGCGAATCAGGGAGTTTTCCTTCTGAATGCCACTTTGACTGTTTGTCAAGGAGCGGCAGGGTCGCATCAGAACAAAGGGTGGGAGGAGTTTACCGACCGTGTGATCAAGGAGATTTCAGACCGTAAAGAACATGTGGTTTTTCTCTTGTGGGGTTCGTATGCGCAACGCAAGGGGTTAGTGATAGATGAGAAGAAACATTTGGTGCTAAAGGCGGTACACCCTTCTCCGTTGTCTGCCTACCGAGGGTTTATTGGATGTGGACATTTTCGAAAAGCCAATGAATATTTGACACACAATGGAGAGTCTGCGATTGAATGGTAATTAGGTTAATTGTGAAAAGAATTGAAAAGGATTTTTTTTATATTTGTATTGCTCCATTTTGAATAGGAGTACACTCAAAAGTTGAGAGAGAATTCGAAAAAAAGACTGAACATTAATTTAAATATAATATGAAGAAGATATTTTTTGCTATGGTTGGGGCGTTGATGTTGTTTGTAGTGTCTTCGTGCGATGATGGTCGGAAAACATCCTATATGAAATATGAGACGGATGTCTTCTCCATTGAGTATCCAGAGAATTGGGAGATTGAAACAGGAGTCTATTCAGTACGTCCGTTCTCGTGTGCGTCCGACCATTTGATAGTGGCGATTGGTACGCGTTTAGTCAACTCAACACCGTTGGACAGTTTTGTTGAAGAGCGTATTCGTTGTTATGAGGAGCAACAGTGGGGCTTTAAACTTATCTCGAAGGAGGTTAATGGCGATGAAGCGAGGATTTGCTACAAGAATGTAAGCGACGAGATGGAATTAGGCACGACGATGCGAATAATTCGTCATGGAGACTATTTCTATGGCGTAGACGGAACATACGAGACTGTTGCTGAGAAAGATACTATTGAGCATATTGTTAACTCATTGAAATTCAAATAATTCTGAGTAGCAATAGAGAGATATTCATATCTCCCCTGGAAGACTAATGAACTTGGTTTCCAAGGGAGATTTTATTTTCAATCCAAAGTCCGACAAACATTAGTAATCCATTGAGAATGAGGAGTTCGTATCCCATAGCATATCCCAACTCCTGTTTTAGTAGGTATGATATAACATAGGACAATGCAATGGAGAGAACGGCAGAAAGAGGAATGAAGCGTAATTTTTGACTTACGGTTTTTTGTGTAAAGCAAAATGAGAATAACCCTAGAACGGGTCCATAAAAAAACGACACGATGGTGTAGATAAGGTCAATCGCATGAGAGTTTTGAGCCTGCTGTAGTACGACTACCAAGAAGAAAAATACAAGCGTAACCAAGATGTGGACAATGATTCTTTTTCTCTTATCTGCCTCTTTTCTACTAAAATCTACTGATATTGAGGTTGTTATACTTGCGATAGCGGAGTCTACACTTGAGAATGAGGATGCCAGCATCCCGATTACGAAGCAAATCAGTCCAATTGTTCCCATCTCTTTTGCGAAGTAGGGTAATAGATTGTCATCAGTGGCAGGCAGGGGGTTGCCATTCTTCGTATAGATAGTTACAATCAAAACGCCCAATGCAAGAAATAATAAGTTGAGTGGCACGAAAAGAACCCCATACGAGAGCATATTACGTTGAGATTCTTTCAAGTTCTTACAAGAAAGATTTTTCTGCATTAGGTCTTGGTCCAGTCCGGTCATCACTAAAACAATAAAAATACCACTTAGAAACTGCTTGACAAAATGTTGTTTGCTCAGCCAATTGTCCCATACAAAGGTCTCGGAGAGAGGAGAGTTGTAGACTAATTTAGCAGCGTCAAAAAAACCGATATTCAAGGTTTGCAGTGCAGCGTGGATGAGCAAGACAAGTGCGACGACCAATAGGATAGTTTGCAAAAAATCTGTCCACACGATAGTGCGGATACCCCCTTTCCAGGTATAAAGCCATACCATTAGAAGAGATCCTAAGGCAACAACCCAAAATGGAATTCCATATTGCGTGAATACCAGTCTGTGCACTACCAAAACTACCACATAGAGTTTGACAGATGAAGAGAGTGTCTTATTTAACAAGAAACAGATGGCGGCGGTGCGCCGACCAATTCGCCCTAATTTCCTTTCAAGGATGGAATAGATGGAGACTGTGTTAGCCGCATAGTAGATAGGAAGCAGAACCATGGCGACAATAATATAGCCAACAATGAAGCCGAGGGTCATCTGCAAGTAGGTAAAGTGAATGGATGTGACCCAACCTGGCACAGAGACAAACGTAACTCCTGAGATGGAGGCTCCGATCATACCTAATGAGACTGTCCACCACGGAGAACGTCGACCTCCGATGAAGAAGTCGACGTTCGTATGTTTTTGGTTATCTCCTTTTGTTGTGAAATACGCCACAATTAGCAAAAGCGCTAAGTAGGCGATGATGGAAAGGATAAGAATCATCTATCATTTCTTATTGTTTGCGGCGCGACGTTGTTCTTCCATCATTTCTTGTTGTCGTTTTTGCATTTCTGCAATTCTGTTCAACCAAGAAGAGTTTGACGGCTTGCTAGGTTTCTTTTGGTTCTCTTGAATCTTCTTGAGTAATTTCTGTTCGTCAACGCAGAAATTCTTGATGACGTAGGTTTGAATAATGGTAATCAAGAGAGAAACGAAATAGTAATAGCTCAAACCTGAAGCATAGTCGTTGAAGATAAAGAAGAACATCACTGGCATGAAATACATCATATATTTCATGAAAGGAAATTGTCCCATCTGCTCCGATTGGTTGTTTACACTCATATTATAGTAGGTGTATAGACCATTGGCAATGGTCATTAAGAGGCAGAACAAACTGATGTGGTCTCCAATCAACCAAATCTTCGGTCCCCAAGAGATGATGGCATCGTATGTGGAAAGATCTTCTGCCCAAAGAAAGCTCTCTCCGCGCAACTCTATTGCGTTAGGTAGGAAATAGAAGAAAGCGACGAGGAAAGGCATTTGAAGCAGCATTGGCAAACATCCACCCATAGGGTTTACACCCGCTTTTTGGTAGAGTTCCATAGTTGCTTGACTTCTCTCCATTGAGTTTTCCGCTGGAATACGAGCGTTGATTTCGTCAATCTGAGGTTTCAACACCTTCATCTTTGCCGTAGACAAGTATGACTTGTAAGTGAGAGGGAAAATTATCGCCTTCAAGATAATTGTCATGATTAAGATGATGATTCCATAGTTGCTAAGGAATCCACCGAGAAGATTAAACAATGGAATCGTGAAGATCAAGTTCACCCAACGGAAGATCATCCAACCCAAAGAGATAACATCTTCTAATTCCAATTTATCATCACCCTTGAGATTCTCATCGTACGATTTCAACAATTTGTAGTGGTTGGGTCCGAAGAAATAGCGAAGACCAACTGAGGTATCTCCGTTTTTCAAAGGCAATGTAAAATTAGCAGCGTAATGTTTTAGGTATTTTGAAGAGTCATCTGCTAAGGAAGACTTTAACAAGGAACTGTCTATTTTTGTGTCGGCAATCAGGACGTTAGAGAAATACTGATCTTTGAAAGCGATCCAGTGAAGACTTTCCTCCAACTTCTCTTCGTCGTTGCTTGTTTCGCTGAGGTAGTCAGTATCGCCGTCGGATGTATGGTAGTAAATTTGAGCATATCGGTTTTCGAACGTGCGACCTTTCTCTTGCTGTGCGAGAGAGAGTTTCCAAGAGGCATTGAGAGTGCCGTTGTTGCGAAGCACCTGACCGAGGTTGTTCTCACGAATTTCCAAACCTAACATATAGGAGTTGGAAGGCAAGGTGTAGGTGAAGTCGAAACTTCCGTTGTTTGTAGTTGCTACAGAGAAAGTTACGGAGCTATCTGTTTTCGCTGCCACGTTGAAGACGAGCGTCTCACTTGGAATAACACGGTTGCTGACGGTGGGGAGGTCAACCGAAAAATGATTGTCTCCGTTCATCAAAGTGAGTGGGTTCTTCTTGTAGTCTTTATATTCTTTAAGGACAACCTTTTCAATGTTTGCGCCGAGAGTAGAGAACTCGATGCTCATTAAGTTATTTTCAAGAGAAACAGTTTTTTTCTCGTTGAGAGCGCCAGCAGCAAACTCGCCAAATCGTTGGGAAGCTTTATCTAATTTAGTGGAATCAGAATCAGTTTCGTTGAAAAGGTCTCCAGCCTTAAGTTCTTGGATATTAGCCTCTTTTAGTTGCTCATTTTGTTGAGCGGTGGCGATGGAGTCATAGTATCTGCGGTTTGCTTCGATTTGCTCTGCCGAAGGTCTATTAATGAAGTAAAAGCCCACGAGGATCGCTCCGATCAGGAGGAAACACACGACGGTGTTTAGCACATTGTTATTCTCGTTCATTGTTTTTTGGTTATGAAACTGTTTTCTGTTACAACTTGATTCTAAATCTATAGAAATTACGTATCAAGGTGCAAATTTATTTAAAATGGCGGACATAGAGGGGGAACGCACTGTAAATTTTGTTAAAAGCAGGTGGAAGATCTTTCTTCTTACGATTTGTTTACTTCGTAATTCTTTAATGCAGAAATCATCTGTTTTGCGACAGCCTTTATAACTGGGACGGCGACGGAATTTCCCGTTTGATGTTTGATTTTTGAATAAGGAACGACTATTTTAAAATTATCAGGGAATCCTTGCAATCGTAGCATTTCCCGTTCTGTTGGTCTTCTTTCGTCATTGATAAGAATATAATTTGCAGAAGCCCCTGCTCTAAGGCACGAAGAGTATGGATGTGGGGTAACGTTTCCTACCATGTTTTCGTGTGAGATGTAGGGTTTCGGGTAATTTGGATCTTTTAACCTCATCAGTCGAGAATCTCGGATGGTAGGTTTTACATAATATTTTTCGGCAACGTCTTCCTCTAAAATTGAGTTTAATGGAGTTTTTTCATTTTCAGCAACTGGGGATGGAAAAGCAAACAAGATGGGATCTTTGAATCCTACAATAATGATCCTTTCCCTTTTTTGGGGAACTCCAAAATCTAATGCGTTTAGAACCTTTGCATAAACTGTGTATCCCATAGATTCTAAATGTTTTCTGATCACTTTAAACGTGTTGCCATTGTCATGGGCAGTTAAGTTTCTGACATTCTCTAACATAAAGGCTTGTGGTCGTTTTTCTTTCAGAATACGTTCTATTTCAAAAAAAAGTGTGCCACAAGTTTCGTTTGCAAATCCTTCTTTTTTTCCTATGATTGAGAATGCTTGACATGGAAACCCTCCTAATAGAATATCAAAATCTGGAATGTCTTTAGCATCAATCTTCGTGATGTCTCCTGAGGGATGCTCTCCAAAGTTCGCCTCATAAGTTTTACATGCATCTTCATCGAATTCAGAAGAGAAAACACAATGCCCTCCAACCGCTTCAAATCCTAATCGGATTCCTCCGATACCGGCAAACAAATCGATAAACCTAAATTCATTCCAATTCATCTTTGATAGCTTATGTTATTGCTACCGCAAAGGTATGATTTACTAAGAAAAAATCCAACTTAAAAAAAGAGACCCATCTCCCGAAAGAATCGGAAGCGAGGGTCTCTCTAACTATTGAAAATACGAAAATGTTCGCTACTGAGTAACTTTCTTTATCGTCCTCCACCCAATGATTGATACAAGGTGATGATGGCTTGTATCTCAGCGATTTGGTTCTGAACTTGTGTCAACTGTGCAGAAAGGTAACTTTGTTTGGCTGTCAACACGTCCAAGTAGGTGGTTGTGCCGTGGCGCATGAGGAGTTCCGTACTTTCTACCGCACGCCCTAAGGCTTCTGTTTGTTGGTCAATGAAGATCTTCTTCTGTCGAGCTGTGCGGTATTCTGTTAGTGCATTACTTACCTGCATACCAGCCTCCAACAAGGTTTGTTCAAATGAGAGTTTAGCCTGCTCTTGTTGTGCCTTTGCAATCTTCAGACCGCCTACGATCTGTCCATGGCTGAAGATAGGCTGTGTGAGTGAAGCGACCGCAGCGGCAACAAATTTAGCAGGGTCTAAGAGCAGACTTCCTGCAGAGTTAGTCCATCCTAAAGATCCATTGATGGTGATGCTAGGGTAGAAATTTCCCCTTGCCTCGTTAGTCGCATAGTATGCTTTTTCAAGGGCGAGTTCTGCGCTACGAACGTCAGGACGGTTCTGCAACATCTTCATGGGGACACCTAATGAATATTGCTCTTGGAAATGTTGCTCATCCAACGTTCCTCTTGAGATATGTTGTGGAGTCTCGTGCATGAGTGCGGCAAGTGTGTTTTCGGTACTATGGATAGAGGACTTGACATCTAAAAGGCTAGCACTGACACTGTAGTAGGCAGCTTCCATCTGTGCTACGGCGGCCTCGTTGCTCATACCTGCATCTTTCATCGATTTGATTACTTCGACGCTGTTCTTCCAGCTTTCTTCAGTCTCTTCAAGGATGGCTTTTTGACGATCCAACATTAGGAGAGTGTAGTAAAGGCTGGCAGTCGTGCTGACCAACTGAGTTTTGATAGCCTGCTCTGCTTCCTGGGTTTGCGCGTATGCTGCTTGAGCCTGACGCTTTTTGTTGGTCAATTTCCCGAAGATGTCGAATTCCCAACTTGCTGTGATTGGAATCTCAAAAGTCTTGGTCAGACTATAGTTGTTATCCAAAATTTTGCTGAGTGTTCCTGATGGTGTGAAATAAAAACCAGGAACGTATGCAAGCTTGGACATTTTTAGAGCAATCTTAGCCTGTTCTATGTTGAGGTGGGCTTGAAGCAAGTCGCTGTTTTGGCTCAACACCTTCTCTATGAGGGCTTGTAGTTGAGCGTCGGTGAATACTTCGTGCCAATCTTGCTCGCCGAACGAGGTTGAGTCTGCTACAATATTCTCGGAAATGCCAGTGGTGTCGATCTGACCGAAGAGATTGTCTGGGGTCGAGGTCTGTGGCTCGTATTTCTTATAGAGTCCGCAGCTCGACAGCCAAAGGGCTGTCGCTACGGTAAATATCACTTGTTTTTTCATTATTCTTTTGGTTTATTGTCCAAATATTCTTGTCTTTCGTTCTTTGCTTGAGCCACTTCTTCTTCTATTTGCCAATCATGTGTTTTTTCAGCTTGATTAGGAGAAAGTTTCTCTTGAAGCCATTGGAAGACGATGAAGAGGCATGGCACGAAGAACAACAATGCGATTGTTCCAATAATCATACCGCTGACTGTACCTGTTCCCAAAGAACGGTTACCATTCGCACCTACTCCAGTGGCAACTGCTAACGGAAGAAGTCCGAGAATCATACAAAGAGCGGTCATTAGGATAGGACGGAAACGGTCTTTTGCCGCCATCAATGCCGCTGAGGTGATTGACATTCCAGAACGACGACGCTCGGTAGCATATTCTGTCAACAAGATGGCTGTCTTTGACAACAATCCAATTAACATAATCAAACCTGTCTGTAGGTAAATATTGTTCTCCATTCCCAAGAGTTTGGTGAAGGCGAATGCTCCCATTAATCCGGCAGGTACTGAGAGGATGACAGCGAATGGAATCAAGTAACTTTCATACAAGGCACTTAAGATGAGGTAAATCATCACGATACAGATTCCGAAGATGATCGCAGTTTGTCCGCTTTGTGCATTCTCCTCACGAGAGATTCCACCGAAGTCGTAGGTGTAGTCCTTTGGCAATATCTTAGAGGCCTCCTCTTTAATGGCGTTCAATGCCTCACCAGAACTATATCCTGCCATTGGCATGACGCTCACCGCAATAGAGTTGTACATGTTGAATCGGCTCAAGTTCTCCGCACCATAGATACGTTTCAGAGTTATGAATTGGCTGAGAGGTGCCATCTCTCCATTGTTCATTCTGACGAAACAGTTGCTCAAAGATTGTTCGGTCGCACGTTGCTCTGGCACAGCAGAAATCATCACTTTGTACACCTTAGAGAAGCGGTTGATGTTTGAAACGTATGAGTTTCCGAAGTATCCACTCAAAGTAGAAAGGACGGTTGATGGTGCGACTCCCATACGCTTACACTGCGCAGCATCCAACTCGACAAGCCATTGAGGGTGGTTCAACGCAAAGGTTGAATATGCCATTTGGATTTCTGGACGTTGGTTCAATGCTCCGATGTATTGTTGTGTATAGTTGTAGAATGTGGCCATGTCGTTACCCAACTTGTCTTGTACGTTCAAGTCAATTGAGTTACCGGTACCATATCCTGGAATCATACCTGGCGCCATAGCGAAGATCTGAGCGTCTTTGATGTCCATTGTAGCACCATAGATTTTCTTGATAACGGATGAAACGTCTTGACCTGCTCCTTCGCGTTCAGACCAATCTTTCAACCTCACGATAAACATACCATTCGTGCTACTCTGACCTCCAATCAAACCGTAACCAGTGGTCTTCATGACGTTTTTTACCTCAGGAATAGACATGATTCTGTCGTTGATCGTACACATAATTTCATTGGTACGTTTAATTGAACTTCCTGCAGGGGTGGTAACGTTGACCATGACAGTTCCTTGATCTTCATCAGGCACCAAACTGGTCTTGGTCGTGTTCATCAAGTAAACCAAAAGAACCACACAAACTGCTAACAAGCCACCGACGATCCATTTACGTTTGAAAAGGAACATCAAACCATTTCTATATTTTTCGGACATTGTTGCAAATGCAGCATTGAAGGCTTTCTTGAAACGATTGGCGAAAGTGTCTTTTGCTTCTTCTTCCTCATCGTGTGGATGGAGAAGGATGGCACACAACGCAGGACTTAATGTCAACGCATTGACGGCCGAAATACCAACGGCCACCGCCATTGTGATACCGAATTGTGTGTAGAAAACGCCACTCGTTCCACCCATAAATGACACTGGCACGAACACTGCCATGAACACCAAAGAAGAGGTGATGACGGCACTTGTGATACCTTTCATTGCGTCGTGTGTTGCCATGTAGGAGGACTTATATCCTATATCAAATTTTGCCTGCACGGCTTCAACCACCACAATGGCATCATCCACCACCGTACCGATTACCAATACCAATGCAAAGAGGGTAATCAGGTTGAGCGAGAACCCTGCTATGGCCATAAAGGCGAATGTACCAATCAACGACACGATGATTCCGACAAGTGGAATTAACGTGGCACGGAGACTCTGCAAGAAGAGTAGCACTACTAAGATAACCAAAACGATACATTCGAATAATGTTTTTACGACCTCGTGGATAGATGCGTAAAGGAAGTCGTCTGTACTCATCATTTGGTCAACCTCAATATCGGCAGGGAATGATTTCTTGGCCTCTTCCAAGAACTTATTAATCTCTGCGTTAACGGCTGTCGCATTAGACCCTGCAGTTTGGAAGATCATACATCCTACACCTTCGTGGCCGTTCATCGTTCCGACGAATCCGTAACTATCACGGCCTAACTCAATGTCGGCAATGTCTTTCAGTTTCAAAACCTCACCGTCTTCAGTACTCTTAATGACGATTTCTCCAAACTCTTCTGGAGTCTGCAAACGTCCTTTGTACTTCATGGTGTATTGGAAGTTCTGGTTTGAATTTTCTCCAATAGTACCTGTAGCTGCTTCAATGTTTTGGTCTGCCAAAATAGCTATAACATCAGAAGGAACGAGGCGATATTGTGCCATCACGTCTGGCTTCATCCAAATACGCATAGAGTAGTCAGCTCCCAATGTGAAAACCTCTCCAACACCCTGGATACGAAGAATCTCGGGTTTTAAGTTGATGTTGATATAGTTTGAAAGAAAGTTCTCGTCGTATGTGTCGTGAGGGCTGTTGAGCGAGAACACTTGCAAAATGGAGGTTTGCCTTTTCATGGTTGTTACACCCACTGAAGTTACTTCTGATGGAAGTGATCCAGTAGCTGTCGCCACCTTGTTTTGCACATTCACCGCTGCCATGTCTGGGTCTGTACCCTGTTTGAAGTAGACGGTGATAGTCGCACTACCTGTGTTGGTAGCTGACGAAGTCATATAGGTCATATCCTCTACACCGTTGATGGCCTCTTCCAATGGGGCGATGACGGCTTTCTGGATAGTCTCTGCATTTGCACCATAGTAAGTGGTCGTTACCATGATGGTCGGAGGCGCAATGTCCGGATATTGTTCAATTGGCAATGATTTTAATCCAATGATACCCAAAAGTACTAATGTAATGGAGATTACGGATGATAGTACCGGACGGTCAATAAATGTTCTCAGATTCATAATTTACTCTCTTTAGATTTATTTTTCCGTTGCTTGAGCGCTGTCGCTTGCAAGCGAATCTGTAGCGACAACTGCAACTGGTGCCGCTGCTTCACTCTGCTCTTTAGGCTGGATGAGCGTACCTTCACGCATCATACCAACACCTTCTGCAACGATGACGTCTCCTTCGTTCAAGCCTGAGGTAACAATGTAATTTCGACCGTCATCTGTGCGTACTGTTGTAATGTTAGTTGCTACGGCAGATCCATCTACTACCTTGTAGACGAATCGTTTGTCTTGCAACTCGAATGTGCAGCTCTGCGGAATTATAATCGCGTTTTTGTGGTAAGATGGAATCAACACGTTTCCTGAACCTCCACTGCTTAACAAACCGTCCTTGTTAGGGAATACGGCACGGAAACTAACACTTCCTGTGTTCTCATCGATCACTCCAGAGATTGTCTCCAACTTTCCTTTCTGCTCGTAGGTGCTTCCGTCGCTCAAAAGAAGAACAATCTCAGGCATCTCCTTGATGGCTTTCTCCTTCGTTCCGTATTGGCGAACCAACTCCAACATTTGTTTCTCTGTCATTGAGAAATAAACGTACATGTCTTTGTTGTCGCTGACGGTTGTCAATGCGGTTGGCATTGATGGAGAAACCAACGCACCTACACGGAATGGAAGTGTTCCGACAACTCCGTCTACTGGACTCTTTACCTCAGTGTATGATAGACTGTTGCGGGCGTTCACCTCTTGTGCCTCTGCTTGCGCCAAGCCAGCTTTTGCATTGTATAGGGTGTTCTCCGCTTGTTGCAAATCGAAATCTGAGATGATGTTTTTCGCTCTCAATTCCTTTTTACTATCGTATGTCAGCTGTGCCGTTGCAACGGAAGCTTTTGCTGCGGTTACGTTCGCTTGCGCGGTTGCAAACGCCGATTTGTATGGCACTTGGTCAATGACAAACATAATCTGCCCTTTGTGTACTCTTTGTCCCTCTTTTACACAAAGTTTCACGAGCGTGCCACTTACTTGTGGCATGATGCTGACATCTTGCTGTCCTTTGATACTTGCTGAATAGAGGTCATTTGTAGCACAATTGGTTTTGTTGATTGTCAGCACATTGCAAACGGTTGCCGCTTGTGCTGGCACTTGTGGACTTTGATCTCCCCCACATGAATTTAATGTCAGTGAAGCTCCAGTCATCGTTCCCAGAAGAGCTATCACAAAAATGAAATTTTTCTTCATAAGTATAATTTGAAATATTTTCTCAACTATATTAATTCTATATAACAAATGTTTTTTTGTAAGTGTCATCTAATAGAAAAACTACTTTCTAAAGGCAAAATTGCCACAAGATTTTCTTCGTTCCTATTAATAACTCCTAAGAATCGTTAACAAATGTTATAATTATGCTGTTAACAAAAATCCACGCAAATTGAACGAATTTTGCGTGGAAGAGTCCCGCAACATATTCTTTTAACATGGCAAAGTTAAAAAATTATGTTGTGCTGATTTTTCAAATTTATCTAATCACATTGTCAATTTGGTCTATAAAATAGGCACCTTTATTGAAGAATTATTTCTGTTTGATGAGTTGTTTGTCTTCTTTGATTACTCCATTTAGAAGGTTGCCTATTTGTTGCATCACTTGTTTGGCTGTCCCTGAAAAATTGGAAACCATCACGCAAAAGGCATAGCTTTTCCCATTTGCAAAAATATAGCCAGCATAGTTCTTGACGCGTTCCATACTTCCACTTTTTACATATACTTTGCCTTCTAAAGGTGTGCCTTTCATCAAAGAGGCAACGGTTCCGCTTTTCCCTGCAATAGGTAGTGTAGATAGAAACGATTGAGAATAGGGGCTTTCGTTGTACATATAAGAGAGCATGTCAACTAAGAAGCGTGGAGAGATGGCGTTTTTTGTGGACATTCCGGAGCCGTCTACTTGAAAGATTCTGTCGCTCTCTAATTTTTTGCTTTTCCAATAGTTTGAAATAACGAGCGATGAACGCCAGTTTGTACATGGATTTTTAGAATCTTTTTGCAACGATAGTGTTAA
This sequence comes from Clostridiales bacterium, assembly GCA_963626555.1. Taxonomy (GTDB): domain Bacteria; phylum Bacteroidota; class Bacteroidia; order Bacteroidales; family Paludibacteraceae; genus UBA1181. Next base: position 24,212 of record CAVFXQ010000036.1, read on the forward strand.
GAATATATTTTCTGCGAATAGATTGATACTTTTATAGTTAGTCATTCGCTCGATCTCTCGAAGCGTGGCAGACTGGTAGACGTATAGCGGCGTTCGTAGGGTATCTGGTTGTGTTAATCTTGTGGTGGTAGAGTTGAATGTTACCGTTATGTTATTTTGAATGAGTAAATTACGAAGAGAGTCTGCCACGAAATAGGCTGGTTCTGACAATTCTGTTTTGAGAAATTGGGCTGTCTTCAGCGGGAAATTACCACGGATGATGGGATTCCAAGAGAAATCCGACTTCGTGAATCGCCATCCTGCCATTTTATTCTCATTTTGTGTCGCTTCGATGATTGGTTGGAAAAGAGGGGTGTAGGGAGACATTTTGGTTATGGAAAAACCATTTGTGTCGGAGGTGAGGACGAATGACAGAAGGTTATCGCATGCCGACAAGCAAGAGGGAGTGGGAGAGTAGGAAGAACCGACATCTTCGACTAACCAGTTTGATGGTGAACCATCTTCTCTGAATAGGGAGGCATCTCCGATAATTTTCCCATCGATAGTTTTTATTCCTATTTTCTGTAGAGTGTCGAGAACTGAACTGAAGAATTTGTTTTTTTCTGGATTGTGGGGCGATTCCAATGTCGGATCTCCTCCTCCGCGAATGTATAGGTTTCCACAGAGAACGGAATCGTAGATTTCACCGGCATACTCGATTGTAGTATGAAAGCGAAATGTGTCGGATAACAGCTCCATTGCCGTGGCTGTGGTCAACAGTTTGGTTACAGAAGCAGGATTTCTGCAAATGTTAGGTTGATGTTCTGCTACCACTTCTCCGTTCTCCATATTGACAAGGAGAAATCCAATACCCGCTTGCTTCAAATTGTCTGAATTAAGAAAATTGTCCAACGCACCCGCATTGAGTAAGGTAGAAACGAATAAAAAAAGTGGTAAAAGAAGATGTTTTGACATTTTGTTTTTAGATTTTCTACAAAGGTAAGGTTTTCATTTCATTTTTGAGATTTTGAAATGGGCGGAGATGTTTAATCACGGAAATGTGTTTCCTGCAGTTCACTGCGCCGGAGGGAACCACTGTGACTGTGCTGAGCACAAGCACGTCGTCAACCTATATGAGCGGGTTGAATGT
>CAVFXQ010000037.1:0-25103 GCA_963626555.1 Clostridiales bacterium
TGTAGTTTTTCTTCGGAGACGGGGACGCTCGGGGAGTGGAGGATTGGGGAGTAAAAAAATGTGTAATAACACAAAATCCATTCTGACTCAATATGATGTGTAAAAATCGTCTCTGTTTATCCGTATTTTTTGTAAATTTGCAAGATTTCGTGTTGTAACTTTTAATTTGGAATTTCAAAAAAACAATAAATGGATATAATGAAAAAGGAAAGGCTGAAGGTTCTCGTCGTTTTTTTCCTGCTACAGTTTGTGGGGTGGACTTTCAGTATGGCGCAGGGTATTAATATGCAAAATTTGGCTTCAGTGAAGGTGGATAGTTACACCGATGCTCAAATTGCTCAGTTCGTGAAAAATTATACAAGTAAAGGTTACACATTAGCGGATATAGAGAAATATGCGAAAGAGCGCAAAATGCCGGCATCAGAGCTGGAAAAGCTAAAGAAACGTATATCTGAGGTGGATAGCAAGCCACAAGATTCAAGTATAGAGGATGACTTGTCCGTCACGTCTTCAAATCGTAAGGAGGTTGTAGACTCTAAAAATGGTGATTCAGCGTCTGTTTCTTCGTCTTCTATGTCTGTGGTGGAGAGCCGTGTGTTCGGGTCTTCTCTTTTTCGAAATTCAAAAATTTCATTTGAACCTAATCAGTCAATGGCTACTCCTCGCAACTATATCATCGGTACGGGTGATGTTATCCATATTGACGTTTATGGTCTCTCAGATGCGTCGTACGACCTGACGGTGTCTAAAGAGGGAACTGTCCGTGTGCCGAATGTCGGACTTGTTACCGTGAGTGGAAAGACCTTGGAAAACGTTGAAAAGACCTTGAGAAAGAAACTCTCGTCTATTTACAATTCAGTTTATTCAGGAAGTACGGAGATTTCCGTTACCCTGTCGCAAATTCGCTCTATCAAGGTATATATCTTAGGAGAAGTGAATAGTCCTGGCTCGTATGTGTTGCCTTCGGTCTCCTCTGTTTTCAATGCGATGAGTGCGTGTGGTGGACCGACAGACAATGGTTCTTACCGTAGCGTGAAGTTGATTCGTAGTGGCAAGGAGATTGCAAATGTTGATTTGTATGAGTTTTTGATAAGTGGCATTATGCCGAGCGACGTTACGTTGCAAGATCAGGATGTCATTCAAGTGCCAACCTACGGTGTGCGTGCTACTATTGAGGGTTTTGTGAAACGTCCTGGTATCTACGAGTTAAAGTCAACAGAGAATCTTAATAACTTGTTGGGCTATTGCGGTGGTTTCACAGATGATGCTTACACGGAGCGTATCAACGTTACAAGAAATATGAATGGAGAGAAAAGTGTTGCTGATGTGACGAAAGAGTTATACTCAATGTTCGCTCCTGTTTCGGGTGATGTCTATACCGTTGGACAGGTTCTCAATAAATATACAAACCGTGTGCAGATATTAGGAAGTGTTCAGCGTCCTGGAGTCTATGCTTTGGACGAGGGAATGACATTGCTTGATTTGGTGAAGAAAGCGAATGGTTTGACGGAGGATGCCTTTATGCAGAGTGCGACCATCGTTCGTCTCAAGGAAGACCTCACTCCTGAAATTTCCTCGTTCAGTGTAAAGGATTTGATGGAAGGACTCTATAATGATACCTTGCGCAAGGAGGATGTTGTTACGATTGGTGGAAAGTCAGAGTTTGAGCCAGAGAAGAGCATTTCCATCTATGGTTCTATTATTGAGCAGGGCGTTTACCCTTACTACGAAAATATCACTTTGCGCGATTTGGTGTTTCTTGCTCGCGGATTCCGAGAGGAAGCCGATCCATCTCGCATTGAAGTCGTTCGTACGATTGTTGATGCCGATCGGTTGGCAAACAACGACCAAAAGTATGAGGTCTATAATTTAAGTCTTGAAAGAGATTTGCTCGGCGAGGATGGTGATTTCCGATTAGAACCCCGCGACCAGGTTACGGTGCGTAGCATGGAAGGATACGAACAGTTGGGAACAGTTCAGATTCTGGGTGAGGTTCGTAATCCTGGTACCTACTCGATTACTCGCAAGACGGAACGCTTATCGAATGTGTTGGAGCGATGTGGTGGTTTGTCAAAGTATGGCTATGCCAAGAATGCGTTCTTGATTCGTACAACGAACAGAACTGAGGCTGAAAAACGAAGAGATAAAAAATTAATTGAAGCCTTGCAAAATGGTGTTGAAGGTAATCAGGAGAAAAAAATACGTGAGGAATTAGAGAAAAGACAAGACCTTGTGGGTATTAAACTGGAAGAGCTGATTGAAAACCCAGGGTGCAATTCTGACTTGATTGTGTTCAATGGAGATATCATCTATGTTCCGCGAAAGTTGGAAACGATAACCATTAATGGTGCTGTTCAGGTGCCTGGCATGGAGGTGTATGATGGAGAAAACCTTCGTAAGTATGTCCGCGGTGCGGGCGGTTTCTCTAAAAGAGCGAGAAAGAGCAAAACGTATGTTGCCTACGCTAATGGTTCGGTAGGTGCAACGCGCCATTTCTTGTGGTGGAGAAAGTATCCGAAGGTTACGACAGGTTCGCATATCATTGTCCCAGAAAAGCCAGAGAAAAATGACGAAGACAAGAAGGCAAATGCTACTTTCTTCGTTTCTCTCTTTAGTTCTATCGCCACAATGGGTTCTGTGATCGTAACCGCTATTTCTGTGATTTCACGCTAAAAGAAAATCGTTATGAGAGAATTAGAAAAAGACCGGTATAAAAATCTTGACTCATACAAGGATTCGTCGGAAGACGATGACATCTCGTTTGATGAGGTTATTCAGATAGCAAAACTATATTGGGGCTACATTTGGAGTTTTAGGTGGATTGTCATCATTATGGGCATCTTGGGTGGTGCGATTGGTTTGGCATCTGCCTTCTTGCAGAAAATCAACTACACAGCCCACTATTCGTTTACAGTCAATGTCGGAAGTTCCAGTGGCACATACGGAGTCAGTTCGTTAGCTTCGCTTATGGGTATCAGCGTAGCAGGTTCGGGCGAGTTATTCTCGGGAGATAACGTATTGGAGTTGTTACAGTCTCGTGAGTTGATTTATCGTACACTCCTGTCTCCTGTGGAATATCAGGGAGACTCACTTACTTTCATGGATTATGCTATGATTGTGGATAGTGTTCGTGCAGAATGTGAGAAGAGTGTTGAAAAAAATAAAGAAAGGGAGGATGGTAAAATCTCTATTTGTGATGTTCATTATCCGTATGGACAGTCGGAGGAGTCTTTGAGTCGTGAGCAAGACTCTATCTTGATTGAAAAAGTGGGTGTGATTTTGAAAAACAGTGTGGTGGCTATTCGACGTGATAAGAAATTGGCATTCATGGACTATGACTTCACCTATACCGATGAACGTTTTGCTAAGGAGTTTGCCAAAGCTCATCTGAAAGCGTGTACGAAGTTTTATATTGATATGAGAACGCGGTCATTAATGGAAAACATTGACAGATTTCAGGGGCGTGCGGATTCTATTCGTCGTGAGTTAGATCGTTCAATGGTGCGACGCGCTGTCTATTTGGACGAGAACAGAAATGCGTCAGGTTTATTGATATCGTCTCAGTCTCAGAAAATTGAAATGGATATTCAGGTGTTGGGGTCGACCTATGCCGAGATTGTAAAGAATATAGAGGTCTTAAAATTGGATTTGGCGAAAGAGAAACCGCTCATATCCGTTGTGGATATGCCTCGTTATCCATTGATAAATGATAAGAAGAGAAAGCTTAAGAGCCTTGTTTCAGGTGGAGTTTTAGGTGGTTTCCTTGCTTGTGTTGCTATTGTGGCGTATGGTTTCATAATGGAAGAGAAGAAGAAGTCGGATGCCAAGAAGAATTTGGGTTCGGATGAAAATGAGGAGGAGGCTTAGAGAATGACACTTTCAAATAAACATATCTTGGTAGGTGTTACGGGTGGTATTGCCGCCTACAAAATAGCTATCCTCATTCGAGAACTGAAGAAGAAAGGTGCTGATGTGAAGGTAGTGATGACGCCGATGGCTAAACAGTTCATCTCGCCACTCACATTGGCGACACTCTCTCAAAATCCTATTTTAGTGGATTTTTTCAATCCTGAGAATGGAGAATGGAACAGTCATGTGAAATTGGGATTATGGGCGGATGCGTATGTTATTGCGCCAGCTACAGCCAATACCATTGGTAAAATGGCGAACGGTATTGCTGATAATCTCTTGCTGACGAGCTATCTTTCGGCAAAGTGCAAGGTCTTCTTTGCTCCTGCCATGGATTTAGATATGTATGCTCATCCTGCTGTGCAGAAGAATATGCAGACGCTTGTCTCTCGTGGCGACATTTTGATTGAGGCTGAAAGTGGTTTTTTGGCTAGTGGTTTAGAAGGAAAGGGTCGTATGGCGGAACCTATAACCATTGTTGAAACCATTGAGAAATATTTTGAACAAACACAAGATTTGCAAGGAAAAGTCGTTATGATAACGGCAGGTCCGACCTACGAGAAGATTGATCCTGTTCGTTTTATAGGAAACTATTCTTCGGGGAAGATGGGGTATTCTTTAGCGGAGGAGTGTGCTGAGCGGGGTGCGAAGGTGTTGTTGATATCTGGTCCGGTTTCGTTGTCTCCAAAGCATGCCAACATTCAGAAAACCTCTGTTGAATCTGCGAGTGAGATGTATGAGGTGGCTGTAGGTGCTTCTAAATTGGCAGATATTGAAATTCTTTGTGCTGCTGTGGCTGATTATACGCCGGCGACGAGAGCCGACCATAAGATAAAAAGAGAGAAGACAGGAGAGATGACTATAGACCTTCTTCCTACGAAAGATATTGCGGCCGAGTTGGGAAGGCAGAAGAGAGAAGGACAGTTGATGGTGGGATTTGCTTTAGAGACGGACGATGAAGAAGTTAATGCGAAAGATAAATGTGTTCGAAAGAACCTTGACTTCATTGTGATGAATTCTCTAAAAGACAAAAATGCCTGTTTCCAGCATGATACGAATAAAATTACTATTTTTGACAAGGATGGCACAAAGACACCTTTCGACCTTAAGAACAAAAAGGAGGTGGCAAAGGATATTGTCGACCATATCGTTGAAAAAATGAAGTAAATGAAGAAACTGATTCTCACGTTGTTATGTGTTGCAACTACGTTCGCTTTAATGGCGCAAGACGTGAAATGCAACATTTCCTTTAATACGGAACAGATTGAAGGAACAAACAAGGATATCTACAATGAGTTGAGTAATGACCTGACTGAGTTTGTCAACTCTCGCAAGTGGACTGACGGTACGTTCACAGAAGAGGAGCGAATGGAAATTTCGTTTGTTTTCACAATCTCAAGTGTTGCAGGAGAGTCGTACTCTGGTACGTTGCAGGTGCAAGGAAGCCGCCCTGTTTATAATTCGGGCTACACCACCAACATCTTCAATTTTATGGACAAGAATCTGAAATTCAACTACACGCAATATCAACGTTTAGAGTTTGAAGACAACACTTACGAGTCGAACTTGATGTCTATTGTCGCTTTTTACGTCAACATTGTTTGTGGAATCAACTACGACTCTTTCAGTCGCTATGGTGGACAAAAATATTTTGAGAAAGCGGAGCTGATTGTATCTTTAGCTCAAGGGTCTGATGATTCGGGGTGGAAGGCATTCGACAGCGATAGAAATCGTTATGCTTTGGTGAGCAACTACTTAGATGACAGATTGAAGAAACTTAGGGATGTAAACTATGAGTATCATCGGTTTGGCTTAGACGAGATGGTGAATAGTACGGAGAAGGGACGCACCAACATTTACAACAATCTCCCTTATTTAAGGGAGATGAATCGAGCGGTGCCTTATTCTGTGGCTCTGCAGTTGTTTGTTGAGACGAAGATGAACGAGCTTTTGGATATGTTCGCTCCTGCTACTTCAAAAGAAAAAAAAGAACTTTACGACATACTTTTGAGTATACTTCCAACGCAATCTAACAAGTTTTCGGAGTTGCTCAATTAATTCTCATACTACAAAAAAGGAAACGCAAATATGTTAAAATCGCTTTCTGTTGAAAATTATGCGTTGATAGATAAGACGGAGGTTTTGTGGAACAGAGGCTTCTCTGTCATCACGGGTGAGACGGGTTCTGGAAAGTCCATTCTTCTCGGCGCATTGGGGTTGATTCAGGGAAATCGTGCCGACGTGAAGGTATTGAAAGACCCTGAAAAGAAATGTGTGGTTGAGGCTGAATTTGATGTTTCCAATTATGATTTAAAACCGTTCTTTGAAGAGAATGAGTTGGAGTATGACGATTGTTGTTTGATACGGAGGGAGATTGCGCCTAATGGAAAATCGCGCGCATTCATCAATGACACTCCTGCCTCCTTGATTGTCTTGAGAGATTTGACGTCTTTCTTGATAGATATTCACTCGCAACATGCTACTTTATTGTTGAGTCAAGATAATTTTCAAATGCATGTCTTGGATGCTGTCGCAGGAACGAAGTCTTTCTTGGAGTCTTATGAAGGAATCTATAAGCAATATGTAGCAGAGCAGAAAAAGTTGTCCGATCTGAAGAAACTTGTAGAAGAGCAGAATGCTAACAAAGACTATCTTGAGTTTCAATTGAAGCAACTTCAGGAGGCCAACTTTGCTGAAAATGAACAAGAGGAATTGGAGGGAGAGGTAGAGCAACTTTCTCACACCTCAGAGTTAAAGGAGGTGTTGGAGCAGGCCCAATGGCATCTTTCAGATAAAGAGGAGTCTATTTGTGGCATACTCAAAGAAATACAAGATAAGATGTCTGGACTTTCGTCTGTCTACAAGGATTTAGGAGGATGGTCTGAACGGATGAATGGAGCAATGATTGAACTGAAAGAGATTGCCCGCGAGGTTGAGACAAGGTTGGCGGATGTTACAGTAGATCCTCAGCGGATAGAGTTTGTCAATGCTCGTTTGGATTTGATTTATACGTTAGAGAAAAAACATAAGGTCGACAATCTGCATTCGCTATTGGTTGTGAAGAAGCAGTTTGAAGAGGAATTCCAAAAGTTGGGGTCGTCTGAAGAGATGATAGCCGAGATAGAGCAGAATATTGCGAAGCTGAAAGGCGAACTGACCGAAGCAGCGAATGTCATTACAGAATGCCGTGAGCAAGCGAGTGGTGAGTTTGGCGCTGCTGTTTCAGACATTCTTCATAACTTAGGTATGTGCAATGCGAAGTTTGAAGTGCGGATAGAACCATTGGAAAATTTCACAGCAATGGGAAAGGATAAGGTTACTTTTGTTTTTGCTGCTAATAAAAATGGTGTTTTACAACCGATTGCTTCTGTTGCTTCGGGAGGTGAGTTGTCGCGAGTCATGTTGGCTCTAAAGTCAATTCTTTCAAAGAAGGAGAACTTACCGACTATTATTTTGGATGAAATTGATACGGGAGTCTCCGGAGAGGTGGCAGACCGTATGGGCGAGTTGATGAAGAGTATGGGTGAATACATGCAGGTGGTAAGCATCACTCATCTGCCTCAGATAGCGGCGAAATGTTCCACCCACTACAAGGTCTACAAGGAGGATGACGCTGACAGCACCGTGTCGCACATCATTCAACTGTCGATGGAACAACGTGTAGAAGAGATTGCCCACATGTTGAGTGGTGCCAATTTGACGGAAGCAGCTTTAGAGAATGCTCGTGTTTTGATGGGTGTTAAATTGTAGAAAGAATTAAAATGTTGTTGCCTTTTTTACAGGAAGGAGTCGTTGAGGCGGGGTGTGACGAAGCTGGACGTGGTTGTCTTGCGGGACCTGTCTTTGCTGCAGCGGTTGTGTTACCTGCTGATTTTGAGAATGAATTGCTAAATGATTCAAAAAAACTGACAGAGAAGCAACGTTATAGTCTTCGTCCTGTCATTGAGGAAAAAGCCCTTGCATGGGGAGTAGGCATCTGCACGGCACAGGAGATTGATGAAATCAACATTCTAAATGCTTCGATTTTAGCGATGCATCGTGCGGTAGACCAGTTGATCGTGAAGCCTCAACATTTGATTATCGATGGCAATCGTTTCAGACCTTATAAAGATGTGCCCTATCAGTGTGTTGTGAAAGGAGATGGAAAGTATATGTCGATTGCAGCCGCTTCTGTCTTGGCAAAAACGTATCGTGATGATTTTATGATGAAGATAGATGGGGAATATCCCCAATACTTATGGAAAAAAAATAAAGGCTACCCAACAAAGGAACATCGTGAAGCAATAAAACAGACGGGACCCTGCGAGTATCATCGACGATCTTTCACGCTATTAGACCCTCAGTTGACGTTAGATTTTGGAATGTAAGTTTTTTAATAGTTGAGAAACCTTATATGCCACTGCGATAATAATGAAGGGCATGAACGGCTGATGAAATCTCGCTTCTCCATGACCTACTATTGCGATGAAAGCTGTCCCGATGATAAAAATTGTCCATGGAATAGGTAGCATCTTGATTTCCTTGAAACTACACAGAAATAGTATCATCATTGTATAATAGAAAAGAAGATTGTAAACAGTGAGCCATTGAACGCCTGTGTATTGGGGAAAGTCTTTTTTCAAACTGCTCATTGATAGACTTTCATACATATAGTCTTTGCTTTTTTCTGATTCTGGAAGGAATGCGCAAAGGTTCACATTGTCAGAAACGTAGGTGCGAATGATTTTCATCGGTATTTGCTTGAAATAGTCCGTTTTATGGTCTTTCAGCCAATCAAAGAACATGTTTCGCCATACTTTATCTTTCTCTGTATAGGTGAGGCAGTTGTTCTCGGTAATTTTCTCTGCCGCTAATAGTCCGCTTTGGTCTGCACCTTCCCTCCAATGATATTGCGCCATACACATCCAGCCTGTTTTTGCCTTATAGAAAAATTCTCCCCTTGTGGCATAGTTGTAGAAGCCGATGCAGGATATAAAGGCAACATACGCAGTAATTATTTTAAAATTGTGTTTGTAATCTTTGATATTGCTAAGTATGTAAGCAACGATAAAGATGATGGCAACAGGGCGCATATAGTCCGCAAAACCCATTAGGACTCCTCCTAATATGAATCCTTTCTTTTGACAAGCAAATAATCCTGCAAGAATGAGGAATGTGAATGGCACTTCGCTCAACATTGACGTTCCCTCTCCGTAATTGGCGGGGTAGAGTAGATAAATGATTGTAGCAATAAAGGCTATTTTGTCATTAAACCATGATTTTGTGAGAAGATAGACGAAAAGTAGCGAAACTCCTTTTAGTAGGGAATAGAGCAACATCAATGGTATTTCCGAACCGAAAATTTTCAATGATAACGCAACGGCGTTGATGGCTCCTACATTCCATAAAAAGGGAAGGGTATAGAGCCCCTCCTTCGTTGGGTAGAATTCTCCGTTGCTTATTGCATCTTGGGCATATCTAAGATAGTCCTGACTATCGGGGTGCGGTGTATAGCCGAATATAATAAGGATGACGAATTGTGCAACGATGAAAGCGGCTATGACGATGAATAATGTCTTTTTCTGCATGATGAGTACAAACGCTACTATGCAAACAAAGGTAAGAAAAAGATAGGTGATTCCCAATTAAACAAAAATGGCAATGAAAAAGGACGTCGCAATGGACGTCCTCTCTTATTCTATTGTATGAGTGTTCAACGGCGAAGACTATGCTTCGGCTTTCTCCGCAGGTTTAACATCATTTTCAAAATCTGCGTGGTTGGATTCAATCAGAATGTTGTACCAGTTAATTAGTTTTTTGATGTCTGAAGAGTAAACTCTGTCCCTGTCAAAATCTGGTAAAACAGAAGCCAAGAAGTCGGACAATTCGGCACTGCTTGCTTTTTTTGTGTCAATGGCAACAGTCGCTCCATTTTGTTTCTCTTTTATAGAGAGGAGAACCTCGGCCAGTGGCACCTCTCCTCCGTTCGTGTACATTGCGATATCGCCTAATGAAAGAATTTTCTCGCTTGTATAGGCGGGTTGTTTCTTGCCATCTTTCAAAGATGCGACGATAAGCATGTTTTTGCCTTGAGATACTAACTCAAATAGTCCGGGCTTCCCGGAAATTGCTAAAATCTTTTTTATCATTTTTAAAATTTTAGAATATTTCTCCAATCAATCAAGGTTAAATCTTCTAACCTAATATTCAGAGTGCAAATGAATAAAAAACAAATCTTCTTTACAATTTGTAAGGGATAAAAAAAATTTGGTTCTTAAAAAAAATCGTTTATTGAGTTTCTCAACAAAAACGCTTGCGTGATTTATGACAACATAGAAGGTATGGATGAAATGCGATTTTTTGTTGTATCTTTGCAAAGTTCAGAAAACCATAAAAGTGTACGAAAATTATGATGTACTATAGCACCAATAAGAAGGCTGCGCGTGCTTCGTTGCAGGAAGCAGTTGTTAAAGGATTGGCTTCCGATCGTGGTTTATACATGCCTGAGGTAATCAAGCGGCTACCGACTGATTTCTTTGAGAAAATGAAAGAACTTTCATTCCAGGAAATTGCCTATACGGTGGCAGATGCCTTCTTTGGTGAGGATGTTGATGCAGCCTCGTTGAAAGAGATTGTTTATGACACGTTGAGTTTTGATGTGCCTTTGGTGCATGTCAATGATAATATCTACAGTTTGGAGTTGTTCCATGGTCCCACTTTGGCGTTCAAGGATGTGGGGGCTCGCTTTATGTCTCGTCTGTTGGGCTATTTCATCAAGAAGGAGGGGCAGAAGGAGGTCAATGTCTTAGTGGCGACTTCTGGAGATACTGGTTCTGCTGTCGCTAACGGATTCTTGGGTGTGAATGGTATCCATGTTTACGTCCTCTATCCTAAAGGAAAGGTGAGTCCGATTCAAGAATGTCAGTTTACCACTTTAGGTCAGAACATCACTGCCTTAGAGGTGGATGGCGTGTTTGACGATTGTCAGGCGTTGGTGAAATCTGCTTTTATGGATGCTGATCTTAATGCGCATTTGAAATTGACTTCAGCCAATTCTATCAATGTGGCTCGTTTCTTACCTCAGGCTTTCTACTATTTCTACGCTGTGGCTCAATTGCAGAAGATGGGTATGGGCAAGAACATCGTTGTTTGTGTTCCATCAGGAAACTTTGGGAACATCACGGCGGGTCTGTTCGGTAAGAAGATGGGATTGCCTGTGAAAAGATTCATTGCTGCTAACAACCGCAACGATATTTTCTATCAATATTTGAAGACTGGAGTCTATTCACCAAAACCATCTATCCAAACGATTGCCAATGCAATGGATGTGGGAGATCCAAGTAATTTCGCTCGTATTTTAGACCTATATGGAAACGATCACGATGCGATTGCTGCCGAGATTTCTGGTTGCACTTACACCGATGAGCAGATTAGCGAAACTTTGCACGACTGCTACGAAAAGAACCACTACCTCTTGGATCCTCACGGTGCAGTGGGCTATCGTGCTTTGTCAGAATATCTGCAACCCGACGAGGTAGGTGTATTCTTGGAGACGGCACACCCTGCGAAATTCAAGGATACGGTCGAGAAGATTATTGGAGACAAAGTGGAGATTCCTGCTAAGTTGCAAGCCTTTATGAAGGGAGAGAAGAAGAGTATCGCAATGACGAAGGATTTTGCAGATTTCAAATCTTTCCTTATGAAACAATAGTCTGATAGAACAAAGATGTCAGAGCAATGAAAGTTGTAATCATAAAATACAATGCAGGTAATATTTTCTCGGTAGATTACGCTTTGCGTCGTTTAGGTGTTGAGGCTGAGATAACGGGAGATATTGCCAAAATACAGTCTGCCGATAAGGTGATTTTCCCTGGTGTCGGCGAGGCGGAGACAACGATGAATTATCTTAAGGAACACGGTTTGGATGAGGTGATTAAGTCGTTAAAGCAGCCAACGTTGGGTATCTGCATCGGCATGCAACTGATGTGCCAATCGTCTGAAGAGGCCGCTTCGGGACTTGTGCCTTGCTTGGGTATTTTCCCCGAGAAGGTGAAGCGTTTCGCCCCTGCTCAGCCGAATGTCAAAGTGCCACATATGGGATGGAATACGGTAACAGATCGGGAATCGCCTCTTTTCGCAGGTTTGCCAGATGAAGCCTATTTCTACTATGTGCATAGCTATTATGCGACGTTGGGTGTGGAGACAATCGCACGGACCAACTACATACACCCCTATAGTGCAGCGTTGCACAAAGACAATTTCTATGCGGTGCAGTTCCACCCCGAGAAGAGTGGAGCGATGGGCGAGGTTGTTCTCCGTAATTTCTTAAACTTATAGAAAAGCAGGCTCATGTTAGCAAAACGAATCATACCTTGTTTGGATATCAAAGATGGTCAGACGGTGAAAGGCATCAATTTTGTGAACATCCGCAATGTGGGTGATCCCGTCGAGTTGGGTGCTGAGTATAGCCGACAAGGTGCTGACGAACTGGTGTTCTTGGATATCACGGCATCGCACGAAGGAAGAAAAACCTTTGTGGATTTGGTGAAACGAATCGCCGAGAATATCAGCATTCCGTTCACAGTGGGTGGTGGAATCCACGAGTTGTCTGATGTCGACCGACTTTTGAGTGCAGGTGCAGATAAGGTGTCGATCAACTCTGCATCCATAAAAAATCCAGACTTGATAACGGAGGTGGCAAAAAATTTCGGGTCGCAGGTTTGCACTGTAGCCATTGATGCTAAGTTGGACGAGAGTGGCGAGTGGACGTGCTATTTGAATGGTGGACGGGTGCCTACGGATAAGAAGCTCTTCACTTGGGCGAAAGAGGCGCAGGAAAGAGGTGCAGGCGAAATCTTATTCACCAGTATGAATCACGATGGCGTGAAACAAGGTTTTGCAAATGAGGCACTTGCTGTTTTGTCTGAGTCGCTTTCTATTCCTGTTATTGCCTCTGGGGGGGCAGGGAAGATGGAGCATTTCAAGGATGTCTTTGAGAAAGGAAAGGCAGATGCGGCTTTGGCTGCGTCAATATTCCACTTCCATGAAATCGCTATCCCTGATTTGAAGCAATATTTGAAGGGCGAAGGCATTCCAATGCGAATTGTGTAATTGAATAAAAATAAGACGAAGATGGACGAATTTTTCCCAGTGATTGACGAAGAAGGGAACGTGATAGGAAAAGCCACTCGCAAAGAGTGCCATAGTGGCTCGAAGATTCTGCACGCTGCTGTTCACTTGCATGTCTTCAATTCTAATGGCGAACTTTATTTGCAGAAGAGAGCCGATTGGAAAGATATCCAGCCAGGCAAGTGGGACACGGCTGTAGGTGGACACATTGATTTTGGCGAGAGCGTTGAAATTGCACTTCATCGTGAGGCAAGGGAAGAACTCGGTTTGCAAGATATTGAGCCAGAGCGACTTTTCAACTATATTTGGGAAAGTCCTGTGGAGCGTGAAATGATTTACGTTCATTCGATTGTAACTGATAATGAGCCTCAACCCGACCATTCTGAAGTGGTAGACGGGAAATTCTGGAAAATCGAAGACATAGAAGCCAGTTTGGGAAAGAACGTTTTCACACCTAATTTTGAATTAGACTTTCAGAAACTGAAAGAAGCTGGTAAGGTGAAATAAATTTACTGCGAAAACGATTGAATATTAGCAGTTTGTAAGATTCTACTGAGAGTTTTGTTGTTATATTTACGAAGGTACTTGAATCATTCATTAAATCGGAATTCCTATCTTTGTAGGAATGATAATAATTTAATGATATGAAATACCCAGTCGGCATACAGACATTTCAAGATATTATTAACGGTGGCTATGTTTACGTTGATAAGACGGATTTAGTCTATTCCCTCGTTTCAGAGGGGAAAATATACTTCTTGATTCGTCCACGACGGTTCGGGAAGAGTCTTCTCATTTCTACGTTAGAAAACTATTTTCTTGGAAGAAAAGAACTTTTCAAAAGTTTGGCGATTGAAAAATTGGAGACGGAGTGGAAAAAATATCCGGTATTTCGTATTTCTTTCGGTACGGGCATGTATTCTAATATAAATGCACTTCCTGAAGTGTTGGATGGGATGCTTAGTGGTTGGGAGGCAAAGTATGAAATTGAAAAAACGAGTCAAGATGCGGGCGTTCGATTTAGAAAAATTTTGGCTGATGTTCACCAAAAAAATGGTCTTCCGTGTGTCGTCTTGGTGGATGAATATGACAAACCTATTGTTGATGTGTTAGGATGTGGGGGCTTTGTGGAGCAAGATGGAGAAAAAATTTCAAAAGAAAGTTATAATCGCGGAATCCTCAAGTCATTCTATGCTTCGTTGAAAGATGCGGATGAAGATTTGCGTTTTGTCTTTCTGACTGGTGTTACCAAATTTGCAAAAGTCAGTGTCTTTAGTGGATTTAATCAGCCGAAAGATATTAGTATGCATCCGAAATATGACACTTTGTGTGGTATTACGGAAGAGGAAATTGACAAGTATTTCGTAGAGTCGGTTGAGAATATGTGTAGCTTTTACAAATGTGATGTGCCAGAAATGCGTCGACAATTGAGAAAAAAATATGATGGATATAGTTTTAGTGAGTCGTTGCATAAAGTTCATAATCCGTTCAGTCTTCTCAATGCGTTTGAAGAGCAACGTATGCGGGATTTCTGGTTCTCCTCTGGTACGCCAACCTACTTGATCAACTTGTTGGATCGCGATAATGTCGATTTAGATGAACTCGTTGGGAAATACTATGATACGGCTGAGTTTATGGACTTCAAAATGAACCGAGACGCACCGTTACCTATGCTCTACCAAAGTGGTTATCTGACAATAAAAGGGTATGACGAGGAGATGAACCTATATTTGCTTGATATCCCGAACAATGAGGTGAAAGGTGGGTTTATTCCGTTGTTGATGAACGATTGAAACTGATAAATTTATCTACATCTTTGAGTTTAAGTTGGATGGCAAGACAGAAGAGGCTCTCCGACAAATTGAAGAGAAAGGTTACGCACGAGAATATGAATCCGACACTCGTAGACTCTTTAAAATCGGTTGCAGCTTTTCTTCGGAGACGGGAACAATAGGGGAGTGGGCGGTGGAGTGACTATAATCCTTATAGTATGAATTCGCTCAGTTTGCCACTTCCTGTGATGGTCAGCTTGTGCATGGCTCTCGTGCATGCAATGTAGAGCAAACTGCGATCCATCTCGTTGTTGTACTTTTGGGCGGTACAGTGAGGCACGATCACCTCGTCAAACTCCAATCCTTTGGCTGTGTGGACGGTGGTAACGATGATTCCGTTGGTGAAGGCGGCACTCTCGCTCGAGAGCAAGCATACTTGGTCTGTGCGTGTTGAAAGCAGTGCGTGCAGGGCTTCAGCCTCTTTCTCCGTTTTGCAGATGATGCCGAGCGAACGAGGTGTCTTCTCTATCTCACTGACATATTTGTGAAGATATTCATTTTCTTCTTCCTCATTCTTAAAGCATTGCACCGTCGGTGCTTCCCCATGACGCTCAACGGCCTGCAAGTCATCGCTTTTGCGGATGTGTTGCGCAAATTCCGTAATCTCGTAGGATGAACGGTAACTCTTGCAAAGTTTCATCACCTCCGAACCGTGCAACACTCGCTGTATATCCATATAATTGGTTGAACTGTATGGATTTACTGATTGCAAGGCATCACCCAAAATTGTCTTATTGCAAGGAAACAACAGTGAAATCACTTTATATTGAATAGGTGTGTAGTCTTGCATCTCGTCCACCAACAAGTGCTTGACGGGGGATTTCTCTTTGATGCCTTCCAGCTTCAGTTTGAGGTAGAGAAGTGGTGCAACATCAGCATACTCCAATCTCCTGTTTCTCGCCTTTTTGAAGAGATCTGGGCGACCGATCCACTCGTAGAACGACTGGTAGAGGGTCATATCGTTGTTGCCTTTGAACATCTTCTTGATCTCATTCTTCAGTTTCGTCTTGTCGGCAGAAGTGATTTCCATATTCGGCATAGAGATTTGTACTTCACGAATTACATCTTTGGCGATGGCATCGAAGCGAGAACGCATTGGTAGACGATGGTAGGATTTGAACCGTTCTTCAAGATACTCTTTGGGAACGGGAATTCTTCCTAACTTCAAATCTGTTGCCTCAAAAAGCGAGTTTTCCACATGCAGTATGAATTTATCCATTAAATCGATAAACTCAATAGATGACTTGAAACGGATGCGTTCGATATATTCCTTGTCGTTCTTCTCAATCACCTCCGTAACTTGCTCAAAGAAATTTTGGAAGGCGACTTTCTCACCTAATTGTTTTGCCATTAGTTCTTCAAATCCGCATTCTTCAATGGTCTCCTCCCCTAATTCAGGAAGGACATTGGAGATATAGTCGGCAAACACCTTGTTAGGTGAGATAATCAAAATATCCTTAGAGGTGATTTCACCCTTGTGGCGGTAGAGTAGGTAGGCAACGCGATGCAAGGCGATAGAGGTTTTCCCAGAACCAGCAACACCTTGTATGATAAGTGTTTTCGCTTCTTCATTACGGATGATTTGGTTCTGCTCGCGTTGGATGGTGGCGACGATGTTCTTCATGCGTTCATCGGATGTGCTGCTAAGTTCCTTCTGAAGAATATCATCTTGAATATTGACGGAACTCTCAAGCATAAACTCCATAACCGAACGACGTATTCGATATTGCCTCTTTAGTAGAATATTGCCACTTTCGACACCCTGGGGAGCTTCGTAGTGGGCAGAGCCTATCTCAAAGTCGTAGAACATGGTCGAGATAGGAGCTCGCCAGTCGTGGATAACATTTTCGTTTTTCTCGTTGTCGTAAAAAGAGTGAATTCCGATATAGATAGGTAGTGGTTCAGTGGCTTTATCGGATTGAAAATCTATACGTCCAAAATAGGGGATTTCAATCATTTTTCGTATACGTTTCTTTTTCTCTACGATAGCCTCACTTGACATAACCGCTTGCGTAACATTGTGGCGTACAGCACTTTTCTCGGCGCGGTCGAGTTCCGACTGGTTCTCCCAAAGAAAGTTCTTATATTCACGAAGGTCTTTGTCATTATTGAGAATCACCTCGTCCAACTGGGTGATGATTTTTTCCAATCTTTTGATGACGCTCTTCATATAGGAGACTTCATCTTGTTCTGTAGGGTTAAAAATAGCCATGTTTTTGTGCTTTCTTTCTTGAAAATTTGTGTGGCAAAAATATAGCAAAAGGTGTTCCGTTTACCGATAGGACGAGGAGAAAACAAAATGAGTTTGATTTTATTCAGGTAAAATATCCTAATGAATATCCGTGGTAGCCCTTTTCTTTGCGCATATCTATAACGAATGTGCAATAATAAAAAATAAAATCAACTCCAACGAAAAAATGGGTAAAAAAATCCCTTATACGTTAATTTTTCAAAAAAAATAAAGTCTAACTTTGCGTCATCGAATTAAAAATATCGTTTTTATGAAGATAGCATTTATCGGCGCTGGCAATATGGGTGGCGCATTAGTAAAAGGTTTATTCTCTTCAAGAGCGTGTAAAGCTGAAGAGTTGGCTGTGGCTGACGCAAGTGAAGATACGCTGAAAGGCATCTCAAAAATAAGTAAAAATATTTTTGTTAGCACTGACAATCAAGAGGTTGTCAAGGGCGCTGACTATGTTGTGATTGCGGTGAAACCTTGGTTGGTTGATGTTGTCATTGAAGGCATAAAACCAGTCTTGGCTCAAGGTCAGACTATCATTTCAATCGCGGCAGGCGTGGAGTTGAAGCATATTGCTGAACTTGTTGGTGAGAACCACCCTCTCTTCCGTGTTTTGCCCAATACGGCTGTGGCATTGCTCGCAGGTATGAACTTTGTTTGTTCGTTAGGAGCAAGCAAGGAACAGGAGGATTTCGTTCTCTCTCTCTTCAACAAATTGGGTCGTGCCATTATCGTTCCAGAAAAGCAGATGGGGGCGTTTACAAATGTCTCATCTTGTGGTATCGCTTATGCATTACGTTATTTACGTGCGGCTACCGAGGGTGCCGTTGAATTGGGTGTTCGTCCAGACATTGCTCAAGAGGTGATCGCCCAAACTATGATTGGAGCTGCAGAGTTGATTCTTAAGAACAAGTCGAATGCGGAAGCCGAGATAGACAAGGTGACGACTCCCGGTGGTTGGACTATCAAAGGGCTTAATGAAATGGAGAAGAACGGTTTCACGAATGCGGTTATACAAGGAATTAAAGCCAATCCGTGCTAAATATTTATAGATTTTTATCGTTGTAGAAAAAGTGATATTTCCTGATATACTAACGTAGTAAACGAGAATATAATGTTAGAGAAATTTCTTAAGAAAACTCAGTTCGATTCGTACGAGGATTTTAAACAGAACTATAAAGTAATCGTTCCAGATCATTTCAATTTCGCATACGACGTGATGGACGAGTGGGCGGTTCAAAAACCGAACAAAGTAGCCCTTCTTTGGACGAATGACAAGGGAGATCGCATTGATTTCACTTTTGCTGACATCAAAAGGGAAACGGATAAGGCTGCTTCTTTTTTCTTGTCTCTTGGCATTGAGAAAGGCGATATGGTGATGCTGATTCTCAAAAGACGCTATGAGTTTTGGATTTCCACACTTGCTCTCCACAAGATTGGAGCTGTTGCTATTCCTGCGACCCACCTTCTTACGAAGGATGACATCGTCTACAGAACGAACGCCGCAAGCATTAAGGCTATCGTTGCGGATGGGGAACAGATAATCTTGGATCATATCAACGACTCTCGTGCGGAGTCTCCGACACTTAAATATTGTATCTCTGTAGGGGCTATCATTCCAGAAGATTGGATTGATTTCCATAAAGGATGCGAGAATGCTGCTCCTTTTGTCGCTCCTAAGCGCAATGAGATTGACGACATTATGTTGATGTACTTTACGTCGGGAACAACGGGTGAACCTAAGATGGTGGCTCATTCGTATTCTTATCCTCTTGGTCATATTGCAACAGGTAAATACTGGCACAACCTTGATGAGGATAGCCTTCACTTGACTGTTGCGGATACAGGTTGGGCAAAATGTGCCTGGGGAAAGATTTATGGTCAGTGGATTGCTGGAGCCACGATTTTTGTCTACGACCATGTGAAATTTAGTGCTGCCGACATGTTGTCGGTTATCCAAAAGTACCATATCACCTCTTTCTGTGCGCCTCCGACAGTCTTTCGTTTCATGATTCGTGAGGATTTGAAGAAATATGACCTTTCGTCATTGAAGCATTGTACGATTGCAGGTGAACCATTGAACCCTTCTGTGTTTGAGAAATTTTACGAAGAGACAGGCTTGAAGTTGATGGAGGGATTCGGGCAGACTGAGACATCAGTTCTTCTGGCCACCTTCCCTTGGGTAAATCCAAAGCCAGGATCTACTGGTTTGCCAAACCCTGCATACGACATTGATTTAGTCGACTCTGAGGGGAAAAGTGTTCCTACAGGAACGCAAGGCGAGATAGTTATCCGTTTGGATAAGTGGAGACCTGTTGGCTTGTTCAAGGAATATTATCGCAATCCTAAGTTGACTGAGGAGATTTTCAAAGACAATATCTACCACACTGGAGATGTCGCTTGGAGAGACGAAGACGGCTATTACTGGTTCGTTGGTCGTACAGATGATGTGATAAAGAGTTCTGGCTATCGTATCGGTCCTTTCGAGGTAGAAAGTGCATTGATGAAACACCCAGCTGTTGTTGAGTGTGCTATCACAGGTGTGCCAGACGAGGTACGAGGACAAGTAATCAAGGCAACGATTGTTTTGGCTAAAGAGTATAAGGACAAGGCAGGCGACGATTTGGTTAAGGAAATTCAAAACCATGTGAAACGCACTACTGCTCCATACAAATATCCTCGTGTTGTAGAGTTCGTTGATGAATTGCCAAAAACGATCAGTGGTAAAATTAAAAGGACGGAACTTCGTGGTGATAAAAAATAAAAAGAGGTTTTAGTTTTATTTGGAAAATTTTATCTTTAAGGAATGAAAAAAAGAGTTGCAGTGAAGATAGGCAGCAACGTGTTGGCGGCTGCTGGTGGAGGTGTTGACTTGGAACGCATCCAACAGTTGGTCGCTCAGGTGGCTCAGCTTCATAGTGAGGGGTATGAAATCATTATGATTTCCTCTGGTTCTATTGCTGCGGGACGATCTTTGATAAAAGATAATAAGTTGGATGTCGTCTCCGCTCGCCAACTCTTCTCTTCCATCGGACAAGCTAAACTCATCAGCCTCTATCGTGAGTTTTTTGAAAAGAAAGGTCTGCTTTGCGGTCAGGTGCTTACTACGAAAGAGAGTCTTGGTACGAGAATGCACTATCTCAATCAGCGAAACTGTCTTTCAGTTATGCTTGAGCATGGAGTTGTCCCTATCATTAACGAGAATGACACCATTTCAGTAACGGAACTGATGTTCACGGATAATGACGAGTTGTCTGGAATGATTGCAACGATGATGGGGGCGGAAAGACTGATTATTCTGAGCAATATCGACGGAATCTTCAACGGAAAACCTGGCGAGCCTGGCGTTGAGGTCATTCGAGAGGTTTTCCCTGGTAAGAGAGACCTATCTTCGTATATTCAGATTTCAAAGTCGTCGTTCGGTCGTGGCGGAATGCAGACGAAGACGAATATAGCGAGCAAGGTAGCTGATGAAGGCATTGAGGTGATTATCGCCAATGGAAAGAAAGATGATATACTTGTTCGTCTGCTCCATGGCGAGGATGTGGTTTGCACACGTTTTCTGCCATCAGACAAGCCTACAACGAGCGTGAAGAAATGGATTGTCCATAGTGATGGATTTGCCAAAGGTGAGGTTGTCATCAATGGTTGTTTGAAGAAGGTGTTTGAGGAGGAGAAAGCCGCTTCTATCTTGCCAGTCGGCGTTGTACGAATTGTCGGCAATTTCGAGAAAGGAGATATTGTGAAGGTGATGGATGAGGATGGAAACCAGTTGGGAGTCGGTCAGGCGCAGTATTCAAGTATGTTGGCTGCGAAGAACATCGGACAAAAAGGGAAACGTCCGATCGTTCATTACGATTACCTTTACCTATTCTAATTTGTTGTATTTGTAACTTAAACTATATGGCTATAAGCGGAATTTTAGAGCAAGTTTGTGCTGCATCAAAGACATTGAATCGTCTGACAGACGCGCAGATAAATGCAGTGTTGTTAGATGTTGCATCAGAGGCAGAAAATCAGGCGGAGTACATTTTGGAGGAGAATCAAAAAGATCTGAACAAGATGGATCCTGCTAATTCTATGTACGATCGGTTGCAATTGACAAAAGAGCGGATTGTGGGTATCGCATCCGATATTCGTAATGTAGCGAGTTTGCCATCGCCGTTAGGAAAGACATTGAGAGAGACAGTGCGTCCTAATGGATTGAAAATCAAACGTGTGAGCGTTCCGTTTGGAGTCATAGGAGTGATATATGAGGCACGTCCGAACGTAAGTTTTGATGTTTTCTCTATCTGTTTGAAGTCAGGCAATGCCTGTGTTTTAAAGGGAGGAACAGATGCATACGCTTCGAACGTGGCTATTGTTAATGTGATACATTCTGTGTTAAGGAAACATGGAGTTGACGAGAACGTGGTTGCCTTGCTTCCTGCGGGTCGAGAGGCTACGGGAGAGTTATTGGATGCCGTTGGATATGTTGACTTGATCATTCCGAGGGGAAGTGCCGGATTGATTAATTTTGTGCGTGAGCATGCCAAGGTGCCTGTCATTGAGACTGGAGCGGGCGTCTGCCATACTTTCGTAGATGAGAATGCAGATTTGAAAATTGCATCGGATGCGATTTTTAATGGAAAGACGCGCAGACCAAGTGTATGCAACACGTTAGATACAGTGTTGATTCACGAGAAGCAGTTGCCTAAATTGGCGCAGATTTGTGAGCCATTGCAAACCAAAAATGTTGTTATTTATGCCGATGAGAGGTCGTATAAGGCGTTGGTGGGTAAATATCCTGCTGAATTGTTGCAGCATGCTACGGCTGAGCATTTCGGACTTGAATTTTTGTCGTTGAAGATGTCTATCCGAACGGTGGCGAATATTGATGAGGCGTTGGCGCATATCACCAAGTATAGTTCGAAGCATAGCGAAGCAATCATCAGCAATGATGAGAAAAACATTGCGTTGTTCTATCAGATGGTGGATGCGGCATGTGTATACTCTAACACGTCGACGGCGTGGACGGACGGAGCGCAGTTTGGTTTGGGCGCAGAAATTGGTATCTCAACGCAGAAAATGCACGCAAGGGGACCGATGGGCTTAGAAGAACTCACGACCTACAAGTGGATTATTGAGGGGAATGGACAGGTCCGTGGATGAGGTTGGAAAAATGATAATGAAAAGCAAAATACTAATTTAAATTAAACAAGATTATGAGTATAATCATCTATTTGATTATCGGAGCGGTTGCCGGATTTTTGGGTAGCAAACTCTTTACAGGAGCAAGTCATGGATTGTTGATAAACCTCTTGATAGGTATTGTCGGTGGAGTGATTGGTGGTTGGTTGTTAGGCGATACTTTAAGCAAAGCTATTCCTGTTCCGTATGTAGGTCAAATCATCACTTCAGCCTTAGGCGCTGTAATCCTATTGTTCGTTCTTTCTTTGATTAAGAAATAAGCAGAATTGCATAAGGATGTTTTGTCCTTTGACAGGTAAACGCTATGATACTTGGTGTCATGGCGTTTTTTGTGAGGGTTCATCCAAAATATTTTATCCATATCTCCTCTATTCGGTTCGCAATATGAAATGCCAACACAGGAGGCACAGCATTTCCAATCACCTTGTAGGCTCCAGAGGCACTGAGGCGATAGCCTTTGCCATTTTCGCCCTTCATAACAAATTCATAGTCGGGGGGAAAGGTCTGAATAAGAGCGCACTCGCGAGGGGTCAGTCGGCGTTCTGGCAGACCTAAACTTAATTCTTCTGTGTGTCTGCCCCCATGTTCGGCCGAGAGACGACGAAATTCTATGTTGCCGTGGTGTTCTGAACGTATCGTCGGACCTAATCCATCTAATTTTATCTCCGTCTGACCTTGTCCTTTCTCCATAAATTTTGCTTTAGAAAAGCTTCGTTGCGATTCGTCTGTTGTCTCATTCGGCTCTTCTAATCCTGACAAAACATCTTTCGTCGTAACGATGGGTAGAAGATTAGAGTCTTTATTTGTTGCGCTATGCGAAGGCTTTGGGTAGGGATTGTATTCTTCAGGAAGAACCTCACTTTGTAGTGCATTCAGTGCTTCATCGGTCAACGCATCCTTCTTGATACCGATGAAGATCACACGTTCTCTGCTTTCGGGAACACCGAAATCTCCTGCGTGCAATACCTGTGGCGGCAACACGATATAGCCGTTCCCATCGGCACTGGCAAAGTCTTTCTGTATAATATCTTTCACATCTCCAAGATTGACCAATCCTTTGACATTCTCAGCTACAAAGACTTTGGGTTTCACTATGTCGATAACCTGTTTCATCCAAAAGTAAAGTTTGCCGCGTGTTTCTTCTGATGGCTCATCGCTTTCACGTTTCTTACCGTAATCATTTTTGTCCGAATTGAAGCCTTTTCGTTTTCCTGCCACACTAAAATCCTGGCAGGGAAATCCTCCTACCACAATATCAACATTTTTTGGGAAAACCTCAACACCACTGTTGTGTAGTTTTACGAGTTCCACAATGCTTGTTTTGTGAAAACGACTCTCTTCATACCCGAATCGACGCATGTAGTTAGTCCAAGCCACCTCTGCCTCACCCAAAATATCATTGGCAAAAACGGTCTCAAAACGGTTGCGCCTTAGCATCACCCACTCATCGTTCACTTGATGGTCTACTAACGGACTATCATCTGCAAACGATTTACGATGGGCGATAAACTGACCTTCAAAGCCGAGGTCCATACCGCCACAGCCAGAAAAGAGGCTTAAAAGGTGGAGTGGCTCTACTCTTTCTATGGGGTTATCTATAGCCATAAAGTAATGTCCTGATGGGTTATTACGCAAAGATATTTAAATATCAAAGAACTCGGAATTGATGAAGACGTTTTACCTTTAAAATTCCTAACTTTGCATTGTTATTTTATAGTAGAACAAAGAAATGGTCAATTTTTTAAAAACGTACGCATTGTTCATCTCAATGATGATCGGTATCGTATTTCACTCGTTCTTTACGGATGTCTCTTATATCACTAAGTATTTTATGGAAGAACCGCTGCAAGACATTACCTTCATTACGAAATATATGCTCTTCGTAATGCTCTTCATTGTCTATTGCAAGGTAGATTTCAAATCTTTTCGCTTGAAGAAATGGCATCTTTATATGCTGTTGTTCCAGTTTACATTTTGTATGGTTTTCTATCTTCTTTTCCGCTTTATTGATGAGAATATGGCAGAAGCAGCATTGATCTGCTTGATTGCTCCAACTGCTACTTCTGCTCCAGTCATCACAGGACTTTTAGGAGGCAGTGTCGCTGGCTTGATTACCTATAGTGTGTCGAGCAACCTTTTGGTGGCGTTCTTCGCTCCTGTCTACTTCTCGCTGATTGGTGCGCATGGCGCAGGGGCTGCCAATATGACGTTTATAGACGCTTTTTCAACCATCTGCGGAAAGGCTTTCCCACTGATATTTGGACCGTTCGTAGTTGCTATGATTCTACGCTTTTTAGTTCCTTCAGTCTACACTTTCTTCAAGCAGCGTCAGGGTATATCTTTCTGGCTCTGGACGATTGCATTGGTGCTTTTGATGGCTCGAACGACAACGGATCTTTTGAAGATGGACAACTCTCATCTGTTGGCATCTCTCAACGTGGCTTTGATGGCTTTGCTGATGTGTTTGGCTCAATTTACTTTTGGTCGTTGGTGGGGAGGTAAATTCCATAATCGTGTTTCCTCGGGTCAGGCTTTGGGGCAGAAAAATACGATTTTGGCTATTTGGATGGCTCAGACATTCTTTAATCCAATCATTGCCGTTGCTCCTGCAACCTACGTTTTATGGCAGAACTTAGTTAATTCTTTCCAACTCTGGAAACACCGTCGTGGTATCAAGGTAGATAGGGGATAAGGATAGTCTATTAACTCCAGAAAATTGGCGTGGTCCGATGAACTAAGACGACTTTGCCTCTCACTGAGTTCACTCCACCTTCCACTCCCCAATCGTCCCCGTCTCCGAAGAGAAGCTGCAACCAATCATACGG
>CAVFXQ010000038.1:0-24404 GCA_963626555.1 Clostridiales bacterium
GGAAATACTATGACACGGCGGAGTTCATGGACTTCAAGATGGACAGAGATGCACCTTTGCCAATGCTCTATCAAAGTGGATATCTGACGATTAAGGACTATGATGCTGAGATGAATATGTATCAGCTTGACATCCCTAACAACGAGGTGAGAGGAGGCTTCATCCCATTATTGATGAACGACTATTTTTCGGTCAACACTCCGATGAAGACGCCTATAGCGGAAATGATTAGGTGCTTGAAAAACGGAGCTCCAACGCAGTTTAAAACATTGCTGACAAGCTTCTTGTCTTCAATACCGTACAGCATGCGCCTTAAGAAGGAAACTGAACGCTTCTTTCAATATACTTTCTATCTCATCCTTCGTTTGATTTCAACCTATCTTGTCTATGTTGAGAAACAGCAGTCGCAAGGCCGTGTAGACTGTGTCATCGAGACGGACAAATTCATCTATATTTTTGAATTTAAATTGGATGGCACGGCAGAAGAGGCTTTGCAACAAATCAACGACAAAGGCTATGCGAGGGAGTACGCTTCTGACAGTCGTAAACTGTTCAAGATAGGTTGTAGTTTCTCTTCAGAGATAGGGACGATTGGGGAGTGGTTGGAGGAGTAGCATTATTTTTTCTCCTCCTTCACACCACAATACGACTTGAAGTCGCAATACTTACAAATCTCATCTTTTTTGTTCGCTTGGAAAGGCTTGTTCGTGTCCAACATGTCGCGAATCACGCTTTTTATGCCCTCTTCTATATCATTGTATTTCTGTGGATTTTCTAAAATTAGGTCTATTTTTGTTTTTTTTAGTTTTCCATCCTTATCCAACTCTTCCTGGTACGTTTGTATTTTGAAATCATTCGAAGATTGTGCAGAATTGATGTACGCCAAAGAGGGTTGAATTTTATATTCAGATTCACATTTGCTATGGTAGATGTATGAATAAACCAAAACCTGCATTGCGTACCCATAGCGTTCTTTGTTCTGACCTTGCTTTATTTCACAGTCTGGAACGAAGAGATCTTGGATTTCGTTGACCATTTTTGTCTTATTCCCTCCCGTTTTATAATCAAAAATACGGATGATGCCATCTTTCAAATCTACACGGTCGATTGAACCTCCAATCAAGAATTTAATACCGTCTACGTTGACCTCTTTCGTTACCTCCAGCTCGTTAGCAATCACCTTAAAAGGCGCATATTCCTTATCTAACTCAACCATCTTCTTTGCCATCTGTCTGGCTCTGTCATACTGAAGAAGTTGTGGACCAGACATTGTTGGCATCTCCTCCTTAAGATTTTTCATCTTGAAATAATCTCTCTTGAATGCTAATCTCACGCTGTCTTCTATCTCTACATCTAATTCTTTTTTGTTTTGGAAATCACTATCGTTCAGTACTTTATCCTTTCTAATGTCGTAAAAAGATTGCATCGTTGAGTGAAATATTGTCCCGTATTCGTTAGCCTCAACGGTGTCGCTAATTTCTTCCTCTTTTTTGATGCCTACAATATAGTTTAAATAGAATTTTAAGGAACAATTCAAGTAGGTGTTCATTGCCGATGGAGATAAAACTGTTCGTCTTATCCGTTTTCCATTTTCATCGTATAGAGGTTTTGACTTTTCTTTTTGGGAGACACTTCCGACTTCATACATATCTTTGATTTTCTTCACCATTTCATCAGTTTTTTCTACTTGTAAAGTATAGTTTTCTTTTGTTGGTGCCTCAGAGTTAATTAGTATGCGAGAGAAATCGTATTTTGTTTCTACTAACAACTGCAACAAGAAGCGACTTATTTGTCCTTTGGATCCTCCATCCGTTGATCCGTTGTACATTACAGTTACATTCTCTGCTCGTTGCAAAAGACGGTAGAAATAATAGGCGTAGAGTGCGTTTTTATGTTCTGTTGTTGTCATTCCGTAGCCCACACGCAATGAATAGGGAATGAACGAGTTGTCGTTGCCAGACTTCGGTAAGACACCTTCATTTGCTGACAATAGGATGACATTAGAGAAGTCTAAGTTTCTTGTCTCTAAGAATCCCATGACTTGTAATCCATCTGCTTGGTCGCCTGTGAATGGCACGGATAGCGAGCTTATTGTTTTGTTTACTAACTGGGTCATCATAGTTAGTTGAACATTCTTAAGATAACCGTCTTTAATTAGTGATGAAATTCTTGTTAACCCTGAGTAAATTCTGTATAGTGTTTCTTTGTACAAGGCGTTGTATAATGAGCTACCGTCGTCTGACGCTTCTTGCTTCTCTTCTTCTCCGAAATCACGAGCAATTTTCCCTAATATTGCTTGCAACCATACAATCAAACTTGTTGCATCATCGCATTTTTGAAAAAGTTCTCCAAATTCTTTGTTCGTGGATAGATCAGAATATTTGAAGAAACGCCAGTTCTCTTTCCTAACTTTATCATCTTCACAGATTAACGAAGGGTATGTCTTCCGTAAATATTCATTGCGTAGTAACGGAAGAATTGTAGTGCTTAGAATGGAATGGGGAGTTTCTCCGTTTTTGTTAGCTTTCGCCACTAATTCTAATTTCTCTTGATATTTTAAAAGAATTTGAAGTAGACCGAAAATAGGGGTTTGCAGAAGATTCAATCCCATTGTAACATTGACGTAGTCCGCTCCTCCTTCTGTTGATGAAGGAATTGAGTGGAGTACAGGTAAAAGCATTGATTCGTTGCACAAAACGACAACTGTGTCTTCATTTTTTGCTCCTTTAGGTCTACTTTTCAAGAAATCGCCCACATATCTTGCTTGCGCATTTTCGGTAGGAGACTCAATTATTGTAACCTTTTTCTTCTCCTGTAGCAAGTTATTGATAGGTAGCTCATTCTTGAAATAGTCAATGTTCTTGCGCATGAACAACCCAGCTTCTTGTAGGTCGTTGTTCATATAGAATTCGTCACAATCCCAATAGAAAATCGCCTTTCCCGCATCTGACATTTTTTTGAATAGACGACGTTCGCCCTCAAGCAACACATTGAATCCAACAATGACATATTGCTTGTCTGACAACGAAGTTTCGCCTTTGTCTAATG
The DNA here is from genome assembly GCA_963626555.1 of Clostridiales bacterium. Taxonomy (GTDB): domain Bacteria; phylum Bacteroidota; class Bacteroidia; order Bacteroidales; family Paludibacteraceae; genus UBA1181. Next base: position 3,049 of record CAVFXQ010000038.1, read on the forward strand.
ATTCAATCACATCTCTTTTCAGCATGCCTTCGCTCATTTCTTTATTCTCTTTCAGTCTCTTTTTGAAGCGTTTGTAAATCTCACCTAAAACTGACCATAAACGTAGAAATCGCTTTTTTAGTTCAGTTTCTTCCCCTTTCTGAAAAACGCTGAAAAAACGTCTTAAAACGTCTTTCTGCTCTTCTGTTAGATGATCATATCTACCTTCAAAAGGAATGGTGTCTTTGAGGTTTTGAAATAGCATTTCTGCATCTACCATATTGCTATCAATATCGTTGAAATCGCTAAGCAATACTAATCCCCAGTTGTAGAAATTGTCAAGTGTCTCTTCTTCTTCGTGAAAATCAGGATCGGGATGCTCTCGTAGAACTTCAATGTAGACATCGTAAAGCTCACAAACTAGCTTGATTGGATCTGCAATGTGGTATGCACTTAACGATTGAAATAGGGTAGAAATCGTTTCGTATGATGGAGACCATGTGGGTTTCCCATATGCTTCTATAAGGTACTTGTTAAAGAAAAGTTTAGCTCTATTGTTTGGAAAGACAACGACAAAGTCTGATAAAGATAAACCTTTGTTTTGGACTTTCTGGACTAAGTCGACTGCAACTGATTTCAAAAAGGGTTCTCCTACCATAGATAGTGTTTTTTTTGTGAATAATTTCTGAAAAGGTGCTACTTTTTATGATAAAGAAAGAATATGTCTGCGGACATGTATTCAAAATCAGCGGAAACTATTGAAAAATCGAAGTTTCCGCTGATTATGACAAAATATCCCTATATAGTGTAGTAAGCGTTACTAACGGCTCTACTCTGGCTGTTTTGTGCCTGAAAAATCTTGCGCCACTAAATACTCTGCTATCGACTTGACTGGCTGATACAGCGCTGACGACTGTAGGTATTCTTGCGATGTAAAGTGGAGATGATTGTTCAGTCTGTCAAATACATAGAGGCATGCACTCATGATGACTAAGCATTTCACCCAAGTGAAAACTGCTCCCAATAGTTTATCAAGCCAACCTAACATTGCTATTTTCGCCAGTTTAGATACTGCAATAGCTCCGAATCTCACTATTATCATCATTAGTATGAAAACGACAACAAACGAGACTATATAGTTTGTCTCTGCCGTCCATTCTACTTTTGATAGTATGAAATGCATCACATTCTCTCCATAATTCCTTGCTACGAAAAGACTTATGAAGACACCGAACATAGATGCTACCGATACGATGAAGCCTTTTGTTGCTCCTCGTACGATAGCATAAATCATTATGGCCACTAATACAATGTCAATCGCTGCCATTCATATAGATGTTATAAAGTACGCTTTACTTCTATCTCTTCAAAGCTTTCAATGATGTCGCCAACAAGCAGGTCGTTGTAGCCTGCAATGTTTAAACCACATTCGAAGCCGTTTCCTACTTCTTTGACATCGTCTTTGAATCGCTTCAAAGATGCTAACTCGCCTGTGAACACCACAATACCATCGCGGATGATACGCACTTTGTTGCCTCTTTTGATTTTACCATCGCGAACGATACAGCCTGCGATTGTACCCACCTTGCTGATTTTGAAGGTCTCCTGAACTTCTGCTGTTCCCGTAACCTCCTCTTTGACTTCTGGTGAAAGCATACCGACCATTGCATCTTTCATTTGTTCGATTGCGTCGTAGATGATGGAATATAAGCGAATGTCCACTCCTTCTTTCTCTGCTACTCTTCGAGCGGCAACTGACGGACGAACTTGGAATCCGACGATGATTGCATCTGCTGTAGATGCCAACATAACATCTGATTCTGAAATCTGACCGACGGCCTTGTGGATGACGTTGACAGCGAACTCTTCGGTTGATAATTTCTCCAAAGAGTCTTTCAATGCTTCTGCAGAGCCATCTACATCCGCTTTCACGATGATGTTCATCTCTTGGAAGTTTCCTAAGGCACGACGACGTGCGATTTCCTCCAATGTGAGGTGCTTCGTTGTTCGCAATCCTTGTTCTCGTTGCAACTGCTCACGCTTTGTTGCAATTTCACGAGCTTCCTGCTCTGTTTCTAATACATTGAAGTTATCTCCTGCCTGCGGAGCACCGTTCAGTCCGAGGATAACAACTGGTTCTGATGGCTTTGCCTCTTTCACTCGTTGGTTACGCTCGTTGAACATTGCTTTGATACGTCCATAGTTGATACCTGCAACAACAACGTCTCCTACTCTGAGAGTTCCGTTGCTGACCAATACGGTGGAAATATAGCCACGTCCTTTATCCAATTGGGATTCAATAATTGAACCTACTGCTCTTCGGTTTGGATTAGCCTTCAAGTCCAACATTTCGGCCTCTAAAAGTACCTTTTCCATCAGTTCAGGAACTCCGATACCTTTTTTTGCTGCAATGTCTTGCGATTGATATTTACCACCCCATTCCTCAACTAAGTAGTTCATGGATGCGAGCTTCTCCTTGATTTTGTCAGGATTAGCCGTTGGTTTATCTATCTTGTTGATTGCAAAGATGATAGGTACACCTGCGATTGAAGCATGGTTGATAGCTTCAATAGTTTGTGGCATGACATCATCATCGGCTGCGACAATGATAATGGCAATATCCGTAACCTTAGCACCTCTGGCGCGCATTGCGGTGAAGGCCTCGTGTCCTGGAGTGTCAAGGAAGGTAATCTGCTGTCCGTTTTTCAATGTTACATTGTAGGCTCCAATGTGCTGGGTAATACCTCCCGCTTCACCTGCAATCACGTTAGTCTGACGGATATAGTCCAACAATGAAGTTTTACCATGGTCAACGTGTCCCATTACGGTTACAATTGGAGGACGTCTTGTCAGGTCTTCCTCCTTGTCTTCTTCCTCTTGAATGGCTGCAGTAACCTCTGCACTGACATATTCGGTTTGGTAGCCAAACTCTTCAGCCACGATGTTGATAGATTCTGCATCCAAACGTTGGTTGATAGACACCATAAGTCCGAAACTCATACATGTGCTGATGACCTCTGTTACAGATACATTCATCATCGTTGCTAATTCACTGACAGTGACGAACTCTGTGATTTTCAGAATTTTAGAGTCAAGTTTTTCTTGCTCTTCCTGCTCGTGCAAACGGTTGGCTTGCAACTCACGCTTGTCGCGACGGTGCTTTGAACCTTTTGTCTTTTGTCCTTTGCTAGTCAGGCGAGCCAGCGTCTCTTTGATTTGTTTCTGAACCTCTTCATCGTTAACTTCTTGTTTGACAATAGGTTGTCTGTTATTGTTCTTGAAGTTGCCATTTTTGAAGTTGCCGTTGTTATTGCCATTACGGCGGTCTTTTCCTCCATTGTTGTTTCCGCCGTTGTGGTTGTTGCGTTGCTGACCGTTATTGCCATTTTCAGACTTGTTAAAGTCGTTGATGTCTACACGCTCCTTTTGTATTCTCTTACGTTTCCCTTGACGTTCGCCGTTGGCATTGCTTGTGTCTCCTCCGTTGTTATTCTGATTTTGACCATTCCCTCCAGATTTCGGACTACGCTGTTGCTCGCGTTCTTTTTTCTTTTCCTCTTTGGTCTTCTTCTTTGGACGAGTCTGTTGGTTGATAGTGGACAAGTCAATCTTTCCAACGACGTTGATAGATGTCTTTGGGGCATGCGAGAGAGAAAAAATCTCTTCTTTCGTCTCCTTCGTTTCTGTTGTAGGAGTTGTTGTCGTTTCTTCCTTTTCCTCCACGGAAACAGTCTCCTTCTCCTTGTCTTCTACAACAGTCTCCTTCTCCTTGATTTCCTGCTTAGGTTCTGCTTTTTCCTCACTTTGAGTATTCTCTATTGGCTTCTCCTCAACAGTATCAGATTTGGACTCCGACGTTGGCTTCTCTTCTCTTTTAGGCTCCTGATTAACGGATTTCTTGCCAACATTGCTCAAATCTATCTTTCCTACGATATGAGGACCACGAACTTCAACATTTGAAGTTTTCACTTCGTTATTCTTGTCGTCGAATCCTTCAATAGAAACGCTTTCTTTCGGACTTCTGTTTTCTTGGCGTTGTTTGGTAATCTTTTGTGAGTCAATCTTTATCTTTGAATTATCTCCTAACCCATCAAAACACAACTTTTCCTGTTCGTCTGTTAATGTGACATTGAGGTTGTCTGCTGGAATTTGATGTCCCTTTTGGGCCAAAAAATCCACAACCTTATCTGCGCCTACGTTTAGTTCTTTTGCTATTTTACTTAATCTAATGGACATATTACCTTTAAAGTTGTTTAGTTCTGTTCTTCCTCACTCTCTGCCTGAATAGGATTCTCATCCTCTTGTGCTGGCTCTGATGTCTCCTCTTCGTTGTCGGATCCTTCAAATTCTGCACTTAGAATACGCAATACATCGTCGATTGTCTCTTCTTCCAAATCAGTTCTTCTGATCAACTCTTCGCGAGGAATGTTCAAAACCTGCTTCGCAGTGTCGCATCCAATTCCTTTCAACGTATCGATTACCCATGGCTCGATTTCGTCGAGGAACTCATTTAAGAAGATATCTCCAGACTCGATAGATTCGTCTATGTCGCGGAACACCTCTATTTGGTAGTCGGTCAACATACCCGCTAAACGTATGTTCATTCCACTCTTTCCTATAGCCAACGAAACTTCCTCTGGTTGCAAGAACACTTCTGCTCTTTTATACTCCTCAATCACATGGATAGAAGAAATCCGCGCTGGACTCAACGCTCTTGAAATGAACAAAGAAGGGTTGCTTGTATAGTTGATTACATCAATATTTTCATTTCTTAGCTCTCTCACGATGCCGTGGATGCGAGAGCCTTTCATTCCGACACATGCTCCTACTGGATCAATTCTTTCATCGTATGATTCCACTGCCACTTTGGCACGCTCTCCTGGAATACGCGCAATTCGGCGAATCGTAATCAATCCGTCGTTGATTTCTGGCACCTCTAACTCAAACAACCTCTGCAAGAATAGTGGTGATGTCCTTGAAAGGATGATCTTCGGATTGTTGTTGCGGTTGTCTACCTTGGCTACTACGGCTCTCACTGTGTCTCCTTTGCGGTAGAAATCTGACGGAATCTGCTCTTGCTTCGGAAGCAACATTTCGTTATTCTCCTCGTCTAACAGCAAAATCTCTTTTTTCCATACTTGGTAAACCTCTCCGACTACAATAGTTCCAACTTTTTCCTTGTATTTGTTGTAAAGCGTGTCTTTTTGTAAGTCTAAAATCTTGGATGCTAATGTCTGACGAAGATTCAATACTGCACGACGTCCAAACGCTGCAAAATCGACTTTGTCAGTTACTTCTTCGCCAATCTCAAAATCGTCTGCAATCTTGCGCGCCTCAGTTAACGATATCTCTGTGTTCTCGTCTTCCAAATCATTGTCTTCTACGACTGTACGGTTGCGGTAAATCTCAAAATCCCCTTTGTCTGGGTTGATGATGATGTCATAGTTCTCATCTGTGCCAAACATCTTGGCAATAACACTACGGAAAGAGTCCTCAAGGACACTCACCATAGTGCTTCTGTCTATATTCTTGAGGTCTTTGAACTCTGCAAAGGTATCACTCAAACTAACTGCTTCTTGCCTTGCCATATTTTAGTATTATTTAAATTTCAATGAATATTTTGCCTCCGCTACCTGGTCGTATGGAATTGTTACCACCTCTGTAACGTCAACTTTTTTCTTCTCTCCTTCTCTCTTCTCTTTCTTTGTTATCTCAATGCCGAAATCTTTGTCCGACACGTTCACTAACACACCCACATATTTCGGGCCGTTCTTCACTTGGACTTCTACTTCCTGCCCTTCGTACTTCTTGTACTGACGAAGCACCTTGAATGGCGAAGTAAGCCCAGCAGATCCTACATTTAATTCAAAATCTTCTTGGTCGCGGTCTAATTTTGACTCAATCTTCTTTGACAGTTCTATGCAATAATCTAACGATACGCTCTCTTCGGAGTCTATTTCTACGGATATCACGTTGTCCGTGCTCACTTCAACTCCCACTAAGAAATAATGCGTCCCAGCAATACACTCCTCTGCTATCTCATAGATTTTCTTCTCTTCTATCATAGAATCAGCTTTGTTTGACTTGTTTTCTATTAGGCTTTAAAACACGAAAAATGGAGACTCTCGAAAGCCCCCATCCAACCCGATTTCAACCTTACGTTGCAAAGATACTCTTTTTTTTTGACTTTACAAACATTCGTGCTTTTTTATCTATTTGTTGTGTTGTACAACATCAAATTTTACGTTTTCTTGCATTCTTTTCACCTTTTTTCACATTTTCTTTTGTGTTCGTTAAATATATGCTTAAATTTATAAGTCCTTGACGCTACTATAGTTGCGTGCGTGTGTATCTTGAATGTCAAATCTCATTGCGTTCCCAATTATGAGAAATGAAAAACCGTTTCTTCTGAGGATTCTCCTTGCCCCTTTCTCCGCCATCTACGGGTTGGTCGTTATTCTTCGTAATGCCCTTTTTGATTGGGAAATATTACCTTCAAGAAAGTTTGATGTCCCTGTTATATCAATCGGCAACATAACTGTTGGAGGTACTGGTAAAACACCGTTCTCAGAATACATCATAGAGCTTCTGAAGAATGATTTTCATGTCGGATTTCTCTCGCGTGGCTATAAGCGTAAGACGAAGGGATTCCAGTTGGCAGATGAGAAATCTACTCCTTCAACTATCGGAGATGAGCCTTACCAAGTGAAAGCTAAGTTCCCTGACATTATGGTGGCCGTTGATGCAAAACGGACAAGAGGGATCTCAAGGATGCAAAGCGAGGCTTTTAATCGTCCTGACATTATTATCCTTGATGATGCTTATCAGCATCGCTATGTGTCGCGCGACATCAACATATTGCTAATTGACTACAATCGTATGATTACGGAGGATCATTTGCTGCCTGTCGGAAGCTTGCGTGAGCCAGTTTCGTCGACTGTACGGGCAGACATTGTGGTTCTGACCAAATGTCCGATGAACCTTCAGTCTATAGAGTTCCGCATCATTCGTAAAAATTTGAAACTCTATCCTTATCAAGCACTCTATTTTTCAACGCTTGCATACGATGATCCTAAGCCTGTTTTCCAAAGTGAATTTTGTAATTTAACATCTGACACATCGGTTCTTACGCTTACGGGTATTGCGTTTCCGAAGCCTTTTGAAGACTATGTCCATACATTGGTGGATGAAGTTGTCTCTCTCAATTACGCAGATCATCATACATTCAAAAAATCGGATATGATGGAAATTGAAAAAACATTTAATGTTATTTCTAATCCGAAGAAAGTCATTTTGACTACCGAGAAAGATGCTGTAAGACTTAAAAACTCAAATCTTTTCCCAGAAAGTTTAAAAGGATACATTCTCTATATTCCATTAAGAATTAAATTTTTAAAGGGTGAAGGGGAAGAGTTTAATAGGAAGATTCATAGTTTCTTAAGGAAAAATAAATATTTCTCTCAGCTTTTGGAAGCAGGGAGACAATCTAACGAAAAAGAATAACAAAGAATAACAATAAAAACGTATATTATGGATGCAAATTTTGACCTTTTAAAGGCGATTAAAGAGTCGTGTGATTTTTTGATGGCGAAGACGGTCTTAAAGCCAAAAATTGCCATCGTCTTAGGCACTGGGTTAGGTGATTTTGCTAAGAAGATTAATGTTGTTGATTCTATTCCATATCAAGAAATACCTCATTTCAAGACAAGTACTGTTCAAGGTCACTCTGGCAAACTGCTCTTCGGACGATTGGAAGGAATAGAGGTGATGGCTATGCAGGGACGATTGCACTACTACGAGGGCTACTCTATGCAGGACATCACGTTCCCTGTTCGTGTGATGAAGGCTTTGGGCGTGAAGGTGGTGATGGTTTCCAATGCAGCTGGGGGCTTGAATCCCGACTATATTCCAGGCGATGTGATGATCATTAAAGATCATATCAACCTTTTCCCTGAACATCCACTACATGGACCAAACATTGAGGAGCTGGGTACGCGTTTCCCAGATATGAGTAATGCGTATGACAAGAAGTTGATTAAGATGGCAGAGGAGATTGGCAGAAAGTGTAATCTTAACCTCAAGAAAGGTGTTTATGTCGGCACACAGGGACCGACCTTTGAGACTCTCGCTGAATATCGTTATTTTCGTATCATTGGAGGTGATTCATGTGGTATGTCAACTGTTCCAGAGGTCATCGTGGCAAATCACGCTGGTTTGTCTGTCTTTGGAGTCTCTGTCATTTCAAATGTTGGATGTGATGCCAACCTCAGCAACGTAACCCATGAGGAGGTGCAACAAAATTCGTTGTTGGCGCAAGACAAGTTGGCTACGCTGTTTACGGAGATGGTGAAATATTGTGGGGAAGAGATGTAGGCGTTGAAGAAAACCTCACGAGAATTTATGATTTCTTGTGAGGTTTTGTGTCCTTTCTAGACTTATAGGTCAAAATGGGTGCTGAAAAAGTCGAAATTTTCTGGTTAGTTTTTTCACGTCAAAAAATAACCCAAAGGGCTGGATTTCAAGCGAGGAATCCAGCCCTAATTTTTATCTATCTCTAAAAAGTTTAGCGGACAGTGATATTCAAAAATATTTTTTTTCTGAAAGGACGTGCTATAAAAATGCAGTTAATTTCTAGTTGTTGACTAATATTTTGAGATGCCTATTTTGAAAATTTTTGAAAGAACTGGATATAATTGTCAGTATGATGGTGGAAAATATATTCTTCCAACAGCAGAAGAGTATATTACAAATGTTGATTCGCTTTTTGAAGAAGGCCATCGTGATAAAAGAATATTCCGTTTGGATATTATAGACTCGGATGCGTCTAAAGCGAATACGAATCCTGAGTTTTCAAATTTCTTAGGAACGGATTCCGGTGAGATAAAAACATCAAAGGCTAGTATCTTAGGTGAAGATGCGTTTATTTCTGTTCCTAGAGATACAGGGTTCAATAGGTATGCTGATTATATTAATGGCGGTGATGTTAAAGTGAAATCTAATGATAAGAAAATTAGAAAATTGCTAAAAAAGAATCCTCGGTTGGTTAATGCATTGGATAGGCACACCTTAGAACTTATCTATGGTTTTAAAAATCCTCATATAGAGCAAATAATGAGGAATGCGAGAATAATAAAATGAAGTAATTTAGCAGAATTCACACCTCTGGCAAAATCATCGTGTAAATGCGCATTAAGGTTGTGAGATTATTGCAGTCAGCTAAGTTTAACTCTGTGAAATGGTGTAGTTCGTTGGATTTGAAATCTTTAATTGTGACATTGAATAATCTATTATTAACTTCTGTGTTTACTCTTAACCGATCGTTTTGGTTGTCAATGTAAGTGTCTTCTCGTCGTTCTGTAAGAAGTCGTTTGAAGCAATTGTAGAGGTATCGAACATCGGAAAGGGAAATGCCTTTTATTTGAATGATTTCATTTTTAGTGTCGTCTTTTGCATTTAGAGTGATAGTGTTATCGTCTTCTATCGAGAACATAATGCTAATCTTGGAATCAGAGCAAAACTTGTTGTAGCAATTTATTGGGGCTTGTTGAAAGTCTGCGAGAAAAATTAATCTGTTTGTGTCCATAATCCAATTTTAAAGAGGTTAGACTGTCGTTAAGATGGTCTGACTTTTTTTGTTCCTTGCAAAAATAAAAAAACGGACATATAGGTCAAAATGGGTGCTGAAAAAGTTGAAATTTTCTGTTTTGTTATGGCTCAAAATGGGTGCTGAAATGCTTCTAAATCATTGTATTTCAGTAATTTTGCAGGTATGAAAATCATCAGGTTATATTATGTAAAAAAAGTTGTGAAAGTTGGGGCCTGTGTTTGACGGAGGCGCAATCGTATGGTGTTGTTCCGATTGCTATGAATGTTAGTTCTGGAGTCTCAAGAGTGATCTCCTGACGTAGTAGTCGCAAAATGGAGGGAACTCTTTGATACGTTGTTGCAGAATTAATATTCCTCTAAAATAGAATAGGCTGGGATTCGTTTTCTCAGCCTATTTTTATGTTAGAATTTGTTTCTCTGTTTATTCCTCCCCCTCATTCTTCTCTGAATTCGGATAGATAATCTTGTAGCCCTTTCCATGTACGTTCATAATCTCGACTTCTGGGTCGGCTTTGAGTAGTTTACGGAGTTTAGTGATGTAGACATCCATACTGCGGGCGTTGAAATAGTTGTCTTCGTCCCAAATGGTGCGAAGGGCATGGTTACGCTCTAACACGTCGTTGGCATGGGCGCAGAGAAGAGAAAGCAACTCAGACTCTTTAGTGGTTAACTTTACGATTTCTCCGTTGATGACTAATTGTTGTTTTTGTTTGTCGAAGAGAATTTTGCCCATTTGGAAGACAGTCTCTTCTTTGACTTTTTTCCCTTTCACGCGGCGGAGAATTGCTTCAATGCGTAGTAGCAACTCTTCCATGCTGAATGGCTTGGTGATATAGTCGTCTGCGCCAATCCTGAAGCCTTCCAAGATGTCGTTTTTCAGTGTTTTGGCAGACAGAAAGAGAATAGGTACTTCTGTGTTTACTTGACGGATTTCTTGTGCAAGTGTGAATCCGTCCTTCTTCGGCATCATTACGTCGAATACGCAAATGTCGTATTTCTCTTTCATGAATGCTTTATATCCTGCTTCACCATCGGGCATAAGGTCTGTCTGATAGTTCTTTGCCTGTAAGTATTCGCGAAGTAGCATACCGAGGTTTTGGTCGTCTTCACAGAGTAATATTCTTGTTTTTTCGTCCATATTCGTTATTGTTAGTTTGTTTCTTGCTTTTGTGGTATTGAAATGATGAATTTCGTTCCTTTATTAAACTCGCTTTCTACCTTTATCGTTCCTTTATGGTCTTGTACGACCTTTTTGACATACGCCAATCCTAATCCGAATCCCTTCACATTGTGAATGCTGCCGGTGGGTACGCGGTAAAATTTATCAAATATACGTTTTAAATTGTTTTTCTTGATTCCTATTCCGTTATCTTCTATCGAAATGAACAACTTTTTTTTCTCATTCCACGTTTTTAAGCGAAGAATGAGTGGCCCGTTGGAGTATTTTACGGCATTATCCATTAAATTATAGATGATGTTGGTGAAATGAACTTCATCGACGTTGGCGATAGCATTCTCGGCATCTAACTCAGTCTGAATATCGCCTCCGGTGTTCTCTACTTTGATAGCGAATGTCCCAGCGATGGTGAGTATCAACTCGTTTATGTCCATCTTTTGGAGCTTCAGAGCGCTGCTTTCCTTCTCAAAAATAGACATTTGCAATACTTTATCTATCTGTTGAGTGAGTCTCTTTGTCTCATCTTTTATTGTTCTGCTGAGGTGCCCAATCATCTCTTGACTTTTTGTTACACCATCGTCGTTGAGCATTTGAGCGGCGAGCGAGATAGTTGACACTGGAGTTTTTAGTTCATGTGTCATATTGTTCATAAAATCTGTACGCATCTCCGACAATCTTTTCTGCTGAGAAATGATGATAAGTGAGAAGATGAAGGTGAAAAGTAGTAGGCCAGTGAAGATAGCAGAGGGTAGAAAAAGACTGCTTGACGTGATGAATTTTTGTGTGGTAGGAAGATAAACCTTCAAATAATTGGCTTGAGGTGCGGGGTCGTTTGGAAAGAGTAGTTGAGAGTAACTCTCCATGTCTGTTGCCTCATCGTCGAAATTGGCACTGCGGTAAACTACCTTGCCCTCGTTGTTGATTACACAGAAATAGTGTTTGGCATTGATGCCATTGTTCTCGAAACCTTTGTCTATTAATTCATTGAGGAGAGCGAAGTCTAAACGGTCTTCAATTGGTTTGATGTAGGTCTCGCTTAGTAGTCTGATTAAAATGTCATCAAGCAGAGCGCGATTGTGCAGGAATCGTTCTTTGAGTTTGTTTTGAATAATCTTAGAAGACTCTAAAATGGAGTTTGAACCGTGCTTCATTGATATGAAGACATTAGGTTTTATGCGTACAGTAGAGTATTTTTTTGCAGAATCTCCTATGGTTTTGAGTTGTTGCATTTGTTCTTCCTCGTCGGTCATGAAGACAGACGATTTTGTGGTGATGCGGGTGCGTTGCGATGGCGTGGTAAGATTTTTGTTGAGGTATTGCATAGTCTCCTCCTCCTCTAAGAGTTTAGCGACTTCATAAAGAGAGCGTTTTACTTCCTCACTGAATTGGTCTGCCCGCATATCCACGTTGAGTTTGAGATAGTACGACTGTAAGCCAATCAGACTGAAAAAGGAAACCGCCATCACGATAGACAAAACAACAATCATCCATTTTTTCATACTTGCAAATATAAAAAAATGAAGCGAAGTATTGCTATCTAACCATCAATTCGTTGGGTATAATCATTTGATTGTGGTCTAAGTTCTGTAGGCGGAGAATCAAATCTTGTTCCCACGAAAGCATTTTGGAGGGAGAGAAAATTGACTTGATTTTTTCGTATCCTATATTGGGCAATTCCTTAATTTGGGTCTTCCAATCCTCCGATTCTGGGTATGTGTAAACGTAATAAGATGTTCCTAATTGAGCCTCTTGTGCGGCAAAGCGAATAGCATCGTCTAATGTGCCTAATTCGTCAACTAAACCGTATTGGTGGGCATCTGTTCCACTCCATACACGACCCTCCGCCAACTCTTCGATTTCGCTTCTTGTAAGATTGGGTCTACCTGCCTCCACGCGGTCTAAGAATGTATTGTAGACGCTTTCAACGTGTCCTTGAAGCACGATTTTCTCTTCGTCGGTAAGAGGCTGCAGAAGTGTTGAGAGAAGATCAGCGTTGGCATTCGTTTTTACGATTTCTTGATGAATACCCAATTTATGTATAAGTTTTGAAATATTTGGAATGACGCAGAAAACGCCAATAGACCCCGTGATAGTTTTCTCTTCTGCGAAGATGTGGTTGGCGGCGACAGACATATAGTAACCACCTGAAGCAGCATAGTCTCCCATACTGATAACCACTGGTTTGACCGATTTTAGGTGTGTTATGGCATGCCACATTTGCTCAGCTCCATAGGCACTTCCTCCAGGAGAGTTGACTCGAATGACAACGGCTTTTACGGTGGAGTCCTTCTCCAATTGGTCTAATTGCTTGATGATTTTAGTTGAACTCAACCCCGAGGTAGAGCCATTGTCTATTTCACCCTCTGCAAAGAGAACTGCAACCTCTTTGGTGGCAAGTGTGCTTTCTTCGGTGTTGTCATAGCATCCATTCCAATAGTCGGCAACGCTTGTGTAACACACTTCCTCTTCTTCTGAAATTCCAAGCAGTTTTTTTAGAATAGCCTCTACTTCGTCAGCGTATTTCAGTCCATCAATCAATCCTGTTTCAAGCACTTCTTGTGGAGTCCTATAGATTAACATACTATTGGCGATGTTGTTGAGGTCTTCTTCTGACAGGTCTCTTGATTTGGAAATGTCGTTCTTGAGCGCGCTCCAAAGAGAGTAGATAAGTCTTTCTTTTTGTTCTCTATTTGCGGCGCTCATGGTGTCGCTATTGTACTTTTCTCCGTATGACTTATAGGTTCCCACTTTGATTACTTGCATATCTACGCCTAAGGTGTCTAAAAGAGACTTGTAAAACATAGATGAAGTGGCAATGCCTCGAAAATCTACTGCTCCGATAGGATTGAGGTAGATAGAATCAGCAATGGAGGCTACATAGTAGTTGCCTTGCGAATATTTCCCAGAATAGGCTATGACAGGCTTTCCTGTAGCTTCTTTGAAGTGTTCTATTGCTTTTCTTATCTCTTCTAATGAACCATATCCTGTGGAGATAATGCCTGGCTTTATGAAGATGCCTTTGATGAGTGTGTCGTTTTCTGCTTGCTTGATTGCGCCTACAATGGCTTCCAATGATGGAGACACGTCTTCTTCTAAAAAAGTTTTATAAATTTCGTCTTGGACATGGTCTCGTAAGTCTCCTTCTAACGAAATAGTTAAAACAGTATTTTCTTGAATAGAAGTACTATCATCAGAAAAGAAGAGCGCGAAGACAAAAAATATCGCTATGATTGAGAAAAAGAAAAAAGCGAGGCTTGAAACGAATATTGCTAATAAGGCCGCAAAAAAAGACTTCCAAAAACTCATAAGTTGGGTAGATAATATTAAGCGTTAAACGACGCCTACTCCTTGTAGGCAGAAACGCTGAGTAGTAAATAGACGAGGATGATAAAAGGCAAGGCAACTAACTGGAGTGTTGCGAGTAAAATGATAGCGAAGCCAAGAAATATAAAGCGTATTTCGTTTTCTTTCCAATTAAGCGTTTTGAATTTTAACGAGAACATAGGAATCTCTGAAATCAAAAGATAACAAAAAATTACGACTAATAAAATAACAACGTAAGGGTTGAATAAGAATCCAAACCAAGCTCTGTTGATATAGTCGGCGACAGGCATTAAAGGGTCTGTTATAGCGATTAATCCCGCGAAAAATAGAGCATTGGCAGGAGTCGCTAATCCGATGAAAGAACTAGTTTGGCGTTCGTCCAAGTTGAATTTAGCCAATCTCAATGCAGAGAAGGCTGCAATCAAAAAGGCAAAGAAAGGTAGAAAGCAATGGATTTTTTCTGACATATCGCATAGCGTAAGTTGGGTATAGACAACTACGCTTGGAGCAAAACCGAAACTGACCATATCTGCCAAAGAATCTAACTCTTTGCCAATGGGAGAGGAGACATGCAACGCACGTGCGGACATTCCATCGAAAAAGTCGAATACAGCTGCCAAAAGAATGAATAGCAGAGCGTAGAAGGTAAACCCCTTAAATGCCATCACAGAGGCGATACTTCCCGAAAGAAGATTTAGACAGGTGATGGTATTAGGTATATGTTTTCTGATTCCCATTGAGACTAATTTTTGTTACGCAATTTACGAACGAAAACGCTATGTAAGACACAATTCATCAGAAAAGTTGATTGTGTTTTTATTTTTTTAACCTTGCGATGACGGTTTTGTTTCCACGGACAGTTTGTTTCATGTTTACGAGAATCTCTGCGTCCAATGGCAGATAGAGGTCGACGCGAGATCCAAATTTGATAAATCCTAACTGCGTGTTAACCTTACATTCGTCTCCTTGGTTTGCATAGGTAACTATACGACGTGCCAAGGCTCCCGCAACCTGTCTAACTAATATTTGCACTTTATTAGGCATTTCAATAACGACGGTTGATCGTTCGTTTTCAGTGCTGGACTTTGGCAGGTTGGCGGCCATGAAGCGACCATCATTATGCGTGTAGTAAACTATTTTTCCATGTGTAGGATACCAGTTTGCATGTACGTTGAAAACGCTCATAAAAATGGAAACTTGCATTCTACGCTCTTTGAGGTATTCGTCTTCGTCGGTAGGCTCGATGACAACGATAGTTCCATCCGCTGGAGATACAATCATACCATCCTCAAAATCCTCGAACACGCGGTTAGGACTTCTAAAGAAATTGGTTAAAAAGATGAATGCTACGAATGATATAGTGGAAAATGCAACTAATGCGGTCTTGTGTTCTACACCGAAAGCGTACCACAACAAACCGTTGAGTAGCAACAAAGTAACCAAGACTTTTATCAAAAGTTTTTGACCTTCTTTATGAATTTTCATTTCTTATAAAGTTTGAACGGCAAAGTTAACAAAAATTTGCGTTGAAATAAGCGTTTGTTAGAGAGTTTTAACAGATGAAAGAGAAAAGTGCTACGAAAAAGAGAGCGGGGGATGCTATGAGTGCGCTGTCAAAGCGATCTAGTAAACCACCATGTCCTGGCAAGAATTTACCAGAGTCTTTGACGTTGAGGCTACGTTTGATAAGGGATTCCACCAAATCTCCAACCACACCAAAGGCGAAGATGAGAGCGGTGATCGCTATCCATGAGATTAATGTGAAAGCAGGGAAATAGTCCATGTAGAAGAAAATAGCACCGGCGATGGCAGAGAACCCCCATCCACCTATGAACCCTTCCCATGTTTTTTTTGGTGAGATACGCTCGAACATTTTGTGTTTGCCGAGCAACATACCTACTAAGTAGGCTCCTGTGTCTGAAGCCCATATTGTGATAAAGAAGGCGATGAGCATTTGTGATCCATACTCAGTAGATTCTACATACGAAAGAAGTGAGAATGGAACAGCGACATAGAGGATGCCCATCAGCGAAATAGAAATATTGATTATAGGATTCTTTTTCTGTCTGAACAATTCTGCAATCATTAGAAGAGCGAAGACAAGGAATGGAGTGGCGAACCAAAAATTAGGTTGTTCTTTAAAGAAGACAAGGTAGGTGGAGATATAGACAGCCGCTCCTCCGATAACGGATGGTAAGGTGAAAACTTCGCAGTTTTCTAAGTGGCGGTTGAGTAATTCGTAAAATTCATATAATCCGATGAGGGTAAGCGATAGGAAGACGATAGAGAAAATATCTCCATTGAACCATATACTTGCAATCATGACAGCTACGAATAATGCTCCTGATAATGCTCTTGTAATAAGATTTTTAATTTTGTCAGACATAGATATATTATTAAAAGGTCGTAGTAAATTTATATGTTACTCAGAAGTACTCTCTTCGGAAGACGTGTTGCTAACTGCGTTGTCTTCTGTTGGAGTGTATTCTAAAGATTCAGTTTTCTCTGTATCCTCTTCGGCTTTTTTCCTCTTTTCTCTCTTCTTTTTTTCTTTCTTTTTTTGTGGTTCTTCAGCACTCATCTCTTTACCAGATGTTTCTTTGTCCAACTCCTTTTCTTCTAACGCACGAGTGCCATTTATAGTATTTTTGTCTTCCTCGGTGTTTTTTTGTTCAACCTCAGTTGCTGTCTGAATGGACTCTTGAGTTGTAACGCTCGTTTCTGCGAATGCGTCATTGCGTTCGTCTGTAGGTGGTTCTTCGCTGGCGACTGGTGAAATTAGAGGAATGTCCCCTTCAATTTCTTCGTTTGATTCTTCGCTTTCCTCTTGTTCTTCCTTGCGGAGCTTCTCCTCTGCGGCGGCTTCCTCTTCTTGAAGTTTCTTGATGGCGGCGGCTCGTCGATTGCGTTCACGTTCTGCTACTTTTGCTTTTTTCTCTTTCTCCGCCAGTTTCACTAATTGGTCGAGGTCTGCAAAATTCACTGGCTTAGAGGCAAGGTCTCCCTTCACCTCTAACCGATCTTCGGTGGCGGTTGAGTCGGAATCGTCTGCCCAAAGTATAGCGTCTAATTTCTTTCGTACCACCTCACGTTGTTCAGCGTTAAGAGCGAGGCTGTCGGTCAGGTTGCTTAAACTATCTTGCGTATGTACGAATTCGTCATGTTCGGACTTAGCAGCGATGACAGTCTCTAAAGAGTCTGCAAGAATTTGCTCTTTTACTTCGGCGGAGTCTTTCAGACCGATGACAGAGTCAAAATCGGAGGCGTTTAGCTGCTCGATGATACGGCGTTTGTTACCCGTGTAGAAAGTGATGTCTCCCATTGTCCCGAATCCGTTGTCGTCTATCTTCGTCGGTTTCACTTTAGCGATGATAGATTTTTGGCGAGTGTTGCGGAACTTCACTTTGATTTCGCCTGTAGCCAAATATTCAAGATTCAACTCAGAAATGACGGAATCAAGATATTCAGGAACAGGGTAGAAAGGCATCATACCAGCGATGGAGTCAACTACCTTGTTGAAGTCGGTGTGTCGGTATTTTGTGTTGCCAACTAAACGAATCACCTTCTGTGCCACCCAACGAGTAGTGTCGGTGCGGTCGTAGAATTTCTTTTTGTGGAAATAGCGGTGGTCGAAATAGTGGATGAAAAAATCAAGATCATAACGGAATTCAAATTTTTCACGCTCATAGATGACATCGTTGAGGTATCTGCAGTTTGGCACTTTGATACGGTTCAAGACATATTCTTTTTTCTTTCCTTTTCGTTTGTTCTGACGCTCGATAGTGTTGATTTCACGAACGTTGTCCAATTCTTTCTCCAACTCGGCGATTTGTTGCTTCAACAAGGTGGAGTCGATAGTTGAAGAGAAAGGAATGACAGAATCGACAGCCGCAGAGTCTGCTCCTAAGGAGTCAACAAAATCTGGTAAATCCTCTTCGTCCATAGGAAAGACGATGGTCTCCTTTTCCTTTTTCTTTCGTAAACGATCAAGAACTTCTTGAGGGAGGTCTGTCGTGTCTCTCTCTCCTGTTAGAAGATCAAAATCACCATTGGCAAGAAGGGCGGCATCGCTCACCTCCTGCTCTTTCAATTGTTGCTGTAATTCTTGTTTTCGCTTCAGCTCTTTCTTCTGTTTGGAAGAGAGGTGGCGAAGACTGTCTATACGATCTTCCTCCTCGTAGCGAGCGCGTTCTTCAGCATCCATTTTTGCGAATTTGATGGAGTCTTTACGAGCTTGTTCCTCAAGTTTATCTTGTTCTCTTTCAAGCTTTGCTTGCGCTTTATCTTGTTTTTTGTATTCTTTAGCCTTGTTGTTGACGATTTTCTTAGCCAACTTCATAGTCTCTCTCTCAATCTTCTCTTGCTCTTTGCGAAGACGTTCTTTCTCCTTCTCGTCTGCCTCTTTCTCTGCATTGAGTTTTGCTTGGGCAGCGGCGATCTCTTCCTGGCGTTGTTGGTATGCTTTGAGTTGAGCCTCTGCTTCTCTCTCCCTTTCCTTGCGTTCTTGCATCTTCTCCATATTCTCTCTGCGCTTTTCTTGCTGGAGTAGGAGCTGCTCTTTCTTCTTTTCACGCAAGGCATTGACACGCTCTCGTTCAGCCTCTTTCTGGGCTGCTGCACGTTCGCGTTGTGCTTGACGTTGGTCTATCTGTTTCTGTTTTTCAATTAAACGTTTCGCTTTCAGACGGTTGGCTATATCTTGCTCTTTCCTCTTTTGTGCCTCTTTACGAGCTTTTTCTTTCTCTTTCAGTTGAAGAGAAAGTTCACGTTTCTTCTGTTCGCTGATGCGTTGTTGTTCTCGTTTTTGAGCTTCGGCAGCCTTTGCTTCTTCTCGTTTTTGTTTCTCCTTTTCTTTTTGAAGACGGAGTTTTTCCTGTTCTGCGGCTTTGCGTTCTGCTTCTCGCTGCTGACGCTGTGCTTGGAGTTGTTTTTGTTGCTCAATACGCTCTTGTTGAGCCGCTTGGCGTGCTGCGACCGCTTCTTTTCTCTTCTCTTCAGCCTCTTTCCTTTTCTGTTCCTGCAGTTCACGTTGTTCGCGGATTTGTTGTTGGCGTTGTTCCGCGAGTTCTTTTTCTTTTGCTCGCTTTTCGGCTTCTTGTTGACGTTGTTGCTCAGCAGCCTCTTTGTTACGAGCTACAGCAGCTCGATATTCAGATGCTTTTTTCTCTTCTTTTTCTTGTTGTTCCTTGCGTAGTTCGTCTTGTTCTTTCTTCTTCTGCTCCCACAATTCCTTTTCTTGTTGAGCCTTTTGGGCGTCGCGTTTGTCGCGGGCCTCACGAGATTCTCGCTGTTTCGCTATGATTGCCTCGTACTCCTTTTGGCGACGAAGATTCTCCTCTTTCTCTTTTTTGCGAGCCTCCTCTATTTCTGATTTCTTTTTGTTCCAGAGTTCTGTGTATTGATTTTTCAGCTCGGCTTCTTTTCGAATGCGCATTTCACGAGCTTGCTTCTCAAGTTCAACCGACTTGAGATAGTCTTGCATAATACGTTCTTTTTCAGCAGATGACGCTTCGGCGTTGGCAGCATCAATGGCTTGTTTTTTCTCTTGCCATGCTTTTTTCTGTCTTTCCCTCGCTTCGATTTCTTTTTGTCTGTTGATTTCGCGTTGCAATTTTTGCTGTTCTACGGCCTCAACGTATTTCTGTTGCTTTTGGGCGTTCTCAATTTCATCCTTGGCACGTTCCTCGTCAATTTCTTTCTGTTTCTCAGCCCAACGTTCTTGGTTGATTTTCTTCATTTCTGCTTCGCGCTGTTGACGAAGTGCGCGAGCCTGACGCTCGTTCTCAAGAATCTGCTCGTATTCTTTGAGTTTCTCTGTTTGATTGGCTTTGTCTGCTTGTTTTTTCTGGGCGGCGATTTCTTTCTGTTGTTTTACAGCCTCTCTATCTGCATTTTTATCCGCTGTTGCGGCTTCTTTTGATGCATTTACAGCCTCCTTCTTTGCGTTTTTTTGCTCTTCGAGAATTTGTTTTGTTTCTTCTGCTTTCTCTCTTTCTTCTGCTTTTTCACGCTTTTTGCGTTCTTTTAATTGCTCTACGCGAAGACGTTGTTCCTCCTTATAACGGTCTATATCCGTTTGAGCCACAACAAGTTGTGTGGCCAGAATAGTTGTCGTAAAGAGTATGAATAGAAAGCGTCTCAACGTCTCGAATTATCTATATCGGTTCTTATACTGCCTGTCTCAAATCGCATAATTTATTGCTATACAACATAAAAATGCTGTATGCAATACAAAATTTCGGAATTACAAAGATACAAAAAAGGTTAAAAACAAGGCTAAATAAATAAAATGTGTTTGATGATTGGATTCATTATGGATAGAAGAAGTTGAAAATCAATTATATGTATAGAAAGTGGGCATAGTTATGGAGTTGCCGTGTCAGCTCGGATTCTTTGTTTTGCGTGTGTTCTGCCATCAGAGCGTGAAAATGCGGACCATGGTTCATTTCAATCGTGTGGCACAGCTCGTGTAGCATGACGGCTTCTGCTAAATCAGGAGGAAGTAGTAGCAGAGAAGAGGAGAGATGGATGGACTTTTTTGACGAACAACTTCCCCATTGCGATCGCATACGCAACACTTTACATTCGGTATATTGAAATCCGTGCGCTTTGGCAACTTGTTTCAGCCAAGAAGGGAGAACTCGTTTTGCTTCAACAAGAAGTGCGTTGCTTACGATTTTATGGAGCGTACTTTGTATGGTGTTATCGCTGAAGTCAATCTGAATAGGATATAGTATTAACAACTCTTTTTGAGAACGTAGTAATTGCGCTTTGAAACCGCTTTGTTCGTGAGGCTTGTATTTTATGGAGAAAGTACTGCAGAAGAAAGGATTGTCCGGAGAAAACATAATCCGTTTTGTCTTCGCCTCCCTTAGTCGTATTTTCTCTCGAATCCAGTTTCTGTGGGCGTTGAAGAAAGCCAATGCTTCTGATTTTGGATAGAACATAGGTTTTTTTAGAATGATTTGAGTAGCGGTGATAGATATTCCAATGCGTTTTAGGCGACTATTTTCGCGAAGAACGATGTTTCCGAACTCTTTGTCTGAAAATGTAAAATCCACAATATTAGTATTTTAAGTAACAAAGATGAAAAAAGTATAAGAGAAATCAAAAAAATATTGCTTTAAATTTTGGTAATGTCGGAAATAGTGCTACCTTTGCACCGCAATCGAGAAGCAAACAATCTTAATCGAAAGCGAAACAAATTAATGAGGTACCATAGCTCAGTTGGTAGAGCAAAGGACTGAAAATCCTTGTGTCCCCGGTTCGA
>CAVFXQ010000039.1:0-23360 GCA_963626555.1 Clostridiales bacterium
CGAAGAAATTGATATGCAATATACAGGTCATTTCACATTGATCAGACAATAGGCGGATCTGTTATGATCCATAAACTCAATACAAAGGGGAAGGAACAGTTTTCAGGGCTGTTTACCTTCCCCTTTGCTTATGTGCCGCACCCTTTGTGCGTAGAAGCAGCGAATCAAGTAAAAGCGTACTTGAGAACTCAATTGCGGTGGTCATACGAGGTTGCGGAGGGAAAAATGTTTGGTGTCTTGGTCGTAAGGAATACCAGTGATGAAATAGGCTTCCTTGCTGCTTTTTCAGGGCAGTTAGGAGGTTCTTATATTCACGACTATTTCGTGCCACCTATCTATGATTTAAATGCTCCGACTTCCTTTTTCCGAGAAGAAGAGAAAAAGATTGTAGAGGTTAATGATCAAATTGAGACTTTAGAATCATCCGAGGAGTTTGAGCAAGCAAAATCAAAGCTCATTTCAGCTGAACTTCTACTTCGTCAGACGGTTACAACGTGGAGTGAAAAATTAAAAACGAGTAAAGAAGACAGAGATTTCCTACGAGAAACATTGCCTGCTGCTTTCTATCATTATGAAGATTTGGAAAGAGAAAGTCAATTCTTAAAGGCAGAGGCAAAACGCAAAAAGAAAGAAATTGAGAATCTTGTGGCAGAAGCAAAAAAGAATGTATTTCGTGTGGAATGTCAAATTGAGGAATTGAAGGAAAAACGACGTAGAATGTCAAAAGATCTTCAAATTCAACTATTTAACCAATTTGTGATTTACAATGCACGAAAAGAAAAATGCTGTCTAAACGACCTTTTCGCGCCGAAACTTCCTCCCAGTGGGGCAGGAGAGTGTTGCGCCCCTAAGTTGTTGCAATATGCCTATCAGAACAATCTTCTGCCCCTTTGTATGGCTGAATTTTGGATGGGTAAATCGCCTAAGGATATAGTTCGAGTGGAAGGTGAGTTTTACCCTGCTTGCGTGTCTAAATGCAAGCCTATTCTTGATTTTATGTTGTTAGGTTTGACTGTAGAGCCAAATCCAATCGCAACGCAATCGGTTGACGAGAAAATTGACATTGTCTACGAAGATGATTATCTAATAGTGGTCAATAAAAAGTCGGGCATGCTTTCTGCCCCAGGTTTAGTTGGAGGAATATCTGTTGAGGAGATTTTGCAAAAAAAATATCCTTTGAATAAAATAAAAGCAGCTCATCGCTTAGATATGGCAACATCGGGTCTAC
This sequence comes from Clostridiales bacterium, assembly GCA_963626555.1. Classification (GTDB taxonomy): domain Bacteria; phylum Bacteroidota; class Bacteroidia; order Bacteroidales; family Paludibacteraceae; genus UBA1181. Next base: position 1,229 of record CAVFXQ010000039.1, read on the forward strand.
TTTTGGTCGCTAAAAACGAGAAAGTCTACAAAAATCTGCAATGTCAATTTGCTACCAGAAAAGTAAAGAAACGATACTTCGCCATCTTAGATGGTAAAGTTGAGCAAATGTCAGGTGAAGTTAATTTGCCTCTTTCTCCCGATTGGAACAATCGACCTTGTCAGAAAGTAGACTATGAAAACGGGAAATCTGCTTTGACGAAGTACGAAGTGATTACTGTATCAGACGGAAAAACAATGGTTTGGTTTTACCCTCAAACAGGTCGGACGCATCAACTGCGTTTGCATTCAGCCCATCCAAATGGTTTGAACGCTCCTATTATAGGAGATCAACTCTACGGAAAACCAAATGGTAGACTGTGCTTGGTGGCGCAAAAAATAACATTTCGACATCCCATTTCTGAAAAAGAAATGACTTTTGAGGTAGAAGCAAGTGTAGACTATTAATAGTCCACACCCACTTTATTCTCAGCTGCTAATTTTTTGAGATTGATTAACGCATAGCGGATTCTTCCGAGTGCTGTGTTGATGCTGATGTTTTCTGCAACGGCAATGTCTTTGAAACTCATCTCTTTGAAGAATCTCATTCTTACGATGGTTTGTTGGTTTTCTGGTAGTTGGTCAATCAAATCAATAACATCATTGATCATATTTTCTTTCTGCCAATACTCTTCTAATCCATCGTCGCATAACTTGATGTCGTTGAGTAAGTCAACCTCATAGTCATCGTTCGACACTGTATTGTCGCTTTTTGTTTTTCTGAAAGAGTCGATGACGAGATTGTGTGCGATTCTGAGAATCCACGGACCGAACTTCCCTTTTTCTGTATATCCGCCCTGTTTGATTGTGGTGATAGCCTTGACAAACGTATCTTGGAAAATATCGTTTGCAACATCAGTATCTTTGGTAGAGGCATAGATATAACTAAAAACTTTGCTTTTGTACCTTTTAAGTAACTCGTCGAATGCGGCGTTATTGTTCATCGCATACAAACGTACCAACTCCTCGTCGGTTCTATTTTGTAATTCCATATTTCTTAATTTTTTAATTAAGTAGGAATGTTTCGATAGGCAAATTGTTTTTAGTTAATACTATAAATTTTTTCAATGTTTATCTTTTCTCCATTGTGGATAGAAGACAATGGCAAATGTAACTTTTTTATTGTAGTCTCAAAACTATGTCTTACGAAAAAATCTGAATTTTAAGAAAATTTAAACTGTTCAATGTTCTTAAATCCTCTTAAAAACTCTTCCGCTGTGATCCTTTTTTTTCCAGGCATCTGCAATGAAAGAATTCGAACAAATCCTGAATCTACGGCTACGTCAAGAGTCTTCTTTTCTGCTCTGATAGTTCCGAATGGCAATGCGTGTTCTTCGTTAATGACTTGAGTGTCAAAAATTTTCACGTTGTGTTCTGAGCCATTCCCATCCGTCAAAATACTCCATGCCGCAGGGTAGGGCGATAAACCTCTTACAAGATTATGTATGGAAATTGGTGATTTACTCCAATCTAACTTACAGGTTTCTTTGAAGATTTTTGGAGCTGTCTTCAGTTCTGCTTCGTTGGTATAGAACTCTTTTTGCTCGGTGGTTTCTAATTTCCCCTCAATAAGTAGATCTACAGTTTTCAACACTAAGTCGGCTCCGATTTGCATCAGTTTGTCGTGGATAGAGCCGACATTGTCTTTGTCTTCAATTGCGATTTTTTCTTGTAAAGCGATCTTTCCTGTGTCAATTTCTTCCGTCAAGAAGAAGGTGGTAACGCCTGTCTCTTTCTCTCCATTGATGACTGCCCAGTTGAGTGGGGCAGCCCCACGATATTGAGGAAGAAGAGCAGCATGAAGGTTAAATGTGCCATATTTAGGCATGTCCCAAACCACTTTAGGCAACATTCGGAAAGCAACTACAATCTGTAAGTCTGCCTTCCACGCCCTGAGTGATTCGAGAAACTCTTCGTTTTTTAGCTTTTCTGGTTGCAACAATGGAATGTTATGTGCCACGGCGAATTCCTTTACAGGGGAAGACTGAATCTTATGTCCTCGTCCTGCCTCCTTGTCTGGCATTGTAATACATCCTACGATGTTGTAGCCGTTATCAACTAATCTTTTTAGAGGCTCTACCGCAAATTCGGGAGTCCCCATATAAACAATTCGTAGTGATTTTTTATCCATTGTGAACCTTTAAAACTGAAGATTAATTTTTACAAAAATGCATATCTCAAGATAAAGAGCACGCCAATAACAATCGTGCTTATACTCAAATCTTTCCATTTTCCAGTGAAAACGTGCAGTAAGACGTATGAAATAACTCCTAAGAGAATTCCGTCTGAGATACTGTATGTCAAAGGCATCATGACGATGGAGATAAAGCATGGAATAGACTTGATGTGGTTTCTAAAGTCAATTTTGCTGATGTCAGTGATCATCATAACTCCCACCAAAAAGAGGGCTGAAGCTGTTGCTTGAGATGGAATGGACAGAAAGAAAGGAGCAAAGAAAAGTGATAAGATAAAGCAGACAGAAACAACAAATGCAGTGAGTCCGCTGCGCCCACCCTCATTGACACCTGAGGCACTTTCGACATAGGTAGAAACGGTAGATGTTCCTAATATTGCACCGAATGTCGTACCAATAGCATCTGCCATAAAGGCTTTGTTCATACGGAGGGGATTGCCATCCTTGTCAATTAAGTTTGCCTGATTACTAACACCTACGAGTGTTCCAATCGTGTCGAATATATCAACAAAAAGGAATGTGAACACGCAGATTAGCATATCAAACGAAAAAAGCTCGCTCCAGTCCATTTTGCAGAAAATAGGCTCAATAGAAGGTGGCGTGTCAAAAATACCGCCGAATTGCGTTACGTTTAAAGGAATACCAATAATTGTGGTCGCAATAATTCCGATGAGCAATGCGCCTTTTACTTTCAAAATAATCAACACGGAAGTAAATAAAATCCCGAAAATTGCTAACAAGACTGAACTTGAATGTAGGTCTCCCAATGTGACGAATGTGGCGGTACTGCTTGTTACGATTCCTGCGTTCTTTAGTCCGATAAATGCGATGAACAGTCCGATGCCGGGTGCGATTGCTGAACGCAAGGCTCGAGGCAAGGCTTCAACAATCATATTTCTCAAACCTGTGACGGTGAGAATGATGAAGATGATACCTTCGATGAAGATGGCTGATAAAGCAAATTGCCATGTATGTCCCATGGTTAGGCAGACGGTAAAGGCAAAAAATGCATTCAGTCCCATTGCTGGCGCCAAGGCAAAAGGTAGTTTTGCATAAAAGGCCATTACGAGGGTGGCTACAGCGGCAGAAATGGCTGTTGTCGTGAAGACAGCGTTTTTATCCATACCTGTATTCGAAAGGATATCAGGATTGACCGCCAAAATGTACGCCATCGTCAAAAATGTAGTAATTCCCGCTATTATCTCTTTCTTTATCGTCATTTTATTGGCATCAAAGCCAAATAGTCTCTCTAACATAATCTCAACACTATGGTTTAGTTTGTTTCTCGTTTTTCTTTAGAAAATATACTTCACAGCCAATGTCGGATTAAAGAAGAATGCTTGGTCGCATCCATCAGAAGGATAGATCATATTGACAGAATACTCTAACTCAGTACCTACGCTGAATTTTTTGTCTTCTCTGTTTCTTCCGATGATATTAAACCAAAATTGAGGCTCGGAAGAGAAATTAATACCCTTCTTTTGTTCTCCATTCTCCTTGAATTTTGGAATATAGCAGTAGCAGATGTCAAAATATCCTGCGAACGTACATAGGTCTTTTGCAAAGGAAAGACTCCATACGCCGGTAAGCTGGAAGCTTGGATGCGCATCTAAATTGCCTTGCTTGAAATATTGTTTGTACATTAATTCAACGGAAAGTGTTTTCGAGTAGTCATCGCTATTCCAACTCCATGCGGGACCTACTAGCATGCTATGCTGATAACGAGATGCGATGTTTGTGTATTTGTTGATTCCCAACCCTCCGTCATACTCAATATGTCCTGCGAAGGTGTGGTTGGTTTCTCCTATTTTCGCAAAGTTAAACTCTCGGTAAATCTCCCAATAGGCAGCACCCATACCGTCTGAATAGTAGTCCATGTCTACAAAGAAATAATTATTTCCGAGTTTGTCTGATTTGAAGAACTCAACTGTAGAGGTTACATACGGACGAGTTGACTCAGCATTGGGGTAAAGTAGGCGACCGAAGTCGTAGTGCAATTGAAGATTTACTTGCGCCATTGTTACGATAGCGTAAAAAGCCATGATAGGCAAAAGAAAAAATCGTCTCACTGTTTAGGTTTTTAGGTTAATTTATAGGTTCTAATTATTTTCGAGTTCCGGTTCCCCACATAAGTTTTTCTCTGAGGTTATTGAAGAAATCATGATCTTGCTGTCTGAGAATCTTTGTGGTGAAATTTGCTTTCTTGATTTTAAGAGGAATCTGTTCGTTGAACACGTTGTTTCGTCCGTCTAAGGCGATGAGATATTGTTTGTTTCTACTTTCCACACGAAGATTTATCTCCCAATCGTCTGGAATGATGATTGGGCGCACGTTCAGGCTGTGAGGTGCGACTGGTGTGATGATAAAATTGGAGGCTTGAGGCACAAGGATGGGACCTCCGACGCTCATAGAGTAGGCTGTGGAGCCTGTGGCTGTGGCGATTAATAGCCCGTCTGCTTGGTAGGAATTGATGAATGTACCATTGGCCCAAGCATGAATAGTAATCATTGAGGAACAATCGCGCTTCAGAATGGCGATTTCGTTCATGGCGTAGTTGAAGTCTGTGTAGTCGCGATCCTCTGTATAGAGTCGTAGCCAAGCATGCTCTTCTGTCCTAAAACGACCTTCCAAGACATTGGAGAGGCAATTTTCAATATCATTGCCTGGCACGTCGGCTAAGAAGCCCAAACGACCTGCGTTAATGCCCATGATTGGGGTGTCTTTACGACCGATTTTCGCAGCGGTGCGAATGAATGTTCCATCACCTCCGATACTGATCGCTAAGTCGGCATCGAAATCGTTGTCCTCTATGATTGTATGTTTAAAAGAAAGGTCTGTGCCTTTTTCTACTAAGAATCGGCAAAATGCGGGTTCTAAAAGAATTTCTGCATTACGATCTAATAATAAATCGACTACTTTGCGAGTGTATTCCGCAACTTCGATTCTTCGTTTGTTCCCGAAAATTGCAACCTTCATTGTATTTATGAAATTAATGATTTAAAAAAAGGACGTCTACCATAAAGTAGACATCCTTGTATGTCTTTCCAGAAAAGTATCACTTTCTGTGTTTGTCCGAAGTGGATTTTTGGAAAGAAACACGAATGTGAATTATTTCTTTCTGTTTCCGTAACGGCTCATGAACTTATCCACACGACCTGCGGTGTCGACCATCTTAGACTTTCCTGTGAAGAAAGGGTGTGAAGATGATGAAATTTCAAGTTTTACAAGTGGCAAAGTCTCACCATCAATTTCGATAGTGTCCTTTGTGGCTACTGTTGAACGAGTAATAAACGTGTCACCGTTAGACAAGTCTTTGAACACAACTGGACGGTAATTCTCTGGTTGAATTTCCTTATTCATTTTTTATAAGTTTTTAATTTACACATTAATTTGTTGGTAACCTATGCAAATGGCGGTGCAAATTTAAAAGAAAAAAACTTAAAAAAAAACATTGTGGCTTTTTTTTAGTGATTGTGGAAAACTTCTTGTACTTTTACGACCCCCAACGGGAACGGATGAATATCAGTTGCCTCTTTGAATTAAGGTCTATTTACATTTAGTTTTAGAAATGAGAAAAAAAGTAATAAGTTTTATTCTGTTGTTTTTTACGTGTATGGCATGTTGTGCAGAGGGAGCAAAGACTCCTAAAGATGTGTGTGTTGAGATGAATACGAGTCTCGGCACGATGAAAATTAAGTTATATGGTGAAACCCCTCAACACCAAGCTAATTTCTTAAAGTTGGTTGAACAAGGGTTCTACAGCGATTTATTGTTCCATCGTGTGATTAAAGACTTTATGATTCAAGGTGGTGATCCTGAATCCAAGAATGCTAAGTCGGATAAGATGTTAGGTGCTGGTGGTGTTGGTTATACCGTTCCCGCCGAGTTCGTCTATCCGAAGTTCTACCATAAGAAAGGAGCTTTGGCTGCAGCTCGACAAGGAGATCAAGTGAATCCGGCAAAGGCTTCTTCTGGTTGTCAATTCTATATTGTTCAGGGAAAGGTGATGAAAGATGCTGAACTCAAATCTATTGAAATGGGCTTGTTGGGTAAGGCTAAAGAGGCTCGCTTTTACGAAATTGTCAGAGAGAGAGGCGATGAGGTGAAGAAACTTCGTCTTGCTCGTGATGCAGAAGGTTTGCAGAAATTGCAGACTGAAATTGTAGCGCAAATGGAAAAGGAGTTTGAGAATCGTGAAGATGATTTCAAAATGTCTGAACAGATGAAGAAAGATTATCAAACGATCGGTGGCACTCCTTTCTTGGACAACGACTATACTGTTTTTGGTGAGGTAATAGAAGGCTTAGAGGTTATTGATAAAATCGCAGCCGTTGAGACGTCCAAAGGCGATCGTCCTAAAGTGGATGTGAAAATTTTGTCTGTGAAAGTTGTTGAGTAAAACTCGAAGTAAAGAAGAAAATCAAGGGATTACAATCAAAAAGCGCACCAATGAGGAGTTTCTCTATGGTGCGCTTTTTTATTTCCAATTTTAAAATGATTATTTGAAAAATATTTCAACAACCCATTCCCATATAAAATAGCCTGCGACGATAAGCGAAAGCCCCGTGTTGCAGATAAAACCGATAAACGAACCCACGCCTGATTTGAATGCTATCTTTACGTCTTTGTTAAATAACAATTCGCCAACAAAAGCACCAATCATCGGACCTAAAATGATGCCGATGGGACCCCCAAACAGACCGACGAGTAGTCCAATTGTGCTACCCCGAACGCCCCATTTTGTACCTCCGAATTTCTTGGTGAACCAAATTGGAAAATAATAATTCGCTATTTGTGTGATGATAGTCAGAAACAGAAATAATCCTAATTCGGGATAAGAAAATTCAACTTTATCTGAAAAATGAAGCAACACTAATCCCACAAACGAAATGGGAATGCCTGGCAGTACGGGAACTATACAACCAACAAGACCAACTAATACGCAAATGCCACTGATAATGTAGAGTGCTATTTCCATAATGTATGATAGTGAAATGAAGATAATTACTTAGTTAGAACGTAGCAAAGTTAGAATTATTGGTGAAATAAATAAATTCTCTATGTGATATGCGTGTGAGAAAAAGAAAAGATGCTTGCTTATTGCCAGTGACAAAATAAAATAAGGTGGAAAATTCCACAAAAATTCGTCAAATAAAACTTGTTTGTAAATGATTTTCGTTAAATTTGCCACGTTGCTGTATGTCGGGTATGACATAGAGAAGCAATAATCTGGAAATATAAATGTCGTTTTGATAAAAAACAAGTATGCAAGAACAGTTGAACCCTCAGGATATGAGAGAGGTTAGTGAAAACGAAAGTGTTCAATCGCCTGCTTTGGATAGCACAAAGGAAGAACAGAATGGTGGAGTTTTGACGACCTCTGAGGCGTCTCAAGAAGAGAACGAAGAGCCAACCATTAATTATAGTGAATATACAGAAGGTCAGTTGGTCGAGGCTGCGAAGGAATTGATGAAGAATGTTCCTGATTCGTACGCTTCTATCAAGGGTCGTATGGACGCTATTAAACATGCTTTTTATAAAGGTATGAAAGCTAAAACTGACGAGACCTTGAAGAAGTTCTTGGAAGAGGGCGGAAAAAGAGAGGATTTCGTTGTCTCTGCTAATCCTTTAGAAGAGGAACTTCGCGAATTGATGAATCGTTTCAAGGAGAAGAGAACAGCTGAGATCCAACGTAACGATGCTGAGAAATTGCATAACCTCGCAGAAAAGAAGAGAATTTTAGAGGAGATGAAAAGTATCATTGACTCTGAGGAGGATTTCTCTGCAAAAACACAAAAGTTTAAGAAATTACAACAAGAGTGGAAAGAAGTTGGTTTGGTGCCTGCTTCTGATGTAAATAGTATATTTAAGACATATCAGCTCTATAACGAGAGCTTTTATGATAACGTAAAGATAAACAACGAGTTACGCGACTATGATTTCCGTAAGAATTTAGAACTGAAAGTCTCTCTCTGCGAACAAGCCGAAAAATTGGCGGAACTCAAAGATGTCGTTGCTGCATTTCGTAGATTGCAAGAACTGCACGATGAATGGAGAGAAATAGGTCCTGTGGCTCGTGAAAAGAGAGAAGAAATATGGTCTCGCTTCAAAGAAGCTTCCTCTGTTGTAAACAAGAAACATCACGATTATTTCGACCAACTTCGTGCTTCAGAGGTGGAGAACCTCAAAAAGAAAACCGCTCTGTGCGAGCAGTTGGAATCTGTTGATTTGACAACTTTCTCAACTTACAAAGAGTGGCAAGAACAGACGGAGAAGATATTGAAGTTGCAAGAAGAATGGAAACAAATCGGATTTGCTCCGAAGAAGGATAATACGTCAATTTTCGAACGATTCCGTACTTCTTGTGATAATTTCTTCAAGGCTAAGAACGTCTTCTTCAAAAACACAAAGGAGCAGCTTGTTGATAATTTAAACAAGAAAATAGCTCTCTGTGAGAAAGCGGAGTCTTTGAAAGACAGCACAGATTGGAAGAAAACATCGGATGAACTGGTTCAACTACAAAAAGAGTGGAAGACTATTGGTGCTGTTCCTAAAAAGCAGTCGGAACTTGTTTGGAAGCGTTTTGTAGAGGCATGTGACACGTTCTTCAATCGTAAAAACGAAGAGTTGAGTGGCGCACGCAAGGAACAAGAAGACAACCTCAGCAAGAAGAAAGAAATTGTTGAAAAGATAAAGGCTTTGGAAGTAAGCGATGGCTCGGAACAATCATACGCTGACTTAAAAGCTCTTATCGCAGAATGGAATGCGGTAGGTCATGTGCCATTTAAGGAGAAAGATAAAATCTACAAAAAATATAAGGAAGCTATTGACAAGCAGTTTGATAAATTGAACTTGGACAAGGCTTCACGCCGAGTAGAGGCTGTTAAGGAGAGTACTAAAACACTTTCTCCGAAAGAACAGCAGAGGGTTTTGTCTGATGAGAGAAGAAAACTGATGAGGAAATACGAAGCACTTAATTCTGAGATAGCAACGTATGAGAATAACATAAGTTTCTTTGCTTCATCAAAGAAAGCAGACTCGCTGGTGAAAGATTATGAAAATAAAATAGTTAAATTGAAAGGTGTGCGTGACAATCTGCTTGCGCAGATTAAAAATTTAGATGCGGCATCTAACAATAAGGCTTAGAGTTATAGAAATGGAGGAAGTCGGCTGAAGAAGCCTGCTTGTCCTCTGTAAAATTAAGAAGATTATAAACTAATTTGTTTTGACAGTATGAAACCTTTTGACGAAGATTGGCAGGATGATTCCGTGAGGAACTACAATGCAAAAGAAAATGCAGATTCACAATCTAGTAGAAAAAGTTACAATCCTAATTTCTCTTCAGATAATAAGTTGAGAGGTGGGGATGGAGATGCTCCTCGTCGCCCTCGTAAACGTGTGGGAGAGTCAACAAACTACACTCCCCAAGAGAGCGAATATTCAAGTCGTGGCGGATACCGTCCTCGTAACAACTACAATAATAATGGGGGAGGTTACAACAATGGTGGAAATCGCGGTGGTTACGGCAACAATCGTGGTGGCTACAATAATGGAGGCAATCGTGGCTACAACAACTATGGTAATGGAGGCAACGATGGCTACAGCAATAGAAACTTTGGTGGCAATTTCAACAATGCCTATAAGTTTGAAGTGAATTTCGATGAAGATGGAGGTAGGTCTGAAGTGTCAGAGAAGCCTCAGTCATATAATCGTGGCGGCTACAACAATGGTGGAAATAGCTACGGCAACAATCGTGGAGGCTACAACAATGGCGGTGGTCGTGGCGGTTACAACAATAACGGCGGCTACAACAATGGTGGAAATCGTGGAGGCTACGGAAACAATGGTGGTGGTCGTGGTGGCTACAATAATGGTGGCAATCGTACGAATAACTTCCGTGGCAACAACAAGCCTCAAGGTGGTCGACCTAATGGAAACAAAGGTGGACAGAACCGTAATCTGACTCGTCCAATTGAGTATAAGTCGATTGTTGAAGATCCAAACGAGGAGATTCGTTTGAATAAGTTCTTGGCTAACGCAGGAATTTGTTCACGTCGCGAGGCAGATGAATTGATTCAAACAGGGGTTATCTCTGTCAATGGACAAGTGGTGTCTGAATTGGGCGCAAAGATTTTGAGAGGAGATAAGGTCATGATTCACGACCAGTTGGTCTCCCCAGACAAGAGAATATATCTCTTGCTCAACAAACCAAAGGATTGCGTAACCACAAGCGATGATCCATACGCTAAGACAACAGTTATGGACTTGGTGAAGAATGCATGTCGCGAGCGTATTTATCCTGTGGGTCGTTTGGATAGAAACACAACAGGAGTTTTACTGCTCACCAATGACGGAGACCTTTCTGCCAAGTTGACTCACCCTAAGTACAACAAGAAAAAGATTTATCAAGTAACATTGGATAAGCCTTTGGAACAAGAACATTTTGACCAAATGCTTGCGGGTGTCGAGTTGGAAGACGGAGAAATTAAGGCGGATGATTTGCAGTTCAACGACCCAGAGGACAACCGTAAGGTGGGAATTGAGATTCACTCTGGAAGAAATCGTATTGTTCGTCGTATATTTGAACATTTCGGTTACCGTGTGATTCGTTTGGATCGTGTCTACTTCGCAGGTTTGACAAAAAAGAATTTGAAACGTGGACAATGGCGTTTCTTGACCGAGAAGGAGGTGAGTATGCTCCGTATGGGTGCGTTTGAGTAGAGTCCTATTCCAAATAAGAAATAATATATGGCAAATGTAGATGTATTATTAGGATTGCAATGGGGTGATGAGGGTAAAGGTAAGGTCGTGGATGTCCTTACTCCGAATTACGATGTTGTAACTCGTTTCCAAGGTGGACCCAACGCTGGTCATACTTTGGAATTTGAAGGACAGAAATATGTTCTTCGTTCAATTCCTTCTGGAATCTTCCAAGGAGGTAAAATCAACGTAATCGGTAATGGTGTCGTTCTTGACCCTGCACTCTTCAAAAAAGAGGTAGAGGAATTGGAGAAAACAGGCCACGACTTGACAAAACGTTTGTTTATCTCAAAAAAAGCCCACTTAATATTGCCTACTCATCGTATTTTGGATGCAGCATACGAGTCTGCTAAAGGTGCGGGAAAGATTGGTACAACAGGTAAGGGAATAGGTCCTACATATACGGATAAGGTGAGTCGTAATGGTTTGCGTGTCGGAGATTTGCTTTGTGGCTTTGAAGAGAAGTATGCGAAGGCAATCGCTCGCCACAAAGAGATATTGAGCCACTATGACTATCAATACGATTTGGAGCCTATTGAAAAAGAATGGTTCGCAGGTGTTGAAAAATTGAAGCAATATCAATTTATTGATAGTGAATATGTCTTGAACGGACTTTTAGACGATGACAAGACTATTTTGGCCGAGGGTGCGCAGGGTACAATGTTGGATGTCGATTTCGGTTCGTATCCTTTCGTAACCTCATCAAACACTATCTGTGCAGGTGCATGCACAGGTTTGGGGGTTGCTCCTCGTAGAATTGGTGATGTATATGGAATCTTTAAAGCCTATTGTACACGTGTAGGTTCGGGTCCTTTCCCAACGGAGTTGTTTGATGAGACAGGAAAGACGATTCGTGATTTAGGACACGAGTATGGTGCGGTTACCGGAAGAGAACGTCGTTGTGGTTGGATAGACTTGGTCGCACTAAAATATGCGGTAATGATTAATGGTGTGACAAAGTTGATTATGATGAAGAGCGATGTCTTGGATGACTTTGACACTATCAAGGCTTGTATTGCATATAAAGTTGATGGAGAAGAGACAGACGAGTTCCCATTTGATATCAAGGAAGGTCAGATAGAACCTGTTTACCAAGAGTTCGCAGGCTGGAAGACGAAAATGAACAAGATGAAGAGCGAAGACGAGTTCCCTGAGGAATTCAATGCTTACCTTGATTATTTAGAGGATTATTTGGGTGTTCCTATTCAGATTGTTTCTGTAGGCCCAGATCGTGAGCAAACTATCCTTCGTTATGTGAAATAAAAAGGCGTGATGATATAAGAAAGCCCTGAAAGTCTATTGCTTTCGGGGCTTTCTTGTTGAAAAATGCAAGGTTATGGAAGAAAAGACAATATGCGAACTTTTAAAATTTGTGGAACAAGAGTTGGGTTCAGATAATTCAGGACATGGCTTGCAACATGCACAAAGAGTAGTCGTAAATTCTCGTAAGATTCTGAGAACAGAAAAAGGAAACGAGAAAATTGTCATTTCAGCTGCCTATTTGCATGATTGTATAGACCATAAACTGTTTAGTAACAAAGATTTACAAATTGAAAAGATTTGTGTCTTGTTACAAAATCTCTGCTATTCAGCGGTTGAAATCGCAGAAATTACTGATATTATTCAAACAATTTCATTTTCTTGCAAAGAGAGCAGAACATTGAAAACGCTTAATGCTCAGATCGTTTGTGATGCCGACCGTTTAGATGCGATAGGAGCGATAGGCATTATAAGAACGATTGAATATGGAAATAGTAAAGGCAGACTATTTTATGATGGAGCGTCTGACCTTGAAAAGGTGAAGAAAGGAGCATTTGACGAAATCGCTTCCACGTCGACATTGGCGCATTTCTATGATAAACTATTGCTATTGAATGATTTAATGTATACGCAAACAGCGAAAAAGATGGCAGAGAAGCGATTCTTGTTTATGAAGGAATTTTTGGAAGAATTTTATGAGGAAATCGATTTTAATTTGTAAATTTAGTGTTATGAAGAATTTTTGTGTGTTAAGGGATTTGCTTGTTCTCGCGTCCCTGTTTTTTATATCTGTTTTTGCTCAGGCATCAGATGATAACCTGACGAATTTAAATTATACGTTGGGTAATTATATGCCGTATGAGAGTCCAAAAGTTGAGTACTCAAAACCGCCGAGAGGATATAAGCCGTTTTACATTAGTCATTATGGGCGGCATGGCTCGCGTTTTCATTATTCATCGTTCGACTATGAGAAGATGTACAAGCTTTTCCTGAAAGCCGACTCCGCTAAAGCATTGACGGCGCAGGGTATGTTGGTATTAGATCGCTTCAAGAAGATGTATTATGAGTATTATGACAGAGCAGGCGATTTGACCCCGATGGGAGTTGCTCAGCATAAGTCTATTGCTCATAATATGATGAAGAATTACCCAGAAGTGTTTGAAAAGGGAGCGATGGTAGATGCAAAGTCGTCTACTTCTACACGGTGTATCATGAGTATGGATGCCTTCTGTCAGCAAATCAAAGAGGAGAATCCGAATGTTGTTGTTCGGAATGAGTCAAGCAAGCGATTAATGTACTATTTAGCCTCCCCGAAACATGCGAGTCGGGACATTGAGCGACGACAGAAAGATTCGACCTGGAGGGCTGAGTTTGGTGAATTACATACGAAGTATGTTCATCCGACGCGAATGGTGAAGCAATTGTTTAGAGACAGTGCGTATGTCGCCAAGAATATAGATACGATTGCTTTTATGCGTGATTTTTACACGCTGAAATGTAGTTTGGCAAGTTTTCCGACGGATATAAATTTTGATGATGTATGGTTGCCTGAGGAGTTGATCGGTAATTGGATTGTCCAGAATGCATGGTGGTATGGCTCGTACGGACCATGTCCGATGACGAAGAATGAAAGTCGTTTTTTTGAGACGGACTTGTTGAAAAAAATCATAGAAGAGGCTGAAGCTGCCGTGCAAAAAGGTGATGTGCAGGTAAATTTGCGGTTCGGTCATGATACGGCTTTGATGCCGTTGACAGCTTTGATGGGGTTGAGTGGGTGTGATGCAAAGGTCATGAATTTAGATACGTTGCGATATGTATGGAACGATTATAAAATCATTCCAATGGCAGGCAATGTGCAGTTTATATTCTATCGGTCGAAGAAAAGCGATGATGTCTTGGTGAGAGTGATGTTGAACGAGCGAGATGTAACTTTACCGATAGAGAGTGGTATTGCGCCTTATTATGAGTGGGGCAAGATGAAAAAATATTTTAATGATGTTTTAGCAGAGCAAAAGTGAATGTGAAAGATTGTTAAATGCTTTTTTATCGTTATATTTGCGTGAGTTATAAGATGAAATTTTAGACGAAAAAAAGAAAAAAGATGAATGTAATTACGAAGACGGTTGCATTGCCAGATGGAAGAACCATTTCTGTCGAGACCGGGAAATTGGCAAAACAAGCCGATGGTTCGGTGGTTGTTCGCATGGGCAATACGATGTTGTTGGCAACTGTATGTTGCGCTAAAGATGCTGTTCCTGGCACTGATTTCATGCCATTGACTGTAGAGTACAAAGAGAAATATGGTGCTTTTGGACGTTTCCCAGGAGGTTTTACTAAGAGAGAGGGAAAAGCTTCTGATTATGAAATCCTAACTGCACGTTTGATTGACCGCGCATTGCGTCCGTTGTTTCCAGATAATTTCCACGCAGAGACGTTTGTAAATGTCATCATGATCTCTGCTGATGGAGTAGATCAACCGGATGCGTTGGCAGGATTTGCCGCTTCAGCAGCGTTGGCTGTTTCTGATATACCTTTTAATGGTCCTATCTCAGAGGTTCGTGTAGCTCGCATCAATGGTGAGTTCGTTATTGATCCTACTTTTGAGCAATTGGAAAAGGCTGACATGGACTTGATGGTTGGCGCAACTTACGAGAACATAATGATGGTTGAAGGTGAGATGGACGAGGTTTCAGAGCAGGATTTGCTCAATGCCCTCAAAGCCGCTCACGAGGCTATCAAACCAATGTGCTTGATTCAGAAAGAGTTGATGAAGGAGGTTGGAACAGAGGTTAAGCGCGAATATTGTCACGAAGAGAATGACGAGGAATTGGAGAAGGATGTATGGGCAAAATGCTATGACAAGGCATACGCTTTGGCAACTTCTGCTAACACAGATAAGCACGACCGCGAGAACAAGTTCCAAGGTGTGAAAGACGAGTATATCGCTTCCTTGAATCTTTCAGACGAGGACTTAGAGGCTAAGATTGGAATGATTGAGCGTTATTACCATGCTGTAGAGAAAGAGGCTATGCGTCGTTCTATCTTGGATGAAGGTAAACGTTTGGATGGACGTAAAACTACTGAAATTCGTCCTATCTGGTGTGAGGTAGGTTATTTGCCAGGTCCTCACGGCTCTGCAATTTTCACTCGTGGTGAAACTCAGTCGCTCACAACATGTACTTTGGGTACAAAGACTGACGAGAAATTGGTTGATGATGTGTTAACTCACGCAAAAGAGCGTTTCTTGCTTCACTATAATTTCCCTCCATTCTCAACAGGAGAGGCAAAAGCACAGAGAGGTGTGGGTCGTCGTGAAATTGGACACGGACACTTGGCATGGCGTGCGTTGAAGAGAATGATTCCTACAGATTATCCATATTGTGTACGTGTTGTGTCTGACATTATGGAGTCTAACGGTTCTTCATCAATGGCGACTGTATGTGCGGGAACTTTGGCTTTAATGGATGCAGGTGTTAAAATCAAGAAGCCTGTTTCTGGTATCGCAATGGGACTGATTACAGACAAGGGGAACGTTAAGTATTCTGTACTTTCTGATATTTTGGGTGATGAGGATCATTTGGGTGATATGGACTTTAAAGTAACAGGAACGAAAGATGGAATCACTGCCACTCAGATGGATATCAAGGTTGATGGTTTATCGTACGAAATCCTTGAAAAGGCTTTGAATCAGGCTAAGGAAGGTCGTCTTCACATTCTGAACAAGATAACAGAGACTATCGCTGAGCCTCGTGCCGACTTGAAGCCTCATGCTCCTCGTATCGTAACATTCGATGTTCCAAAGGATATGATTGGTGCAATCATCGGTCCTGGTGGAAAGATTATCCAAGATATTCAAGAGAAATCTGGTGCTACAGTAACTATTGAAGAGGCAGATGGAAAGGGTCATGTGGAGGTTGCTGCTACCAACAAGACTTCTTTGGATGCTGCTGTTTCTCGTATCAAGGGTATAGTTGCCGTTCCTGAAGTAGGAGAGGTTTACGATGCAAAGGTGAAATCAATTATGCCATACGGTGCGTTCGTTGAGTTCATGCCAGGTA
Organism: Clostridiales bacterium; assembly: GCA_963626555.1. GTDB lineage: Bacteria > Bacteroidota > Bacteroidia > Bacteroidales > Paludibacteraceae > UBA1181. The sequence goes on from CAVFXQ010000039.1 coordinate 17,539, forward strand.
AGGAAGGATTGCTTCACATCTCGGAGATTGAATGGAGAAGAATTGAGAAGATGGAAGACACAGGTATGAAGGAAGGCGATATGATTCAGGTTAAATTGCTTGATATCGACGCAAAGACTGGTAAGTTCAAACTCTCACATAAGGCTCTTTTGCAACGTCCACAGCGTGAAGAGAAAAAAGACTAATTGTTGAGGAAGTAAAATATATTTCATATATTTGGGAAGCGTGGTTTACAGTGAAGCCACGCTTTCTTTTCATTTATGAGGTGATCATAAAAGAAATAACACCTAAAATAGAAGACTATGAAACATATTGTTTATTACATAATTGGAGGAGTGTTGCTGCTCTTTGTTTTGTTCATTTTAGTGTTCCTTGTGTTTTGTACGGTTGAGGACTACAAGCCGAAGCCGTATGAGCAAATTTCAAAAGGGAGCACTTGCCAAGTTGTGCCAGACACGTTCACTATCTTCACTTGGAATACCGGTTATGCAGGATTGAATCGTGAAATGGATTTTTTCTATGACGGAGGCGTTCAAGTTCGTCCAACGAAGGAAAAAGTGGAAGATAATTTGTCAAAAATAACCACAATGATAGGCACAATCAATGCAGATTTTAATTTTTTGCAAGAGGTAGATTTGTGTGCCAAACGAAGTTACAATATTGATGAATATCAACATTATAGGAATGCTTTCCCGAATTTGTATGCGTCGTTTGCTATGAATTATAAAGTTACCTATGTTCCACTACCTATCAGCGAGCCGATGGGAGGTGTTGAGGCAGGATTGGTAACATTAGGAAAGTATGAATCAGTAGAGACGACACGGCATGCTTATCCGTTCAATTTTTCGTGGCCATTGCGGATCTTTATGTTAGACCGTTGCTTTTTAGAGACGAGATATCCAACAAAAGAAGGAAAGGAGCTTGTTTTGATAAACACGCATAATTCTGCTTTTGATAAAAATGGAAAATTGAGAATACCAGAATTATGTATGTTGAAGAATTATATGGAAGGCGAGTATAAGAAAGGAAACTATGTGATTGCTGGGGGCGATTTCAATCAGTGTCCGGTAGGTTTGGATTCAAGGTTTGAAGGTGAGGTCTTTGATTTTGATGAGTTTATTATGATACCTGACACACTTTTCCCGTCGGATTGGAACTTTGTATTTGACAATTCTGTTCCGACGAATAGGAGAGCGAATATTCCGTATGAAAAAGGAAAAACCAAGGTAACGTTGTTAGATTTCTTCATCACGTCGCCTAATGTGGTATGTATAGAGTGCGAAGGCATTGATTTAGCTTTTCAAAATAGCGATCATAATCCAGTTATATCAAAATTTTCGTTGAAGTAGTGGCGTTGTAGGGAAAGATGTGTTGTGGTATAGAAAACCATAAAAGTTTTTGTTATAGTATTCTTAAAATAAGGAAAGACTAAAAAATAAGGGTTGAGTATAAACTCAACCCTTAAGTTATTGAAAAATTCAAAAGAATATTATTTCAATTTAGTGTATCCGTATTTAGCGGTAGCACCCAATTCTTCCTCAATACGGATTAATTGGTTGTACTTAGCCATACGGTCGGTACGGCTCATAGAACCAGTCTTGATTTGACCAGAGTTAGTAGCAACAGCGATGTCAGCGATAGTGGTATCTTCTGTTTCACCAGAACGGTGAGAAGTAACTGTTGTGTAACCATGACGGTGAGCCATTTCAATAGCATCCAAAGTCTCAGTCAAAGAACCGATTTGGTTAACCTTGATCAAGATTGAGTTTGCAGCACCCATTTGGATACCCTTTTGGAGGAACTTAACATTAGTTACGAACAAGTCGTCGCCTACCAACTGGCACTTGCCACCGATAGCCTTAGTGAGCTCAACCCAGTCTTCCCAGTCGTTCTCATCGAGACCGTCCTCGATAGAGTCGATAGGGTATTTGTTAACCAACTCTTCCAAGAATTTGATTTGCTCAGCAGCAGAAAGTTTCTTTCCGTTAGGATCTTTCTTCTTTCCGTCTTTCAATTGCTTGTAGTCGTAGAACCACTTGCCATTCTCTTGAACAGCGAACTCAGAAGCGGCGCAGTCCATAGCGATTTTAACATCATCGCCTGGTTTGTAACCAGCGTCCTTGATAGCTTGAACGATGCTCTCAAGTGCGTCTTCGATACCATCCAATGCAGGAGCAAAACCTCCCTCATCGCCAACAGCAGTAGACAAACCTCTCTTCTTGAGTAATTTAGCCAAAGCGTGGAATACCTCAGCACCCATACGGATAGCCTCTTTCTCGCTCTTAGCACCAACTGGACGAATCATGAACTCTTGGAATGCGATAGGAGCATCAGAGTGAGCACCACCATTGATGATGTTCATCATTGGAACTGGCAAAGTGTATGCATTTGCACCACCGATGTAGCGATACAAAGGAATATTCAAAGATTTAGCGGCAGCCTGAGCAACAGCCAATGAAACGCCTAAGATAGCGTTAGCACCTAACTTGCTCTTTGTTGGAGTTCCATCCAAGTCCAACATTTTGTAGTCGATAGCACGTTGTTCGAGTACGTTGTATCCTTTCAAAGCTGGAGCGATTACGTTGTTTACGTTTTCAACAGCCTTCAAAACACCTTTACCACCGAAACGATTCTTGTCGCCATCGCGCAACTCAAGTGCTTCGTTTTCTCCTGTAGATGCTCCTGATGGAACAGCAGCACGACCTACAAGTCCGTTCTCAAGTGTTACGTCAACCTCTACTGTTGGGTTTCCGCGTGAATCGATGATCTCACGCGCATGGATTTTTTCGATTTTCATTGTTTATATTGTTTAAATTGGTTATGCCTTGAATGGCTATAATTTTGTTTTGCAATTTTAGCGAAAAATTTCGACTTTTCGACAATGTTGTTGATAGTTATTTTCAACTTTAAACCTCTCAAAAGTATGTTTTTCTCTAATCATTGCATTTCTGTTTCCCAGCTTTATTTTTCGGCTTTTTCATCTAACAAGGCGAAGTCTGTTACTTGTTTGATGTCTTCAACATAGTGGAAGGTTAACCCTTTCAGATACTCTTCAGGAATCTCCAATATGTCTCTTTCATTCTCTTTGCAGAGAATAAGGTCGGTGATGCCCGCTCTTTTGGCTGCCAAGATTTTTTCTCGAATACCGCCGACTGGAATCACTTTGCCACGAAGGGTTATTTCACCTGTCATAGCCAAGTTGTTTCTTACTTTGCGCTTTGTGAGCGAGGAGACTAACGATGTGACCATTGTAATGCCGGCAGAAGGTCCATCTTTGGGAACAGCTCCTTCTGGAACGTGGATATGGATGCTGTATTCTTCAAAAATATTAGGATCTATGTCCCAAAAATCGGCGTGAGAACGGATGTATTCCAAAGCGATGATGGCAGATTCTTTCATCACGTCGCCTAAGTTCCCTGTCAACGTCAATTTCGGTGTTTTAGATTTGCTAAGGCTGGATTCTACGAAGAGAATTTCACCTCCGACTGAAGTCCATGCCAATCCTGTAACGACACCTGCGTAGTCGTTGCCCTGATACTTGTCTCGTGTGTATTTGACTGCTCCCAAAAGATCTTTGAGTTCTTTGTCCTCTTTTAGAACGATAGGATAATCTTCGTCTGAGAATTCTTTCATGGCTATCTTGTAAGCGAACTTGCGCATGATTTGGCTAATCTGCTTATCCAATTGCCGAACTCCCGATTCGCGTGTGTAGCCTTCAATGATTTTGTCGACGGCAGACTCATCAATTTTGAGTTGCTCTGGTTTGATTCCGTGGTTGTTCATCTCGTTAGGAATGAGATGGTCTAAGGCTATGCGCAGCTTCTCTTCTTGGATATAGCCGTCCACTTCAATGATCTCCATACGGTCAAGCAGAGGTTTAGACACTTGGCTGAGATCGTTGGCGGTGGCGATGAACATCACCTTGGAGAGGTCGTAGTCGATGTCAAGGAAATTGTCGTGGAAAGCAATGTTCTGTTCGGGGTCTAACACCTCCAGAAGGGCTGCTTCGGGATCTCCTTTGTAGTCGTGGCTCACCTTATCAATCTCATCCAAGACGAAGACAGGGTTGGAAGAGCCTGCTTTTTGCAAACCTTGAATGATACGTCCTGGCATTGCTCCGATATAAGTTCGTCGATGTCCGCGAAGTTCAGCCTCATCGTGCAATCCTCCTAAGGAAACGCGAACGTATTTGCGGTTCATCGATTCTGCGATAGACTTCCCTAAAGAAGTTTTCCCGACTCCAGGTGCGCCTACCAAGCAGATGATAGGCGACTTGAAATCGTGTTTCATCTTTAGCACAGCCAAATGTTCAAGGATGCGTTGCTTCACCTTTTCCATACCAAAGTGGTCGCGATCCAATATTTTCTTGACATTTTTCAAGTTGAGGCTGTCTTTTGTATATTCACCCCAAGGCAACTTGACGATGGTGTCTAAGTAGGAGAGCTGGACGGAGTATTCTGCGCTTTGTTGCGACATACGTTCCAATCGACCTATTTCTGTTTCAAAGGTCTCTTTCACCTCTTTCGTCCATTTCTTCTTTGCCGCCTTCGCCTTCAAATCTTCGATGAATTTAGACTGGTTGTCGCCCAATTCATCTTGAATGGTTTTTATTTGTTGATGGAGAAAATATTCACGTTGTTGTTGGTCAATGCCCTCGTGCGTTTTGTTTTGAATGGAGAGCTTGATTTCAATCATTTGCAACTCTCTATTGAGGCACTCTAACAGATGGTAGCCACGTTGCATCAACTCTGAAATTTCCAAGATAGACTGCTTCTCTTCTACAGGCAACCCGAGGTTGGCCGCTGCAAAGTTGATTAGAGCAGCATCTCCTTCAATGTTGCGGATGGCAAAAGAGGTCTCTGGAGGCATGTTCCCAGAACCTTTGATGATGCGGGTTGCCGTCTCTTTAATGGCAGCCATCAAACCAGAAAACTCTTTTTCGTCTTCCTCTGTAGGTTTGATGTCAGCGACTGGTGAAACATCGGCACGATAAAAAGGCTTAGTGGTGACGATAGTGTCCAAAGAAACTCTCTGTTTGCCCTGTAGAATTGCTGTGGTATTTCCGTCTGGCAATTCGAAAATCTTGATGACCGTGGCAACAGCTCCGATAGCGTAGAGATCGTCCTGAGTTGGTTCTTCTACTTTTGCATCTTTCTGAGTGAAGACAGACAAAAAAGTCTTGTTTTTATATGCATTGCGGACAGCCGCCAACGACTTTTTACGACCTAAAGAGACGGGAAGAATAACGTCTGGAAACAGTACGACATTACGGAGTGCCACCATAGGTAGACTCTTTGTTTCTTCTTCTTTTAATTCAATAGTTTCTTCTCCATTGGTGATCATCGGTAAAAAACCAGTACCATTAGGCTCGTCTTCAATTAGTGAGATTGGAAAATTTTTATTGATCATAAAAATGAAATTTTTCTAAGATGATTACATGAAAATTTAATGTCTATCTAATATATGGCGACTGCCATATTGTCATATCTTTCCCATTTAGAGAGGATAGCAAGACGTTAAACTTTTGTTATTTACGTCCGGATATAACCTTATTCTTTCTTTTCTACTAATCTTAACAATCATATTTTCAGAAAGTTGTATATATCCAAACCATTTTTTCCCATTGTATTAATTCAATTTTTGTGCCAAACTTAAAAAGGCTGACATTTTTGTCATATTGTTTTCCCATAATGAAGAGGGATTGGTCTAATGTCCAACCCCTCTTCTTGTATAGGTTCTAAATGAATAAAAATCGGTGCTTTCTTTCAGTTTATTGTCTGATAAGCGTGAAATGTCCGGTGTACTGCATGTCAATTTCTGCA
>CAVFXQ010000040.1:0-22241 GCA_963626555.1 Clostridiales bacterium
ATTGCACACAAAGAAATATAATTGAAAAGTGGATTTATTCGATTTTATATTAATTGATAAGATTGGAGCCTATGCCAAGTTGCAGGAGATGAAAATCAGCGATGGTGTCCAAGAAATCAAGAAGCACTTGAAAGACTACAACAAAACTGAGCGTTTTGTAATGTTGAAACGAAGAATTGATAAAATTCAAGTTGAGTTGTGCGAAGAGATCAAAAAGTTGGAGAATGAGTTGGGAGGAGATGAAAACTCTGCAGGTTTTATTGCTCAAGGATATTCAAAGATTGCTTTGGAATTGTCTGGAAAAAAAGAGGGCATAAAAGAGCGTCTGACAATCTTTTTTAATGAAATTAAGAAAACAGAAATTTCCAACGAAGTTAAAGAGAAGGTTGTTAACCAAATCTCGGTTGACAATGGGTCGGGTGTAACGGATGTTGAGATTCTGGAATTGTCGACATCTTTATGGAGGAGTTAGGCATTGCAAAGTCAAATTCCAATTATGATGTTTTGAGAGGTAATGTTATTCAATTCATTGATGGACAGAAATTTACTTCTGATGAGACAGGATACTATAGAAGTCTGATTGAAAGATTCTCTGTTGATTTGTTTGAGGCGATGATTAACTCGCGTTTGGGTAGTTCAGATCGATGGAACAGGTATGAGGCTGATGAAGCTACCTTTAAGACGTTGGAATTGTTTGATGAGAATAAGGAGAAGAATGAGAATGCCACATCTATTTGCGATTTGATTTTGTATCAGATGCGTAGTGAAAATGGTTCGGCAAAGAAGACAGAACATTCTGATGGTCTTTTAATGGATTTTGCGACAGAAGTCTTCAAATTAAATTTTAGTGAAGTCTATAATGCAGAAAAGGGCAGAAGAATTCCGTTCCAACTAGGACCAACGTCTAAACCATTTGAAGGATGTGATAGATGTGTGGAGGATTCAAATTCGATTGAAGCGAGGAAGAATATGTACACTCTTATTGAGGGATGTAACGATAGACATGGATTGAGATACTATTGGGAAAATGCTGATGTTTTGAAGGCTGCAAGTGATTCTCGCCATACGTTAAAGAAATTTTAGAGGAGCGAATTTCTTCGTATGATGACAAGTATGAAATCTTTCCTCCTTTGGGTACTGCGGATGCGAAAAAGAAGATGGCGCAGATGGGCATAACGCTTGCAGAAGGTTATCATCCGACAGGAAAGACAGGTGTGGCGTATGGTCTGATAGAGTGTAGACGAGGTGGAAAAATCCAAATTTGCAAGGAGGAATTAAAGAAAGAAAAATTTGAGTTTTTCTTAGGGCGAGAAAGAAGGAAGAAATGAGTATGGCATATTTGATGAAACAATGAATGGAAAAGTAATCTTGTTTGGCATCCGAAATGCAGATGGTACTGTACGAAAACGGGAAATGGTTTCTATTGGAAAGTGATTGATTCGTAAAACTTTATCCTCCAACCTGTACATTCTATGGGTTGGAGGCTTTTTTGTGTCTAAATTCTAAAAACTACGATTTCTTTTCTTTTGTAGAATTTTACAGCCGATTCCTCCTCACCACCTCCTCTATTTGCCTCAATTGATTCTCTTCCGACATTTGCAGATCCCAAAAATCAACGACGATGATTTCATTTTGACTTTCATTGATTAGAAAGACTATTCTGAAGTTCCTTCTCCCATCTCTGTACGGCAGTTTCACCAAAGTTTGTCTCTGCATAATAAAATGCATTGTCTATCAACTGACATGCTTCAGGTAAAATTCTTATGCTAAACACTTTCATACGAATGATTTATCATCGCAAAAATGCACATTTTTCTTGAAACCACCAAAGTGTCTCCTAAAACCATTTCACCCCAGCCACTCTTGGCGACTGGGGTGAAATAAAATCTATCTTTTACTTCTTCTTACTATTCTACTACATGAACTAAGCGGACGGATTTTTTGGCGTAGATTCCAACGTCTCTAGAAGAGACGATTTTACCAAAGTAAATTTCGTACGCAGAATTATAATAATGGTTTGAAGTCCAAATGTTTCCGTATTCATTGAATTCATTACTGGAAGAGTAGTCACCCCCAACATGTCCTGCAAATGGCAACGCAACAACTCCACGAGCCTCTAACTCTTCAAATTCTTCGTCTGTAAAAGTGTTTGTGTTGGAATCTGTGATGCCTGGACCATAGCCAATCAAACCAGAACTTTCGAAAAAATCGTTTTTGTCAGATGTGCTGGCATAAACAATATTCATTGTGTCTGGAGTTATAAATTCACTTGGAAAGATAACTAAACAAAGAGTGGAATTTTCACCAATTTTTGCGAATCCCCAATTGCTTCGATTTAAAAGATATGCCCACTCTTGGAAAGAAAGTGTCCTCCACAATCCTGGTTCATCCCCTCCGTTACTGATTGCATTGTAGACACCCCAATCGGCATTTCTGCATTGAGCGGTATCTAATGCCACATAATATTTGTGATCATGGTTGCCTTTCCATCCGCTTGACCCCCACTCAAATAGGTCGACCCAGCCATTGTAGGTGGAATCTTTGCCTATGTTCTCTTCACCAACATAGTCGTATTGTCTTTCAGCGAAACGCCATGTGCCTCGTGCAGTACTGTCTGCTGTTTTGTGAGTGTTGCCGTCTCCTGCATTGTATTGGAGGTTTCCTTTGGAGAAATAGATAATCGTAGAATCGTTGATGTGGAAAGGCGCAGGAAGAGTTACTTCAGCTCGTTTCGCAATATCCTTGAAAGAGGCAGTGTAAATGATTGTGTCATGCTCAACGAGTGAAAGATCTTGAACCCAAGTAACGTCTACCCAATCTTGAAGGGTTGGACTGAAGACTGAGGGTGTTGGTTTGTAATCGAAGAAGCTTTTGACTGTTGCACTTTGACCGTCATATTTGAGAATAATATCATATTGGATGAGGGTGCTGTCTAAAACTTCCTTATATATCTGATAAATTCCTGCTTGGAGGCCATCGCTTGTATACGCTTCCCCACTCCAATTATCACAACCCCTACAACCATAAGTCATACTACCTTTCCACTCTTTAAAGGTGTATTTGTAGTGAAAATTGTTTGGTTTTGTCGGTACGTTTTGCGGAGCAGTATCTTCGTATCGGTAAGAAGCACTAAAAAAATCATCAGGAAAAACTTTGAGAATGATAGAGTCTTTGTAATCTATGTAGATTCTTTCTAATTCTGACCCGATACTTTCATAAACCGCATAGTAAGATGCATTTCCTCTTACTTTTGTAATTGCTGGTTCCCAATGTTTAAAGTAATGGGTAACACAATTATTATATGTATAATTGGTATAATATGCAACAGGTTGGTATTTAGGCATTTCTCCAAATGCTAAAGTATCAGTTTTTATATACCCATTAGGTCCCTGGAAATGTATGAGATATTTCTTGTCCTCTACGTCATCATCTATTTCTATGGTGTCTCTTGTGTATTTTATACTGTCTATTTCCTCAACAGGTTCATTCCAGGCCCCATTGTCTCCATTGATGTAAACTTGCATTTTTGTTAATGCAAATCCACAGGAAATAACAGATAAAAACAAAATTATCGAAAATATCTTTTTCATCGTATTCTTTTTATTGTGATTACTCCTTTACTTCGTGAACTAAGCGTACGGATTTCCTGCTTGTTTTACTGGCACTTCCTAAGCCTCCATAACTACCAAAATAAAAACATTCCGGATTGTCTAAAACCCATATATTCCCAAATTTGTTGATTTCATTGTCTTGTCCATGACCTGCACATGGTAATGCGACAACTCCTTGTTTCTCCATCTCCTCAAATTCTTTTTCGGTATAGAATATTGTTTTTGCATAGAAATGTGTGTAGTCTTCAAAGTCATCTACTTCATATGTACTATTATATTCATTTTGAATAATATGTTTGTCTGAGTAAAGAGGGGGAGCAATTAATAAGCATAGTGTGGAGTCTTTCCCAATAAAGCCCATAGTCCAGTTGTTATGATTTAAAATATAAGTCCATTCTTCCCATAACAGGGATCTCCACAATCCAGGTTGATCTCCACCATTGCTAATAGCGTTGTATAGACCCCAATCTGATTTGCATTGTTTTGAAGAACCAGCATTGTGATAAATGCAATTTTCATCAGTGGAATCTTTTCCTATGGTTTTCCACCTGAGATGGTCTGTTAAACCATTGTAAGAAGAATCTACTTTCAAGTTTTCTTCTCCAAGATAGTCATATTGTTTTTCCGAAAATTGTAATGTTCCTTGGTCTATACCATCCAATGTTTTGTGCGTTTTGCCATCTGCTCCGTTGTATTGTAGATTGCCTTTTGAAAAGAAGACAAAAGTAGAATCGTTGATTGCAAAGGGATAGGGTAATGATCCTTCAACATCAGACTTTATTTCTTTCCCGAATTCAATCGTATAAATGAGTGTGTCTTTTGAAATGAGGTCTTCCTCAATTCCCGAGTGTGTATAACTTCTATAACTTTGCATAGTAGAATCATACATAACCTTAGGAACGCACATTGCTTGGTAGTAAGTAACTTCTTGTAGTGTTTTCAATATAGAACCTTTTTTGTCTCTGAAAATGACTGTGTATTTGTGATCTCTACTCAAACTATCATATTTCGCTTTGTATAAAATATCAGAGTCAACTTTCCTAAGTTCCGGAATCCAGCATTTGAAAGCGACGTCATACTTAGATGTTCTGTCTCTTTTCGGTGCTGTGCATTTAGGCATAGCACCGTATGCTAAATAGTCAAATTGTAATATTGTTCCATTGTCTTGCATAAAAATAATAGTGTATAAATTTTCAATTGAGTCTTGGATGTCTTTGTATGTATGTTCTGTGAATTTTATGCTGTCCACATCGTCTATAGGCATTTCGTACGCATAAGAGGATCCATTTTGGTAGATGTGCATGCGCGTCTCTATGATCGTTTTCGCCTGCATAGTGGCGAAAAAAGCAGTCAACGCAACTAAAATTGTAATTACCTTTCTCATCTTTATTAATTATTTTGGATTTAATTTATTAACGTTAGTTAGTCTGTGGTCTACATTACTGTGCAAAATGCGAATACCCAAACTACTGAAAGTGCTATAAGGAGGGTTATCATATTGTCTGTTTTTTTAATTAATATTTGGTTTCGTAAGACTCTCATTTGTCTTGCTTGGTGCAATATTAATGCTCATTTTGCGATATATGTAGAAACAGGTTTGGGGAAATTTTTTAAAATTTCGTTTTTGCTTTAGTTTTGTATCACAACACAAAATAAATGCAATGTTTAGATTTGTTTGGTCATCCAAACACTCGCTGCTGGGTGACTATAGTTACCTAATGCATGGATGATATGCTGAAACCCAATCTTCTCATATAGGTGTATGGCATTAGAAAATTCGGAAAACGACTCCAAGTATAACTGCGTGTAACCTGCTATTTTTTGTTAAGAAAAATGAATAAAAAGCCGCAGATTCAGGTGGCATCTGCGGCTAAAATATATCTTAGGTTAATGGATTAAGGAATTTCTTAATCTTGGAAAAGAGCTGTACTCAAATAGCGTTCTCCTGTGTCTGGTAATACAACCACGATGTTTTTGCCCTTGTTCTCTGGGCGTTTTGCTAACTGAATAGCGGCCCAAGTGGCTGCTCCACTGGAGATCCCAACCAAAACACCTTCTTTCTTGCCAATCAACTTTCCTATGGCAAAGGCTTCTTCATTAGGCACTGCGATAATCTCATCGTAAATCTTCGTATCAAGTACGTCTGGAACAAAGCCTGCACCGATACCTTGGATCTTGTGCGATCCTGCAACACCAGTTGAGAGTACGGCTGAAGTGGATGGCTCAACGGCAACGACCTTCACGTTCTTGTTTTTGCTTTTCAAGAACTGTCCGACTCCTGTTACAGTTCCGCCTGTTCCAACTCCTGCCACGAGGATGTCTACCTTTCCGTCTGTGTCTTCCCAAATCTCCGGACCTGTTGTCTCAAAGTGAATTTTAGGATTGGCTGGGTTGACGAATTGTCCAGGGATGAAACTGTTCGGGATCTGCTCTGACAACTCCTGCGCTTTTGCAATCGCGCCCTTCATACCTTTAGCGCCCTCGGAAAGAACCAACTCAGCACCGTATGCTTTCATCAGTTGTCGACGCTCAACACTCATTGTGTCTGGCATTACGATGATGGCACGATAGCCACGAGCAGCGGCAACACTCGCCAATCCGATTCCTGTGTTTCCTGAGGTTGGCTCAATGATTACTGAACCTGGCTTCAGTTTTCCTGACTTCTCTGCATCGTTGATGAGTGATAGAGCTACACGGTCTTTCAAACTGCCCGCAGGATTGAAATATTCCAATTTGGCAAGTATTTTTGCCTCTAAACCATTCTCTTTTTCAATGTGAGTCAACTCTAACAAAGGTGTTCTGCCAATCAACTGGTCGGCTGATGTATAAATCTTTCCCATGACGCTAAAATTTAAAAGATTCTACTTATTGTTTTGTTTATTTTAAATTATGCTTATTTTTTTACTTGCCGAGAAGTTTGTCAAAAAAGCCTTTTTTCTCCTCGCTTGCGTTTCCTTTCTTAATGGCATCAAATCCGTGTTGCAAGTCGGCGATGATGTCATCAATATGCTCTGTTCCGATAGAGAGGCGCACTGTTGTAGGACGGATGCCTGCCTCAAGCAACTCTTTCTCATTCAACTGTGAGTGGGTCGTGCTTGCAGGGTGGATAACCAACGACTTCACATCGGCAACGTTTGCCAAAAGAGAGAAGAGTTCAAGACTCTCGGTGAATTTTCTTGCATCGTCTTCTGTACCCTTGATGTCGAAGGTGAAGATAGAACCTGCGCCTTTTTTGAAGTACTTATCGTACAACTCTTTTTGTTTGCCAGTTGCCAACGATGGGTGGTTTACACGCTCCACTTGTGGATGGTTTTTCAAGAAATCAACAACTTTCAAGGCATTCTCAACGTGGCGTTCAACACGAAGTGAAAGAGTCTCCAAACCTTGCAAGAGCAAGAACGCGTTGAATGGAGAAATGGTTGCTCCTTGATCTCTCAAAAGGTGCGCACGGATTTTTGTAACATACGCCGCTGCGCCTACTGCCTTTGAGAAGACAACACCGTGGTAAGAAGGATTTGGCTTTGACAATCCAGGAAATTTATCGTTCTGCTCCCAGTTGAATTTACCAGAATCAATGATGATACCGCCCATCACTGTTCCGTGTCCGCCGACGAATTTCGTAAGTGAGTGAACCACAATGTCTACACCATACTCAATAGGGCGGAGGAGGAACGGAGTTGCAAATGTGCTATCCACAATGAATGGAATTCCGTGTTTGTGTGCGATATTAGCGATCTCTTGTAAGTCGATCAAGTCTGAGTTAGGGTTGCCCAATGTCTCTGCGTAAACCAATTTCGTGTTAGGTTGGATGGCGTTTTCAACATTCTGAGGATCGGTTGCGTCTACGAAAGTGGTGGTCAAACCTTGTTCTGTCAGTGTATGTTCGAAGAGGTTTCTTGTTCCGCCGTAGAGGTTGGCTGCCGATACGATATGGTCGCCTGCGGTAGCGATGTTCTGGACTGCGTAGGTGATTGCCGCTGCGCCTGTCGCTGTCGTGAGGGCTGCCACACCGCCTTCTAATGCGGCAAGTCTCTTCTCAAGAACGTCCGCCGTTGGGTTCATCAAGCGGTTATAGATGTTTCCTGGAACCGAGAGACCGAAACGACCTGCTGCGGTAGCGGAATCTTTAAATACATACGATGTCGTCGCGTAGATAGGAACTGCTCTTGCGTCGGTTGCGCTGTCTGGTGTCTCTTGTCCAACGTGGAGCTGCAAAGTCTCAAATTTGTAGTTTTTCTGTGTCATAATCTGGGTCTTTTCTTTTTTATGTTCGACTTACTGTTATTTCTTCTTTATGGTGTCATTTGTTTTGTTTGACAATGCAAATGTAGAACTTTATTACATACCAACCTACTAAGTTGATAGGTTTTTTTATAAAAAAATGAAAATGATTTGTAAGTTGTTGATTGTCAATAAGAAAAAATTATATTTTGAATTTAAATTTGTAGTTGAAAAGAAAATAAATTACTTTAGGAGGTGTGAATAAAGCTATAAAAAGTTACTAATCGAAATTTAAGAATTGTATGAGAAGATGGATTTTGATGAATTTGTCGTTGTTTTTGTTAGTTTTTCAGGCTTTCCCCGTGCCTGTATCAATTGACGATGTTTACTATAATTTGAATGAGACGGATAAAACAGCGTCTGTAACATGCCGCTACAAGTATGGCGACCCAACGACTGATTGGATGTATTTCACATCTGATTCTCTATATATGGGTGATGTTGTGATACCTTCAGAGGTGGTTTGGGATGGTGAGACGTATACGGTAAATGAAATTGGTACGAACGCTTTTGCTGGTAGCAAACTGATGACAAGTCTTTCGCTGCCTGCAACTGTTACGACAATTGGTAGTGGTACTTTTTCGCTATGCAATGCTCTCTCTTCTATTTATGTTGATGCGGAGAATCCTGTTTATTTGTCGGATAACGGCATTATGTATAGGAAAGATCCAATTTCGATTTTTTTCGTTCCTCGTGCGTTGAGTGGTGTCGTTACTTTGTTGGATGGTTTGACAGAAGTATCCAGTTCTGCTTTTCAATCCTGCACCTCGGTTACAAGTGTTACGATTCCAAACAGTGTAACGAAAATCTGTGATGGTGCATTTGACAAGTGTACTTCTCTGACGGAGGTGGTTGTTGGCACGGGCTTAGAGACTATTGAAAGGAATGCATTCTCTAATTGTTCTCAGTTGGTTGTGGCTGATTTTTCTGCGACAAAGTTAAAATCCATCGGTCATTCTGCTTTTGATGGTTGTTCGTCTTTGATGTATGCCATGTTAGGCGATTTTTTGGAAACAATCGGAAACTATGCATTCTATGGAAATGCTTTGGTAGGTATTCTTTTGCCTGCTACTTTGAAAAGTATCGGTACGAAGGCTTTCTATGAATGTGAATCTCTTTCTACAGTCATTAACTATAGTGTTTTGAACGTGCAGGCTGGTTCTGAAGATAATGGTTATGTAGCTTATTATGCGACGGAAGTCTCTGGTAATGAACTTGTTGAGGCTTCTGAAAATCCTTTTGTGGTAAATGGTAGAGACGGAATTACCCTCTATAATGTGAAAAACCGTCGCATTCAGGTGTTCGACCTTCATGGACGGTTCTTTTATAACCAAATTTGCAATGATGAAACATTGCATTTGAATAATAACGGACTGAATGTCAGAGTGAAAATCTCGGAGTAGGTAAAATATTGCTTTTGTAATTAATTGGCTGGGGAGAGGTTGGCTTTTGTGTTAACTTCTTTCTTTTTGTTGTTTCCTCTGATTGCAAACATCGTGATGACCAAAGCCACGAAGGTGAGTAACTCAGAAATAGGTACTGATAGCCAAAGTCCAATCTCTCCCATAACATTGGGTATGATGATAAAGACAGGTACCAGAATGACGGCTCCTCTTAACAACATGAATGCGGTGGCAATTTTTGATCTTTCAACGCTTTGATAATAGCCAATCAAAACCAGATTGAGTGTGAAAAAGATGAAACTTAAAGAGAAATAACTCAAACCTTCTGTGGCAAGTTCGTATGGCGCACTTCCTGTTTTAAGGAAGAGAGAAACGACAGGAGAATTGAAAAAGAACCCCCAAACGGTTAATGCGAAGCCGCAGATGACGGCGTAGACGAGAGAAATTTTGAATGTTGAACGTATGCGTTGCCAGTTGCTTTGTCCGTAATTGTAGCTAATGATCGGTAACTGCGCTTGTGCAATGGCACTTCCAAACATAAACACCAAAGGGAAAAGATAACAGCAAACGCTGAATGCGGCCACTCCGTCTTCGTGCAACATGCTCATAAACATATTATTGCCAACGATGAGCATAAACAAGATAGCCACTTCTCCAATCGCGGTAGGGAATCCTAATTTCGTCATGTACCCGATGTTGCGGAATGTGAGCCTTATAGAGGTTGGTGATAATTTTATCTTTCTGAATTTCAATCTTTTAGAGAAAAAAATCATATAGATGAATACCATAATAGATTCAATTCCCAAGGAAATGGAGGTCGCAAAGGCTGCTCCCATCAGTCCCCATTGAAGTGGAAATACGAATACACAGTCTAATATGGTATTAAGGAACGCACCGACGAAACTTAACATCATTGCGAAATTCGGTGAACCATCTAATCTTACAACGAATATTCCTACAAAGATGAAAAGGTCGAATATTGGTACCATACTTGCCCATCGCATATATTCAACGATGAGCGGAGAGAGTATTTCTGACCCACCGAATAGATATCCTAATTCTTCTGCAAATACGAGAATTGCTATCGTGATGGGAATTAAAATTATGAGCGGAACGAAAAAGGCTTGCGTTACGTTGATGTTGGCGGCTTTCTCGTTGTTTTGTGATAGGTGTACCGCCGCAACAATGGAAACTCCTGTCGCAAAAAGTAGTCCGATAGCACTGGCAATCAAATAGATAGGAGCCGCCACATTTACGGCTGCAAGTGCATTACTTCCTACTCCATGTCCGACTACAATCCCATCAATGATATTGAACGCACTTGTGAACACTAATCCCAAAAGAGTGGGTACGAACAACTTAACAAAAAGTTTCTTGACATTGCTTTTGCCAAAGTCAATGCTGTCTCTGTTTAAATTTTTCATATCAATTCTTCCTTTTTTAGTATAAAAAATAGAAAATTTATGCTTGCAAAAAATTTCCGCAAAAATACCACTTTTTTATGTCTGAAATGATTTTATTTCAGATATTTAGGCGTTTCTGTTTTCTATATTAAAGGATTTTTTATCTCTCTACCCAGCAATGGTGTCTATCCATAAATTTGTCAACCTCTGCTGAGTAGGTTGTTCCCGCCTCCTTGTCGCATATCGTTACATTCGTGTTTTGTGTTACTTCGTTATATTCCACCCATTCTACAGGTATGGAATGCCTTCTTCCATCTCCCCCCCACACACTTTCCCAATGGGTATATCTTGTCCCTGAAAATCCGTGAGATGTAACTACTACTTGCGATTTGCCGTTTTCTAAATCTTTTACAAGTCGGGTCTTTAGAATGTGGTCTGTTACACATTTGGCATGGTCAAAGACTTTACCTAATCGGTTGGATAACATCTCCCATTCCCATTGGCTTGATTGTTTTTTGCTATTGCTGTATATTGTTTTTCTTGTTCTGTATTGCTGATAGAGAGGAATGCAGAGGAGTGGTGCCATCGCAAAATAGATAGCGCGAAAATATTCCTGGTTCCATGTCAGAAAATTTGCCTTACATTTCTCATAGTCATAATTCTGAAAGTACTCTGCGCTTATGTCAAGCGAAAGTCCCTGTAAGTGCTTAGGATTGATATAGTTGATTTTCTTACGTTTCCGAAATGAAAAATCACCTCCGAACCCCTCAGTCTTATCTTTCAATAATTCAACCATTTGCACTTGTGCTAAAGGTGTGAACAATAGTCGAAATTCGATTTCGTTGTCTCTGTTTTTTGTCTCAAAATAGACTTCGAATTTCTCGTTGTTCATCATTGTATAGTCAGAGTCGTCGGTGAGGTCTTGTGAAAATTCTTTTAATTCTTTTGCTTTGGATTTATATTTCATTTTTGCAAAGAATCCGTCGCTTGTGGCTAAATCAGATGCTTCTCGGTCGAACGAAAGGTTGGGCGCAGCCTCGTTCCCATAGATGACGTAGGTGTCGTTGTTGAAGTAAGGGTAGGGTGCTGTATAGGTTGCCGTGAGTGTCTGAGAGCGGGTTACAGCGTGCCTGTGTCCTTGGCTATCTGTTTGATATTCAGTCCAGTAAATTGTTTTATGTCCTTCGTATGTCTTTTTTCCCCATCTGAAAATCTTCTTTTTGACAAACACAAACGGATTGCCGTTAATTTGTCCGCTTTGTGCGCACAATACAGATGAGTAGCCGTCGGTCTCGTCTACAAAACCGAAGTCGTCCCGCAATTCAGCCAACCTGTCGCGCGTGCAATAGGGGTCAAACTCTAACTTGGGTACGGTTCTTTCTATCAGTTTCAGTGGTATGTCGTCTCCAAACAACTGGTTCAGACTCGCCATCTGTTGGTAGGCCACCTTCTTCTTCTCGTTTATCTCAGTGTCTAATTTTTGTATTGTCTCTTTCATTTCTCGAATCTTCTTCGTTAAAGGACCAAAGACTAAGTAGAAAAAGATCACTGAAATCAACAGTAGGGCGATATTGATAAGGTTAAAATCAGCATCTCCTATTGAGAATAAAACAGGTTGTCCAAAATTGTCTAATTTCTGAATGTGAAAGGCAAGATAGAGTGCCAATGCGATGCCCCCTAATCCAAGCAAGAAAAGTCTTCCTCTCCATGCCGACGATGAGTTCTGCTTCTCGCTTTGGTTGTCTCGTTTGAGTTGAAGCACGTTAATGACCTGACAGAGTTTTTTATTGGCGGCTTTGTCAATACCAGATCGTTGTGTTAACTCGTCGAACAGGGTCTCCGCGTTTTTCCTAAACTCTTCCTTATAGGTATTGTGGTAGCTTTCTGATGGGTTATAGATGGTTTCCATATTGCGCTATTCTTCGGTGAAAACAAACGACAAATAGACTGTGCAAAAAGGTTTGCACAGTCTTTTATACTAATTCAACTATTTGTTGATTAGAAGAATACTTCACGGGCGCGTGCTTTTGTGGCTGAGGATGCCGTGAACGGAATTCGTGTGGTGTAGCCTGCGCGCGCTGCGACGATTTGCTTGGTAGGCCAATCAAAGATGTCGCGGTTCCACTGTGCCACAGTGTCGTTGTAGAGCGAACGCGCAGCAGTGATTTCACGCTGTAGATAATCGTTTTGTTGCATAGCGTCGGCAATGGCTTGGTGTGCCTTTAAATCAGGGTAAGCCTCCACTTGTGGAAACAATCTTCCAAAGCCTCCGTCAATGCTTTTAGACACTGCGTTTCTGTCTTCCTCCGAAAGATGTCCGCCACTACGAAGGGCAGCGACACTTTTCATCACGTCTTTGTCCAATTCAATAGCTTCGCGAAGCAGTGGGGCGACGTTTTGCAAAATCTGTACTCTCTGCTCCAAAAGATTGTCTATGTTTGATGCGTCCGCTTGAATTTTCTGTTGTAATTGTTGCAAATAGTTCTTTGCCTTTACTTTCTTATATTGAAAAATCAATCCTGGGATGATTCCGCATACCCAGAGCGCAACCTCGAAAATCGTGGAACCAACCCCTATCTCTGCTGGAATACGTTTTTCAATTACATTGATGTCTCTCCCCTCATTGTTAACAGGGCCGCTCATTTCATCTAACTCGTTTGCCATAGCCTTTTTTATTTATGTTTTAAATATAGTGATTTTTATATTATTCTGAAAATAATATTCTGCTTTTGCAGACAACTTTGTTTTGGTCGTTCTCTAAGATGACAACGTACTCTGTCTCTGAAGTTTCTGTTTTGTGAATTTTGATCGTCTCGTCAAAAAAACATTCGTCAATGAACTCAATTTCAAATCTTTGAATGTTTCGCTCGCTGAACTTATGCAAGGTGAAGACATCTAAAATGTGTTCCACATATTTTGCGCTGTTCAAATGCTGGTTGATGTCCACATCACTATATTTCACGGTGAAGGAACTCTCTTCGTATTCGTCTGGAACGGCAATCTTTCCTGCTTTCTCTATGGGACACTCAATGTTCGTCAGATAGGGTTCTATCCCTATGCCTACTAAATTCAGTGGCTTCCTTGTTGTCGTGTCTATCATAGCCCATATCGTGCGTGCATAGCCGATAATGTTGCCGTCCTCTTTCTTGATGGAAAAATTACGCAGGGTGAAAGTCCTCATCAGACCCTCAACCCACGTTTCAAATACTATCTTATCATCAGTTTTTGGAAATTCTTTCAACTCCAATGCTAAGCGTGAAAGTACCCAAGTGTGTCCTTCCTCGTTCAGTCGCGATATGCCAAACCCTCGTCTGCTAGCGTGTGTTCCTGCCACATTCAGTAGGTTGTTGACAATAAGAGACATCGTCATTTTACCGCTGAAATCCACCTCAAAAGGTTGCACTGTAACTTGAAGTTTCTCAACAATTTCCATCTAACGACAAATTTTACTTGTTTTTGTTTCTGGCTTCCAGCTTCTCCAACATATCTGAAAGTCTTTCAATCTTTGATTTGTTAATGGCAATTCTTCCAGAACGAATGAACTGAAGAACTGTCAACTTAGAGCTCAACTCGCTAAACAATCCTTGCGTCTCGTCGTAGTGTCCAGTCTTCTCTAATACGATGCAGTTTTCGGTCATTTCAAGAATCCGTATGTTGTATTTGCGGATTAACTCTTCGACAGAACCCAATTTCAAAAACTGGTCGGTTGCCACTTTGTAGAGCGCAATCTCTTGATATACAAGTTCATCGTCTGTGTTGTAGAATGCCTTGATGATGTCTACTCGCTTGTCTATCTGCTTTACTACTTTTTCAATTGTGTCGTCGTTTGAAAAAGTGGTTACTGTGAACTTATGTATTCCACTCAATGCGGAGGGGGATACTGAAAGCGTCTCTATATTCAGTCCTCTTCGTGTGAAAACGTTGCTGATCTGATTTAACAGTCCAACATGGTTTTCAGAGAAGATGGTTACCGTGAATAATTTTTTATCTTGTTGATTCATGGGCTTCTTCCGTTATTCTGTTGGTGTTATAATGGTGGTGACGGTCGCACCTGCTGGAGTCATTGGATAAACCATACCGTTTTCTTCCACATTTGCGACAAGCAAATAGGCTTTGTCGTCTTTCATCATGTCTTCTATCGCTGCATCTAATTCTTCCCTTGTTGATACAGACCTACTTGCAATATCGTATGCGTCGGCAATCTTGCAGAAGTCTGGGTTCACCAATGGGGTAGACGAGTATCTCTCGTGATAGAATAACTGCTGCCATTGTCGTACCATTCCTAAATAGTTGTTATTCAAGAGAATAATCTTCACACCGATATTGCTCTGCATGATTGTACCCAATTCTTGAATGGTCATCTGTAAACCACCATCTCCGACAAAAAGACACACTGTGCGGTGGGGAACGCCGACTTTCGCACCAATGGCTGCGGGTAGTCCGTATCCTTCAGTTCCCAAACCTCCTGAAGTAACGATGCTTCGGGTGCGTTTGTACTGAAAATAACGTGCTGCCTCCATTTGATTTTGTCCGACATCGGTTACCAACACTGCGTCCTGCTTTGTCGCATTTGAAACCTTGCGAACGACCTCGCCCATGGTGAGCGGTCCTTCTTTAGGGTTGAGTGCCCTGTCAATGACACTCTTCTGTTCACGCTCTTCGTGTTCCTTGAATGAGTCAATCCACTCGCTGTGACGAGTTTCTGCTACTTTTTGAATCAGCATTGGCAATGTCTTTTTGACATCTCCCAATACTTTAACAGTGGATTTTACATTCTTGTCTATTTCTGCTGGGTCAATGTCTAAGTGGATGATTTTTGCCTGTTTTGCATAGGTGTTGAGGTCTCCTGTAACACGGTCGTCAAAGCGCATACCGATGGCTATCAACACATCGCATTCATTGGTTTTTATGTTTGGACCAATATTTCCATGCATTCCCAAGAACCCCTTGTTCAAAGGAAAATTGGTTGGCATAGCAGAGAGTCCCAATAGTGTTGAGGCTGCTGGAATGTCCGCTTTCTCTAAGAATTCAATCAATTCTTTCTCTGCTCCACCTAAAACAACTCCTTGTCCGACGAGGGCAAGCGGCTTCTTCGATTTGTTGATGAGTTCTGCTGCTTCTTCAATTTTCTCTACGGAAATCTCTGGTTCTGGAATATAGCCACGAGAGAACGTGCATTTTTTGTAGTTGAAATCTGCTTCTTCGTTCTGAGCGTTCTTTGTGAAATCCAAAACGACGGGACCCGGTCTTCCCGTTGATGCAATATAGAAGGCGCGAGCCACTGCCCAAGCCACTTCATTGGCGTTGCGAATTTGGTATGACCATTTCGTGATTGGTTGTGTGATGCCCACCATGTCAATCTCTTGGAAAGCATCCGTTCCTAATGCGGCTGCACCAACTTGACCTGAGATGACTACTAAGGGTGTGCTGTCCATCATTGCGTCTGCGATACCTGTGATGGCGTTCGTCGCTCCAGGTCCCGAAGTGACAAGGCTCACACCTACCTTGCCAGATGTGCGAGCATAACCCTCTGCTGCGTGTACAACGCCTTGCTCATGGCGCATCAGCAGGTAATTGAAAACTTTTGTATAGTCGTACAGAGCATCGAAAACAGGGATGATACTACCTCCTGGATATCCGAAGATAGTATCAACGCCTTCTGCCTTGAGCGACTCCATTAATATATATGAGCCTTTCATATTTATACCTTATAATTACTATCTCTGTTCGTCAGAGTGATTAGTCTACTATTCTGATTCCACCTTTGTCTGCGGAAGCAACCATTTTGCCATACGCACGTAAAGCCTTTGAGACAACTCTGTCGCGTACTGGCTGCCATGCGTTCTTTCCTTTGGCTTCCTCTTCCTTCCGACGGGCTGCCAACTCCTCGTCTGTGAGTTTCACGTTGATCGTCCTGTTTGGAATATCAATCTCAATGATGTCGCCATTGCGAACTAATCCGATGTTTCCTCCTGATGCTGCTTCTGGTGAGATATGTCCGATTGACAATCCTGATGTTCCTCCTGAGAATCGTCCGTCTGTGATTAATGCACACTCTTTTCCTAAGTGTTTTGATTTGATGTATGAGGTAGGGTAAAGCATTTCCTGCATTCCAGGTCCTCCCTTAGGACCTTCATAGGTGATGACAACGACATCGCCAGAAACGACATCTCCTCCCAAGATCCCTTTGCATGCGTCATCTTGTGATTGGAACACTTTCGCTGGTCCGCTGAATTTCCAAATGCTCTCGTCAACACCAGCAGTCTTGATGACGCATCCGTCAAGTGCGATATTTCCTTTTAGCACACCCAAACCACCATCTTTTGTGTAGGCATGTTGCAAATCGCGGATACATCCGTTCTCACGGTCGGTGTCCAATGTGTCATAGTAGTTCTCTTGTGAACCTAATTTCAGGTTGAACTTGTTGCCTGGAGCACTCTTGTATTTCTTGATGGCTTTCTCCGAAACGTTTTTGCTTGTAATGCAGTATTGATCAATTGCTTCACCCAACGTGAGACCGTCAACACGCTTTACGCTGGTGTCAACCAATCCGCCTTTTGCCAACTCGTTCATGATAGAGATGACACCACCTGCACGGTTTACATCCTGGATATGATATTTTTGAGTGTTAGGAGCGACTTTACAGATACATGGTGTTTTGCGAGATAGCATATCAATGTCGTCTATGGTGAAGTTGACACCTGCCTCGTGTGCTACCGCCAAAAGGTGAAGTACCGTGTTGGTTGAACCTCCCATGGCAATATCTAATGTCATTGCGTTTAGAAACGCCTGACGAGTGGCTATGTTAAGTGGTAAGACGCTTTCATCTCCGTCTCTGTAATATTTGTATGCGTTGTCGACAATAGTCTTGGCTGCATCAATGAATAATTGCTCACGGTTTTTGTGTGTCGCCAAGATACTACCGTTTCCAGGCAAACCAAATCCGATAGCCTCGTTCAAACAGTTCATAGAGTTGGCTGTGAACATTCCAGAACAAGAACCACAGGTTGGACATGCGCAATCCTCAACTTTGCGAATTTGGTCGTCGGGAAGTGTGTCGTCTGCGGACATTATCATGGCGTCGATAAGGTCTAAATGACGGTCGCCTAACTGACCTGCTTCCATCGGACCTCCAGAAACAAAGACTGTAGGGATGTTCAAACGCATAGTGGCGAGGAGCATACCTGGGGTGATTTTATCGCAGTTGCTGATGCAAACCATTGCGTCGGCCTTGTGGGCATTGACCATATATTCTACGCTATCGGCAATCAAATCGCGAGATGGAAGAGAGTAGAGCATGCCGTCGTGTCCCATTGCGATACCGTCGTCAATGGCGATAGTGTTGAACTCTGCCGCAAAACAACCTAATTTCTCGATTTCGGCCTTTACTTTCTGTCCAATCTCATGTAAATGAACGTGTCCAGGCACAAATTGAGTGAATGAGTTGACCACCGCAATGATGGGTTTGCCAATCTGTTCTTCCTTCATTCCGTTTGCGCGCCATAAGGCTCTCGCACCTGCCATTCTACGTCCTTGCGTACTGAATGAGCTTCTTAATTCGTGTTTCATATACAGTATAACCTTTATTTTTTGCCGATAGAAATTGTCTTCTCCTTTTCTCTATATTAAAGTTCGGACAAACAAGCAACTTAGCGCAAAGTTAGCAAATATGAAGATAGATTTGAAAATTTTGCTATAAATTTGCGTGGGGTGTCTTTTCATTCTGATAAATTCATTTGAAGAAAAATTAAAGCTATGTCTCACAAGAGTATCATAATCACGGGAGGAGCTGGTTTTATCGGTTCTCATGTTGTTAGATTGTTTGTTAACAAGTATCCAGAATATAAAATCATCAATTTAGATAAGTTGACCTACGCAGGTAATTTGGCCAACTTAAAGGATGTTGAGGATAAGCCTAATTATAAGTTTGTCAAGTTAGACATCTGCGATTTTGATGGAGTTTATAAATTAATGCAAGACGAAAAGGTGGACGGTATTATCCACCTCGCCGCTGAGAGTCATGTTGATCGTAGTATCAAGGATCCTTTTACTTTCGCCAAGACGAATGTGATGGGTACGCTTTCTCTCTTGCAGGCAGCAAAGCTTTATTGGGAGTCTCTTCCAGAAAAGTATGAGGGAAAACGATTCTACCACATTTCGACAGATGAGGTTTATGGTGCGTTGGAGTTGAATTGTCCAAGTGGTAAAAAGTCTGATATTTCTGCTCATGAGGTTTATGGAGACGAGTTCTTCCATGAGTACACGAAGTACAATCCTCACTCTCCTTACTCCGCAAGCAAGGCGTCTAGCGACCATTTTGTTCGTGCTTTTCACGACACATACGGAATGCCGACGATTGTGACGAATTGCTCTAATAACTATGGACCTTACCAGTTTCCAGAGAAATTGATCCCTTTGTTTATCAATAACATACGCCATAGACGCCCGTTACCAGTATATGGTAAGGGAGAGAATGTTCGTGATTGGCTTTATGTTGTTGATCATGCACGAGCTATTGATGTGATTTTCCATAATGGGAAGATTGCGGAGACTTACAACATAGGAGGTTTCAACGAGTGGAAAAACATAGATATCATTAAGGTTGTCATCAAGACTGTTGACCGTCTCCTCGGCAGAGCTGAGGGGGAAGATATGGATCTTATCACCTATGTAACTGACCGTGCGGGCCATGATATGCGTTACGCTATTGACTCTTCAAAGTTAAAGAAAGAGTTAGGCTGGGAACCAAGTCTGCAGTTTGAGGAAGGCATAGAGAAGACGGTAAAGTGGTACTTAGACAATCAGGCATGGATGGACAACATCACAAGCGGTGCGTATGAAAAATACTACGAGGAAATGTATAAGGAAAGGTAAGGAAACTTGATATGTTTTTTGAATTTGTGTAATAATACCAAAAATTTTGCGTTATAACGGAAACTGAGATATGAAACAGAAGTTAAACATAAAAGATAGTGCTTATGGTAGATGCTTACACAAATGAAACTAAGGAAAATGATTTAGTGGTAGATGAATTGACAGAAATGTCAGAAGAGGGCGAAAAAGAACCGTCTAAGGAGATCCTCTCTTTTATAGAGCATTTCGCTCATTCTCTTTATTCTGTTGGAGCGGAGCAAGGTCTTAAAGGCGTGGTGATTTCATTGAACTAACCTTTGTAGATAAGGTTACATTCATCAATTTTCTGAAAACAATAATTTTCTGAAAAATAAAAGAGACGACTATTTGAAGTGCGTCTCTTTTTTTGTGGTATCTTCTACATTTCGATTTCAAATTTAAACTCTTGAATGACATCTTTTAATGCGGGGTTTGCTTCCATCTCTTGGTTGAGGTAGTCTCTTGGCGATAAGGACTTGTCTTTATCGGAGTTTTCTACGATAGAGGTGTTGAGTGTCACCTTACCATTTTTCAGTTCAATGCGTATGAAGTTGAGAAGGTCAATCATTTCTTCCTGCATTGCTTTCTCTTGCGAGGCATTGTCTACTTGCTGAACAAGAACAAATTTGTCGGTGAGGGTCGGTTTGTGTCCCTCCATCGTATTAATGAGGATTTGTCTACCTGCTTCTATGCTGCGTATATACTTGTTCCACACTGCGATCATCTCTTCTTGGGTGAATGGTGTGTTGGCGGAGATTTGTGTTAGGACTGCCTCTTGTTCTTCTGCTTTTTCTTCCTTCGCTTTCATTCTGTCGGCGATGGAGACGTGTCCTTTCACCGAAATCGTAGGGCGGATTTGCGGCGTTGCTTTTATGGTTTGTGGTGTATTGTTTGTCGCAGTAGCAGACGATGCCGAGGCACTTTGCCGTGGCAAAACTGTAGAGTTGCTTGAGGCGTTAGGCGCTTTTTGAGGCTGAATAGTAGGAGTGGCTGTGCTAGGGAAAAAATGACTGATTGAAAAAAGTGTTCCCGATAGCAGTTCTTCTAAATCGTCATATTTTTTTTTTGTCCGACAATTGACAAAGTCGGATAAGCGTTAGTTCAACGAGTAGCCTTTTATTTTTACTTATGCCGTAGTTCAGACTACATTGATTGGTGAGGGAGAGTGCTTTTATCAGGAAATCTTCGTTGCACGCTTGAGCCTGCCGTTCATACTGCTTTTTCGTTTCTTCTCCTACTTCAAGCAGATTGGTGGTCTTTGGGTCTTTACAGACTAACAAATTTCGAAAATGAGATGCAAGTCCGTTGACAAGGTGTTCTGCCTCGAAGCCTTTTGACAAGACGGTGTTGAGAGTCAGCAATGCTTGCGGTATATCTTCTTGCAGGAAATTGTCTGTCAGTTTGAAATAGTAGTCGTAGTCAAGCACATTGAGGTTTTCAATGACGTTCTTATAGACTACTTGTCCGTTTGTGCAGACTGTAACTTGGTCGAAGATGGAAAGTGCGTCGCGCATTGCACCATCTGCTTTTTTTGCGATGATGTCGAGTCCCTCTCTGTCGGTGGTGATGCCTTCTTTTTGGGCAATCATCTCCAATTGTTTGATTACATCAGGAATGCCGATTCTATTGAAATCGTAGATTTGGCATCGAGATAGGATGGTAGGCAGTACTTTGTGTTTTTCTGTTGTTGCCAAAATGAAAATGGCGTAAGAGGGAGGCTCTTCCAAGGTTTTTAAAAACGCGTTGAATGCTGCCTGCGAAAGCATGTGGACCTCATCAATAATGTAAACGCTGTAGTTTCCGATTTGAGGAGGAATACGCACCTGTTCTATTAGCATACGGATGTCATCCACTCCGTTGTTGGAGGCTGCATCTAACTCGTGTATGTTGTAGGAACGATGTTCGTTGAACGATTTGCACGATTCACATTCGTTGCAAGCTTCAAAGTCGGCTGAGAGGTTTTGACAGTTTATCGTTTTGGCAAAGATTCTGGCGCAGGTTGTCTTTCCAACTCCTCTCGGTCCACAGAAAAGATATGAATGTGCCAATTTCCCATTAGAGATCGCACCTTTTAACGTGTTGACAAGAGATTCTTGTCCGACTACCGAAGAAAAGGTGGATGGTCTATATTTTCTTGCTGAAACGATAAAATTTTCCATGTTCAAATGTTTAATGCAAAAGTACGTTTTCTAAGTCAATTATAAAAAAAATAGGAAAGAAAGGTGTGAAGCGAGTTTTTTGTAAAAAAGAAAAACAAACAGTCATCATCATGGTTGGTGATAGTATGTAAAAAAAAAGAGGGCAGATTGCGTCCTCTGCCCTCACCTTTCATAGTTAAGATTTTTTTTTTGACAAGATTTTATGGTTCTCTATATTATATTAAGTTTGCGATCTTACCAAAGAAAGGGAAGCTTCGCTGAACCCTTTCTATATTTTTTACAAACATCAGCAGAAATCTACATTGTCAAAGCCAGACGTTATTAAAACCATTATTACACTTATATCAATATTATTCATTAACTACTGACGGTGCAAAGATAAGTCATTTTCATCTCGTGGACAATGAAATATTATCCTAATTAAATGGATTTTTGTTTCATTCATACGAGTTTTTTATCTCTGATTGTTGTATTTATCTACTGTAATAAAAT
>CAVFXQ010000041.1:0-21684 GCA_963626555.1 Clostridiales bacterium
ATCAAAAACTTGAACACCGTGTCGTATATGGGGTTGGCAATTGTGATTTTCATAATCTTATCAATTAAAACGTTGCACACAAAACTTAGTACAAAGATAATGAAATGGTATGCGATATACAAACTTTAGGGTTGAATCTTCCTATAATGCCTTGTTGTCGCGTATTTGTTGTTTTTATTCTCTAAAATATATTGAGTTTTTTCTCTAATTCAGAAAAAAACATTGTATATTTGCATCGTAAAGATAGACTATATGACGAATAAATTTCATCACCACCATCATTTTTATCAGCGGTAGAATCGGTGAGCGATGGGTTTATGCAGAATAATGAGGCTTGCCGTTTTCGGTGAGCCTTTTTAAATTGTGTTCAAAGTATAAAATAACGAGTTAGCAATAATAAAATTTAGTAAATAGTATGTTAAGAATTGCTGTTCAGGCTAAAGGCCGTTTGTTCGACGAGACAATGACAATGCTCGAAGAGTCTAGTATCAAGGTTAGTTCTGGTAAGCGCACTCTCCTTGTGCCTGCTTCCAACTTTCCTGTTGAAATTCTTTACTTGCGCGACGACGATATTCCACAGGCAGTGGCTAGTGGCATCGCTGATGTCGGTATTGTGGGAGAGAACGAATTCGTTGAACGACACGAGAATGCAACTCTTATCAAACGTCTCGATTTTAGTAAATGCCGTCTTTCTTTGGCAATTCCAAAGGCTGAAGACTACCAAGGGTTGGATTGGTTCAATGGTAAGAAAATAGCAACTTCGTATCCGTATATTCTCCAAAATTTTTTAGAAAAAAACAATATCAAAGCTGATATCCACGTCATCACGGGTTCTGTTGAGATCGCTCCTGGTATCGGTTTGGCGGATTGTATCTTCGATATTGTAAGTTCGGGCAGTACTCTGGTAAGTAACAACTTGAAGGAGGTCGAGGTTGTCTTGAGGTCGGAAGCTGTGCTTATAGGAAATCCTAATCTGAACGATGAGAAGAAGGAGATTTTGAATGAGTTATTGTTTCGTTTTGACTCTTATAAGAATGCAGAGGGGAAAAAGTACATCATTTTGAACATTGAAAATTCAAAAATTGATGCGGTTTGTAAGCTGCTTCCAGGCATGAAATCTCCAACTGTAACGCCTCTTGTTCAAGAGGGTTGGTCTTCTCTTCACTCTGTAATCGAAGAGAATACGTTTTGGGACATCATCAGTCAGTTAAAGGCATTGGGAGCAGAGGGCATCCTCGTTATTCCAATAGAAAAAATGATTTTGTAAAAAGACACGTCCATGAAGATATATAAGTATCCAAATGCAGAAGAGTGGGGCGAATTGTTGAAACGCCCTACTTTTGACAATGCCACGCTTTTTGATATCGTGCGTGGAGTCCTTGATGATGTGAAAAAAAATGGAGATTCTGCAGTCAAGTCTTATGAACTGAAATTTGATAAGGTGGATTTGTCATCTTTGGTCGTAACGGAGGAGGAAATAAAAGAAGCCGAGAGTCTCGTTTCTGACGAATTGAAGAAAGGTATCCTTTTGGCAAAAGATAATATAACTAAGTTCCATAAGGCTCAAATTCAAGAACTACCATGCGTTGAGACGATGCCTGGTGTGAAATGTTGGCAAAAGGCAAAAGCTATTGAAAAGGTTGGTCTATACATTCCTGGAGGAACGGCACCTCTTTTCTCTACAGTTCTGATGTTGGCTGTTCCTGCTCAAATTGCTGGTTGTAAAGAGATAGTTTTGTGTACTCCTCCTAATAAGGAAGGAAAAGTTCACCCTGCTGTTTTGTTTGCAGCAAAGACGGCTGGTGTGAATCGTATCTTTAAAATAGGAGGTACTCAGGCAATCGCCGCCATGGCATACGGAACGGAAAGTGTGCCTAAAGTCTATAAGATATTTGGTCCTGGAAACCAGTATGTTACTGCTGCCAAACAGATGGTTAGTCTCAAGGAAGTAGCTATTGATATGCCTGCAGGCCCTTCTGAGGTGGAAGTGTTGGCCGATGACTCCGCTAATCCTGTGTTTGTGGCATCTGACCTTCTTTCTCAGGCTGAACATGGAGTTGATAGTCAGGCTGTTATGGTCACAACAAGTGAGTCTTTGGCGGATAAGGTGATGAAGGAGGTGGCAGAACAATTGAAAAAATTGCCTCGAAAGGAAATTGCAGAGAAATCAATTGAAAACAGTAAGATTTTTGTAGTGAAAAGTATTGATGAAGCTGTTTTATTGTCAAATGATTATGCTCCGGAACATCTTATTATCTCTACGGAAAATTATCGTGAGGTTGCAGAGAAAATCAACAATGCGGGTTCTATCTTCTTGGGCTACTATACGCCAGAGAGTGCAGGCGACTATGCCTCTGGTACCAATCACACTTTGCCTACTAACGGTTATGCCAAGGCTTATAGTGGTGTGAATATCGACAGCTTCCGCAAGAAAATCACTTACCAAGAGATTTCAAAAGAGGGCTTGGGTCGCATCGGAGATGCTATCGAGGTGATGGCAAGCAATGAACATTTGTTCGCTCATCAAAACGCCGTTATCTTGAGAAGAAAATAATCCGATTGTTTCAAAATAAATGAGTGTGGTATGTTTGAATTAATGAAACAGGTGCGTCCTAATATTTGGAAACTTGAACCCTATTCATGCGCGCGCGACGAGTTCAAAGGTGAAGCTTCCGTTTATTTAGATGCTAACGAAAATCCTTTTAATGCTCCTTATTGTCGTTACCCAGATCCTATGCAGTGGAAGTTGAAAACAGCATTGTCTAAGCGTAAGGGAATCAATAAAAAAAATATTTTCTTGGGTAATGGAAGCGACGAGGCAATTGATTTAGTATATCGTATCTTCTGCGAACCTAAAGAGGACAATGTTGTTGCCATCGCTCCGACCTATGGTATGTATAAGGTGTGTGCCGATGTCAATAACGTTGAATATCGAAGTGTTCCTTTGGATGAGAATTTTCATTTTTCTGCGAAGAAACTGTTAGAGAAAACTGACGAAAACACAAGGGTAATTTGGCTTTGCTCACCTAATAATCCAACGGGAAATTTATTGGATAACACCGAAATAGAAACGTTGCTGAAATCTTTCAATGGTATCGTGGTTGTTGACGAAGCGTATATCGATTTTGCGAATGTCAAAAGTTGGAGTGAGCATTTGTCGGAGTTCCCTAATTTAATTGTTTTGCAAACATTGTCGAAGGCTTGGGCTTGTGCCGGTATCCGCTTGGGTATCGCATATGCTTCTGAGGCTATCATCGGTCTCTTCAATAAGGTGAAATATCCATACAATGTGAACTTTCTTACTCAGGAAAAATCCATTGAAATTTTAAAAGACATAGATGGTTTTAACGCTCATTTGCATATAATCTTACAAGAAAGAGATCGTGTGCAACGTGTTCTATCGGAGTTGCCAATGGTAAAGAAAATGTATCATACGGATTCTAATTTTGTCTTGGTGAAGGTTAATGATGCGAACAAAACTTACCAATATCTTGTAAATCGTGGTATTATTGTCCGCAACCGAAATACTGTATTGCTTTGTGGAAATTGTCTGCGTATCACTTTCGGTTCTCCTGAGGAGAATGACACGCTCTTGGAGGCTTTGTCTACAATGGAATAATGTTTCTTTTCCATACGAAATGAAGAGGTGGTCTCGGTTGCGACTGCCTCTTTGTCGTTGATAGGCGGAGAAATTGGAAAAATCGTCAAATAATTCCATAAAAATGTAGAAAAATGATTTTCTATTAGGAATAGAATTACGAAATTTGGATTGCTGATGGCTTTAATTAGGAAGAATATGAAAAACGCAAATGAAGTAAAAGAGGAGATGGTTGCGTGGATTCGCGATTATTTTCAGAAAAGCGGAGATGAGAACACGAAGGCTTTGATTGGTATCAGTGGTGGTAAAGATAGTGCCGTGGTTGCCGCCGCATGTGTTGCTGCTTTAGGTAAGGATCGCGTGATTGGTGTCATGATGCCCAACGGTGTACAGTCTGATATTGAAGATTCTCAACGTATATGTCAAATTTTGGGGATAGAAAATTACACCATAAACATAGGTAGTGCCTACGATGCTTTGTCTGATGAGATATTGTCGAAAACAAAGGGCTCTTTGTCTCCTCAGTATAAGACGAACACTCCATCTCGCTTGCGCATGGTCTCCCTTTATGGTATTGCCGCTATCATCGGAAATTGTCGTATTTCCAACAACGGAAACAAGTCCGAGAGGTTGATGGGCTATTTTACAATCTGGGGAGATGGAGCGGGTGATTTTGCTCCTTTGGCTCATCTCTATGTTAGTGAGGTGGTAGCTGTTGGTAAGGCCTTAGGTCTTCCTCCTGAATTGGTTGAGAAAGCTCCAAGTGATGGTATGAGCGGTAAGACAGACGAGGAAAACCTCGGTTTCTCATATGAGTCGGTAGAAAAAGTACAGCAAGGAAGAATTGATGGCCTTTCGCCGGATGTGGTAACGATGATTCGAAAGAGAATAGAGGGAATGAACTGGAAGGTAAATCTGTTGAATTTGCCTAATTTCAAGCCAGTCAGTAAAGGATAGTGAGCGGATAGCAATTCTATTTTGCAAAAATTAACGGATTCGTAATGGTATATAATGGCAAATCAGTTAAATTTGTAAGAATTTAGTCAGAAAGTGTCTCAAGTAATAAAGAAGAATATGGCAGATTTAAACTTGGATTGGTCAAACATCGGTTTTGGGTACAGAAAAACCGATTATAATGTGCGCTGTTATTATAGAGATGGTGCATGGGGAGAAATAGAAATTTCTTCGGAAGAAACCATAAACATTCACATGGCGGCGACTTCTCTTCACTACGGACAGGAGGCTTTTGAGGGATTGAAGGCACGTCGTTGTAAAGATGGTAAGATTCGCGTTTTCCGTATGGTGGCAAACGCTGAGAGACTGCAGTCAACTTGCCGTGGTATCTTGATGCCTGAACTGCCAACAGATAAATTCTGCGCAATGGTGGAGAAGGTTATCAAGTTGAACGAACGTTTTATTCCTCCTTACGAGAGTGGTGCATCTCTTTACATTCGTCCTCTATTGATTGGTACGGGTGCTCAGGTGGGTGTTCATCCTGCGAAAGAATATTTGTTTGTGATTTTCGTTACGCCTGTAGGTCCTTATTTCAAGGGCGGTTTCGCCACTACTCCATACGTTGTCATTCGTGATTATGATCGCTCTGCTCCGTTAGGTACTGGTATTTATAAGGTGGGTGGTAACTATGCTGCAAGTTTGTTGGCAAACCAGAAAGCTCATGATATGGGCTATTCTTGTGAGTTCTACTTGGATGCTAAAGAGAAAAAATACATAGACGAGGCGGGAGCCGCTAATTTCTTCGGAATTAAAAATAATACTTACATCACACCTAAGTCAACTTCTATCCTGCCGTCTATTACGAACGACAGCTTGATGACATTGGCAAAGGATTTGGGTTTAAAGGTAGAGCGTCGTCAGATCCCAATTGAGGAGTTGGATACGATGGAGGAGGCAGGAGCTTGTGGTACTGCTGCTGTAATTGCTCCAATAGAGAGGATTGATGATTTGGCGATGAACAAGTCTTACGTCTTGTCAAAAGATGGAAAGCCAGGACCTATATGTACGAAGTTGTATGAGAAGCTGCGTGGTATCCAATATGGTGAAGAACCTGATGTTCATGGTTGGATTACAGTGATCGAATAGTCTGAATAGGATATTTTATTTACGAAAAGTGGCGTTGCAGAGTGCTTCGCCACTTTTATTTTGTCTATAAACGGAGAGAAAATGTAGATGTAAAAAAAGGTTTAAAGATGAAAATTTGATGTTCGTTCGGAAAAAATGAGCGGAAAAAATGAGCAAATAGATTTTAAACAGGAAAAAATGTTTTTTGTTGAATGAAAAAAATACTATTGCTATGTAGTTGTAATATTGCGTTGTTGAGAGAATAAAAAATAATAACAAGATCACATAATACGTAAAGAGATGAAAAAGAAGTTTATATTTATCTTGGCGGCGAGTGTGGCCCTGCTTCTTTGGGCAGAAAGCAAGATGATCTTCCATTTTAGTGGGGGATCTGTTGAGTCTATTAATTTGTCGGATATTGATACGATTCGTTTCAATAATGGAAACATTGTCGTAGGCAAAGCAGACAAACAGTATACCATTGCGGTGGTGGATAGTGCGACATTCGATTTGGAAAAGACGGTTGGCGATACTGTTTTCGTTACCTACAATGGTTCATCGGTCAATGTCATCAATCCTTATCCAGAAGATTCTATTACGGTTGTGTCTGATGGCGCAAATGTAGAGGTTGCATCTTCTGTTGACAGAAAAGGAGTTGTTTACTATTTGTCTGGAACTTCTACCGACGGATCGTTTACTTTGACTCCAAGTCGTGGTTACACGTTGGTTCTTGATAATTTGTCGCTGACAAGTGCATCTACTTCTCCGATTATTTTAAACAAAGGTGCAGATGGTTCTTCTTATGCTGCAACGGTTAATTTGATTGGAGCTTCTTCTATTGCCGATGGTAGTTCTAATACTAACAAAGGTGCCATTCTTTCAAAGTCTAAATTGAAAATCAACAAAGATGAAAATGCGCAAAGTGGTTCTTTGACGGTTACAGGAAACTACAAACATGCTATCAACTCATCAAAAAGATTGGAATTATATGGTGGAGAGCTAATCATTGCAGGTGCGGTTACCGATGGTTTCAATGGCGATGGTGTAGAGGTGTACGATGGTACGTTGAAGATCTCGGGTGTCAATGGCGATGGTGTAGACTGCTCTGAAGTGGTCCGTATTGAAGGCGGTAATGTGGTTGTTGAATCTACTGTAGACGATACGAAAGGTTTGAAGTGCGATAGCATTATTGAGATCTCGGGTGGAAATGTGAATATAACCGTTTCTGGAGCTGGCTCAAAGGCTTTGAAGAGTGGATATAAAACCATTCTTTCTGGAGGTGAGGTTACTGCTGCCTTGAATGCTACTTCAGCTTTTGTCGACACAGATGGTAGTTATAGTTACAACGCAGGAATCAAATCTGATACTTCAATCGTTATCAATGGTGGCTCTTTGAAAGTTACTGGCGCAGGCATTGCAGCGCGTGCGTTGAATTGTGATATGGATATTGAAATTTCTGGTGGTTCGTTCAATGCAGATCTGACAGGTGCACACTGCATTGAGACAAGCGATACTTCTTCTGTGTTCGGTATCAAGGCAGATGGTTCTGTTAGTATTTCAAGTGGTACTTCTATTATCAATATAGGAACAGCGGCAACGGCATCTAAAGGAATAAAGGCGGCAACTGTCAATATCTCTGGTGGTGAGTTGACTATTGTTAATAATGGAAAATATTTCTCTTCGACTTCTTCGTCAAGCTCTTCAAGTTCTTCTTCTCAAGGGGGACGTCCTGGACAAGGTGGTAGTAGTTGGGGGCAAACCACAACAACGACTGATTTCGTAACTGCAAAGGCTATCAAGGTTGATACTGATTTTACAATCACTGGAGGAACAGTCTCTTTGACTTCTAATTATGGTAAGGGAATTATCTCTGACGGAACGGTAACTTTGGGTGCAAAGGGTGGCTCAGAAGGCGACTTCCAGCTGAATATCACCGCAGGTAGTAGCGACTGTGGAACATACACTTCTAGCTCTTCTTCAAGCATGGGAGGCATGGGCGGAGGTGGCGGAGGCGAATCTCGCACCAAAGTCAATGCAAAGCCAAAGGGTATCAGCACAGATGGTGAAATTAATATCAATGCAGGTACAATCACTATTAAGGCTTATGATACGGGAATCCTTTCAACAAGTGCACCAACTAATGTAAATGGTGGTACTATCTACATTGATGCACAATACGACCAAGGTATCTTCGCTAAATATAGCACTCTGACTTTTAATGGTGGCTTTGTGAAGGTGACAAATTCGTACGAGGCATTCTCCGGTAAGATCATAACATTCAACGAGGGAAGTTCCACCTACGCAATCTCTTCGGATGATGCTTGGAATGCTACGGATGGAAACGAGAGTTCAAGCGAAGTTCACATTTATGTCAATGGAGGTGTTCACTACGCAGTAGGTGCAGGTGATGGATTGGATTCAAATGGAGATATGGCAGTTTCAGGTGGTATCGTAGTTTGCTCGCAAACTGGAAACGGAAACTCTCCAATTGATACTGACAGCGGATGGACTCATACGGGTGGTTTCGTGTTGGCTTGCGGTGGTAGCGGGATGTTTAGTGAAACAATTCCTAATAGTTCTGCCGGTCATATCTACACAAATTCAGGAATGAACATTTCGGCTAATCAATATTTGATCGTTGCTAATACTTCCGGAAGTGTTCTCGCCGCATTCAAAGTTCCTCAGTCTGCTCAAGCCGCTGTATGTGCTTACAACAGTGATGTAACCAACTACAAATTCTATGTGGGTTCAAATTATAGTGGTACGTTAGATTACTTCGATGGTGTCTTCGGACTCTACACAAGCAATCAACCAACTATCTCAACTTCAAACTACACTGCCTACAGCGTTTCAACAACGAACGGAAATACAGGAGGTGGCGGTCGTCCATAAGATCGTATTTTACATTTTCTATAGGAAAGGGAAGTCTTCTGAGGAGGACTTCTCTTTCTTTTTTATATATTTGTGTAAAACAGAATTTTTTTTGAGGATGATAAATATAGTATCTGTATATTGTGCGTCAAGTTCGAAAGTGGACGATGCGTTTAAAAAACAGGCATTTCGTTTGGGTGAATTGTTGGCAGAGAGGGGCATCACTGTGAAGTATGGCTCTGGAAAGGTCGGACTAATGGGTGAATTGGCTAAGGGCGTTCTATCAAAAAAAGGAAAGCTCATTGGCGTTATTCCTCAGTTTATGGTAGACGAAGGTTGGTCAAATCCTGAAGTTACGGAAGAAATCGTTACGGAGACAATGCGCGAAAGAAAGCATATCCTCTCAAAAGATGTTGATGCAGCCATCGCTCTTCCTGGCGGTGTTGGTACTTTGGAAGAATTGATGGAAGTGATTACGGGCCGACAGTTAGGGCTCTTTAAAAGTCCTGTTGTTATAGTAAATATAAATCATTTTTATGATGATTTGTTAAAGATGTTTCAACATGCGGCGAATGAAAATTTTATGAGGGAGACTCATTTGGAATTGTGGAAAGTTGTTGATAGTGTGGAAGATGTGCTAAAAGCAATAGAGAGTTCAAGTGCTTTGGATGAGAATGTGCGAAAAAAAGCTGCTATCTGAATTTGACTTAGGTAATCAACAAAACGATTTATATGTACAAGACGGACGAAACTCAATGGTTTGCCGCTCTTCAACAGAAAAGAAGAAAGTTGGCAGAACAACTGAAGGACCCTGCGGCACAAGGATTGTGGAAATCTGTAGTCGACAAATATTCTGACAATGCGCATTTTGTCTACGAGTTGCTCCAAAATTCTGACGATGCGAAGGCTACGGTAGTTAGGGTCTATTTCGATGATGGTGAGATTGAGTTTATCCACAATGGTGTCGTTCCATTCACAATATCGGATCCATCTAAAGAAATTTATGATGAACGGTCTTCTTGGGGACATATCAATGCGCTGACGTCCATCGGGGCAAGTAATAAGGTGGACGAACAGCAAATCGGAAAGTTCGGCATTGGTTTTAAGTCTGTTTTTAAGTATGTCGAGGTTCCTCATATCGAAGATGACGAATTCTCGTTTGATATTGAAGATTACATCGTTCCTATTTTGAAAGAGAGGAGAAGCAACCGTCGAAAAAAAGGAGAAACCTCTTTTATCCTTCCTTTGAGGAATTCTCTTGATAAAGAGAAAGATACAATGTTGAATGTGATTAAACAAAAGTTTGACCTACTTCATCTTCCTTTACTTTTTTTACCTCATTTAAAAAAAATCGAACTGTTTCAAGATGATGAAAAATATTCACTTTTTTCAAAAGAAACATTAGACAATCAATCGTTGAATGATTTAATCTATTACGATTTGTGTTTGTCTGAACCCAATCGGAAGAACATTCGTTGCAGGTTGTTTGAAAAGAAAATTTCTTCGGAAAGTGATTTGAAAATTTCTTGTTGCTATTTCTTTAATATGAAGGGAGAGTGGTTGAAAAATGATGCGTTAAACGAACCGCTGTTCTGCTATTTCCCAACTTCGCAAAAATTGTGTTTCCCCTATGTCTTGAATGCGCCTTTCCGACTGACGGAGAGTCGAGAATCGCTCAAGGAAAATGATGAGTGGAATGAACGAATGGCGACAGAATTGGGTGTCTTGGCAGTCTCTTCGGTGAATTTTATAATCAAGCAAGAGTCTTGGAATAGTGCTTTGTATCTCTCTGTGTGTGATATGTTTCCGAAGGCAGAAGAAATGAACGAACGCAAAGATTGGTTCTCAAAAAATCATGTTGAGGCAATTAAAAGAGAGTTGCAAACAGCTAAGATTTTTTTGTCGCAGGAGAAAAAATGGACGGATGGAAATCACCTTGCTTTGGCTGATTCCGCGGATTTGCAAAATTTGCTGGATGACGATTTTCTTCATAAAAGGTGGACAGCAATGACGGAAAGTACTTTGCTGAGCTTCGGGTATGTTGACACGGACTTGAAATTCTCCGAACTGAAATCTTTCTTGGAGAATTACAGAATTTCCGTTTTTCGTGTTAAAGGAAAGGATTTTGTTCGGCGTTTGCAGAAAGAGGATGTGGAAGCGATGCCTATAGAAAAAGTTTGTAGGTTGTATTGCTATTTAGATGCTTTGTCAAAAAAAGATGCGGAGATTGCCAAGTATTTGAAAAAGAAGAAGATATATCTCAGCGAGAGTGGCGTTTGTTACGCTCCAAGAGAGATTTTCCTTTCATCGGGTGTTACAGGGAAATACCCTATAGTCCATTCTTATTTTATTGAGAATAAGAGTGTTATGAGATTCTTTGAACGAATGGGGGTTTCTAAGCCAAGTGAGCTGATAGAGATTCTTCAATATATATTCCCTATTTACCAAAAAGGGGAGGTCTCGGTGGATGATAAGGAGAAAAATGTGGAACATATAAGGTTCATTTTCCATTATGTTCAATCCTTGCCTTTATTGGATGATGATAGGAGAGAATTTTGTGAAGTTTTATCTAATATTCGCATCTTGAGGGTAAAAACGATTGATGGAAGCGTACATTATGCTGTACCGAAAGAGACTTATCATCGGACAACTGATTTGGTCAATTTTATGTCTGATTGCCCCTCTACGTTTTTTTTTGATAATGAATGGATTGTTGAAAATATTTTGCCAGAAGAGCGAGATGATTTCTATACGTTTTTGTTGAATATTGGCGTGCATTTTGGGTTGAATATCAAAGAGGTAAGGCGAAATAAGAATTCAAGGTACTTTCATGATTTAGACCTTCATCCAGTGTCGTTGCGAACTGTGGACGAGGGCGCACAAGAGATTTTAGATAAGGATATTGAAGGGGCATCTCCTATACAGTGGACGGATCAAAAGTCCATAGCTTTTTTCAACCTTCTAAACAAGTCGGTGCAGAGTCTCACAACTTATCTTTTTAATATTTCGTTGGAGGGAACTTATCGCTATATACAAAAAGGGAAACGTAATTATACGGAGGAGGTGATCTATCATACAACGGCAAAATCTATTATCTATCATTCTCCTTGGTTAAAGTCGGCTGATGGTCGGTGGGTGTCACCCGAGGAGGTGAAACAATCGTCTCAGTTAGCCCCTATTTACAATTTAACGGCGGTTGATTTATTGTTTATGTTGGGTATCCAAAATGTGAAAAATCCAACGAGTTTGTCCGTAGAGGAACAAAAGTTTGTCTCTTTTGCTTTACAATGTAAATCGGAAGGTATGTCATTGAATGATTTAGAAAATGCGATTGATTTGTGGAAAAAAAGCAAAAAAAGTTCTATTTAACGCCTTATTTTCAGAAAAGAGTGGGCTTGGCTTAATTGAGTGGCTATAAAATAGTGAATTTTTTAGAAACTGAAAAAATAATCATTATTTTTGCGAGAAATCCATAAAAAGGGGGTGTCTATGGTATCTGAATTTTTTATGAGTCGTTGCTTGCAGTTAGCTGAAAGAGGTTTTGGTAGAGTCTCTCCTAATCCGATGGTTGGTGCTGTGATAGTGTATGAAGACGAGATAATAGGGGAGGGCTATCATCAACAATATGGTGGTCCGCATGCGGAAGTAAACGCAATTGCATCTGTGAAAGACCCATCGTTGCTGTCTAAATCGACGATTTATGTTAGTTTAGAGCCTTGTTGCCATTATGGTAAGACTCCTCCTTGTGTTGATTTGATCTTAGAAAAGAAAATTCCACATGTTGTGGTTTGTAATCTTGACCCTTTCCCTGCCGTTCATGGAAAAGGAATTGAAAAGTTGCGTGCCGCAGGGATAGACGTGGAGGTTGGTGTGAAAAATGAGGAAGGTAGATGGTTAAACCGACGGTTCTTCACTTATCATGAGAAGCATCGTCCGTATATTTTCTTAAAATGGGCGCAGACAGCTGATGGGTTCGTTGACAAGATTCGTTTTGACAGTGCAGAAGATCCTTTGTGTATATCAAATGGAGAATCTCTCAAAGCTATGCATCAGTTCCGTTCTGGTGAAACGGCTATTATGGTGGGTCCCAACACAGCTATGCTTGATGATCCTTCGCTGACGGTTCGATATGCAGATGGGAAACAGCCCATTCGTGTGTTGTTGGATCGTGATTTGAAGGTGTCGCGGAGTAAAAAAATCTTTGATGGTTCCGTACCTACATTGGTCTTGACTAAGGAGGTGCCGACAGACCAACTTCCAAATGTAAAATTTCTCCATTGTAATTTCCATAATGATGGAAGTTTAGATATTGAATGTTTCTATAATGTATTGTATGACAATAAGATTGAGTCGTTGATTGTTGAGGGTGGTTCTCTATTGTTGGATAGTTTGATTGCGGAAGGTGCGTGGGACGAGTTGCGCGTGGAAGTCAATCGCTCTTTGTTCATTGGAAAGGGTGTGGATGCGCCAAAAATCGATGTGCAGAAGATGGACCTCCAAAAATATCAGATACAACAATTTGGAGATAACGAGGTGATGATGTTTCGCAGAGCGTCTATAGGTTATAACGCTTGTGGAGAATAAATTTATGCTTTCCAGTTTTTAAGGTATATTTGTAAAAACACTTGAGATTAAATTCAGATGCTTTTAGAAATCGCCTACATTGTACTTTTATTGGTTTATGTGTCCACAATTGTGAGCACAATTCTCCTTCTTTTGATTGAGAACCGAAATCCAGTAAAGTCTATTGCATGGATTTTTGTCCTTTTGTTTGTGCCTATCGGTGGTTTTATCTGTTATATTCTTTTTGGAAAAAAATTTCGAAAGAAACGTATCATCAATAAGCGAAGTATCCGTTTGGTAAAGTCGTATGAAGAGATTGCTCAGCGGGATGTCTCGGTGCTGAACCTTACCAATATGCAACGTTCGTTGGTTAATCTGGCTATTAACAACAGTGATGCTTGCTTCTTTGAAAAGAATCAGATAAAACTCTATACAAACGCAATTTTGCTGTATGAGCAGATCTTTGAGGATATAAAGAAAGCGACTCATCACATCAATGTTGAGTATTATGTCTTCAGTCCAGATAATTTAGGTCGAAGAATGATGGACGCATTGATTGAAAAAGCTATGGAGGGAGTTAAGGTTCGTCTTATTATTGATGATGTCGGAAGTTGGAATTTTAAAAAATCGCATGAAAAAGAATTGAAAGATGCGGGTATTGAGGTGCAGCGTTTCCTAAAGGTTGGTCTCTCTTTTATCAGTAGTCGGGTGAACTATCGAAACCATCGTAAGATTTTGGTGATAGATGGAAAGGTGGGCTATACGGGTGGCATTAATGTCGCAGATCGTTATGTCAAAGGACTTAGTTGGGGTACGTGGCGAGATACGCATGCTCGTTATGAGGGTGGTGTAGTCTTGGGTTTGCAAAGGGCTTTTTTTGAGGATTGGTTTTTCGTTACACAGTCGCTGATTGATGATAGTGTATATTATCCTGCTCCCTCGCAGGAGGGAACGATTAAGATCCAAACCGTTGTGAGCGGCCCCGATATGCAGTGGACTTCTATCATGCAGATGTTTACGAAATCGTTCTCTATGGCCACCAAGCGAATCTTTATAGAAACTCCCTATTTTTTGCCTCCTGAATCTTTATTGGAGTCGTTACAGACCGCTGCTTTGTCGGGTGTGGATGTGCGTGTGATTCTGCCTCGTCGTTCGGATGCCCCACTTACGTTATTGAGTTCGCATTCCTATTTGGATGCAATGTTCAAGGCTGGTATTAAGGTCTATTTCTACTATCCAGGGTTTATTCATAGCAAAATCACAATTGTAGACGATGAGGTGGGCTTCATTGGAAGCGCTAATATGGATTTCCGTAGCTTTGAACAGAATTTTGAATTAAATACGGTTATATATGACAAAAAGGTCGTGGCACAGTTAGTCTCTATCTATGAACAGGACCTGAGCGACAGCTTGAAAGTAGAGGAGTCAAGTTGGAAAACTCGTCCAAAGAAGATGAAAGTACAAGAGTCGTTGGCTCGGTTGTGTAGCCCTTTGTTGTAAAAAAATATATGCTATCAAAATGAATGAATTTTTAGAGTTGGAAGAAAAGATTGTGAAAGTGTTGAAAACAGTATATGACCCAGAAATACCAGTGGATATATATGAGTTGGGACT
The DNA here is from genome assembly GCA_963626555.1 of Clostridiales bacterium. GTDB lineage: Bacteria > Bacteroidota > Bacteroidia > Bacteroidales > Paludibacteraceae > UBA1181. The sequence continues at coordinate 14,726 of CAVFXQ010000041.1, forward strand.
CGTTTACAATATTGATATAAATGATGGTGATGTTACGATAGATATGACCTTGACGGCACCTAATTGTCCTGCTGGCGATTTTTTACTGGAGGATGTGAAAATGAAGGTGGAAGGTATAGAAGGTGTGAAATCGTGCAAGGTAAATTTGGTCTTTGAGCCAGAATGGACGAAAGAACGTATGTCTGAAGAGGCTATGTTGGAATTGGGGTTGATGTAGAGTTCGGAGGACAAAACGTGGATGTGCAAAATGTACAGGAGCGAAAAAATGTCTATTTCGCTTCGGATGCCCATTTAGGCTTGGATCTTTATGGAGACCCTTTAGAAAGGGAAAAAAAATTAGTCAGATGGTTGGACAGCATCAAGATGTCTGCTCGCGAGTTGTATCTCGTAGGTGATATGTTCGACTATTGGTTTGAGTATAAGAATGTTGTACCTAAAGGTTTTGTTCGCTTTCTCGGTAAACTTGCAGAATTGTCCGATGGTGGCGTGAAAATCTATATGTTTGCGGGAAACCATGATATATGGATGTTTGACTATTTCCAAAAAGAGATAGGAGCGAAGGTGCTAGATGGCAGCTATGAGACAGTCATAGACGGAAAGAAATTTTATATAGCTCATGGCGATGGCTTGGGTGATCCAAGTCGGACTTTTCGGTTTATGCGTACTCTTTTTAGAAACAAATTTTGTCAAGGTTTGTACAAATTGTTGCATCCAAGGCTGACGGTTCCTTTCGGCTATGCGTGGTCGCATAACAGTCGTAAGAAGAAGATGGGTACTCCAGGTGAGAAATATCTGGGTGAAGAGAACGAATATTTGGTACAGTTTGCCAAGGCATACGCAAAGCATACTCCAACAGACTTTTTTATTTTTGGTCATCGGCATATTGATTTGGATTTGATGATTTCAACAGGTAGTAGGGTCGTTATTTTAGGCGATTGGCTGACACATTTCAGCTATGGCGTATGGGATGGCGAAAATTTCTCTTTGGAAGTCTTTGAATCTGAATATAGTGAAGTAGAACCAGACATAGACGAGTTTGCGTGAAATATTAAAAATTGTTGAAAAACTATAATGTGAATTTTTGTAAAAAATAAATACTTTTCATAGGTTTGCGTTATGAGACGGAGAAGGGGCTGTCCCCTTTTGAATCAAGTAAAGATTAAATATATTAGAAGCAGTTTTTAAGGAAAAAGTGTTTTTTAGACGAAAATAACAATTAAATCAGATTGATATGAGAAAAGAAAGTTTATTCATTGCTTCTTTGCTTCTTGCTGGTTTCATGGGCAGTTGCTCAAGCAAACAGGATTGCGGAAGTGCGTCAACAGGATCAGCTCCAGAGTTGAGAAGAATGAAATGTGAGTATGTTCCAGATGGTGGCGAGGCAGTTATCTATGGTAGAAATTTGGCGAATGTACAAATCTCATTCCCTGGTAATTTGGTTGCGGACGTTGTTGAACAAAATGATACAATGGTTCGTGTGATTGTCCCAGAAGGAACGACTGACGGACGCCTGAAGGCTATCAGTGCCAATGGTGAAGCTTTGTCAAAGTTTTTCTTCCGCGACGATCGTAACACGATCATTAACTTTGACAGAAAACTTCCTACATGGGGTGGTTACAGCCCAATGAACGATGATGGTTCCTTAATTGAAGGTACGCTGGAGTTTGGTGATTCCATCACTCCATTCCCTAACGGAGCTAAGTTGATCGAACCATGCAGCAATAATTTTGGATTCCTTTACGGAACATATGAACATCCTTGGAATATGAATCAAAGCATGTACTTGCAGTATGTTGCTAACCCTCAAGAGGGTGGTCGTGGTAACATTTCTGTCGCAGGTAAAGTGTTTGAAAAATATGAGTTGGAAGAGTTAGCTCTTAAATTTGAAGTTTATGTTCCTGAAGAGATTCCTTACAAAGGCGTGAGAACTGAGATTTTCTTCGGTCCTATTAATGCTCCAGACAAGCACGGACGTGATTTCTCTCCAATCTGCTTTTGGAAGCCTTACGAGGGTACTGACAAAGGGTTCTATACTGATGGTTGGGAGACTGTAACAATTCCATTGACTGCTTTTTGCCACAATACAACCACAGATGAGGCGGTTGCTGACTATAACTACAGAGATAAATTGAAACAAGCAACTAACTTCAGTTTCTTGCAGTTCGGTCAGCCAGAAGGCGCTCCTCAGGTCTTTATGTGTGTTGATAATTTCCGTATCGTACCTATTGAGGATTAATCGAAAGAATTAACGAAGAATATAATAGAATGAAAAGAAGAGAGAGAAATATATTCTCTCTCTTCTTTATTGATAATTAAGGAGTTATAAGAAATTTGATAGAAAACTTCGGATTTGCTTTGCACGATTGTTAAAAAGTGCTTTTCTTTGCATTCGGAGATTAATGAATATAGATGAAACAAAAAGAGGAGAACAGCAGATCACTCCGGTGTCCTCCCACACTGCAAATCAAAAAAACATATTAATTATGAAACAAAGTATTGTCAATTATTATTACTCATTGAAACTCTAAGGTTGCCTTAGATTAAAACCTAAACCTTACTATCTATCCTTTTTTCAGTTTACTTTGTCTCTTTGATTTGCTGAAAAACTCGAAGACATTTAGATTTCCAAATCGTACCGATTTCATTTCACAACTAACTCCTTTTTTCGTTTGCTCTGCAATATTAAAGCGTATTTTGAAGAATGCAAATAAAACTTTGTTAGAGTTATTAACATTATTTGCAAAACAATATAATTGATTGATAATCAAAAATATAAGTTATTAACAATCGTAATATTCTACTAATTATCTCTTATGTATTTTGTATATTTGCAAAAAAAAGAAGAGGATGAACTTAGTGATAGACCAAGGTAATTCGTCGACTAAAGTGGAGATTTTTGAAGGAGAGAAGGTTGTCTTCTTTCAAAAATACGAACATTTCTCAGAAAAAGAAGCAGAAAATATATTAGGTGAGTTTGAATGTCAACAAGCCATATTATCGACGGTTATGAATGTGGATGAGCGTTTGTCTCGTTACTTGTCTGAAAAAATGGTGAAATGGGTATGTTTGTCGAATGAGACCCCAATGCCTATTGAAATATTGTATGAGACTCCAAAAACTTTGGGTAGAGATCGCATTGCTGCGTGTGTCGGAGCTAATTATTTGATGCCAAATGCCAATTTGTTGGTGATAGATGTGGGTACTGCAATAACATTTGATATTGTCAATTCACGTAACCAGTATGTCGGTGGAAATATTTCGTTGGGAATTGATATGAGGAGGAAAGCTTTACACACTTTTACGGCAAAACTTCCGTTAGTAAAGGTAGATGATGATGCGAAGATGATTGGCACCACGACTGAGACCGCAATTTCTTCTGGAATAATTTTCGGAATTGCAGGGGAGATTAGTTCATTCATTACGGCGGTAGCGGAGGTTTATCCTAATCTTTCTGTCTTTTTGACTGGAGGAAGCGCCAAATGTTTTGAAAAGCGAATAAAAAGTAAGATATTTGCAGAAAGCAACCTTGTTCATATTGGGTTGAATAGAATTCTGAATTATAGATGATAAAAAAGAAACTAAGAAGAGTTGCCTCATTGTTGTGTGTGGGCTTTTTGTCTGGTTTTATGACGATTGTGAATGCACAACATAATACGAGTTCTCCGTACACAAGATACGGCTATGGAAATATCATAGATGGGGGGTATGGACAATCTCGTGCGATGGGTGGATTGTCATTCGGAGTTAGACCATCTCAGTATATTAATGCAGTGAATCCTGCATCGTACACTTCGATTGACTCTTTGACATTTCGTTTTGAAGCAGGGGCAAGTTTTCAGATTTCTGATCAGAAGGGTTCTGGTGTGAGAAATACGTCGTTGAATGGAAATCTTGAATTTTTAGCATTCCAGTTCCCTATACGTAAATGGGTGGCGTTCAGTGTAGGATTACAGCCTGTTTCTGTGGTAGGATATGAGTTTAATCAGACTGAGGTGAGCAACTCTTCTATTTCTTCAGGTTCATTGACCACGAAATATGAATATTCTGGAGAGGGGGGGGTAACACAGTTATATGCTGGTTTGGGACTGAAACCGTTCAAATGGTTAGCGATAGGAGGAAATTTTCAGTTCAACTTCGGTACAATCGGCCACTCAAGCAAGTCAACTTTCTCGGTGTCAACTTATCACGCTACTGCGATGACACAAGAAATTTCCATAAAAGATATTTCTGGAAATTTTGGATTCCAAACAGAGATACCGATAAAAGAAAATCATAAGTTGTCGTTAGGTGCTGTATATCAGATGAAGTCGAGTTTGAATGCAGACGCGACGCAAACAATTATCACGACAGACACGGCGATGCTTTCTTATGATAATCAATTTGATTTGCCAATGCATATAGGTGTTGGAGTTGTTTATTCTTACCAAGATGAATTAATGGTAGGATTCGACTATAAGAGAGAATTTTGGAATGATGTGCGTTTCTTTGGAGAGAAGAACTTTCATAATCGTGACAAGTTCGTTGTAGGAATGCAATATTTACCTGATGCGAATGGCAGGGGCTATTTTCAGCGTGTAGCCTATCGTTTCGGGGTTAATTACTCCAAGTCATACTATAGTGTGAATGGAGACCGTCTCAATTCATTCTCGTTGACGACAGGTTGGGGGTTCCCATTGAAAAGAGGGTTGAATCCAACGAGGATCAACATTACTTTTGAGTATGGACACAATGGTGTTGTGTCAAGTTCGCAGATACGCGAACAGTATTTCAAGTTTACTCTAAATGCGACGATTAATGAGCGATGGTTTGAGAAGCGTAAATTGAATTAATAATAAAAAACATTAAAAACTAATTGAGATGAAAAACAAGGTTGTTTTATTGGGTGCGATGATGGCAATGTCTGCTGCGACATTTGCTGCGACGGGGGTGCAAACAGGCACCAAATATGGAACGGGACAAGATAGTCTCGACTGTATCCAGTATTTAAGTTTGTTTGGACCATACGCAAAACAGGGCGACTATGCACAGGCTGCGGAGCCATGGGAGAAAGCATACGCCAATTGTCCTGCTTCATCAAAGAACATTTATATTTATGGCCCTAAAATATTGGCGTACCTTATTACCAATGAGAAGGATGTCAACAAGAAGGGTAAATTGTTTGATAAGTTAATGAAGGTTTATGACGATCGTGCAAAGTATTTTGGAAAGGATCGTAAGATGAACAAGAACCAAATCTTGGCAGAGAAGGCGTTGGATTACATTGATTTTGTGCCAACCGCACGAGACCCTCAAAAGTCAAAAGCGTACCAGTGGTTGTCTGAGGCTATTGATGCTGAGGGCTCAAACTTGAAGGCGAGTGCTTATCAGCAATATTTCACTTTGTCAAATGATTATTACAAGGCTAATAATGATGGATTCCGTCAAAATTACTTGAATGACTATTTGAAGATTGGTCCGTTGCTGACGGAACGCATTCAGTCTGGTAACGAAAAAGACTCGGTAAATTTTTCAACCGTGAAGGCAGCTGTGGATGCAACGTTTGCTGCTTCTGGTGCTGCTGATTGCAAAACTTTGGATGGTATCTATGCATCTCAGATTGAGGCAAAGAAATCTGATAAGTCATTCTTGAATATGGTTTTGAGTTTGTATGGAATTGCTGATTGTGAGGAGTCTAATGTTTATTTTAAGGCCGCTGCTTATAAGCATACTATTGACCCTTCTGCATCATCGGCAAGAGGTTTAGCAGTTCAGGCGTATAACAAGAAAGACCGTGCAACTGCACTGAAATATTTCAAGGAGGCAGTTTCGTTGGAAAAAGACAATTCGGCAAAAGCAAAGATGCAACTGAAAATCGCTGCCATCTATAAAGAACAGGGCAATTATAGTGCATCGCGAGAGGCTGCTAGAACAGCGTTGAACTACCAGTCTAATTTGGCAAATGCGTATATTTTGATAGGTATGTTGTATGCAGAGCATAATGGTTCAATCTCAGATGACGCTGTTATTAAACAAACGGCATTTTGGGCCGCAGTGGATAAATTGGAAAAAGCAAAGGCTGTTGATCCATCTGTAGCTACGTCTGTTAATAAAATGATTAGTTCTTATAAGGCTGTGTTCCCAGATAAGACGGAGTTGTTTATGAGAAATATCAAGGATGGTGATTCATACACGGTTCCTGGTTGGATTGGAGAGAAGACTGTGGTAAGAGGAAAGTAGTCAAGTGTTGTTGCTTAACAATTATAGATTGAAGCGTATGGCAGTCCTGGTGGGGACTGTCGTATGCTTTTTTTTCTCATGTACTGAGAAAAATGAAGTGGTAGAGGTGTCCGATCGTGCGAGTATGCCGAGACTGAGCGCGACAGATGTGGTAACTTTGGTGTCTGATTCTGGCATTACGAGGTATAGAGTGAATGCGAAGGTATGGAAGGTGTTTGACAAGGCAGCAGACCCTTATTGGGATTTCCCTGAGGGTATTCATTTTGACAAGTTTGATCCAACCATGAAGGTTGATGCCGAAATAGAGAGCAAGAAGGCGGTGTATTATACAGATAGGAAATTATGGGATTTGAGTGACAGCGTACATGCAATGAATTTGGAAGGAGAACATTTTGAATGTGATCAGTTGTTTTGGAGTGAGACTGAGGAACGTGTTTATTCTAATGGGAAAATAAAAATCACGCAACAAGATAAAATAATCTATGGGCAAGGGTTTGAGTCAAATCAAACTTTTACCAAATATTTAATAAAGAAGCCTGAGGGAATATTTCCGATAGAAGAGTAATTTTTTTAGGATGGATATGTTGCAAAGAATCATTTTAGGACGAAGTTTTTTACGGTTTCCCTATGTTTTTTTATTGGATTGAAAAAAACATAAAAAACATTTGGAAGTTTCGTTAACCCGCCCTATCTTTGCACTCGCTTTCTGAAGGGGAAGCGGTCGAGGCGGAGAGCCGAGGAGA
>CAVFXQ010000042.1:0-21333 GCA_963626555.1 Clostridiales bacterium
CAAATGTTTATAAAACTATGATTGAGCCTCTGCCCTTTCTTTTTGACGTTGCAAAGATAGATGTCTTTTAATTCATGACCAAATATTTTTTAATGTATTTTTCATGTTTTTGTATTTTGTTTTTCTTATTTTTCAAATTTAACTATTTTTTTCATTATGAAGAAAACAAGAAAATCTGGTAGGTGTTTGACAATAGGTACAAACAGATGATTCAGAACACCTGGAAGATATTGCTTCTTCTTTTTGAACATTTTTTTCAATGCTTTTTTTGCTAAAACTTCGGGTCGCATTGAGACTCCGATTTTTACGGCCACGTTTCTCCAGTAATTGCTAAGTCCGTAGAGACCTGTATCTACCGCACCTGGACAAACTGCAGTTACGCCAACTCCGTATGAGTGTAACTCATACCATAATGAGCGAGAAAAATTTAGTATATAGGCTTTGGTGGCATTATATACACTGATCCCTGGCATAGCCATCCAAGCTGACATAGATGACATATTTAGGATATAACCAAAGCCTCTTCCTTTCATGTCGTTTCCAAAATACCAGCACATCTTGCTCAACGTTTTCACATGTAGGTTGAGCATTAATTCTATTCGTGGTAGATTGGTGTTATTGAACGCGTTAAAGAAAAAAACTCCAGCATTGTTTATTAATATGTCTACTTCGTACCCTTGATTTATACAATGGGTATGCAGCTCCTCCGCTGCATTTTCTTCCGACAAATCCTTGAAGACAGCTTCTGCTTCAATTCCAAATTCATTGTGCAGTTTTGTCGCTGTTTCTTGCAATTCTTTCTCTTGATTGCTTACCAATAATAAATCATATTTTTGTCGTGCTAATTCGGTGGCGTATTGTAATCCAATACCAGAACTTGCTCCTGTTACTAAGGCTATCTTTTTCATGTTTAAAATGTTTTGATTATCTACTTTCTTAATTTTTACTCGTCAACTGACTTAATATTTGGTTAATCTGTGGAAGAACAGCTTGCAAGTCATTTTCAATAATGAAATCGGCTTTCAATCGCTTGCTCTCTTCATCCGATTGATTTTTGACACGTGCTTGCACCTGCTCGAATGTGGCAGAGTCGCGTTTCATCACTCTTTTTATTCGAACGTCTAATGGAGCATATACTAAAATGGTCTTGTCAAATTCTATGTCTAATTTTGATTCAAAAAGAATTGCGGATTCCAACGCAATGATTTCCTTTGGTTTTTTCGCTTCTGTTCGTTCCCAACTCAAAAAATCTTTTCCTACCGCAGGGTGTATTGTTTGATTGACTTTTGTCAGCAAGGTTTGATCTGAGAATATCATAGAAGCGATTTTTTTTTTGTTTAATGTCCCGTCTCCATAATAAATATCATCACCTAACAAATTCATTAGCAGACTGCGCAAATTTTCGTCTTGTACCATGAGACGTTTTGCCTCTTCGTCTGCGTTATAAACGGGTATCCCCTTGGTTCTCAAAATTTCAGAAATCACAGACTTCCCTGAGCCAATTCCTCCAGTTATTCCTAATCGTATCATTCAAAATTTGTATTATTTAGTTCTTTCTTTTAGTCTTCTGATTTCTCTTCTATGATGTAGTCTATCATATCGGGATCTAATTTCACACCGAATGCGTCTGAAGGTGGATTCTTTTGTTGTATTTTCAGTTTTTTCACGCCTGTTTTTGCTTCGTCATAATCAACGTAAAAAGAGAATGAGGAGGCATCTAAACGCTCGTAGTGGCTGAGAGCCACTTTAAACTGAACCGAGACATTGGATGGAAAAATTCTCAAAACTCTGTTCTCTGGCAGATTGGCGATAGAAATAGGTGCTTGTACGGTCTTTTCTGTAAACCGTTCCGTCTTAAAACCCAAATTGATTACTGAATCTGAAAAGAACACTAACGGTATATTGCATAACTTCACTTTCACTATCATAGAGTCTTTTATGTCCGAAACGACGGTCTCCTCCGTTGCAACAAACTCCAGACTGTCTAATGTGCTTTGTGGCCCGTATGCAACGACACTTGTTGGGTTTACCGTCATTGTATCAATATTGCAGTATTGCTGTGCCAGCTCGTATTGTCCCCTTACTTTGATAGGAATCTTTTTTTCTGCCAATCGTTCCACTTCAAAAATGATAGAATCAGGCCCGATTTTGGTGATTTCTATTTCTGAGTGAACCTGTTTCTGTAAAGTATTTAGAAGCGACTGTGATGAAATTGATCGCTTGCCATTGGCGATGATAGACAAATCAATGGGGAGTGGCTGAAATTCCCCTCCCCATCTACATTTTATCAAATTAGTTCCTTGTCCCACTAATGTAATGTAGAGAGACTCTGGTAATTCATTCGTAATGACGTATCCATCTGGTTTGTTAACATAGTAGACAGGCACGAATACCATTGTTTCGTATTTCTTATTGAGCGCTTTCAACACCCATAATGAGGCAGAAACAAACAAGAAGAATATAAAAACGAGTAAATCCTTGCTAAGCAAGAACTTTTTTACAACGGTGAGTTGCTTTTGAAACTCATTTTCTAAATCTTCCGACAGCATGCCCAAAAACTATGTTTTATAGAAGAACTATTTTTGAACCTCTGCACTTTTTACGGAAGTAGGGTCGGCGATAATTGCCTCTTTCATCACAGTAACGTTGACGTTGTTAGCGATTTCTACTACGACTGTAGCGTCGTTAACAGTCTTTATTTTCCCTTGAATTCCTCCATTGATAAGAACTTTGTCGCCCACCATCAAAGAATCACGGAAATTTTGTAATTCCTTTTGCTTCTTCTGTTGCGGACGAATCATAAAGAAATAGAACACTACGAAAATCAATACCATCATCAAGATAGACATCCATCCTGACTGACCACCTTGTGGTGCTTGTAAGACTATAGCCTCAACCATGTTTAATCGTTTTTATTGTAATTACTAATATAAGCAACTTTGGTTAACTTATTTTCTGCTTGCAATTCTTTTACCACTGCGTCTAACACGCCGTTGACAAAGTTGCTGCTTCGTGGCGTGCTGTATGCCTTTGCCAACTCAAGGTATTCGCTCATAGAGACATTCACGGGAATAGATGGAAACGTACAAATCTCAGCCAATGCCATCTGCATAATGATAATGTCTAAGAAAGCAACTCTTTCAACATCCCAGTTTTGAATGTGTTTCGTGATGAGGGCTTTATATTCGTTGGCGTTGTAAATCGTGTTTTTATAGAGCTTTAGCGCAAAACGCTCGTCTTCTTTGTCTCTATACTTTGGCATAAGACGTTGGTTTGCTCCCGCCTCTTCTTCAAAATTGCGGATGGTCTTGCTGACGAAACTTAAAACAATTTCTGCGTCATCGTTCCAATAGATACACATGTCTTCCAATTCTTTGCCAAGTAGCTCGCATTCGGAAATTTGTTTTTTTACTATGTTGCGCCACAACTCTTTATCCTCCTTATAAGTGCGTTCAGACTTCATATATTCTTTAAGAACGTCGGAGGCAATGATTTGCTTTAGAATCTCGTCTGTGGCATTGATTTCGTCTGTAGACCAGTCTATTTCGTTTTCTTCTTTGTACTTCTTTAAATCTTCATTCTGCTCTAATTGTGCAACAAAAAGATTGTTTGCCAGTGCTGTGTAAAGTTCACGCTCTGCGTCGGAAATAGACTTCTTTGCTTGACGTTTTTTTGCCAACTCAGTGATGTTGATTATCAGTTGGAAAAAGTAGTGGTACAACTCGTACGTCTTGTCTATGCTCTGCATCAGCTCGTTCTGAGCCGCGGTAAAATCATTTTCTTCCTTATTATTCTTATAGTAGGAATAAAGGATTTGGATGATTTTAATTCTGAGTAGGTTTCTGTTTATCATCTCTTCTTAATTCTACGAAATCAAGTACAAAATTAAGATTTTTTTCTCTTCTCTTACGGCTATACGCAAAGGAATTTGCGCTATAAGCCCACTTGTTTGTTTTTTTTAAGAACTTGTGTCAAAATTTTAGGGTGGTTTGACTACGTAGTTTCTCTCTTTTTTATGATTCATTGTGACATAAAATATTGATAATCTGACATTTTGTCAGTTGCCTTGTCCTGGTTAGTGTCAATTTGTCATTAGGAATATTGAAATAATGGAGTGGCATCAATTTTGTAATAGAGTAGATGTTGAGTGATGAAAAAGAAACGTAAACAAAGAAGGAGGATAGGTCATTCAATATTTTGAGATAGGCAACAAATTGTAAAACGCAAAAAAAGTAAGAGTATGAATTTTGATAAATACACGATTAAAAGTCAGGAGGTTATCCAAGAGTCTGTGAATCTTGCGCAAAGCAAGAATCAACAGGCAATTGAACCTGTTCACTTGCTTCGGAGCGTCTTGAAGTTAGGTGAAAATGTAACGCAGTTTTTGTTTAACAAGACAGGCGTTAATGTAACAATGTTAAATACTGCTTCTGAAAAGATGTTGGAGTCGTTGCCAAGGGTGAGTGGAGGGGGAGAACCTTACTTGTCTAACGAAGCTAACGCGGTTCTTTTGAAAGCAGAGAATGTCTCTAAGGAAGACGGAGATCAGTTCGTCTCTTTGGAATATATTTTGTTGGCTCTTTTGGTTGAAAAGAGTTCTGTTTCCACTTTGTTGAAAGATGCAGGTTTGACAGAAAAGGCTCTTCGTCAGGCTATACAGGAGTTGAGAAAGGGTAATAAGGTTACCGATGCTTCGGCAGAGGGCAACTATGATTCGTTGAATCGTTATGCCATCAATTTGAACGAGAAGGCTCGCTCGGGTAAGTTGGACCCTGTGATTGGTCGTGATGAGGAAATCCGTAGGGTGTTGCAGATTTTGAGTCGTCGTACAAAAAATAACCCAATCTTGATTGGTGAACCTGGTACTGGTAAAACGGCTATAGCAGAGGGGCTTGCGCAACGTATCGTCCGTGGTGATGTGCCTGAAAATTTGAAGAGTAAACAGATTTACTCCTTGGATATGGGTGCAATCATAGCAGGTGCGAAGTACAAAGGTGAGTTTGAGGAGCGTTTGAAGGCTGTAGTCAACGAGGTGATTAAAGCCAATGGTGAGATTATTTTGTTCATTGATGAGATTCACACCTTGGTGGGTGCGGGTAAAGGCGACGGTGCAATGGATGCTGCCAACATATTGAAACCTGCCTTGGCGCGTGGTGAACTGAGGTCTATCGGAGCGACTACTCTTGACGAGTATCAGAAATATTTCGAGAAGGATAAGGCCTTGGAACGTCGTTTCCAAATTGTGATGGTCAACGAACCTGACGAGGCTGATTCGATCTCTATCTTGCGTGGATTGAAGGAGCGGTATGAGAACCACCATCAGGTGCGAATCAAAGATGAGGCTATCATTGCTGCAGTTCAGCTTTCAACAAGGTATATCACGGATCGTTTTTTGCCAGATAAGGCTATTGACTTGATTGATGAAGCCGCAGCAAAGCTTCGTATGGAGATTAACTCTTCTCCGGAGGAGTTGGATAACAAGGAACGAGAAATCAAACAGTTGGAGATTGAGCGTGAGGCTATCAAGCGAGAGAATGATACGACTAAATTGGAGCAGTTGGGTAAGGAGATTGCTGAGTTGAAGGAACAGGCTCAACAGATTCGCGCTAAGTGGACTTCGGAGAAATCGTTGGTCGACGAACAGCAACAGTTGAAGAGTCAGATTGAGGACCTCCGTTTCCAAGCCGATCGTGCTGAGCGTGAGGGCAACTACGGTAAAGTAGCTGAAATTCGGTATGGTCGAATCAAGGAAGCTGAAGCTAAGATTGAGGAGATAAAAAAGAAATTAGCTGAGATACAGACTAACTCCGCTTTGGTGAAAGAAGAGGTTTGCGCTGATGATATTGCTGATGTTGTTTCTAAATGGACAGGCATACCAGTTTCTAAGATGCTGCAGAGCGAGAAAGACAAACTGTTGCATTTGGAGGAGGAGTTGCACAAACGTGTGGTTGGTCAAGATGAGGCGATTGCCGCCGTGGCTGATGCTGTTCGTCGTAGTCGTGCTGGATTGCAAGATCCTAAGCGACCAATAGGTTCGTTCATCTTCTTGGGTACGACGGGTGTCGGTAAGACCGAGTTGGCAAAGGCCTTGGCAGAGTTCTTGTTTGATGATGAAAGTATGATGACGAGAATTGATATGTCTGAGTATCAGGAAAAATTCTCTGTTACCCGACTCATCGGAGCTCCTCCGGGATACGTTGGTTATGATGAGGGAGGTCAGTTGACCGAAGCCATCCGACGTAAACCTTACTCTGTAGTCTTGTTTGATGAAATCGAAAAAGCCCATCCAGACGTGTTCAACACTTTGTTGCAGGTTTTGGATGACGGTCGATTGACGGATAACAAGGGTAGGTTGGTAAACTTCAAGAACACGATTATTATCATGACCTCAAATTTGGGGTCTGATATAATTCGAGAGAAGTTCGAAAAACTGACACCTGAGAATCACGATCAGGTGATTGAGGATGCAAAGAACACTGTCTTGAATATGTTGAAGCAAACCATCCGACCAGAGTTCTTGAACCGTATCGATGAGATTATCATGTTCACTCCATTGTCAAAGACCGAAACTCGAAGAATCGTTGATTTGCAGATTGATTCTATCTATAAGATGTTGAAAGACAACGGTGTGGAATTGAGAGTAACGGATGATGCACGAAATTTCATCGCAGATGTTGGTTATGATCCTCAGTTTGGAGCAAGACCAATCAAGCGAGTTATCCAGAGATATTTGCTTAATGATTTGTCTAAGGCTTTGTTGGCTCAGACTGTCAATAGAGATAAGCCAATTGTGGTGGACAAGAAGGGAGAAGGCTTGACTTTTGATAATTAATTGATTGATAGCGAGTTGATAGTATAGAGACAAAACGGAGAGCGAAAAGAAAAAAACTTTTCGCTCTCCGTTTTATTTTTTATTTTTGAAGAAATAGATAGATAATGAACCTTTTTAAACTATCTGAAATGAACACCTTAATCAAAGGGGATAATATCTATGCTCTTGATTATCTTTTGAAATCAAGAGATTTACAAGGTAAGATTGATTTGATTTATACAGATCCTCCCTTTGCAACAAATTGTAATTTTACGATAACCGATGGAAGAGCTTCTACAATTAGTAATTCACCAAAAGGAGAAATTGCCTATTCTGACAAACTACAAGGTATGGAGTTTGTTAATTATCTTAGGGAACGATTGCTGCTTTTGAGAGATTTACTCTCTGATAGGGGATCTATATACCTTCATACTGATTATAAAATCGGTCATTATGTAAAGGTTATGATGGATGAAGTATTTGGTATTGAAAATTTCAGGAATGATATTACTAGGGTAAAATGTAATCCCAAAAATTTCAAACGTATTGGATATGGAAATATAAAGGATATGATTCTGTTTTATACAAAGACTTCAAAGCCAATTTGGAATGAACCTAAAGAACCCTATACTGCAAATGATATTGAGAAATTGTATAAAAAGATTGACACTAACGGACGACCCTATACAACGGTTCCGATTCACGCTCCAGGAGAGTCTGCAAATCCTAAAAAGTTCAAAGGTCTATTGCCTCCTCCTGGCAGACATTGGCGAACGGATGTGGAGATTTTAGAGCAATGGGATGCTGAGGGCTTGATAGAATGGTCGGAGAATGGAAACCCCAGAAAAAAGGTATATGCGGATATGAGCGATGGGAAAAGGGTACAGGATATATGGTTGGATTATAAAGACCCACAGTATCCTATTTATCCTACGGAAAAGAATATTGATTTTATAAAACTCATCATCAAAACATCTTCGAATATTGATAGTTTGATTCTTGATCCTTTTAGTGGGTCAGGAACTACATTACAGGCCGCAAGTTCATTAGGTCGAAATTGGATTGGTATAGATCAATCTGATTTAGCTATAAAGACAATAAAAAACAGAATGGGATTTGATGAGGTTTCCCTTTATGGTTCTGAAATTGAGTATGTAGATTTATCTTTAGAAAAATAATTTACTCTGTAGGAAAAATCTTTGCGAGTCTTTCTCTGTTTATTTTTTGTAAAAACATCAATTACTTTTACATAAAAAAGGGAGCGAGGCTTCTATCCTCACTCCCTTTCCTGTTTTTTATCTTTTATTGATTAGAACCAACGTACATAGCAGAAGTCTTGACGATGTGCCAAATCCTTGCTCTTAGGGAACATACGGAACGCATACTTGAAGATACCAGTGCTTGATACACGGTCTTCAAAGTGGAAATACAGCTTAGATCCCTCTGCTTTTACAAGGGTCATTTCCTTCGCTTCGTCGAGCTTCTCTTGGTTGTCCATCTTCTGAATTGACACAAAGTCAACGCCTACGCACTCACCAAGACCCTTCGTGTCTACGACAACGTCTGCAGTATAGTTGTCTCCTACCTCGGCGTTGTTTGTCAATTTGTCTGATACTACCTCAGAGATAATCTCAATACCATCCCATCCTTCAGCAACTTTCTGCTTCCAAGCTGCAATCTCTTTCGCCTTAGCGTAGTTGTTTGCTGTAACGAACGCTTTTCTCTTCTCCAATGGAGCATAGAAACGCTCAATATAGTCGTCCAACATACGCTTCATCGTGTAGTTAGGAGCGATCTGTGCGATAGAGTTCTTGATTGTCTGAATCCACTCTGGTGAATATCCTTTGCTGTTTGTTGCGTAGTACATTGGTACAATCTCGTTCTCCAATGTTTTGTAGATAGTTGCAGCATCCAACTGATCTTGGTGTGGCTGATAGTCGTATGTACGCTTCTCTGTCAACGCCCATCCAGCGCCTTCACGATATCCCTCATACCACCATCCGTCTTTTACGGAGAAGTTGACAACTCCGTTCATCAAGGCTTTTTCTCCTGATGTTCCAGATGCTTCCAACGGACGAGTTGGAGTGTTCAACCAAATATCAACACCAGAAATCAAACGTTTTGCTAATGCGATATCATAGTTCTCCAAGAAAATGATTTTGCCGAGGAATTCTGGTTGTCTTGAAATTTCAATGATTCTTTTAATCAATCCTTTACCTCCGCCATCTGCAGGGTGTGCTTTACCTGTGAAGATGAACTGTACTGGACGGTTCGGATTGTTTACAATCTCAGAAAGTCTCTTCAAGTCGGTGAACAGCAAGTGTGCACGTTTGTAAGTCGCGAAACGACGTCCGAATCCGATAGTCAACGCATTAGGGTTGATACTATCAAGGATAGACAAGATACGTTGTGGGTCGCCTTGGTTGCGCAACCAGCTCTCGCGGTATTTAACACGGATGAAATCAATCAACTTGTTCTTCAAAAGTTTACGAGTCTCCCAAATCTTTTCATCTGAAACACTGTAAATTTTCTCCCAAATCTTAGCGTTAGACTGGTCTCCGTAGAATTTTCCTCCGAAGTTTGCTTCATATAACTGTCTCCATGCAGGATCAGCCCATGAAGGCATGTGGACACCATTGGTTACATATCCTACATGAGACTCTTCCCAGAAATAACCTTTCCAAATAGGAGCGAACATCTTTTTAGAAACCTCGCCATGCAACCAGCTTACTCCGTTTACTTCTTGGCAAAGATTGCATGCGAATACACTCATGGAGAACTTCTCTCCCTTGTCTCCTGGATTTTCACGTCCAAGATCCATCAGCTCATCAAATGAGATTCCGAGCTTCTCAGCGTAGTGCCACATGTATTTGCTGAACAATCCCTCGTCAAACTTGTCGTGTCCTGCAGGAACTGGTGTGTGTACAGTATAGAGTGAAGAAGAACGTACAACCTCAAATGCTTCGCGGAATGAAAGACCTTCATCGTGGATGTAGTCGTTCAGACGTTGCACATTGATTAATGCTGCGTGTCCTTCGTTGCAGTGGTATGTGTCATGCTTGATGCCGAGCTTTTTCAACATGATGATACCTCCGATACCGAGCAAATACTCTTGCTTCAAACGGTTCTCCCAGTCTCCTCCATATAAGGTGTGGGTGATTGAACGGTCAAACTCAGAGTTCTTGTCAATGTCTGTATCCATCAAATAAAGGTTCACACGACCAACTGCTACTTTCCAAATGTTGGCGTAGATGATACGATCGTGGTACGGAACCTCCAAAAGGTCTGCGTTTCCGTTAGCGTCTTTTACCAACGTTACAGGAATGTTGTTGAAATTCTGTGGCTCATAGTTAGCGATTTGGTCGCCATCCATTGACAATGTTTGTGTGAAATAACCGTAACGATAGAGGAATCCGACAGCAGTCATGTTAATGTTGCAATCACTTGCCTCCTTTACGTAGTCTCCTGCCAACACACCAAGACCTCCTGAGTAGATCTTCAAAACATCTGTCAAACCATACTCCATTGAGAAGTAAGCAACAGATGGCTTTTTAGGATCTTTAGGCGTATTCACATAATTTGAGAAATTTGCATATACACCGTCAATCTTGGTTAACAACTCCTTGTTTTTCAAAACTGAATCCATCTTCTCAGCGTCGATGCTGTTCAAGAACAACACAGGATTCTTTCCGCTCTTTTCCCAAAGGTCTGCATCAATCTCTTTGAAGAGATCTGTTGCCTCTGTGTCCCAAGACCAATACACATTGTATGCGATCTCTTGGAGTTTTTCCAACTTAGCCGGAATTTTGGCCTTAGTTGTAACTTCCTTCCATGTAGGATAGTTTGATTGATTAATCTTTAAACTCATATTTTTTGCTGTTTAGAAGTATCTTTTTATTTTGACAATGCAATTTCAAACGCGTCTTGATAATAGTTGATGAAGTCGTTCCACGAACATTTCTTGGCTATGTCTGCCGCTTTCTTCTTTGCTTTATCGTAGTTTTTCTTATCCATTGCCGCTACTATGGCAATATTTTTCTTAATGTTCTCAGCTAAAGTTAAGTAGTTGCTATCATCTCGGTGCAACACTGCCACTCCGTTTGTAATGTCAACTTCTTCTTTTGACACCCAAAGTCCGAAGCCTGCAAGGTCTGTCGTGATAGTTGGAATGCCGAATGCCGCACTTTCCAACGGCGTGTATCCCCATGGCTCGTAGTAGGAGGCAAAGACTGTTAAGTCAAGTCCTGGCAACAACTCATAGTAGCTCTTGTTGAAGATTCCGTCGTCTCCGTTCAAATAGCTTGGCACAAGAACTACCTTCACTTTTTGATTCTTATTGTTGTCAAAGTGGAACGTACGCATTGTGTGAAGTATCGAGTCGTCCATGTAATTATATATTTCATGGGTGATGTTCTTCCTATAAGCCACCACATCATCAGCTTCGCCTTTCAAACGTGCCTGCAAGTCTTTCCTTGGTCCTAAGTTCCAACCTGGGACAAGCAGAAATGCTACTATTTCTCTCGTGATATCTGGGTCTTCTGCAACTTTTTGCAATGAACTTAGGAAAAGATCTATTCCTTTGTTGCGGAACTCGTATCTGCCACTTGTAGCGACAAACAAAGCATCGTCTGATAAAGAGTAGCCGAAAAGTGCTTCTGCTACATTTTTCAAGGTCGCCTTAGCATCTTTTCTTGCTTTTGTGTATTGTGCCCCTCTCGGAATGAAGTCGTCTTCAAATCCGTTTGGTGTAATGATATCTGGTTGCTTTGTCAATAACTGCTTACACTCTTTCCCCGTGATGTCGCTTACAGTTGTAAAGCAATCGGCTTGTAATGCAGCGTTCTTTTCAATGAGATGTTTCGCCGTTACATTCAGCTCATTTGCCATTTGATCTCCGTTGTAATTTTCAAAATATTGGTAAAGATTTTTACCATTGAAACAAATGGAGCGACCTGTTGTGGTGGCATGCGTCGTAAAGAGTGTCTTTACTTTGAGTTGATGTATCTTAGTGTAAAGTAGTCCAGAACCAGTTGTCCACTCGTGAAACTGTGCTACAACATTTTTCTCTTGTAATTTGAAATAGTTGCAGTAACTTTCTACAACTCTCGCTGTTGCATACCCAAAGAGGACGGACTCATTATAATCTCCGTAGGCTTGCATCGAGTCTACTTTGAAGTGGTCCCATAATTCGTAGAGAAAACTATTTGTAATTTCTGCCAATTTCCTATGGTTTACCAACACAACTATCGGACTGCCTGGTATCAACCAACGACCTACTTTTACACATAGGTTCTCCTTCTTAGCAGACTCTACCCACGCCGAGTGTAGTTTCTTGTCTTCTTTAAAAAATATATTGGTATTGCCTTCGAAATCGGGACCGATATATATCAAATTGTCTCCGTAGATCTTATTTAGGGCTTTCGCTTGCGTCGACAACACCGTATAGATACCGCCAACTTTATTGCAGACCTCCCAACTGATCTCAAATACATAGTCCGGTGTGGTTTTGCTTTCTTTCATACACATTATATTCTCTCAGGTTAAATAACATCAGTTTACTATCGCAAATTTATTTTTATTCATTGGTGTATGCAATAGAAATATTGTTTTATTTGTTAATATATCGTTAAAATTAGGTAGTGTTTTTCTTCTGTTTGTTTTTGTTGGACAATAAAAAAGCTACGTTCTCGTTGACTATTTTTCGTACCATACTGGGTAATCACTTGAGGATGTCCGTTTTTCATACTTGAGATCTTGTAACATTGACGATGTAACACCTATATGAAAATTGAATCCTTGGTTCGTTCCAAACGGAATAAAGTCGAGTGAAGCTGACCAACAGTGTAGGTTTCTTCTGACACTGCATGATGTATATGACATTTCATGGTTCAGGAAATCATATCCTGAACTGATTGTAAAACTCCAATTTTTTGAGAAATTAATGCTTCCTGAAAAATTTAACGACTGCGTGAGCCGTCGATCATACTCTAATGTCTCTTTGTTGAATTGATAGTTGCCATACGAAATAGAGTAGCTGACATTGAGGTTCCAAGGCAAAGAAAACTCTTCATAGCCTTCTGAATCTTGTTCCGTTTCCTTTTGATTTTGTTCAACTTGTTTGTTGACAACGTCGTCAAGTGTCTCTGTGCTGGGATCCCACTCATCATCTTCTTCTTCAAATTCTTTGTCCTTGTCTTTGTCCTTTTTCTTGAAAGTGTTATTGTTAAAAGAGTAATTGAATGCAGAACGCACGTTTGTTAGCCTAACCAATCGTCCGTTCCTTTCCCATTCCGACAGATTCGATTTGTAGATAGATCCACTTTCGTCCAATTTATAGGTGTAAGGACAAAATCCCGCTGATACGTTCAAGTTGACTTTTGGGGTGATTTTCAGGCGTAAACTGGCTGCGATGTCATTCCAGGGAGCTTCGTCTTCATCATGGAAGAGGTTGTAGCTGGTGCTTAACGTCAAATTGTCGATGAGCGATATTTTTTTGTAACCAGTGGTGTCTTTGTCTGAGTTGACCTTCATCTCTAAATTGTTCGACAAACTAAGGTTCAATACGCCTCCGCCTGAACTTGTTGGACCTCCATAGTAATTGGATGAGAAATAGTTATACTCAATTGTGTCCATGCTTCCGTCTTGTAGTTTGCGGATATAACTGTCATAGTAGTTTTGATGAAATGAAGGCCATGGTTTTTCCATCTTTGGTGAGAATGACAAACTTGCACTTGGTTGAACAACGTGGCGTATCATGCTGATTTTTTTACCAAATATGGGCTGGTAAAATCCGTATAGCTGAGTACTCATGCTCACACTCGCACTCATGTCGTTGATTCTATAGAACCCGTTCTCGTTGATTTTTTCAACTTTTTGCTCTTGCTGATTCCAATATTGTTTTACTTTCTTGAAATACCATTTTTCATTGTAACTCAAGGATGGCGTGAAAATCAAATATTTGAATAAAGTGTATGACGCTCCTGCAGAGACTTGGTTTTTGATACCATTATTCCAATCGTTCAAAAGGTTCGCATCCCACAGCTTATCTGTTTTTGTTGAAATGTAATTGTCAAAGTTGAATCCATAGTTAAGGTAGATTTTCTCAAACCATTTGTCTTTTCCAACTTTTTCTTTGCGTTTGAATGGGTAAACACGCGACATATTGAGGTTAATGGTCGGAAACTTCAATGAAATGGTGGAGTCGCTTTGCCTTTGATTCAGCGTGAAGTTGGTAGTCAAAGAAAACGGAGATTCTGGAAACTTATAGGTATAGTTGATACTTGAGGATTTGTTGTTTTCTCCGTAGGTTGACGGATTGTAATAAGAGTTGACGTTGTTTTTGTTATATGAGGTAGATGTATAGTTAACGGATGCGGAGAATGTGCTGAAAGGGTTGGCTTTCGCATCTTGTGAGTGTGTCCAAATGATTTTTAAGTCGTTAGTCTGTGTGTAGTCTGGCAGTGTCTTATCGCTTGTTACGGTAGACTGGTAGCCAAAATAAAGATTTCCGTTGAACTTATATCGTTTTTTATAGCGAACATTCGCATTTGCGGCCCATGAACCGTTTGTGTATATGTCTCCACGTAACGCCATATCAAAATATTCGTTGATGGCTAAATAATAACCTCCGTTTCGGAGATAAAATCCTCGGCTTGACTCTTCTCCGAATGTAGGCATTAAAATACCAGATGAATATTTTGATGTGAAAGGGAAAAAACCAAAGGGCAATACCAATGGCAGTGGCACGTCCTCAATTACAAGGTAGGCGGGTCCTGCAACAATGTATTCCTTGGGTCTTACTTTTGCCTTGGTAAGGTTGAGGTAGAAGTGTGGGTGTTCGTGATTGTCGCAGGTTGTGTATTTTCCATTGCGCATCAAGAAAGTGTTATCTTCTAATTTTTTTGCTTTCTCGCTTGTCACATAGCCTTCTCCTTGTTGGGTTACCACGTTGCGAATC
This sequence comes from Clostridiales bacterium, assembly GCA_963626555.1. GTDB lineage: Bacteria > Bacteroidota > Bacteroidia > Bacteroidales > Paludibacteraceae > UBA1181. The sequence continues at coordinate 14,769 of CAVFXQ010000042.1, forward strand.
AATCCCTTTCTTGTTTTAAAGTTAAAATCAATGCTTTCTGATTCGTATTCCTCTGGACCATCTTTAAACAAAGGTTTGTTTACCATTGTTCCAGTAGAGTCTACTCCTGCTCTTGCATGTACGAGGTTGCTATCTGTGTTCAAAACGATGTGGTCGGATGTTAATTCCATATCTTGATAGGTTACTTTTGCTTCCCCAAAAAGATAAGCCTGTCCACTTGCATAAAATACGATTGAGTCCTTGGCAGAATAGGTAACTATGTCTGTTATAGCGTCTTTGGAATAGCGTTCGGTTTTCTCTTCTTCCTTTTCTTGTGCTTGTAAATGGAAAATGCTCACTAAAAAAAATAGTGAGAAAATCGATATTTTTTTGTGTAATTTCCTTTGTGTCAAGAAGTTATCCAAAATTATTTTTGGTTTAATTCGGGTGCAAATTTACAAATAATTTTTCCTAAATTTGCCAACGTTCAGTTAAAAATAGGAGGAGATGTTTTTTTCTTACGAGAAGAAATTTTTTATCATTAAGATGGTTCGACTGCTAATAGTTGGATTATCAGTATTTTGTATATCAGCCTCTACGGTTTTTGCTGGTGAAAAAACTTTTGTAGTTGTCCTTGATGCAGGGCATGGGGGTAAGGATCCTGGAGCTATTGGCCATATCCTTAAATTACAAGAAAAGTCTGTTAATCTGAAGACTGTTCTTAAATTAGGTAAATTTTTGGAAAAAGAGGACGGGGTAAAGGTCGTTTATACAAGGAAAAAGGATGTATTCGTTGAGTTAGATAGACGTGCTGAGGTGGCAAATGAAAATATCAAAGATGGTCGTGGTATATTCATTTCAATTCATGTGAATGCTGCGGAAAGTCGTTCTGCAAAGGGCACGGAGACTTATACGTATGCGGATATTAAGACTGACGTATCTGAACGAGAGAACGCTGCTATCAAGTATGAGGCAAACTATAAAAAGAAATATGAGGATGTAGATGATGTAACTGCGGCCATTATGGAAATGAATTATCAGGCTGCTTATTTAAAAAACAGCGAGAAATTTGCTTCTGGCGTTGAAAAACAGTTTGTTGCGGAGGACAGATATAGCAGAGGTCGACGTCAGGCTGGATTCTATGTGTTGAAATATTCAAAGACTCCCGCTGTTTTGATAGAGTTGGGCTTTATTACGAATAAGGAGGAAGAAGCCTTTTTAAGCAAAGATGCTAATGTGGAGAAAATGGCAAAGGCGATTTTTGATGCATTTGTACGTTATAAAAAGGATTTTGACAAACGCAGTGGTGGTAGTACAGATGTTTTGTCTACTGAAAATGTTGCTAAAAGTGAACAGAAATCCAGTTTGACAAAGTCAGCTTCTTCGTCGCAATTAACGTCAAGTGAGGGAGATAAATGTATTTTTAATACAAATTATGATGAGGTAGATGGAATTCGTTATGCTATTCAAATTTGTAGTATGTCAGAACCAAAAAATGTCAATAGCCGTGATTTTAAGGGATTTATACCGGTACGTGAATTTATTGGTGATGGAAAATACAAATATCAGTATGCATACGGCAATGAAAAGTCATTGGAAACTGCGAATCTGATGCGTGATGAAGTGCGTAAAAAACATCCAGATGCTCAGATGATTGTGATAAAGGATGGCGTTAAACTTCCATTGGACCAAGCGCGAAAATATTGGAATTCAACTACTGCAGAATATAAGGCTCTACATAACGAAAGTAGTGTAGTGACAGAGAAAGTTCTTTCTGAGAGTTCTAAATTAGTTTCATCGGACGATGGTTCGTGTCAGTTTAATACGAATTATGACGATATTGATGGAATTCGTTTCGCTGTTCAGATTTGTAGTATGGCGGAGCCTAAGAACATCAATAGTCGTGATTTCAAGGGCTTTGTTCCTGTGCGAGAATTTATAGGTACGGGTAAATACAAGTATCAGTATGCGTATGGAAATGAAAAAACATTAGAAGAAGCTTACCGATTGCGGGATGAAGTCAAAAAGAAACACCCAGATGCATATATGATTGTGGTGAAGGATGGAGTTGTTTTGCCGATGGATCAGGCAAGAAAATATTGGAATACAAATAAGTAGTAGAAAATTTAAATTGTAATTAATAAGGAAATAAAATATGAATTTTAAGATTACCAAAGAGTTTAAGGTTGGTGTATGGGTGGTGGTCGTCATCGCTTTGACCTATTTCGGTGTGAATTATCTGAAAGGCGTTAATATTTTTAATCCGACTAATTACTACTACCTGAGGTTCAGCCATATTAATGGTTTGGTGGAAACAAATCCAGTTAATGTGAAAGGTTATAAAGTTGGTTTGGTTCAAAAAATCATATATGACTATAACAATCCAAGTAACGATGTCGTAGTCGTGCTTCAAGTGGATGATGACTTGAAAATTCCTGTAGGAACAAAGGCGGGTTTAGTTACTGGGTTGCTTGGTAGTCCTTCTATTGAGTTGTATATGGATCCAAATAGTTCAGTGTTCTATCAGCGTGGAGACACGATTCCTTCTTACGTTGACGATGGCATTGTTGAAGCGTTGACGGGAGAATTAATGCCGCGTATTCAGTCTATTATTCCGCAGTTGGACTCTTTGTTGGCTTCGTTGCAAGTCATTGCTCAAGATAAGGCTATAGAAAAATCTCTTGACAATATTCAGGTAATCACAACCAATTTGAAGGGAACCTCCTACAAATTGGATAATTTAATGTCGAAAGAAGTTCCTTCTGTTTTGAATAATGCCAATGCTATGATGACAAAATTTGACAAAGTGGGAGATGGCTTGTCCAAAGTAGATTTTGAAAAAACAGTAAATCAATTGAATGCTACGTTGGCTAGTGTGCAGGGGGTTACAGATAAAATCAATAAAGGAGAGGGTTCTTTAGGTCTTTTGCTGAACGATAAGTCTTTGTATAACAATTTGAATACAACTGTCAATAGCGCAAACGATTTACTTATTGATTTGAAGGCAAATCCTAAGCGTTATGTCCAGTTTTCTTTGATTAGTAAGAACAAGGATAATTAGAGGTAAGAAAACTGTAAATCAAAAAAAATAAAAATATTTCTCTGCACATTTAACGTGCGATATATCAATAATTTAGGAATGACAAATTGTGCAAATGCTTGAAAATTAGAAAAATATGTAGATGTTTGATTTTCAAATAGATAACGCATATTTTACAAAACCAAATTTTAAGGCGTTTTTTTTGAAAGAAAAACTTTTGCAAATTTGTGAATGCAAAGAAAAAAAACAGAGTATGAGCGAGTATCAAAATGTTCAAGGAGGGTCGGCGCAGGAGCATGTGTTGATTTGGCAGAAATGCTTGGAGGTTATCAAGGATAATTTAGATAAAGAGCAGTATAATACATGGATAGCACCGATTAAATCCGTATCCTGGAAAGATGAGTTCTTGACAGTTCTTGTGCCAAGTCAATTTTTTGCTGAATATGTTGACGAGCATTTTGCAAAATTGATATTCTCAACACTTCGTCGGTTGATGGGTCCCAATGCTAATTTGTGGTACAACATTGAAGCCGAAAGTGTTCAGAAGACGGTCATTCCGATGGCTCCTTCCCAACAGCCTACGATAGGGTTTAATCCTTTTGCTTCGAGAATGAAGCCTGCCATAGAGCCTCAGCTGAATCCAAATTACACTTTTGATAATTTTGTAGAAGGAGCTTGTAACAAGTTGGCGAAAGAAGCTGGTTTGTCCGTGGCAAGCAATCCTGTACGCAATACGTTCAATCCGTTGTTCATCTATGGTGGCTCTGGATTAGGAAAAACACATGTTACGCAAGCCATTGGATGGGAGGTGTTAAGACAACACCCCGAGAAGGTTGTTTTGTATGTCGACGCGAATCGTTTTCAGCAGCAATATGCTGATGCTCATTTGAGTAATAAGGTAAATGACTTCCTTAACTTCTATCAGCAGATAGATGTTCTGATTGTTGATGATATACAATTCTTTGCAGGAAAAACAGGTACTCAAAATATTTTCTTCCAAATATTCAATCATTTACAGCAGTTGGGTAAGCAGATTATATTAACGTCTGATTCTGCTCCTAAGACTTTGCAAGGTATGGACGAGCGTATGCTGACTCGTTTTCGTTGGGGATTGACGGTAGAGTTAGGTGCGCCTAATTTGGACACTCGCGAGGCGATACTTAAATACAAGGTAAATAGCGGTGGTTTGTTGATTCCTGATAATGTGGTGAGATACATTGCAGAGAATGTTCAGGATAACGTTCGTGAATTGGAGGGCGTTGTAGTTTCACTTTTGGCTCAATCAACTTTGACGAAGGATGAAATCAATATAACGCTTGCTGAGCGTGTCGTTAGTCGTATTGTTAACGTATCGGAACATAAGATTTCAATTGAGTCAATCGAGAAGTTGGTTTGTGATTATTATCGTTTGGACCCACAGGATATTCACACGAAGTCGCGTAGAAGAGAGGTGGTGCAGGCACGTCAGATTGCGATGTATTTGTCAAGAAAATATACGAAGAATTCTTTGTCTATGATAGGCCAATACATTGGGAAAAGGGATCATGCGACGGTACTTTATGCTTGTAATGCGGTGAGTGATTTGTTGAAATACGATAAGAATTTCCGTCAAAGTTTGGAGTCTATTGAGAGTTCGTTGAGATAATTGAAGAAAAGAAAAGTGTGAAAAAACTTTTAAAATATGATTTATAAGTTTGTCGTTTTTTCTGAGGAGGTGGATGCTTTCCGAAGAGAGATTCTCATTGATGCGAGTTCAACATTTTTGGAGTTGCACGATGCCATTCTGAGTTCTGTTGGCTATGCGAATGACCAAATGACTTCTTTTTTCATTTGTGATGATGAGTGGGAAAGAGGAGCTGAAATTACTCAGATTGAGATGAATACTTCTTCAGATGAGGATAATTTCGTTATGGCGGAAACTAAGTTGGAGGAGTTCATTGAGGAAGAAGGACAGAAATTGATGTTCGTATTTGACATGATGAATGACAGAGCTTTTTTCTTGGAATTGCGTAATATCAAAACTGGAGAAGACTTAAAAAAGGCTGAGTGTGTGGTATCTAAAGGTAAGGCTCCTAAACAGATTTTAGATGGTTTGTTTATGGATGATGCGGCTTTGGCAAAGAAAAATGGTTTAGATGATCCATTTTTGGATGAAAATTTTGGTGATTGTGGAGGTTTTGATGTTGATGAATTAGGTGATGGTTACAGCATAAACGATGAAACAGAGTTTTAAATTTTTATTTGGAGAGGTATTGTTTTAACGACAAGGAAAGATATGTTTCAAAAAAAAGGGGGTTAGTGTCAAATCTAAGCCCCTTTTTTCGTATTTAAAATTTAAATTTGCTATTCATTGAAAAATTTTACTGTTCGAGATAAATGCAAGTAAGTTTGAGGTGTGAAAGTAAAATTCAAAATGAATAGGAGGATAAAGTTAAAACGTTAATAAAACTAAAAAATAAAGTACCATGAGGAAAACAATTATATCAATTGTAGCTGTCTTCATCTCTCTTTCTGCTATGTCTGTATTTGCACAGAAGAAGTTTGACGGAAAAGTTTTAAAACAAGTGAATGAATGGCGTGTGGACGGGAAGAAGAAGTCTTTAGATCATAAAACCATCTATCAGAATGGAAAAAAAGTTGAAGAAGTAGAATATTCATCAACGGGTGATCAAAAGGAGCGTATTACCTACAAGTATAACGAAGCAGGAAAATGTATCGAAGAGTCTGTTTATGATGAGTATGACAAGTTGGAGAAGACGATGAAGTATGAGTATCTTGGGAATGGCAAAAAGAAATCTCAAACCACTTTTTTGCCAAATGGAAAACAAAAAAATTATAAAGTGTTTGAGTATATAACAGAGTAAGCCTATGGATGAGCCAATAAAACAAATCGATGAGAAATTGGCGCAGTTCGATCCTATCACGTTAGAGGAGATGAGTGGAATTCGATTGATGAATCGTATAGACACAAAGTTTTTAGTCAACGTGAATGAACTTCCGACTTTGTTGGAAATGGCAAAAAAGGATTATTATGTGCAGGAAATAGCCTCGAAAAGAAAAGCTTTTTACCGTACGCTTTACTTTGATACACCAACGGCAAAAATGTTTACCATTCACCAAAATGGTAAAATGAATAGACAAAAAATAAGAATACGTGAATATGTGGAGTCTAATTTGGAGTTTTTAGAAGTAAAAAAGAAAAACAACAAGGGGCGTACTTCAAAAAAACGTATTACTGTCACTGACGAAAACATTGGAGCCAATACGGATGCGATATCTTTTTTGGAGCAGAACTCACTCTTTAAAATGAATGAGATTGGCAGTCGTCTCCGAAATAGTTTCTATCGTATTACTTTGGTTAACAGAGAGAAAAGTGAACGCTTGACTATTGATTTTGATATTAAATTTGAAAATTGTGTCACTGGAAGAAAAAATACAATTTCAAAATTGTGTATCGTTGAGGTAAAGCAAGACGGAAACGCTCATTCTCATTTTCGCGACTATTTAATGGCTTTGCGCATTAAACGAAGAAGCATCAGTAAATAC
>CAVFXQ010000043.1:0-18756 GCA_963626555.1 Clostridiales bacterium
AAAAACTCACACCCCAAATACCCGCTCTGCATTCCGTGTAGTAACTTCCTCTACTTCCTCCACCGAAATGCCTTTCACCTCGGCAATCTTCTGCGCAACGTAGACAACATAACTGGTCTCGTTGCGCTTGCCTCTGAACGGTACGGGCGTCAGGTAGGGACAATCGGTCTCCAACAAAAGTCGATCTAACGGAAGGTCTTTCACCACCTCGGCTATTCCTGCATTCTTGAACGTTACTACACCATTGATACCATAATAGAAATCTCCTAAACGAGCAATCTCTCGCGACATCTCAATCGTTCCAGAAAAACTGTGAAACACGCCTCGCAACTTGCTTTTGTCAAACTGCTTCAATACCGCTATGGTCTCGTCCATCGCCTTACGCACATGCAATGCCACTGGCAATTCTAAATCAACCGCCCACCCGACTTGCTCTCGAAAGGCATCTTGTTGCTCCCTATAAAACGTACGATCCCAATAATAATCCAACCCAATCTCACCAACAGCAACGTATTTTCGCTGACCTATCGTAGACTTTAACGTAGCCAAATCTTCTTTATAATGCTCCGTCACACTGGTTGGATGAAGTCCTATCATCGACGAGAACAACTGCGGATTGCTATCTTCCAACGCCACCATCTTCGTCCAGCTCTCCACATCAATGTTCGGCAACAACACCTTATTAACGCCCACAGACAACAATCGCTCTACTGCCTCCGCACGGTCGTCCTTAAACTCATCTTCATACAAATGGGAATGTGTATCTATCATCTTTTAAAAGATTTCTTCAATTTTTCAGACCCTAAAGTTCGTAAAATTTCAGCATAAAAAAAACCAGCAGCAAGTATTACCTCGCCACTGGCTCTAACTATATCTATAATCTCTTTTTACTCTTTGCCAATCTCGTCTGTTGCCATCTCTGGGTCAATTAAAATACGACCACAATACTCACAAACGATGACTTTCTTGCGCAAACGAATATCCAACTGTCTCTGAGGCGGAATCCTATTGAAACATCCTCCACAAGCGTCTCTCTCCACTGACACTACAGCCAAGCCGTTGCGTGCATTCTTGCGAATACGTTTGAACGCCGACAACAAACGCTCCTCTATATTCTCCTCAATCTGCTTAGCCTTCTCGCGTAAACGTTCTTCTTCCTGTTTCGTTTCACCAACAATCTCCTCCAACTCTTGTCTCTTCAAACGCAAGTCCTCTTGGCGATCCTCAATGTATGATTCTGTCTTTGATAATTCTTCTTTTTTAGTCTCTATATACTTCTTTGCCTCACGAATCTTCTTCTCGTGAAGTTCAATGTCCAACTTATGAAACTCAATCTCTTTAGAAAGATTCTCATATTCACGATTGTTCTTCACATCGTTCTGTTGCTCTTGATATTTGCCAATCAAATCGTTGGCGTTATCAATGTCTCTCTTTCTTCCAGAAATCTCAGACTCTACTTCTTTAATCTCTTCTTTGAGATTCTCTACTCTTGTATTCAAACCGACAATCTCATCCTCCAAGTCTTGCACCTCCAACGGAAGCTCGCCCCTCAAAGTCTTGATTTTGTCAATTTCTGAGTTTACCAATTGTAAGTCGAAGAGCGATTTCAACTTCTCCTCTACCGAAATTTCCTTTGATTCTTTCTCTGACATATCGTTTTCTTATATGTATTTCTTATAAATACTTCACGGGATTGTTCTCACTGCCCGAAAAATGCAACGCAAATTTAGCATTATTTTTTGAAACTAACCCATTTACTATCTCATAAAATATATCTTTTACATACTGTTCCGACTCATAATGACCTATGTCTGCCAAAATAATCTTCCCTTCTGGCTCAAAAAACTGATGATATTTCACATCTGCCGTCAAATAGATGTCCGCTTTCTCTACTATCGCATCAGCATAAAACTCAAAGGCAGACCCTCCACATAATGCCACTCGCTGCACTTTTTTCCCTTCCTCTATCGGTGTGTGTCTTAGTCCGCCCAAATGCAACGTCTCTTTTACTCTCTTCAAAAATTCCACTGCATCCTCCGTCGCAGGCAACTCTCCCACAACTCCCAAACCAAATCGTTCATTCTTCTCATTGACTACCAACGGCTTCTCTACTTGAATACCTAAATTCTCTGCCGTTCGATAACTTACGCCACCTGGAGCAGAATCCATGTTCGTATGCGATGAATATAAGGCAACATCATGTTTGATGGCTTTCACAAGTATCCTTCCTGTATGGTCTATCATACTTATCTTCTTCACACCGTGAAACAACAAAGGATGGTGTGAAATCACCAAATTACACCCTTCCTCAATTGCCTTGTCAAGAACGTCCTCTGTTATATCAACACAAAAATGCACACCTTTCACCTCTTGTGTAGGGTCGCCAACCTGCAATCCGCTGTTATCATACGATTCTTGATATTTCAAGGGTGCAAACTCCTCAATCGCATCTATTATCTCTTGTATTCTCATTCTTCTTTATTTTTCTTTTTTTCTTTGCCTCCGTTTATCCCACTGCAAAAAGACACCTGCCAAGATTGTTCCTGAAATGCTATGCCATGCGCAACTAATCGCACAAGGTAGTACTGCCAATGGCTGCGACGCAAAGAAATTGCCTGCCAACACAGTCGCCAAGCCTGCATTCTGCATTCCTACTTCTATTGAAATAGTGCGTTTCTTCGCCGTACTGAACTTGGCAAATTTCCCAACCACCCAGCCTAACAAATAGCCTAAACTGTTATGACAGAAAACTACTGCAAAAGTCCACAAAAACAAGATCCAACCTCTCGCCACCAAATCATCATGCACCGTTGAAATCACCCCTCCTACTATCATCGCTAAACAGACTACGCTCAAACCAGGCATCAGACTTTGAATGATTGGGAACTCTTTCCTACTTGCAAATACATAATTCAACGCACATCCTACTCCTACTGGTATAATCGTTACAATCAATATGTTTAGAAACATACCTATCGCATCTATCGCAATAATCTGCCCTGCTGTCACCTCCATCAAAAAGGGTGTCATCACAGGCGCTAAAATGGTCGATGCACATGTCATACCCACGGAAAACGCCACATCTCCATGACAGAGATAACTCATAATGTTACTCGACACACCGCCTGGGCAGCATCCTACCAACAAAATACCCAACGCCAACGCTGGATCTAAATTAAAAATATGTACTAACAAATATGCAACTCCCGGCATAATGATAAACTGCGCACACGCTCCCGTGAAAATATCAAGGGGTCTCGACGCCAAAATCTTGAAATCCTGCGTCGTCAACGTCAATCCCATTGTCAACATAATAATGCCCAGAATCACCGTCTGCGATGTTCCTCTTACCCAATCAAATGTATGAGGCAAAAAAAATGTAAATACCGCTACGCATATCACGAAAAGCGAAGCATGGCTCGCCAAGAGTCGACTAATTGTCTGAAAAATCTTTAGCATTTTTATTTATTTTTTCTTTCTTTATTGGCTCTTACAATTTTCAATATTACTGTATCTTAATATTCTGTAATAATAACAATTATTTCAAACGATAATTCTGCAACATCAATCTCGCTGCCTTCTCCGACACTGGCTCACTACCCAACGTCTTTATCAGTTCGTCATATCCTTGCAAAACAGTGGCTCTATACTCCGCATTTCGAAGTTTCTCTACCTCCTCCGTTACTCTCTTAACCGTCACCTCTTCTACCACCAGCTCTGTTACTAAGCGTTTGTTAGTTATCAGATTTACCAATGATATATACTTTACATTGAGTATTTTTTCAAAGAATTTATGGACAAGTTTGCCTCCTCCCATTTTATAAACGACCACCTGGGGTACACGCATCAACGCAGTCTCCAATGTCGCCGTTCCCGATGTTACTATCGCCAATTCTGAATGCTTCAACAGCTCGTAAGTCTCCCCATAAACCACCTTCGCATTATAACCTTTCAAATATTGATCATACACGTTGTGTTCTATTGACGGTGCTCCTGCTACAACAACTTGATAATCTTCATATTTTGAAGCTGTCTCTAACATTACTGGCAAAGAACTGTCTATCTCTTGCATTCTACTGCCTGCCAACAAAGCCATTATTGGCTTATCCTCTAATCCAATATTATTCAAAAATTCCTTTCTCGTACCATATTTCTGTTGATAACCTCTAACTGCATCCACGCACGGATTCCCTACATAGTCCACCTCATAGCCACGCTCTCTATACCATTCAACTTCAAACGGCAAAATGGAATACACCCTGTCTACATATTTCTTGATAGACTTCAATCGGTACTCCTTCCACGCCCACAATTTTGGTGATATATAATAATATACAAATGTTTGCTTGAGATTCTTCTTTGTATATTCTGCCATTTTCAAATTGAAACTGGGGTAATCAACCAATATCAAAACATCTGGCTGAAAATCTTTTATCGCTTGCTTGCAATCCTTCATATTCTTCAGAATACTCCTCGCATGCAAAATTACAGGAATAAAACCCATATACGCCATCTCTTTGTAATGTCGCACCATCTTACCGCCCTGTGCTTGCATCAAATCGCCTCCTAAGAAACAAAATTCCGCTTGTTCGTCTTGTTGTTTCAACGCAGACATCAAATTTGATGCATGCAAATCGCCCGAAGCTTCTCCTGCTATGATAAAATATTTCATTGATTTCTAATTCATTACAACAAAAACCATCGCCAACAACACCGCTACTATCAAGCCTTTACCTGATTGGAAACGATCTGTTTTATAAAAGAAGAAGAAAAGAAACATTGACGGGAATATTGCACCAATCATCAATGTCGTAAAATTAGGTAAGGCATATATCGCACTTAATTTTGCTTCCATTCCCTCTACCGTGCCAACGTAATTCTTTGTCAACAAATACAAAACAACGCACGTCAACACCGCCGAAAGCGAAAAACCAATTATAAATTTATCAAAGCTCTTCTTCTCCAACTCCAAATATCCTGACGATTCTCGATCAAACTCATTATCTATTTTATCAAAATCACTCATATATAGATTTTAATTGGGTGAGACTTTCGTAATTTGTTCTATCTATCTGCGATGGCACAATAGAACCGTAATGGTTCGTCAATGCCCAATTGTCAGTATCTGTCGCCTCAGGCTCTCTACACACATAGAACCCTGCCAACTGATACGACCGCTGATTGTAGGAGTGTTCTTTCAAGGTATATTCTTCACTCCAACAAGCGTCTGACTGTCGACAAACCTTCATTCCCTGCAATGGTCCTACTGGGAAATTGACATTCAAGAACGTAGCGTACGGCAACGGATTTTTTAGCACATTATCAATGATTTTCCTAATTTCTACCAATGCATAACTGAAATCGGCATCTGCATCATGATCGCATAACGAAAAAGCTACCGTCTGCACGTTGTTAGTGCAACCTTCTGTGGCTGCTCCCACCGTAGCCGAATAGACGGCATTGACAGACGCGTTCGAACCATGATTGATTCCCGATAATAGCAAATCAGGGTATTTCTCAGAGAACAGCGCAAACAACGATACTTTCACACAATCAACAGGCGTTCCGTCGCAAGCGAACACCACAAAGCCAGACTCATCATGCAACTTGTTCAGATGCACCTCCTTAGTGTGCGTTATCGCACTTGACATACCTGAGCGTCCTCCATCCGGAGCAACAACCACTACGTTCCCAAACTCACGAGCCACCGCTATCAACTCCGTTATTCCTTTTGAATAAACACCATCATCATTCGTTATCAATATCGTCGGACGACCAGCATCCAATTTCAGTTTATTCTCCATACACTTTTCTACTTTCTCACAAAAATAAAAAAATTTCGTTGGAAAATCCGAAAAGCGATAAGAATGACAATGAAAACAGTTATATTGCTTTCTTTCCACCACAACAAAAAAGAGAGCCTCCCTACGGAAGACTCTCTTAAACTATCGAAGAATTTCAGATTAAGCGTTCTTGATCTTAGCAACCACAGCCTTGAAAGCCTCTGGCTGGTTCATAGCCAAATCTGCCAACACCTTACGGTTCATCTCGATACCACTCTTGTGGATTGCACCCATCAACTGAGAGTAAGAATACCCCTCAAGACGAGCAGCTGCATTAATACGTTGGATCCACAAAGCACGGAAGTTTCTCTTCTTGTTCTTACGATCACGGTAAGCATACAACAGACCCTTCTCCCAAGTGTTCTTCGCTACTGTCCAAACATTCTTTCTTGCACCGTAGTAACCTCTGGTGAGTTTTAAAATTCTCTTTCTCTTTGCTCTAGAAGCAACATGATTTACTGATCTTGGCATTTTTTAAATTTTTTATGACCGTTAGCGCCCCATTTCCAAACCTTTATAGTTCTGAATGTGAACTTCAAGCTAAACAATCGATTAATAATTAAATTTGATTAGATGCAAAGCATTCTCTTTACGTTCTTTACGTCTGCAGAAGCTACAATCGTATCGTGGGTCAACGCAAGTTTCTGCTTCTTAGTCTTCTTAGTCAAGATGTGACGTTTGAAAGCATGCTTTCTCTTAATCTTTCCTGATCCGGTAAGGGCAAACCTCTTTTTGGCACCGGAATTAGTCTTTACTTTTGGCATTTTTACTAAAAAATTTAATTATGAATATGATAAATCATTTCTTCTTCTTTGGCGAGAGTTGTATCGTCATCCTCTTTCCTTCCAACACTGGCAACTGGTCTACTTTCGCATACTCTTCCAAGTCGTTAGCAAACCGAAGTAATAGCACTTCTCCTTGCTCCTTGAACAAAATAGAACGCCCTTTGAAGAATACATACGCTTTTAATTTAGCTCCATCCTCCAAAAATCCAATCGCATGCTTCAACTTGAAATCATAGTCATGTTCATCCGTCTGAGGACCGAATCTTATCTCCTTGACTACAACCTTTGCCTGCTTGGCTTTGTTCTCTTTTTCCTTCTTCTTTTGTTGGTAAAGGAACTTCTGATAGTCAGCAACTCTACAAACTGGCGGAACCGCATTCGGAGAAATCTCAATCAAGTCTAACTCTTGCTCATCGGCAATGCGTAAAGCATCCTCGATAGAGTAAACTCCCTGCTCAACATTCTCACCCACCAAGCGTACCTCTTTCTCCCTGATACGATCATTGATACGATGCTTTTCTTTTGTGTTAGAATTTCCTCTTACATCGGAATTATTCCTAACAAACGGTTTCGTTACGATAACTTATTCCTCCTAATTTTAAGTTTAACTTACTGACTATCACTTATTTCACTGAATTTTGAAGCCTATTTTCAATCACCAATTGGTCATCATCTTATTGACTTCATCCTTCAAATTGGCAGCAAATTTAGCAATTTTTATTGAACCTTGGTCACCTTCGCCCTGTTTTCTTACTGAAACTTCATCATTTTCTGCTTCTTTTTCGCCTACAATGAGCATATAAGGTATCCTCTTTACTTCATTATCACGAATTTTTCTTCCAATCTTCTCATTTCGATCATCCACAATGGCTCTAATGTCATTGTCGTCCAAGTAAGACGCTACTTTTCTCGCATAGTCATTGTATTTCTCACTGATTGGTAGAATAACTACCTGATCTGGAGTCAACCACAATGGGAACTTACCGCCTGTATGTTCGATTAACACAGCGACAAATCTTTCCATTGAACCGAATGGCGCACGGTGAATCATCACCGGTCTATGCTTTTGATTGTCTTCTCCAACATATTCCAAACCAAATCTCTCTGGCAAGTTATAGTCTACTTGAATAGTTCCTAACTGCCAACGTCTTCCTATGGCATCTTTCACCATGAAATCCAATTTTGGACCGTAGAACGCAGCCTCTCCATACTCAACCTTAGCTGGCATGTTCTTCTCCTTGCAAGCTTCAACAATCGCTGCCTCTGCCTTCTCCCAATTCTCATCCGAACCAACGTATTTGGTCTTGTTATTAGGATCTCTCAATGAAATCTGAGCTTCAAAATTTTGGAAGTCTAAAGCCTTGAAGATTATTGAGATGATGTCCATCACACGAATAAACTCGTCTTTTACCTGATCTGGGCGACAGAAGATGTGAGCGTCGTCTTGAGTGAATGAACGTACGCGTGTCAATCCATGCAACTCTCCACTCTGTTCGTAACGATAAACGGTACCAAACTCAGCCAATCGCAATGGAAGGTCGCGGTATGAACGCGGCTGCCACTTGTAAATCATACAGTGATGAGGGCAGTTCATTGGCTTCAACATATAAACCTCACCCTCTTCTGGCGTGGTGATAGGTCGGAAGCTGTCTTCTCCGTAGTGATCCCAGTGTCCGGAGGTTACATACAACTGCTTGTTTCCAATATGTGGAGTCATCACTTGTTGGTAACCAAATTTCTTTTGTATCTTCTTCAAGAACTCTTCCAAACGAAGTCTGAGTGCTGTTCCCTTTGGCAACCACATTGGAAGTCCTTTTCCCACCATATCGGTGAACATGAACAACTCCAACTCTTTACCTATCTTGCGGTGATCTCTCTTCTTTGCCTCTTCCAACAAAGCCAAATACTCATCAAGCATCTTCTTCTTAGGGAAAGTAATAGCGTAAAGTCGAGTCAACTGCTTGCGTTTTTCATCGCCCCTCCAATATGCACCTGCTAATGAAGTGATTTTCACAGCCTTGATAGGCGAAACGTCTGGCAAGTGAGGACCACGACAAAGGTCTGTGAATGAACCTTGCTCGTAGAGCGTTATTTTACCATCCTCTAATTCACTGATCAATTCAGTTTTGTAGACTTCACCTCGGTCAGAGAACATTTTCATCGCATCTGCCTTGCTTATGTCCACACGAGACAATGTTTGCTTGGTAGCTACGATTTCCATCATTTTCTTCTCTATCGCAGCAAAATCAGACTCTTTCAAGACTTCCTCTCCAAAGTCAATATCATAATAGAAACCATTCTCGATGGCAGGACCGATACCAAACTTAGCGTTTGGATAGAGCATTTGGATAGCCTGAGCCATCAAGTGGGCAGATGTGTGCCAAAAAGTGTGCTTTCCTTCTTCATCATCAAACTTGAACAACTTGACCGAACAGTCCTCATTAATCGGACGATTCAAATCACGTGTCTCTCCATTCACTCCAATCGCAAGAACCTCTTGCGCCAATCGTGAACTGATACTCTCTGCAATCTGCATACCTGTCGTTCCATTTTCGTACTCTCGTACGGAACCATCAGGGAATGTTACTTTTATCATATCTTAAATTATTTCGAGTAGCCAACAAACGCCACCCCGTTAAAATATATTCAAACTTCGCAAAGTTAGTATTTATGCGACTATTACAATTAATCTATGCCATTTTTTTCATTCCTAAGCCATATTTTTTGTGCTTATATTTAGCTTTGGACACAAATTCTTGAGCTTTTTACATACAAAAAGGGTCAGGAATAAATATTCCAGACCCTTTTCACTCTAATATTTCCGTAAATTATTATTTTCCGTTCAATTGAGCATCAATAACAGCAACAACAGCCATATTGACGATGTCGCGAACAGAAGCCTCAGCATCCAAGACATGAACTGGCTTCTTCAATCCCATCTGAACAGGTCCAACACTTTCTGCCATTCCGAGGCTCAACAAAGTACGGTACCCGATGTTTGCTGAATTCAAGCATGGGAAAATCAAAGTGTTTACATCCAATCCATCAATGGTGCTGAAAGGATATTTTTCGTGGCGAAGTTTCTTATCCAATGCAAAATTGACTTGCATCTCACCGTCGACCAAAATCTCTGGGTGATTAGCGTGAAGAGACTCAACTGCAGCGTGAACATTGCAAGGATTTCCTGTAGTATCTGCGCCAAAGTTTGAGTAAGACAACATTGCCATAACAGGCTTCTCGTTGAAGAGCTTCACCGAGCGGTTTGTCAAAACGGCGATGTCAGCCAATTGCTCAGCGTTTGGAGAATCGTTTACCAAAGTATCTGCCAAGAAGAACACGCCTTTCGTCGTATTCAAAATATTCATAGCGGCGATGTTCTTAACACCGTCACGCATACCAATAATGTCGATAGCAGGCTTGATAGCATCCATATATTTCGTGTAAGAGCCTGTGATCATCGCATCAGCCTCGCCCAACTCAACCATCATCGCACCGAAATAGTTGCGGTCGTACATTTTCTCGTTAGCCTCAGAGTAAGTGTAACCCTTACGAGCTAATTTCTCAGAAATGTACTTAGCGTAACGATTTCTGCGAGCGTCCTCACGATCGTGACGGAGGTTAATAATCTCAATACCCTCAATGTCGATATTATTTTCTGCAGCAATCTTAGCGATTCTCTCTTCGTTACCCAACAAGATTGGAACACAAACACCATCATTCTTAGTTTGAGAAGCAGCCTTCAAAGTATTCACGTTGTTAGCTTCAGTGAATACAACACGCTTAGGATCCTTCTTTGCAGCCTCAGTCAACTGACCAATCAACTTGTTGTCCAAGCCCATACGAGCGCGAAGTTCAGCCTTGTATGCCTCCCAATCGGTGATGTTTTTACGAGCAACGCCAGACTCCATTGCGGCCTTAGCAACTGCAGGAGCAACCGTCTCAAGCAAACGTGGATCAAATGCAGTAGGAATGATATAGTCAGGACCGAATTTAAGGTTCTTGTTATTGTATGCAATAGCAACTGCTTCAGGAACTGGTTGTTTAGCCAAGTCGGCCAAAGCCTTAACAGCAGCCACCTTCATCTCTTCGTTGATCTTGCTAGCGTGAGTATCCAAAGCTCCACGGAAGATGTAAGGGAAACCGAGGACGTTGTTGATCTGGTTCGGATAATCTGAACGACCCGTACCGAAGATGATATCTGGACGAGCAGCGTGAGCATCCTCAAATGAAATTTCAGGAGTTGGGTTAGCCAATGCAAACACAATTGGGTTCTTAGCCATTGTCTTCACCATATCCTTGCTCAAAACATTACCCTTTGAAAGACCTAAGAAAACGTCTGCATCCTTAACAGCCTCTGCCAAAGTCGTTATGTCGCGATCGGTAACGAACTCTTTCTTGCGCTCGTTCAAATCAGTACGTTTACTATTGATAACACCCTTAGAGTCGCACATTACGATGTTCTTCTTCTGAGCGCCCAACTTAACGTAGAGTCTTGTACAAGAGTTAGCAGCGGCACCTGCACCGTTTACGACAATCTTAACATCCTCTATCTTCTTACCTACAACGTCCAAAGCATTGACGAGAGCGGCGGAAGAGATGATTGCCGTACCGTGCTGATCATCATGCATCAAAGGAATATCAAGTTCAGCCTTCAAACGATCTTCAATTTCAAAACACTCAGGAGCCTTGATGTCCTCAAGGTTGATACCACCGAAAGTAGGAGAAATAGCCTTGACAGTCTCAATGAACTTGTCGATGTTCTTCTCGTTCACCTCAATATCGAACACATCAATGTCGGCGAAAATCTTAAACAAAAGACCTTTACCCTCCATAACTGGTTTACCAGCCTGCGCACCTATGTCGCCCAAACCGAGAACTGCCGTACCATTTGAAATAACGGCTACAAGGTTGCCTTTTGCAGTGTAGTCATACGCCTTATGCGCATCCTTTTGGATTTCCAAACATGGCTCTGCAACACCAGGAGAGTATGCCAACGACAAGTCGCGTTGTGTTGCTGTGGGTTTCGTTGGAACTACTTGTACCTTTCCAGGTCTACCTTCTGCGTGATATCTCAACGCATCTGATTGCTTTTTCTCGTCACTCATATAATCAGAATTTTATGTTTTTCGACACTCTATAAAATAGTTAGGGCAAATTTAAAATATTTTTCCATTCACACCAAACATATACAATCAAAATGTAAGAAAAAGTATTATTTCCCTACTACTTAGATTTTATTTTACGCTTTTTATATTACAATATGTATTGACACACCCCTAAACAAGCATACATTTTGTAACTTTTTGTTTCCATTTCCCCTTATTTCATTACAAAATGAAAGCGTTTATTCGCCTCTAATAAGGTTCATAAATTCTTCTCGTGTCTTCGCTGCTTTAAAAGCCCCAGTGAAGTCGGACGTGGTCGTCAACGTGTTAGCTTTCTGTACGCCACGCATCTGCATACACATGTGTTGCGCCTCAATGACAACCATTACGCCCAACGGATTTAATGTGTTTTGAATACACTCCTTGATTTGCACCGTCAAACGCTCTTGCACCTGCAAACGACGAGAAAGAATCTCGACCACCCTTGCGATTTTGCTCAAGCCGGTTATCTTTCCATTCGGGATATAACCGACATGAGCTTTACCGAAAAATGGAAGGAGATGATGCTCGCACAAGGAATAGAACTCTATGTCTTTCACAATCACCATCTGGCTGTAGTCTTCTTCAAAAATGGCAGACCGCAAGACATCGGCGGGATCCAATTTGTAACCGTAAGTCAAGAATTGCATTGATTTAGCAACACGATGGGGCGTTTTCAGAAGTCCTTCACGCTGAGTATCCTCTCCTAATTCCTCCAACATAGAAGTAACCAACGGAGCAATTTTTTCTGTAACCTCCCTACTCGGATATTTTGCCAAATCCCATGGTTTGAACTCCAAATCGTCTTTTTTCTCCATTATTTCGCCTCCTCCAACGACAAATCTCTTGTCTCTTCATCTCTGACAATATATACCTCACCCGCCATCTCAGGGAAAGCGTTCAATATCTTTTTGGACATTACCAAAGCATCCGTATGCGTTCTGAAATCCCCCACCCTAAGCTTCCAAAAAGGGGAGGCAAAAGAGAGGTAGGAAGAAAGTTCTGGGAAAACCTCTTTAATTTTCTTCTCACGTTCGAGGGCGTCTGATTTAGATTTCTTTTGGTTATTCCCCATATAAACCTGCACCCTGTAGCCCAAGAAAGTGATGTACTGCTTCTCTTCGTTTTCCATTATTTTTTTATCGAAAAGGGCAATCATCTTTGAGTCTTGCGTGATACGCACAATTCCCTGTCCATTTGTGTGAGCGGACAATCTCTCAAAAATATCTTCCTCATTAGTATGCTTCACCAACGTTTTCGTTTGCTGAGCGTTCATTGAAGCCGCACAGAAAAGCAACGCCACAAAGAGTATTAGTTTACGAGCCATTATAAACGAATTTTACACTTATTTTACAAAAATATGAAAATAAAACAACTTATGTTTTATTTAATTTGCTAATCGACCGCCGTAGTAGCCACCGATTGCGCCTGTTCCAACGACACCATATTTCAGAATTTTGCTCATTTACCGAACAATTTTTTTAATGGCTCAACATAGTCGAGTTTCTCCCAAGTGAAGAGTTCCACTTCTCTTGTGAATGTCTTTCCAAACACATCCTTGAAAGTCTTTGTAATTTTCTTAGGTTCACGCCCCATGTGCCCGTAGGCTGCGGTCTCCTCGTAGATAGGCGCACGAAGATTGAGCCGTTCTTCTATGGCTTTCGGACGAAGATCAAAGATTTTACTTGAGTGGATCTTCTGAGCAATCTCGCCATCCGAAATGCCCAATTTTGAAGTTCCGTAGGTATTGACATAGAGATTCATTGGCTCAGCCACACCGATAGCGTATGACACCTGCACCAAAGCTTCATCTGCCAAACCAGCGGCCACAATATTCTTTGCAATATGACGAGCGGCGTAGGCAGCAGAACGGTCGACCTTTGAAGGATCTTTTCCAGAGAAAGCGCCACCCCCATGAGCACCACGACCACCATATGTATCAACAATAATCTTACGACCTGTCAATCCAGTGTCTCCACACGGACCACCGAGTACGAATTTACCTGTTGGATTCACGAACAACTTATATTCGCCTTTGAAAAGATTCTGATACTGAGGATATTTGGCTAATACACGAGGGATTAAGACATTTTTCACATCTTCAGTGATTTGTTGCACCATCTTTTCGTCTGCTGCTAACTGGTTTTTCTCATCTACGATAAACTCATCGTGCTGAGTAGAGACAACAATCGTATCAATGCGAACAGGTTTGTTGTTATCGTCATATTCTATAGTAACCTGCGATTTTGCATCTGGGCGGAGGTAGGTCATCTCCCTACCCTCACGACGGATGGCAGCCAACTCTATAAGCAAAGTATGCGAGAGGTCTAAAGCCGTCGGCATGTAGTTGACCGTCTCATTCGTAGCATAACCGAACATCATACCTTGGTCGCCTGCACCTTGATTGTAGGGATCTTCACGCTCAACGCCACGGTTGATATCAGGAGATTGACCGTGGAGGGCGTTCAGAATACCACACGACTCACTGTCAAATTTATAGTCGCTCTTCGTGTAACCAATACGTTTGATTACACCACGAACAATGTCTTGCTCGTTGATAACAGCCGTTGTCTTCAACTCACCTGCCAAGACAACCTGCCCCGTGGTTACGAGTGTCTCGCAAGCAACCTTAGCGTCTTTGTCCTGTGCTAAAATATTATCTAATATGGCATCAGAGATTTGATCTGCCACTTTGTCTGGGTGTCCTTCAGAAACTGATTCTGACGTGAAAAAATAACTCATATATTTGTCTTTTCTAAAATTCTATACCACATAATAACATAAATTCAACCATTGAAACGTAGCTGAAAAGACAAGCAAACAAACGAAATAAAATGAATACGAAACTATACGATTTCGTTTTAGCATTTTTTTCTGTGGTTGCAAGCAGTCAAATCTATCCACATTTCTTTAGTGGTTACAAAGGTACAACTTATTTCGTTACCTTGTTCATTTTATATGTAAAATTTAGTTCAAAATTTTCATCAAAGAATCACGAACAGCATAAAAAGCTTTGCGATTACAAGAATCAATAGGCTCAACTGGCGGCGATTTCAATTTCAATGGGTCGATTGGAGTACCATTCTCATAGACTCTGAAGTCTAAGTGAGGACCCGTTGAAAGACCAGTACTGCCCACATAACCAATCACTTCGCCTTGTTTCACCATACTTCCTTGCGAGATTTTTCCGTATTTTGAAAGGTGCATATAGCTTGTCGTGTAAGTGCCGTTATGTTGCACCTTCACCGTGTTTCCACCACCTTTCGTCCACCCTTTGAAAATCACACGACCATCACCAATCGTAGAAACAGGAGTTCCAGTTGGAGCGGCATAGTCGACCCCATGGTGAGGACGACTGATTTTCAACACAGGATGAAAACGACTATGCGTGAAGTGAGAACTGATACGAGAATAACTCAATGGTGCTTTTAAGAAGGCTTTACGGAGGCTGTTTCCGTCGTAGTCGAAATAATCTTCCCTGCCATTTTGCTTGAAAGGAATCGCCAAGAAATCAACTCCGCAGTGTGTGAATTTCGCACATTTGATAGTGTCAATGCGAACAAACGAAGAATCACACAACACTTCAACATATTGAGCCACATATTTATCGCCCTTCTGCAAGCCGAAGAAATCGATGTTCCAAGCATAGACATTGGAAAGTTGAAGTGCCAAATCAAAAGGCACCCCCTGACCAACAACCGAGTTCCAAAGGGAAGTCTCAATTTCTCCCGACACTACCCTCTCGCGGTAAGTCAACTCTTTCTCAAAACGTTGCACCGAAATAGTGTCGCCAAAACCATAAACCACATATTCCGTTTTATTCACCTCGTAGATGAAATAGTCGGTAACGTGAACAGAATCGGCATACGACTGAATGATGTGGTAAGGATTTCCCCCTTTGATTTTGCGAACGTTAAAAATCGGCAACGACTTGACTTCCAAATCGTGAACCTGCTGAGGAGTTATGCCATATTTTGCCAAGATTCCCCCCAAAGTCTGGTTGTTCGGGATACGCTCGTGCAACACTTCACAATCTTCCACATCTATACCTAAAAAACTATCACGAACCGCAACTTTCTCTATCACAGTATCTTTCACGGCTTGTTGCTCGTCCACCGCTTGATTCCGACTTGTGTTCTGACACGCACAGAAGGCAGTAGCAATTAATAAAGAAAATATTAATTTTTTCATATTTTTATATCATATACAAACACATTGCATTATTGCATGCTTTAAACCATTACTAATATGCTATTTGCACTAATTCTCCAACAATTTTTGAATCTCAGCAACTTTTTCTTCCATTGTCAAAGAAAAATCAATCCAATGAATAGAGAAACCTCGACGCTCCATACCACGAAACCACGTCATCTGGCGTTTTGCAAATTGATGAATGGCAATTTCCAACTCATTCACCATCTGCTCGTAGCTCATTTCCCCTGTGATGTAGAGCGTTAAGTACTTATATTCCAAACCGTAATAAATCATATCTTCAGCAGAAACACCCGAATTGAGTATATTTCTCACCTCGTCGACCATTCCCTCATCCAAACGTGCTTTTAGTCGTTTAGTAATACGATCGCGGCGAGCCTCACGAGAGATATCCACACCAACGATTAAGGCGTTGATCTCGGGGAACTCCACAAATTCAGCAGGATGTTCCTTATAATATTCTTGAATTTCAATGGCGCGAATGGCACGCTTCACCGTGTCGACATCCGTGGTGTTATGCAAAGTTTTGTAGGTGGAAAGAATCGCTGTCAATTCTTCCAACGACTTATCTGCCAATCGATTACGAAGTTCATCGTTTTGAGGAACAGGCATCATCTTGTAACCCTTTAAAACAGACTCTAAATAGAGTCCCGTACCGCCGCAAAGCAGAGAAAAAGCCCCACGAGCCTTTATATCCTTGTAGGCAACAAGAAAATCACGTTGATATTCAAAAAGGTTGTATTTATAGCCAGGGTCGGCAATGTCAATAAGGTGATAAGGAATTATTCGACCATCTATCTCATAATCAGAGAGATCCTTACCCGTACCAATATCCATTTTGCGATAGATTTGGCGCGAATCGGCGCTGATGATTTCAGTCGGCATACCTTCGGAGACAAGTTTACCAGCAACGTGGGTTGCCAAGTTGGTCTTTCCCGAGGCAGTGGGACCAAGAATCGTTAACAAATCGTATTTTGACATACTGTACACTTTTTTGAAGACACTACATAGTGAAAAATCACAAGCGGTGCAAATATATGAAAAAAAGGGAGGCTTAAGCGACCTCCCCTTCTATATAACGACACAAAAAGTGTGGTTTATGATATCAGGCTCTCCCCGCGTTTTATCTAAAGTTGAAAGTAACGCCCGCCATTGCAGTTGGGAGGTTTCCGTAGCTAGGACTAGCCCAGTCGAATTGGAACTCAGCCTTCACACCAAACACATCCGTGAAGTACCATTTGCAACCAGTGAACATGCCACCTGCATATTTCACATGATCCCAATTGTCTTTTTGCTCACCAGACCAATACTTGCCTGTAGGAAACCACAAGTTCAAACCACTTGAAAGACCAGCATAGACATCCAAATGTTTTACAAACTCGAAGTGGAAAGCAGCACGAACAAGAGCAGGAATCTGCATATAACCAAAATGTTTTTCGTCCCACTTGTTGTAGTAGCATATAGCGTGGTAGAAACCTAAGTCAACACCACCATTCTTTCCAAACACACGCGAGTTGATGAAACCGTGAGCCAAGCCCCAGTTTCCATCCACATTGACAGAAGGCATCTTCGCACGATTATCATGCGTAGAGCGAAGACCTGGCGCACCAATAGTGACACCCAAAGCAAATTTTCCCTTGTTAGCGAACTCAATCTCATCAACTTTCTCGGCAAAAGCATTTGCGCAAATCATTGCGAACGCTGCCAAAAACAAAACTATTCTCTTCATTTTTGAAATCTTATATTCTTCACAAAATAACTATCCGTATAACGCAAAACACCTACAGATAGTATATCACTCAACAACTTTTTCTCAACATTTTTTTAGCAACAAAAAAGCTTGCGACGAGATTGCCGCAAGCCTTCTATATAATTCATTTTTCAATTAGAAATTGAAAGTGACACCAACCGCAAAGTAAGGAAGGTTATTTCCATGACCATTAGATTCATTAGAAATCCAATCTCCAGAGTACTCAGCCTTTACACCAAAAACGTCTGTGAAATACCATTTTGCACCAAGGTACATACCGAAAATACCATCAGCGTCAGTGTTTGAATCCTTTTTATCATCATACATATCAACATACTGTTGCAAAGCATCACTGTCAACAGAATAGTTATCTCTCCAATGATTTATCGCAACACCACCCTGGAAACCTGCGTAAACATCCAAATGTTTTACGAACTCAAAGTGAAAACCAGCACGAACGCAGATTGGCAATTCCCATGTTCTCCATCTATATTTAACACTTGGAACAACATCATAATGATCCCCCCAATGTTGGTAACCAACCTGCAAACCTAAATCGATAGCACCGTTGTTACCGAAAGTCTTAGTGTGGATGAAACCATCAGCCAAACCCCACATAGCATCAACACCAATGAATGGCATATTAGCATAGTCCGTTCTTGGAGGAATACCAACCTCAGCGCCCAGAGTGAACTGACCTTTGTTAGCGAACTCAATCTTGTCTACATTAGACGCATTTGCACCTCCCATTACAGCGAACAAAGAAGCGATTGCCAATAAAAATTTCTTCATATCTCTATTTTTGTTTAAAGAATTTATTAATTCAACTTTTTTGTTAGAAAAACGAGTGCAAATGTAGCATTTTATTTTTTATAGTAATCTTGCTATAAGAAATAATTTGTAGTATATTACGGGGCATAATTTATTTAATCAAATTTCTATCTTTGTTTTCTTCTGATTTTTAAGCACTTATAACCGAATTTTTAGGACATAGTAACAATACGAGTAACAATCCTGCTTTT
>CAVFXQ010000044.1:0-18755 GCA_963626555.1 Clostridiales bacterium
ATTATCTTTATCGCTATAAAGCCATAGAGTTTGTTGAAAGTCACTATAATTATTTTCATACACAGTCGTTTGCTTCAGTTATTGATGATATGACCGACTATTGCAAAAAAAATGGAGGATTAATGGGAAAATAATGGATATAAAAACAGTGATGAAAAATGATATGGTTGCTAAATTAGCCATATTGTTGTGTGAAAGTAATATTGCTACATCTGAACATGATGCTCTTTATATTGTTCTGAATTCGGGAATCTATCAGCGATTATTGGATGATAAATCAGGACTATTTTACCAAAGTCCTCGTTATGTTTATGATTTTCTCCTCAATGAACTTCGCTATGGCAAAGTTGGTTAATGCCTTCTTTGCTTAAAATTTCTCCCTTTCTTCCGAATTTTTCTACCTCTCCCTTTCTACCTCTCCCTACTTTTGTAGCATTCAGTTACATTACATTTATATCTATTTATCCATGAAAAATAATTGTTTTAAAAAATTAATTCTGCTGTTGCTGCTGTCTTCGACTTTCTCGGCTGCCGCTGAGATTTATGTCGACATTGATAAGTCTGGCAGAAACTCAAGCGAGGTTACCGAGCCGAGTTACACAACTTGGACTCCTGATGTTACTAACACGCTAACCGTTTCAGGGGTTACTTTTAAACTGACTTCGGGTGCAAGTTCTGGCTCCTTGTCCACTAACTGGTACAAGGCGGGTGTGCAGTCGCCTTCCTACGCTCGATTGGTGTGCGACTGTGCTTATATTAAAGATTGCACCTCCAAGGATGCGTCTTTGGTACTCGAAATTTCTGGTCTCTCTGCTGGCACGCACTCCTTGCTTTCTTACCATAATGCGGTGGATGATTTCAGTTCGTCTACGCTTAGCAACATGGACATTTATGTGGATGGTAAGAAGGTGCAATCCAATATTGTTCCATCAAAACGCGCGCTTTCAACGGCTGAATCGAAGACTGCGTACGTCTCTTTTACAGCCACTACTGGCAAATCGGTTACCATTAAATATGTGGTAAACACCTCTTCATCTGTTAATACTTACAATGTCTATTTGAATGGTTTTGCTTTGGATGTCCCTAACGCCTCTGATCAAGCGTCTGCTCCTTCGCCTGCCAATAACGATAAGCATGTGGATGGCGATGACGGCAAGACTGTGAAACTCTCGTGGACTGCTGCTTCAAGTGCAAAATCTCATAATGTCTACTTCGGTACGGATAGCGCATCTGTTGCATCGGCGACAACTTCTTCTACTCTTTACAAGGGAAATGTAACGAATGCGTCTTACTCCGTTTCTAATCTTTCTTGCCATAACACTTACTACTGGCGTGTGGATGAGGTAACTTCAAGTGGCTCAGTTACAAAGGGTTCGGTTTGGAATTTCCGTCCTCGTCGTTTAGCTTTTCCTGGTGCAGAGGGTTATGGAAAATATGCTACAGGTGGCCGTGGCGGAAAGGTCGTTTATGTTACGAATTTGAACGATGACGGCGTAGGTAGTTTCCGTGAGGCTATCACAAACGAAATCGGTCCGCGTACCATCGTTTTCGCCGTTTCTGGTGTCATTGAATTGAAATCTCGTCTGACTTGCTCTTCTGATTATGTTACTATCGCTGGTCAGACGGCTCCTGGTCATGGAATCTGTATCAAAGCGGCTCCTTTCGGTGTGGGTAGCGAGTCTATCTGCCAATTCATCCGTGTTCGCTTAGGTAGTGGTCAAACTTACGATGGACTGGGTATGGCTGGTGCTAAATACTCCATCACCGACCACTGTTCTATTGGTTGGACAATTGACGAGGCGTTTAGTTCGCGAAACGCCAAAAATATGACGTTGCAGAAGACACTGATTTCTGAAGCGTTGAATATTGCCGGACACAAAAATTATCCTGAGGGTACAGGTCACGGCTATGCAGCTACCATCGGAGGCGATGTTGGTTCTTTCCATCATAATCTTTTGGCTCACAACTACGGCCGTAATTGGTCAATGGGTGGCGGTTTGGATGGAAATGGCTATTATGCTGGTCGATTGGATATCTTCAATAATGTGGTCTACAATTTTGGTGGTCGTGTAACCGATGGTGGTGCGATGGAGGTCAATTTTGTCGGAAACTACTACAAGAAGGGTGCAGCTTCGAAATTAAACTATACGCTCTCTGCCGATCTCGAGGGTACGGGAAAAGGCTATCAGGCTTATTATTTTCACAACAATATCCTCCAAGAAAAGGATGGTTCTTTAATCTGCGATGGAACAAATGATGAATGTGGTAGACAATACACACTTTCTAATGGTCAACAGTTAACATGGGACGTGTGGAACTCAAAACCTTTCTTTGAGTCGCAAGCCACGATAGAGTCTGCTCAACGTGCCTACAAAACAGTGCTTTCGGATGTAGGTTGCAACATGCCGGTTTTTGATGACCATGATGTTCGTATGGTGAAAGAAACTTTGGAGGGAACTTACTCTTGTACGGGTGCAAAGACAAAATTGGGCGGTATCATCGATGCAAGTAGTGAGTCTAAGGAGGGTGATTATAGTTACTATACTTCTGAAACTCGTACATCTGATTTTGACTCCGATTTAGATGGTCTTCCTGATTGGTATGAGACGGTCATTGGCACGAACAAAAATTCTGCTTCGGGCGATTTCTCGGATGCGAATGCCGACCCAGATGGTGATGGATATACAAACTTGGAGGGGTATCTCTACTATATGTCTGTTCCTCATGTCGAAATGGCAAAGGGTGTTTCAAAAACTTTCGATTTGACCGAATATTTTATGGGCTTCTCCAAGACAACTCCGTCTTACTCTGTTGCTGAAAATGATTCAAATTTGACTATCTCTATCAGTGATTCAAAATTGACGGTTTTATCGGCAAAGGGTGGTATTTTCTACTACAAAGTGAAAGTTACTGATAAGCAAAGCGATGTGATGACTCGTACTTTTGCAGTTTATGTTGAGGGTAGCACCGAAACAACTGCTGTGCTGAACAAATGTGGTGGCGGTAGTTCAAAACAATCTATCAAATTTGGCGAATCTATCACCAATTTCTGCTATACTTGGGAGGATGCGACAACTGTTGAAACTTCAGGGCTTCCCGAAGGTGTAATTTTGAGCATTGACAACTCTGCTCGTAAAATTGATATAAGTGGAACGCCAACTGAAATTGGTGAGTTCGAGTTCACGGTTACCACAGTGGGTGCAACCTACAATGCAACGAAAACTGGTTCTATCATAGTTATATGCGACCCTGTGGCATCCGTCTACAAAAGTTTGACTGACGTGGTTTCAATGTCGATTTTCATTGCTCCAAATCCTGTGATTGACAATGCAACATTGTATATTACTTCTGATCAACCTTTCACTAATTGCCAATATTCAGTTTTGAATGCTCAAGGATTTGTCGGTGAAACTGTTACTTTTGATGTAGAGTCTGGTGAAAATACTATCAACATAGATTTCTCAAAATACAATGTCGGTGTCTATTTTGTTAAGATTGTAACGACATCTTCTACAAAAATTGTTAAGGTGGTTGTAAGATGATAAGCTGAACACAAATAAGAAATCCTCGCTAAACTAATAGCGAGGATTTCTTATATTTCTTCCGATGAAATCGCAATTTATGGTATGACAATATTGTTATAATATTTATCTAACAATTCCACTTGTGCAGAAAACCATGTTTCTAAATTGTTGAATTGTTCCTCGTGTGATGTATTTAGATTCCATTTTTGCTCATCTCGTTCCATTGCGCAATATAGTTGCGCATAATAATTCTCAATTTTGGTATACACTTGTGGAATAAGATTGGCTTTTATTTCATTCCATCTTGCTTTAAAATCGTTGACAAATTCTTGTTCGTAGAAAAGTTGGGTGAAGAATGGACAAACTCCATTGTTATTGGTTGCTACGTTATAGTTGATGGTTTCTGTTTGCTGTCCTGGTCGTCCGCCTCCCCAACCTCCGCCGAAGGTGGTTTTTGTAACTAACAAAGATCCGTTTTCACCAAAGTATTTTCTACTAGTGTACATGTCAGTCCAATCAAAATCAAAGCCTCCGTCAAAATCCCAAAGCGGACCCATGTGCCACAAACTGTCTTTCTCTGTGTAGCGGTAAAGGTACATACTACGAGGAGCTTTTAGTTCAACATTGTATACAAGATCCTGGATGATTAGATAGTCAATAAAGCTCTGCATATCCATGATTTTCTTTACTTCAGTGTAGTTGTGGTCTGCAATTAAATCTGCCAATTCTTTAAACTCGTTTTGCACTTCCTCTTTTCGTGTGTCCGTCAAAAGTTCGTCTTTTGGATATTTGATGCAGACTGGAATTTTGCTTGAAAACGAAGTATTGTAAAAATTATCGGTTGCATCGGGAGATTCTGAAGGTCCGTCATCTACATCTAACGAAAGAAGTAAACCCGTCGTGTCTTTCACTTCAACTCGATTCTTCCCTTGCTTGATTTGTTCAGTCAGAAGATAGAGTCCTTTATATTCATCGTTAAGATAGACTTCGCAAAAACGAGAGTGACAGTTGAAATCTAATCCAACATAGTCTCCCATTTCAAAAACCATCGCATTCATCAGATAAGTAGGGTCGCGGTAGTTCGCCAAAAGAGCGAAGACTTTTGCTTTCTTTAACCCTAAAAGCTTGCTTTTCTTATCTAATTTCAAGCGGTATGGCTTTTTTTCATACCAAAGCCAGGTGGAATTTCCTCGACCTCTAATTTGAGCTGTTAAAGTTTCCGTATCCTCAAACATGTTATATCCTTTGATGGTTACGGTACAGTTTGTGTATTCTTCTCGTGAAATGGAATCTTTTTCTGTTACGATGAACATTTCTGCCACTTTACAGGTATCATCAACAATGATACTGTCAATATTTGCTTTTGCAATCTTATAAAACGCATTGTTGGTAAACGTCAAATTTATTGTGTCGTTAATCAACTGCATTGTGTCCACCTTCGTATGTTCGTAGACGTTGTACTTACCATCGTTACGGTAGAAATGAAGTTCTGTTCCCATTGTAGAGATAGCCGTTGCACTGAGCATTGCAACCAGCAACGTTTTCTTCAAATTTTTATTCATGGTAGTAGAGTTTGTGATTGAGAAAACTTTTATTTCTTCTTGAATAGTTCTTTCATGCGATATCGTCGTTCACGTTTAATCCACTCTTCGTTTCTGTATTTCATAATTAATTTGATACACGAATTTTCGTCGTACCCCATTGCTTCTGCGTATGCTTTACCTGCTGTCGTGAAGAAAACGTCGGGAGCATACATTCTACAGAAATTCTTGCAACCTGTTTTCATATCAACTTTACAGAATTTCATTCTGTTGATGTCAATAATAGAAAAATGAAAGGTTCCATCGTTGTTTTTCTTATAAAGAATGTTACCTGGAGAATAGTCTATGTGAAGGATGTTTTTCTTATGAAGTTCTGCGGTAAATTTTCCAAATGCAATAGTTAGGTCTTTGATTTTTTCAAAATTTTTTTCTTCTGAAGCAATGCGCATGTTGCCGTCCAATGGGGTGTGTAGACAAATGAAAAACGAACGATTCAGAAGTCCACATCTTTTTTCTTCAATGAAAGCGACAGGTTCCGGGGTCATTACATTTTTGGAGATAATTTTTAAAGCATATTCGTATGCACGGCGTGCTTTGGTCGCCCTAAAAAAAGTATAAGCAATTCGGTTAATAAAGATAGGTATCTTATACGATTTTACATTGAGAGAGTAACTGACTCCTTTTTCCTCATCATCTACGTTATATATTTTGATTTCATTTCTGGCTTTGTATATCGTTATTCCTTCTTTTTCAAAAATGTCTGGAATGCTATGAATGAATGATGAAAGCGCAGAATATTTTGGATTTATAACGAATTTCATGGAAAATTGGGTTTTAGATAGGCAAATGTAACTTAAAATTTATGAAATTAAGTGAAAATATTAACTTTATAAGTTTAAAGAGAATATGGCAAAGTGTCAAATAAAGCGAAAAATCTCAACAAAAAGATTTCTCTCAAAGTTAAAGGATTCTCAAAAATCTTCTTATTTTCGCAATAGATTTTAAATCCGAAATTTTTCTAATTTTGTAGATTTGAAAGTGTTTCCTTATATCCTACGTTGATGAGGGTTTTATTTTGCAATTAATAGAAAAACTATAAACATAAAATATTCATTTAAATTCAAAAACTTATGTGGTTAATTGATTCATCCATTGGGAGAAAGTTGATTATGAGCATCTCAGGACTTTTTCTCATTCTGTTTCTAATTTTTCACATGTCAATGAATGCTGTCGCCATCATCAGTGGCGATGCGTACAACATGATATGTGAGTTCTTGGGTGCGAATTGGTATGCGTTGGTAGGAACAGCAGTTTTGGCGGCTGGTGTTCTTGTACATATCGTTTTCGCAACTATTTTGACACTTCGCAACCAGAAAGCTCGCGGTGATCAAGCATACGCTTGCCATAATTTGCCTTCTGAGGTTGAGTGGGCTTCACGTAACATGTTCGTGTTAGGTTTGATCGTTGTTTTAGGTCTGATTCTTCATTTGACTCATTTTTGGGCTAAGATGCAGTTGCCTGAGATTATGGGAGCCACTGCAGAATATGAAGGACAATTTGCTGATGGTGCTGCTTTGATTAAAGCTACGTTTTCAAATCCAATCATCTGCATTCTCTATATTGTTTGGTTTGCTGCGATTTGGTTTCACTTGACTCATGGATTTTGGAGTGCTTTCCAAACAATCGGTTGGAATAATCAGACATGGTATCCTCGTTTGAGATGCATTTCAAATATCGTTGCGTCTGTTATCTTCATCTGCTTTGCCGCTGTTGTCGTAGTTTTCTACGTTAAGAGTCTGATTGGCTAATCAGTAAGACCAAGGAAATAGATTTTAATAGAAAAAAAGATATTAATTGATTATGGCTGAAATAAATTCCAAAATTCCACAGGGTCCGTTGGCGGAAAAGTGGACGAACTACAAGGATCACCAGAAGTTGGTGAACCCTGCAAACAAGCGTAAATTGGATGTGATTGTCGTTGGTACTGGTTTGGCTGGTGCTTCGGCTGCCGCTTCTTTGGGTGCGCTTGGTTTTAATGTGTTGAACTTCTGTATTCAGGATTCTCCTCGTCGTGCTCACTCAATCGCAGCACAGGGTGGTATCAATGCCGCTAAGAATTACCAAAATGATGGTGACTCTGTTTACCGTCTCTACTATGATACAATCAAGGGTGGTGACTACCGTGCTCGTGAGGCAAATGTCTACCGCTTGGCTGAGGTATCTAACAACATTATTGACCAGTGCGTCGCTCAAGGTGTTCCTTTTGCTCGTGAATATGGAGGTTTGCTTGACAACCGTTCTTTCGGTGGTGCGCAGGTTTCTCGTACTTTCTACGCTAAAGGTCAAACCGGACAGCAGTTGCTTCTTGGTGCGTATTCAGCATTGAGTCGTCAGGTTAAGAAGGGAACTGTAAAATTGTTCACTCGTTACGAAATGTTAGATGTTGTCCTCGTTAAGGATAAAGACGGTGTAGATCGTGCTAGAGGTATCATCGCTCGTAACTTGATCACTGGTAAAATTGAGCGTTTCTTCGGACATGCTGTCGTTCTCGGTACAGGTGGTTACGGAAACACTTACTTCTTGTCTACCAACGCAATGGGATCAAATGGTTCTGCTGCTGTCCAAGTTTACAAGAAGGGTGCTTACTTTGCAAATCCTTGTTATGCTCAGATTCACCCAACTTGTATTCCTGTTCACGGAGATATCCAGTCAAAGTTGACTTTGATGTCAGAGTCTCTTCGTAATGATGGTCGTATCTGGGTTCCTAAGAAGAAGGAAGACGCAGAGAAATTGCAGAAGGGTCTGATTGGTCCTAATGATATTCCAGATGAGGATCGCGACTTCTACTTGGAGCGTCGTTACCCTGCATTCGGTAACTTGGTGCCACGCGATGTTGCGTCTCGTGCTGCTAAGGAGCGTTGTGATGCTGGTTACGGTGTAAACGCAACAGGTTTGGCAGTATTCTTGGATTTCAAATATGCAATCCAACGTTTGGGTAAGGATGTTGTTTCTCAAAAGTACGGAAACTTGTTCCAAATGTACTACAAGATTATGGACCACGATCCATACGAGGAGCCAATGATGATCTTCCCTGCTATCCACTACACAATGGGTGGTTTGTGGGTTGATTATGAATTGATGACTTCTATCAAGGGATTGTTCGCAATCGGTGAGGCTAACTTCTCAGACCACGGAGCAAACCGTTTGGGTGCTTCTGCATTGATGCAAGGTTTGGCTGACGGTTATTTCGTATTGCCATACACTATCCAAAACTACTTGGCAGACCAAATCCAGGTTCCTCGTATGAGTACAGATCTCCCTGAATTCGTTGAGGCTGAGAAGGGCGTTAACGAGCGTATCAAGAGATTGATGAGCATCCATGGAAAACGCTCCGTAGACTCTATCCACAAGGAGTTGGGTCACGTTATGTGGGAGTACGTTGGAATGGCTCGTACAAAGGAGTCTTTGGAGACTGCAATGAAGAAAATCAAGGAGTTGAAGAAAGAGTTCAACACCAACTTGTTCATTCCTGGAAAGGCAGATGATTTGAATACCGAGTTGGAGAAGGCTCTTCGTTTGGAAGATTTCCTTGAGATTGGTTACTTGATGTCTATTGACGCTTACAACCGTGAGGAGTCTTGTGGTGGACACTTCCGCTCAGAACACCAGACTGCTGAAGGTGAGGCTTTGCGTCATGATGACAAATTCTCATACGTTGCTTGTTGGCACTACATGGGTGAAAACCAAGATCCTGAGTGCTTGAAAGAAGCATTGGATTATGAGTTCACAGAACGTAAAACACGTAACTATAAAGAATAAGTCGTATGGATAATACTATAAGTTTCAAATTAAGAATTTGGCGTCAGAGAGGTCCTAAGGAGAAGGGTTTCTATGAGGAATATGATATGAAGAACATCTCTACTGAGATGTCATTCTTGGAGATGATCGACGTGTTGAACGAGCAGTTGGTTGAGGAAGGCAAAGAACCTGTTGTGTTCGACCACGACTGCCGCGAGGGTATTTGCGGTATGTGTTCAATGTTTGTTAACGGACACCCTCACGGACCTGATGAGGATGTTACAACTTGCCAGTTGCACATGCGTAAGTTCAAGGACGGTGAGACTATCACTGTTGAGCCTTGGAGATCGGCAGCATTCCCTGTTATCCGCGATTTGATGGTTGATCGTTCTGCATTCGATAAAATTATGCAGGCTGGTGGTTACATTTCTGTAAATACAGGAGGTGTGCCAGATGCTAATGAGATCGCTATTCCTAAGCCAATCGCCGATGAGGCTATGGACGCTGCTTCATGTATCGGATGTGGTGCTTGTGTTGCCGCTTGTAAGAACGGATCAGCAATGTTGTTCGTTTCAGCTAAGGTTTCTCAGTTGGCTCTCTTGCCTCAGGGTAAAATCGAGGCTGCTCGTCGTGCTAAGGCGATGGTTGCTAAGATGGACGAACTTGGATTCGGTAACTGTACAAACACTCGTGCATGTGAGGCTGAATGTCCTAAGAACGTTTCTATCAGCAACATTGCTCGCTTGAACCGTGAGTTCTTGTGTGCTAAGATGAAAGACTAATATAACAAAATAGTTGATTGAAGGGGTGGATATTTTATCCACCCCTTTTTTGTACTTTCTCACAGTTGTCTAATGAAAAACACCATCCTAAAAAGTATGCTTATCTGAGGAAAGACGGAATGTATGTGAATATTATAAGGTGGTTGAAAGATTAAACAAAAACCTATTAACTTAGTAGGTTAGTTTGATTATAAGTTCTACATTTGCAAAAAAAATATATATGAAAGTTTCAACACGAGGTAGATACGCACTAAGAGTGGTCATTGATTTGGCAGAGCAAGGAACGTCAACGCCTGTTAGATTAAAAGATATTTCGGAGCGACAAGAAATATCCTTGAAATATCTTGAATCTATTATGACGCTACTCTCAAAAAATAATATCGTTGAGGGTTTATCAGGGAAGGGTGGTGGATATCGCTTGACTCGTAATCCTGTAGACTACTCGGTAGGGGAAATACTACGGTTAACGGAAGGGTCGTTGGCTCCTATTGCATGTTTAGATCCGGGAGCAAAACCTTGTGAACGATTGGCTGGGTGTCGAACTATCGGTATGTGGACAAAACTCAACAAGCTTATTAATGACTATTTAGATAGTGTAACCATTGCTGATTTGATGAAGGAGAACTACACGACAGATCTTTATGTTATATAAAGATTCTATGGGACCTGGAGCTTTAAGGATTTGCAACTGAGTTGCATGTAGATGTGTTTAAATTTGCGTTGTAAATCAGTATAAAGTTAAAAGGAAACATCAATGAAGGAAATGAAATATGTATGTTGTTTGGCAGCATTGTTTCTAATCAGTTCGTGTGGCAATAAAACAAACAAACAGCACGAGCATGAACACGAACATACGGAAGAACACGAAGATGTTCATCATTACGATGAGGATGAGCATGACCATGAGGGACATCATCACGATGATGCTGAAAAGCATCCAGATGGTGAAATCACATTTACACTTGAGCAGGCAAAGGAGGCGGATCTTCAGTTAGAGGAGGTGAAGTTGCAACCTTTTTCGCAAGTGATCAAAGCAAGTGGAAAAATCGTTTCGTCAACTAATGACGAGGTTTCTTTAGTGGCATCAACTGACGGAATAGTAACGTTTGCAAGTGGTGATTATGCAGAAGGAAGTCCGATGAAAGCGGAGCAAATTTTCGCTTATGTTTCTGCGAAGAATGTGGAAGATGGCGAGAGTACTCAGAAGCAACGTATTGAAATGGAGAGTGCGAAAGCAGAGTATGAGCGTATGAAGCAGTTGCTCGACGATAAGTTGGTAACGATGAAAGAGTATAGCGATGCGAAGTTGAGATATGAGCAGGCACAGGCTGCGTATTCCTCTCTGTCGGGTAGTGTTTCAGATAGGGGCGTTGCCATAAAATCTCCGATGAAAGGGTATATAAAAGCGATTTTGGTACAATCGGGTCAGTATGTTGAGGTGGGTACTCCGTTGGCTGTGGTTACGAAGAACAAATCGTTGCAGTTGCGTGTGGATGTGCCAGAGCGCAACTATGCCGATTTGGGCAATATCCGAAGTGCTAATTTCAAAGTGAGTTATGATACACGTTTGTACGAGTTGAGCAAGCTGGGTGGTAGGATGTTGTCGTATAGCAGAAATGTGTCGCAGGGTTCTGGTACAGTGGCAATGACCTTCGAGTTTGATAATGTCGGTGGATTGATGTCGGGGGCGTATGCTGAAGTCTATCTGTTGGCGGCGCAGCGTGAGAATATCATATCAGTGCCAGTTTCAGCCTTGTGTGAGTCGCAAGGATTGTTTTTCGTCTTTGTCAGACATAAGAATGAGTGTTTTGTTCGTAGGGAAGTAAAATTAGGTCAAAGTAACGGTGAAAGGGTCGAAATTTTGTCAGGACTTTCAGTTGGCGACAATGTCGTGACGAACGGTACGGTGCAAGTGAGACTCTCAGCGAATACGGCGACAATACCAGCGCATAATCATAACCACTAATAGGGGAAAGCAGCTATGTTGAACAAAATAATCAAGTTTTCGTTAGACAATCGGTTGGTTGTCGTGATAGGTGCTGTCTTGCTGATGGTGGCTGGATTGTACACAGCAAAGACGATGGAAGTGGATGTCTTTCCAGACTTGAATGCACCCACTGTCGTGGTGATGACGGAAGCCAATGGTATGGCAGCCGAAGAGGTGGAGCGATTGGTTACTTTTCCAATAGAAACGTCAGTAAATGGAGCAATGGGTGTGAAACGTGTACGTTCTTCGTCAACTAACGGATTTTCAGCGGTTTGGGTTGAATTTGATTGGGGAACGGATATCTACATTGCTCGTCAGATTGTGTCGGAAAAACTATCAATGGTTTCTGAGTCTTTACCAAAGGGTGTTGGAAATCCAACGATGGGACCGCAATCGTCTATCTTGGGTGAATTGCTGATTATCAGTATGACGTCCGATTCTATCTCGTTAGAGGATTTGCGAACGATGGCAGATTGGACGATTCGTCCCCGACTTTTGGCTACTGGTGGTGTGGCTCAGGTGGCTGTGATGGGTGGCGATGTCAAGGAGTATCAGATACTGTTGCATCCTGAAAGAATGAGAAATGCCAAGGTATCATTAGACGAGGTGATGGCGGCAACAAACGAGATGAACACGAATGTCTCGGGTGGTGTCTTATATGAATATGGCAATGAGTATGTGATTCGAGGAATACTTTCAACGAATACGATAGAAGATTTGCAACGGTCATTGGTTAAGCAAGAAAATGGGCAAACGATTCTTTTGGGCGATATTGCAGAGATAAAAATTGGTCCGAAAACTCCTCAAACGGGAGTCGCTTCTTATCGTGCAAAACCTGCCGTTTTGCTTACTGTTACGAAACAACCGAATGTGAGTACCATCGAGTTGACGGAGAAAATTGAAAAGTCTTTAGAAGATTTAAAAACAACGCTTCCATCGTATATTTCCATTAACACAGATGCCTTTCGCCAGTCAAAATTCATTGATAGCTCAATTAATAATATCAAGGAGTCTCTAATTGAAGGTTCAATTTTCGTTGTAATCATTCTTTTGTTGTTCTTGATGAATATCCGCACGACGGTGATATCACTAGTAACGATTCCGTTGTCGTTGTTGGTTACTCTCTTGGTGTTGCATTGGATGGGATTGACCATCAACACGATGAGTATCGGTGGTATGGCGATAGCGATTGGTTCGTTGGTGGACGATGCGATTGTTGATGTGGAGAATGTCTATAAGCGACTGAAAGAAAATCGGATGAAAACGATAGAAAAACAACAGTCTGTGATGAAAGTAGTGTTTGAGGCATCGCGAGAAGTGCGATTGCCGATTTTGAACTCGACTTTGATCATTGTGGTTAGTTTTGTTCCTTTGTTCTTTTTGAGTGGAATGGAGGGACGAATGTTGAAACCATTGGGAATCGCCTTTGTGGTGGCTCTTTTCGCCTCTACGATTGTAGCTTTGACGCTGACTCCTGTCTTGTGTAGTTTCTTGCTGAAAAATGCAGGTACAGACGGAAAGAAAGATTCTTGGGTAACGACACATCTTCGTGCTGTCTATCAGAAGGCTTTAAACTGGTCGCTTGACCATGGCAAGGCAGTTCTTTCGGCTACAATAGTGGCTTTGGTGGTTGCTTTGTTTCTATTCTTCAATTTCGGACGAAGTTTCTTGCCATCGTTCAACGAGGGTTCGTTGACGATAAATGTTAGCACGATGCCAGGAGTTTCTTTGGTGGAATCGGATAAAATTGGAAAGCAGGCAGAGGAGATTCTATTGTCTGTGCCAGAGATTACGACGGTGGCGAGAAAGACGGGACGAGCAGAATTGGACGAGCATGCGTTGGGAGTGAATGTCTCGGAGATAGAAGCACCGTTTGAGTTGAAAGATCGTTCGAAAGATGAAATGTTGGTAGAGGTCCGTCAGAAGATGAAGCTGTTGCCAGGTGTGGCAGTAGAGATTGGTCAGCCGATATCTCATCGTATTGACGCAATGCTTTCAGGAACGAGGGCGAATATTGCTGTAAAGATTTTTGGATCGGATTTGAACAGACTTTTCCAAATCGGTAATGAAATAAAAAATAAAATTCAAAAAGTTGATGGAATCGCTGATTTGAATGTGGAACAACAAATTGAGACGCCTCAGTTGAAAATCGTTCCTCGAAGAGATTTGTTGTCGAGATATGGAATCACGACGGCAGAGTTTGCAGAGAACGTGCGTGTTTTGTTGGGGGGCGAGGTCGTCTCGCAGGTGTATGAAGGCAATCGAGCGTTTGACCTAAAAGTGAAGGTGCGAGATGAGAGTCGGGAGAGCATTGATGACATTCGTTCTCTTTTGGTTGATACCAAAGAGGGAAAAGTGCCGTTGGAATATGTTGCCGAAGTAGTTTCTTCGTCAGGTCCGAACACGATCAATCGCGAAAATGTTTCTCGAAAGATTGTCGTTTCTGCCAATGTCGCAGGACGAGATTTGAGAGGCGTGGTGAACGATGTACAGAAGATTATTGATGAACAGGTCAATTTGCCAGAGGATTATCATGTGGAGTATGGTGGTCAGTTCGAGAGTGAACAGGCTGCTTCGCGAACATTGATGGTGCTGTGCGTCTTCTCTGTCTTGGTGATTTTCCTTTTACTCTACAATCAGTTCAAAAGTCTGAAGCAATCGACGGTTATTCTCCTTAATTTGCCACTTGCATTGATTGGTGGTGCGTTTGCTGTGGCAATTACAGGTTGGGAGATGAGCATTCCATCTATCATCGGTTTCATCTCGCTTTTTGGGATTGCTACCCGAAACGGAATGTTGTTGGTAGATCGTTATAATGAACTCTGCAAAGAGGGTGGAACGTTGCGAGAGAATATCATGCATGGGTCGTTGGATAGGTTGAATCCGATTATTATGACGGCGATGTCGTCTGCTTTGGCGATGATCCCGTTGGCAGTGGGTGGCGATTTGCCAGGCAATGAGATTCAGAGTCCAATGGCAAAAGTTATTCTTGGCGGACTCTTCAGTTCAACTTTCTTGAATGCGTTTGTCATTCCTATTATTTATTTGAAAAGTACAAAAAAATGAAAAATCAGATAGTTACGTTTGCTTTGCTGTTGATGGGTAGTTCTCTCTATGCGCAGGGGAATATACGGGTGGCAGTGGAGACGAACAATAAAGAATTGCAGGTTCTGCGTGAGAATCTGCAAGTGCAGCAGTTGGAGAACAAAGAAGGAAATGCATTGCCTAATCCTGAAGTGGAGTTTGGATATCAATGGGGCGTGCACGACGGTCAAGGAGATAAAAAAGATCTCTCTGTAACCCAAGAGTTGGAGTGGGCAACTATTCTCGGGAAGAAACGTTCGATTTCATCGGCGAAAAATGCCATCAATCAGTTGCAGTATGAAACGGAGCGGCGAAAAGTGATGTTGCAGACCGATTTGTTGGTTATTGACTTAATCTATAACAAGATTATGTCAGACGAGTCGCAGAAACGATGGACGATCGCACAGCAGTTGGAAGTAGCCTATCAGAAGATGCTGGAGCGAGGCGAAGCCACTTTGTTAGACTATAACAAGGCGAAATTGAATCTCTTGAAAGAGACGGCGACTATGCAGAATCTCTCGATGGAAAGGGATAAATTGGAGAGTCAGTTGAAATTGTTGAATGGTGGAAATGACCTTGAATTTTCGTCTGATCGATATCCTTTTGAAGAGATTACCGAAAGCTACGACAGTTTGTGGAGTAGGGTAGAGCAGACCCATCCAAAATTGTTGATGGCAGAGCAAAGTCGGCAGTTAAGTCAGAAAGAGTATTCAGTAGCGAGAGCGGAGATGTTGCCTAATCTGAAATTAGGTTATGCAGGCGAGTGGACTAAAGAGGAGAACTATCAAGGACTCTCTGTAGGGTTAGCCTTACCCTTGTGGGCGAATCGTAATAAGGTGAAGACGATGAAAGCCAATCAGCAGGTGGTGGCTATGCAAAATGAAACCCTCAAAGAGTCAATGCAGATAGAACTAAAAAGTCTGTATGCCAAGATGCAGTCGCAGAAGACCCTTTTGCAGCAATATCAATCCGTCGTTTCCGACTACCAAGGTTTAGAACTGTCAGAAAAGGCGATGAAAGCGGGAAAAATCACCCTTTTAGAATACCTTATGGAGCAGAACGCCTACCTCGAAATGGTTGAGGCATATCGCGCAGTAGAGCGCGAGTATTGGCAGAGTGTTGTGGGGGTAGAGTGGTATTAAGAGAGAAAGGTGTTGGAGGTAACTCCAACACCTTGTGAATATTTTAACAGAAAATTTTTTAGAGTCGGGAAAAAGGTTGGAAATAAGCGATCATTAAACCTCCATTCTCAGTTCCCTATACAAATCCACTGGTCCCAAGTGCCAATATTTTGTACTTTCCGTAGCCAGTTTCTTGTAGAGTTGAGAGTGGTAAACACGCTTGATAGCCTCAGGAAGACTGATTTTCTCATCCTCTGCCAACCAGGAGGCAAGCCACCTTATCTTCAGTGGCAATAGCAAATACAAATTTTCTTGGGTTATCTCTACACTCATAGTTCTATTTTTATTGATTCAATAAATCGGATGGCAGATAGCGATTTCTCTGTGTGAAAAAGATACTGGTCTACCAACTTGTAAGTTTTTAATTCTTGGATGAGCGTTGGCATGCTAATGATGCCGCCTTCATAGAGTGTGAACTGCGTGTAAACACTATCATCTGCCACAGGACCATATACGACATCATAATCATGGGAGAAATCTCTATTCATACGGTTTTTCATTACAAAGTTTACCCATTCTGGAGATGGGTCCTCGAAGATGAGTGAATTCAGATGGTTTAATTGGTCATCATCTAATTCATAGACATTTACATAGCCCTCAGTCACTTTTTTATCCTTTATTCTTCGTATAACGAGATTCTTCGCTTGTTCGAACGAGGTTGTCGTGTAGAATCCCAATCCATAGTCGAGCGAGCGGTTTGCTGGTCGTATTTCAGGATTCCTAACCTCTTCAATACTTCCATGATATATTTTGCTCATTCTTTCTATTGTTTATCATTTCATCAATTTCTTCTATCAACCATTGTTGCCCCTGCGTATGGAGTACGTTGTAGAATTCACAGAAGTGATCAGTTATTCCATAATGCTCAAAAAGAGTCACGGTCTCTTCTGTGGGCATTTTTTTTGCCTTTGCATATTGTTCTATGCAGAACGACATAAACATGGCTTTATCTTGTATTTCGTTTTCCATTGTGGTTTCTTTTTTTATGTCTTAGACGAATGCTTGTATATGTGTCTAAGTGTTTTTCCTAAAATTCGTACCTTTGCAAAGGTATCAATTTTCAACAATAATGAATAAGCAGTTGGTTTGTCTGATGCAGGCAATAAGTGTGAGAATCCATACTCACAAAGTTCTCCTGCTATGACCCAACATTTTGCGGACAGCGGCATATTTGGCTCATAAAATTTTGCGCTCAGCGGTAATTTCTATAGAAAAAATTTTGCGCTCAGCGGTAATTGCTTGTGTAATCAAATGATAATCAGTATATTTGCTACGAATTTAATCATAATGCTATGTCCGAGCGTATTTTTAAGCGTAAAGCCTACGAAAAGATGGTGCAGTGGAAAACAAATGCATCAGGTAGAAGTGCATTGTTGATAGAGGGCGCACGACGTGTGGGGAAGTCTACTCTGGCACGTAATTTTGCCCAACAAGAGTACGACTCGTATCTCTTGTTAGATTTTGCCAATCTACGCCCCGACATATTGGAATTGATAGTTAACAACATCACGAACATAGACTATCTTTTCGTTCGGTTGCAGGTAATCTACAATGTTGTACTAAAAGAACGCAAGTCAGTGATTATCTTTGATGAGGTGCAACTGCAGCCATTAGTACGTCAAGCCATCAAATATCTTGTGGCAGACGGTCGATATGATTATATTGAGACGGGGTCACTGATTAGCATTCGGAAAAATGTGCAGAATATTGTCATTCCGAGTGAGGAAGAACGCATCCAAATGTTTCCAATGGACTATGAGGAGTTCTGTTGGGCTTTGGGGAATGACAATACTATGACGTTACTGCGGCAGATGTATGATAGCCATCAGCCATTAGGCGATGCTATACATCGTCAGTTGATGAGAGACTTCCGCTTGTATATGCTTGTTGGAGGAATGCCACAAGCAGTAAACGAGTATATCGATACCAAGAACTTGCAAATGGTAGATGCAGTCAAACGTCGCATTCTAAATCTGTATGCTGACGATTTGCATAAATTAGACTCCACCAACAAATTGCGGGCTTTATTCCTGTCCATCCCCTCCGAACTAAGCAAGAATGTATCACGCTATCAGGCTTCTACGGTGATAGAAAACGTGAAACAATATCAAATGCAGGAGATGTTAGCGACCTTACACGAGAGTATGTTGGTGAATATCGCCTATCAATCATCCGACCCAAACGTGGGACTGGCACTCACGGCAGACCGCACACGCTATAAGATGTTTCTTGTAGATACAGGTCTGTTTGTTACATTGGCGTTCTGGGATAAGGACTTTACCGAGAACATCGTCTACGACAAACTATGGGCGGATAAGTTGAATACCAATCTGGGTTATATCTACGAGAATATGGTCGCGCAGATGCTCCGTGCTGCAGGAAACGAGTTGTATTATCATACCTTTCAAGACGCGAACAATCATAACTACGAAGTGGATTTCTTGCTTTCACGAGGTAATAAACTAACCCCTATAGAGGTGAAGTCGTCGGGGTATAAAACGCACAAGTCATTAGACGTGTTCTGTGAGAAATATTCTGCGCGGATAGATAAACGTGTCTTGCTTTACACCAAAGATTATCAAAAAGATGGCACCACGCTATGCGTACCGGTGTATATGACTCCGTTCTTGTAACGTATCATGGTATTTGTTGTATGTGTATAAGTGTTTTTCCTAAAATTCGTACCATTGCGAAGGTATCAATTTTCAACAACAATGAATAGGCAGTTGGCTCGCCTGATGCAGGCAATGATAAAATATGATAGTGGTGATGTGCCACGTATTCAGCATTTTGTGAAAGTACACGACTTTGCTGCTACGATTGGTATGATGGAGAATTTGGAATCGGTCATCACCACA
>CAVFXQ010000045.1:0-18450 GCA_963626555.1 Clostridiales bacterium
TCCCAGAGATCGTGAAAGTCTACACAGGACACTTCACGTTGTTGCGGTCGAAATAGCAATTAAGTGAAATAAGTACTTCAT
Source organism: Clostridiales bacterium (assembly GCA_963626555.1). Taxonomy (GTDB): domain Bacteria; phylum Bacteroidota; class Bacteroidia; order Bacteroidales; family Paludibacteraceae; genus UBA1181. Next base: position 82 of record CAVFXQ010000045.1, read on the forward strand.
TAAGACAAATCCTCAGAACCTGAAATCTGAGGATTTTGTCTTTTTTGTTGTACCTTTGCAGACTGCATAGATAAACCCTATCTTAGAATGATGTTAAAAACAATCATAAAACACATTGCTCGGTGTGCATTGCTTTTGTCGCTCTCCGCATGTGCCAATATGGCATCGGGTCCGTCAGGTGGTGAAAAGGATATAGTTCCTCCTTCGTATGTCAAATCCAATCCTGTACAACGAGCGACGAAGGTTAATCAGAAAAGAATTGAAATTGAGTTTAATGAATATCTTCAGATTAACGACCCTGCAAATAAATTGGTGGTATCGCCTCCGCAGAAACCGGCGCCTTCGGCTAAGGTGATTGGTAAGAAGGTGATTGTGGAGATGAAAGATTCTCTGAAACCCAATGCCACCTATACTCTTGATTTTACAGATTGTATCGGCGACTATACTGAAAATAACCTTATCAGAAATTACTGTCACACATTTGCTACAGGCGATGTATTGGATTCGCTCATCGTTTCGGGCGTTTTGTTAGATGCAAAAACATTGTCTCCAGTTCCAAATGTGCTTGTTGGCTTGTATGAGCATTATACTGACACTACATTCAAAACGACACCGTTCGACAGAATAGGACGTTCGGATGAAAATGGTTTTTTCTCAATAAAGGGCTGTGCCGCCAAACAGTACAAAATATTCGCATTGTCCGATTTGAACAGTAATTATTTCTATGATCAAAAAGGAGAAGGGGTCGCTATGTTGGTTGAAGATTTGCCTGTCCCTACAGTTGGTACGAAAGTTGCCTTCGACACTACCTACAAGAACATATCGTTTGAAAGGGAGGTGAATGGAAATGTAGAAATGGTAGACTCTATTGTGATAGACACCATCATAGCAAGGAATGTAAATGTTTATAGCCCGGATAGTGTTCATTTGTTGCTCTTTCATAAAGATGTGAAATTTCAAGAATTTGATAAAATAGAAAGAAAAGAAAGAAAACATTTTGAACTTTTCTTGACGAAATATGATAGTTCTGAGGTTAAAATTAATCCTGTGAATTTTGATGCGGAAAATTGGTATGTGAGAGAATCGTCTCCTAAAAAGGATACTCTTCAATATTGGATTACGGACACGACTGTGTTGAAAATGGATACTATCCAAATATCTGTAGAGTATCTTAAGACAGATTCTGCTGAAAATTTTGTGACTCAAATAGATACTTTACAGGCTATGTTGACGGAGTCGTATATCAAGCAGGAGGAAAAAACAAAAAAAGAGGAAGAAAAGAAACGGGAGAAAGCCGAGAAAAGAGGCACGACATTGAGCCGAACGAACATTTTGTTTTTGGAGTCTAAAAATACGCAGTTAGAGATTTACGCTGATTATACAGTAAAATGGAGAACACCGATTATTAATGTCAATATGGATTTAGTCCATTTTTCAATGATTCGTGATTCTTTACGCATTCCTGTCCCTTTTGAATTAAAACAAAAGGAAAACAAACGTGAGTTCGCCTTCAACGCTGAGATAAAACCAGGAAATCGTTATACGCTCTCCTTTGATTCTGCCGCTGTAACGGACTATTACGGAAATTATAATGACTCTTTAGGAGTAACGCTCAGTAGAAAAGTAGAAGATGAGTATGGCGCTCTTCGTGTCAATCTATTGGGAGTCTCTGGCGATGTCTATGTTGAGTTGATCAATGCAAAAGATGAAGCTCTTCGCACGCAGAAAATGTCTAATGGCAGTGTTTTCTTTAAGTATTTATCTCCAAATGTCTATTATCTTCGCCTTTTTGTGGATAGAAATGGAAATGGGAAATGGGACACAGGAGACTTTGATGCAAACCTGCAACCCGAAGAAGTTCGCTATTATCCGAAGGCCTTGAAGGTGAGAAAAGGATGGGACATGGAAGAGGATTGGAATGTCAATGCGACAAGTTTGGAGAGTCAAAGACTTCCTGAAATAAAAGGGGCAAATGCCAGTAAAAAATCCAAAAACAAGTAGTCTTTGTATTTATGTTGGAAACAAAGAAACGTCTTTTTGAGCCACGATTCGACTCTGATATTCTGCTTTGTAGTGCCTACCTCGGTCCTGTAGAGTACTATCAAGCGATGGCGAATCACCAAAATGTTTTTGTTGAGGTGTGCGATTTTTTTGAAAAGCAGACTTTTAGAAATCGGTGCAGAATTATGACGACCAATCAACTGATGGATTTAACCGTTCCTATCATCCGTCAGAAAGAAAAGTGTCCTCTGCGTGATGTCAGAATTTCGTATCAAGAGAAATGGCAACAACTTCATTGGCGTGCTATTGAAAGTGCCTACAACAAATCCCCATTTTTTGAGTATTATCGAGAAGATTACGAACCCATCTTTTCAACGAAATATGATTTTCTGGTTGATTTGAATTGGAAGTTAATGGAGACGACGCTCTCTTTATTACATCTTTATGTCAATGTGACAAACACCGAGAATTACAAAAAAACAGAAGAAATGAGGAATTGTAAAGATGCTCGAAATGACTTTCTTCCTAAAAAAGAGTATGATACACATATATTGTCTTATTATCAAGTGTTTAGTGATACTTTTGGATTTCAACCGCGATTAAGTGTCATTGATCTCCTTTTTAATATGGGACCAGAAAGTATCTTGTATTTGAAATAAGAAAAAATCTTTAATTTTGTCGGGTGATTCTTTTTATATAAGACATGGAGAAGAATTTTAATTTTGACGATATGCGTTCCTATCGGGACGAAGAGATAAAGGATGCTATTGAAAGAGTGATAGAAGTTCCTGAACTACAGTCTGTTATCCAATTTCTCTTTCCAAATGAAGAGGTAAAGACTGTAATGGAGCGTTTGAGTAAGATAGACACAATCTATGCTTTTCAGCACGTTATTATTGCTCCACTGATACTTTCCATTTGTAGTCGTAGCAAGAGCAAGGTCCTATTTAATGGGGTGGAAAATATTAAGAAAGAAAAAAAACACTTGTATATCTCAAATCATCGTGATATCATCATGGATGCGGGTATTCTCAATACCTATTTAGATAAATATGGACTTGACACTACCGAGATTGCGATTGGCGACAATCTCTGCGCTAACCAATGGATTACGGATTGCTTGAAAATGAACAAGTGCTTTTTAGTGAAACGCAGTGGAACGAAACGTGAACTTTTTGATGCGTTCGTGAAACTCTCGGCCTATATTCGCCGTAATATTACGGAGATGCACAATTCCGTCTGGATTGCTCAACGAGAAGGACGTACGAAAGATTCAAATGACGAAACTCAAGAAAGTTTGCTTAAAATGCTGTCTATCAGTACGGAAGGAAGTATGAAGCAAGGCTTTGTGGATCTGAACATCATTCCAGTTTCTATTTCATACGAATATGATTCATGCGACTACCTTAAGGCGAAGGAGTTCCAACAGAAGCGAGATGATGTGAATTTTGTGAAAACTAAGGAAGATGACATTCTGAATATGAAGGTTGGAATGTTGGGTTATAAAGGTCGTGTTGCGTATGAAATAACGACGGAAATCAATGATTTGATTGAAGATGCAGTTTCAGAAGATGATAATCGACCGACTGTTTTGAATAAGGTCGCAAAAATTATTGATCATCGCATCCATGAAAATTATCATATATTTCCATTGAATTATGTGGCTCTTGATAATCTTCGCAATACCTCGGACTATCTCGGGAAAGAGTATTCGGCTGATGATAAGAAGAACTTTGAGGCATACGTTGAAAAACAAATTGAAAAGATTGACTTGCCAAACAAGGATGTGTCTTTCCTCCAAGAAAAGTTTTGGTTGATGTATGCCAATCCTTTGATCAATTATTTAAAAGCTCATAATGAGATGTGATTAGTTTCATGTAGGAGCGATAATTCAACCTCATAGATAACTGCTATGAGGTTGAAATGAGTTGTTTGAGTATTTACCTGTTAAAATGTTTTGTTATGCAAGATGATTTTGTGTCAACTGAAGAGTCAGCTTTAGGAGGAAAGCCTAAGTCTGAAAGGAATATGAAAAAAGACGATTTCTTAGTTGTAGGTATAAAAGATTTGGATGTGGAAGATAGACCAAGGGAGAAATTGTTGACAAAAGGTAGAAAATCCCTTTCTAATGCCGAATTGTTGGCAATTCTGATTGGCTCGGGAAATCGAAACGAGAGCGCGGTGCAGTTGTCTCAACGTATTTTGGTAGCGTATGACAATCGTTTGGAAAAACTTGCTAAAGCAGATGTCTCCCAGTTGACAAGTCGTTTTCAAGGAATTGGAGAAGCTAAGGCTATTTCAATTTTGGCAGGTTTAGAGCTGAGTCGGAGAGTCAACTACGAAAGTGTGGAAGAAGTTGTGTCAATTCGTTCTAGTTTAGATATTTATAATGCTATCAAACCTCAGTTGGTTGGCAGTTCTCAGGAGGAAGTATGGGCAATCTATACCAACACAGTATGCCATATTATAGAGAAAAAGAATTTTTGTATAGGCGGATCCTCGGGTTGTATCATTGATGTGAAAATGATTGTTCGAGAGGCAATTAATCTGAAAGCCAGTGGATTGGTATTGATACATAATCATCCATCAGGGACTCCCAACCCCAGTGAACAGGATCGGGTGGCAACACGCAAAATGCAGGAAACTTGCAGAATGTGTGATTTGACGTTGATCGATCATCTCATCTTTTGTGATGCTAAATATTTCAGTTTTTTTGATGAAGGGTTGTTGCGTTAAAGCCTTGAATCTTGTATCTTAGAAAAATGAAGAATTAAAGAAAAATCAAATCATAATGATATCGATATATGCTCCACATATCTCTCACCGACTTGTTTATATCTGCGACTTTGTTTTTGGAAATTTGTTAGGGTGCAAAGTTAAATTTGTTGATTCCCAATCTGATGCGCAGATCGTTTATTCGAAAACGAAACCTAATGAAGGCAGGTTTTGGATTCCTCTTGTCAATGACTTGCTTTTTCAGACGAATGTCTATTCTTTTGATGTATGTGTAGGGAAATGGGATGATTTGACGACGCTCTTCCCTATGGAAGAGAATGTCGCTTCGGAGAACTGCATGCCATTCGATTTTTTTTCTGCATCGTTTTATCTTTTGTCTCGTTATGAGGAGTATCAGATTAAGAGAAAAGATCAACATGGGCGTTTCCCCGCAGAAGTGAGTGTGGCGTATAAAAATCATTTTTTAGAAGTTCCTTTGATAGATTTTTGGACATACAAACTAAAGGAAAAACTACAGAAATGGAATGATGTGATTGTTTTCCATTCTAAATCTTACACTTTCATACCAACGATTGATGTAGACTCGGTGTATGCTTATAGAAATAGAGGTCTTGTGCAAACGATGGCGTGTTGTATAAGAGATATATTTAAAGGGAGTATTGAGAAAGCCCAAAAACGGTTGTTGGCAGTGTTGAGATTGCGAGAAGATCCTTTCTTTAATTTAGAGGAAGTGAATGAAATACATAAAAATTTGGGTTTATTTCCTTTGTTTTTTTTCCATTGTGGTTGGTTCGGAAAACGTGATAAACGAGCGATTTATCCAAGTCGGCGATATGCCGCGGTGCGAAAAAAAATCAGTAGAACGGAGGTGGTCGGAATGCACCCTTCATACAATGCTGCAAAATGCCATTTTCTTTTTAAGATAGAAAAAAAAATGATGAAATGGAATGAGAGTACTGCTCGTCCCATTCGTTTTCACTATCTCAGAATGACTGTGCCAGAAACGTATGAATATATAGAGGAAGAGAAATTTACAAGTGATTGGTCTATGTGCTATTCTAATAATCCAGGCTTCAGAGCAAGCACTTCCCACCCGTTTTATTTCTTTAATCTGAAGAAAAATGAGGTGTCTGATTTGGTGGTATATCCAACGGCTGTGATGGACAAAACTTTAAAGCAAAACCTCAAGTTGAACGCAGAAGAGAGTTTACAATATATTCTTCGTCTGCGTGATATTGTGAAAAAGGTGGACGGAACTTTTATCACACTTTTCCACAATGAACATTTCGCAGAGGATTTTGGTTGGAAAGGTTGGAAAGAAATGTATGAAAGGATGCTCGTTGCGTGCCAATCAAAATGAAATCTTTATTGTATCTTTGCAGACCTTGTTTGTCTCAAGGTCTGTTTCTCATAGAAAATGTTAGATAAATATGAAAATAAAAATAATATCTGCAATCGTTTTGGCTGTTATTGTCTCTTTCTCCGCCGAAGCCAAGTTGACGAAAAATAAGGTTACAGAAGATTATATTGAAAAATATGCGCCGATCGCCATCAAAAAGATGCAGGAACATGGCATTCCTGCAAGTATCTCTTTGGCTCAGGGCATTTTAGAGTCTGGCTCAGGGCAGAGTGATTTGGCGAAGAAATCGAATAATCACTTTGGAATTAAATGTGGTGGTAATTGGAACGGAGACAAAGTCTATCACGACGATGATAAGAAACAAGAATGCTTCAGGAAGTACAAGACACCAGAACTCTCGTTTGAAGATCATTCTGCTTTTTTGAAAAAAGATCGATACAAGAAATTATTTGATTTGGACATTCGTGATTATGAGGGGTGGGCGAAAGGTTTGAAAGAGTGTGGCTATGCTACAGATCCTAAATATGCTAGCCGACTTTGCGATATCATTGAGACTTACGAGCTTTACAACTACGATAAGGGAACTCTTGAAATGGGATCCACGGACGTGATTGCCTCAAATCCAACGCAAGACGATTCAATTGAACCTATTCGCAAGAAAGGGAGTACGATGGGAAGCATTCAGCCTTATCGAGTTCATAAGGTAGTGAAAAATGGCAGAACGAAATATGTAAAAGCAAAAAAGGGTGATACATTCAAAGGCCTTGCTAAAGAGTTTGACGTTCGTGTATGGCAGATAAAAAAGTACAATGGATTGAAGCGAAACGAGGATAGAATGTTGAACGATGGGGATATCGTTTATATCACAAGACATAAGAAATAAGAAATTAGTAAATTTGCAAGAGATAATCATTTTGTCCTAAATAGATAGCTAAACTATATGAATAAAATTGTAAGCAAGGAACACTTCTCTGCGAACGTGGTGAAGTTGGAGGTTGAAGCTCCTCTTATCGCAAAATCACGAAAGGCGGGACATTTCGTCATTGTTCGTGTATGGGAGAAGGGAGAACGTATCCCATTGACGATTGCCGATGCAGATATTGAAAAGGGTACTATTACGTTAGTGGTTCAGAAGATTGGTGTTTCCACAACAAAACTTTGCGATTTGAACGTTGGCGATGAAATTTTAGACGTGGTTGGCCCGTTAGGACAAGCTACTCACATTGAAAAATTCGGAACTGTAGTTTGCGCAGGTGGCGGTGTCGGGGTAGCTCCTCTTTTGCCAATCGTTGAAGCGCTTAAAAAGGCAGGAAACCGTGTTATAACTGTTTTAGCAGCTCGTACGAAAGATCTGATTATATTGGAAGAACAGATGCGTAGATGGTCTGACGAGGTGATAATTATGACAGACGATGGTTCTTACGGCGAGAAAGGATTGGTTACGACGGGTGTCGAGAATGTAATCAAAAGAGAAAAAGTTGACCTTTGCGTTACAATCGGACCTGCTATCATGATGAAGTTCGTTTCTTTGCTGACTAAGAAATATGAGTTGCCTACGGTGGCATCTTTCAATACGATTATGGTCGATGGTACTGGAATGTGTGGTGCCTGTCGCTTGACTGTTGATGGGCAGACTAAGTTTGTCTGTGTGGAAGGTCCCGAATTCGATGCGCATAAGGTGGACTTTGACGAAATGTTGCTTCGTATGGGTGCTTACCGTGATGAGGAGAGAGCCGATTTCTTGAAGAAGATTCAACAGGCGTAATTCTACATTCTTAATTTCTAAAAATATAGTTAATGGCAGAAGATAGAAACGTGGCTTGGCGTGAAGAGTTGCGCAAAGCGACAAAAAATAAAGACCGTTTGAATATTGCTCGTGTCAAGATGAACGAGTTAGACCCCCTGTATCGTGCGAGAGTGCGAGAGGAAGTAAACCAAGGGTTGAATAAAGAACAGGCTCTCGAAGAGGCGAAACGTTGCTTAGATTGCCCCACGCCAACTTGTATGACAGGATGTCCGGTTTCCATCAACATTCCTGGTTTCATCAAGAACATAGAAAGAGGTGAGTTCCTTGAGGCTGCAAAGGTGTTGAAAGAGACGAGCGCGCTCCCAGCTGTGTGTGGTCGTGTTTGTCCTCAGGAAAAACAGTGCGAGTCTCAGTGCTTCTACAAGATAAAGATGAAAAAAGAACCCGTTGCTATCGGGTATTTGGAACGTTTCGCTGCTGATTATGAGCGTGAAAGCGGTAATATCTCCATTCCCGAAATTCCTCAGAAGAATGGAAAGAAAGTGGCAGTGGTCGGTTCTGGACCTGCTGGGTTGTCATTTGCAGGTGATATGGCAAAGAAGGGCTACGAGGTGACTGTTTTTGAAGCCTTGCATGAGATTGGGGGGGTGCTTAAATATGGTATTCCAGAATTCCGATTGCCCAATAAAATAGTTGATGTTGAAATTGACAATCTCTCTAAGATGGGGGTGAAGTTCGTAAAGGATTGCATTGTTGGCAAGACTTTGTCTGTCGAGGATTTAAAAGAGGATGGTTTCCAAGGCGTTTTCGTGGCAAGTGGAGCCGGACTTCCTCGTTTTATGCACATCAAAGGCGAAAACTTGATAGGAGTCCTCTCTTCTAATGAATATTTGACCCGTGTTAATTTGATGGACGCATCAAATCCTGAGAGTGATACGCCTATTTATAAAGGTAAGAATGTGGCTGTCATCGGAGGTGGAAACACTGCAATGGACTCTGTGCGAACTGCGTTGCGTCTGGGAGCCGAACGTGCAATGATTGTTTACCGCCGCTCTGAAGAGGAGATGCCTGCTCGTTTGGAAGAGGTGAAGCATGCTAAGGAAGAGGGTGTTGAGTTCTTGACGTTACATAATCCGATTGAGTATTTGGGCGATGAGAAAGGAAGAGTTAATTTGATGCGCTTGCAGAAAATGGAGTTGGGCGAACCAGATGCGTCGGGTCGTCGTTCTCCTGTCCCTGTCAAGGATGCCATAGTGGAGATACCTGTAGATCAAGTCATCGTAAGTATTGGAGTTTCTCCAAATCCATTGATTCCAAATTCTGTTACTGGTTTGTGTGTCAGCAAAAAAGGAACTATCGAAGTAGACGAGTCTATGCAATCTTCTATTCCGACAATCTTCGCAGGTGGTGATATTGTCAGAGGTGGAGCGACAGTGATTTTGGCTATGGGGGATGGTCGTGCCGCTGCAAAGTCAATGGATGAGTATCTGTCCAAGTAAATATGGAGCAGTTGTCTCTACGAAATAGAATTGTCTAAGTGAATTGAAAAAAATGTATTAAATTTGCAACCGTGGTTTACTATGAGTAGGCCACGGATTTTTTATTGAACATAAAGTAGAATATAGAAAGGAAAAGCATGAAGACGGATATAATTTTGTCGGGTGTAGGTGGACAAGGAATTTTGTCTATCGCAGCAGTAATCGGAGAAGCCGCAATCAAGGAGAATTTATATATGAAACAGGCTGAGACGCATGGTATGAGCCAACGTGGCGGTGATGTGCAGTCGAACCTCCGCATCTCCGACCAACCTATCGCTTCCGACCTTATCGGATTGGGCTCTGCTGACTTGATCATCTCGCTTGAACCTATGGAGGCTTTGCGTTATTTGCCTTATTTACACGCCGAAGGGTGCGTGGTGACAAATCAAACTCCGCTCGTTAATATTCCTGACTACCCAAATATCGACGATGTATTGGCTGAGGTGAAGAAAGTGAAGAACCATGTGATCATCGATGTGGATTCTATCGCTAAAGAGGTTGGGTCTCCTCGTGTGTCTAACATTGTGATGTTGGGTGCCTCTCTTCCATTTTTAGGTATCCCATCTTCTGTTGTTGAAGAAGGTATTCGATCTATCTTCGGAAGGAAAGGAGAAGAGGTCGTAGCGTTGAACTTAAAGGCTTTGGCTGCAGGTGAGGCGGCTGCTGTAAAAAAATAATAAATACTTTATTTTAAGATTATGTGGCAACGTATCCAAACTGTTTACTTATTGGTGACATTTGTGTTGACACTGTTGATGTTCTTCTTGCCTCTTTGCCATTTTATGGGCGGTGGCGTGGAGTATGTCTATACGGGTGTGGGTTTGAAGCATGTTGTTCTGACACCAGACTCTTCTATCACGTCGACGGTGTTTGATTTCTATTCTATTCCATTGGCACTGCTTCTTGTTTTGATTTTGGTGGTGAATGTGATTGGAATAGGACTCTATAAAAATCGTGTTTTCCAAATTCGTTTCAATATCTTTAATTGCATCCTTAATTTGGGTGTGTATGCTTTGTTTGCCCTTTTTGTATGGACTACAAGGGCAGGATTTGAAACGGATGGTATGGAGTTGACGGGTTTGTCATACGGCATCGCTTTGACTTTTCCGCTGGTTAATATCGTCCTGACTTATCTCGCTATTCGCGCGATAGGGAAGGATGAGGCATTGGTGCGTTCATACGACAGGTTGCGATAAAAATGACCTTGGAGGGAGATAGGCTGGTGTTGCGGGCGGTCGAACCTGAAGATGCGGATTTGCTGTATCAATGGGAAAACGACGCAACGTTGTGGATGGACAGTAGTGCGGTGATGCCTTACTCTAAGTTCCAATTGAAAGCCTATATTGAAACGGCGAGTGATATCTACGCATTGCGACAGTTGCGCTTGATGATTTCAAAAAAAAATGACGGTCAGACGGTTGGGTGTGTGGATTTGTTTGATTTTGAGCCGCGACATGGACGTGCTGAACTAGGAATTTTGATAGATAAAGACTTTCGTAAGAAAGGATATGCTACAGAGGCGTTAGCTCTTATAGAGGTATACGCCTTTCGTTTTTTGAACCTTCATCAGTTATATTGCTATGTGAGTCGGCGAAATGAAGCCTCGCAACGGTTGTTCCATACGGCAGGCTTTCAGTTGGGGGCGACTCTATGCGACTGGTTTCGAAACGAGGATTGGGAGGATGCTTTTCTCTTTCAAAAAATGATTTATGATAGTAAGACAAGATGAAGTTGTCTTGTCCCCTTGATTTAGAGAAAATTAAACTTAATGATATGATAGATAAAAAAGTTGTTCAGTCGGTGATTGATGGCATGCGTTTGCCAAATTTCAGCAAGGCGACAATTAGAGAGATTTGCACGATTGCAAATAAGGTAGAGGCGCAAACAGGCGAGAAATATGTTCGTATGGAGATGGGAGTGCCTGGATTCGCACCAGACGCTATCGGTACGAAAGCAGAGATTGAAGCTCTTCAGAGGGGAGTCGCTTCTAAATATCCAATGTTAGATGGACATCCTGATTTGAAGAAACAAGCCTCTCGTTTTGTAAAGGCTTTTATTGATGTGGACGTAGACCCAGAAGGGTGTGTGCCTGTTTCTGGTTCTATGCAAGGAACATACGCTTCGTTTTTGGTTTCTGGTCAGTCTGATTCAAAGAAAGACACTGTCCTCTTTATCGACCCTGGATTTCCTGTGCAGAAGACGCAATTGCTCGTGCAAGGACTGAAATGGGAGTCGTTCGATATGTATGAGTTCCGTGGACAAGCTTTGATTGATAAAGTGGAAAGCTACTTGAAAAAGGGGAATGTTTGCAATATCGTCTATTCTAATCCAAACAATCCCTCTTGGTTCTGCTTGACGGATGAAGAATTAAGAGGTATTGGAGCGTTGGCAACTAAATACGATGTCATTGTAATGGAGGATTTGGCTTATTTTGCCATGGATTTCCGTCATGATTTGAGCAAGCCATTCCAAGCACCTTTCCAACCAACAGTTGCTAAATATACAGATAATTATATTTTGTTGATTTCTGGTTCTAAGGCATTTAGTTATGCTGGTCAACGTATTGGGGTTGTCGCTATTTCCGATAAGTTGTTTCATCGTACTTACCAAGGTTTGAAAGACCGTTATGGTATTGGTGAGTTTGGAACTATCTTCGTAAATCGTATTTTGTATGTTCTCTCTTCTGGAACATCTCATTCTGCTCAGTATGCATTGGCGGCAATGTTCAAGGCTGCTTGTGATGGTGAGTATAACTTTTTGGAGACGGTGCGCAAATATGGTGATCGTGCAAAAAAGATGAAGGCAATCTTTGAGAAACATGGGTTCCACATTGTGTATGACAAAGATATTGACCAAACTATTGGAGATGGTTTCTATTTCACTGTAGGGTACAAGGATATGAAGGGAGGCGATTTGATGTACAAACTTTTGTTTTATGGAATCAGTGCCATCAGTCTCGATACAACTGGAAGTTTGCAACAAGGCTTGCGCGTCTGCACTTCGTTCATTCAAGACAATCAGTATGACGACTTAGACGAGCGTTTGGCTGAATTTGAAAAAGAGAACTAATTAAATTTAGATACAAGAAATAACTCCATCTGCGACGGAATGTTGCAAGTGGAGTTTTCGTTTGAAAACTATACCTTTGCGAAATAAAGTGGGTGTTTGATGACAGAGTATAGTCAATATATAGACAATTTGCTAAAACCGAAGATAAGCGAGTCGGTGAAGGTCTTGGATTTATTCGCTGGCTGTGGTGGATTGTCTCTTGGCTTTGAGGCGGCAGGCTTTGAAACGATTGGTTTTGAAATGGTTGATAGTGCTGTTGATACATACAATAGGAATTTAAAAGGAAAATGCTTTAATCAGTTTTTGATGGTTGGTTATGAATATCCCAATCAAGATAGCATAGATATCGTTATAGGAGGACCTCCGTGCCAACCTTTTAGTAAATTTGGTAATCAAAAGGGATTCAAAGATGATAGAGATGGTTTTCCAATTTTTATAGATGCTGTAAGGAGAATTCAACCTAAGGTGTTTGTCTTTGAAAATGTGGCAAATATATTGGGAAAACATAAATGGTATTTGGATATAATAACTAAAGAGCTTCAACTCTTGGGGTATTATGTTGATTATCGTGTTTTAAATGCTGTTGATTACGGAGTACCTCAAAATAGAGAGCGATTAATTTGTGTTGGATATAGATCGAATTTTAAATTTCCTCCAAAAGATCCATATGAAAAAACAGTAAAAGAGGCGATCGGGGATACAATGTTGAGAGAAGAACCAATTGAAAAAATACTTACAAAACGGCAAGATGAGTATATTGCGGAGTACGAAAGAAAATCAAAATGTGTGAATCCGAGAGATTTGTACCCAGATAGACCTGCTAGAACAATAACGTGTCGAAATTTGGCAGGTGCTACAAGCGATATGCAACGTGTTAGATTGAAAGATGGAAGAAGACGACGAATTACAGTGAGGGAAGCTGCACGACTTCAAACATTTCCAGATTGGTTTGTCTTTGAAGGAACGGAAACAAAACAATTTTATCAGATTGGGAATGCAGTACCTCCTTTGTTGGCTTACAAAATTGCACTTGAGGTAAAAAGGGCATACTATGAAGAGCAACATTCGGTAGAAAGCATAATAAGTAAAATAGTTCCAAATAGTTTGTTTGATTAATGAAAATAAAAGTTATAGAATCGACTCCGAAACAAGTGGAAAATTAGTTTATTCCGTTTTGGATATTTTAAAGAGTGTGGGTATTCCAGTTAAAGATACTGACAGACGTTTAGAACGAATGGCAAAAGCATGTTTAGCTGTTGGGTGTATAAAAACTTCTATTGAAGATGCAAGGTCTATTGAAGATGGCTTTTGCTTGAGAACAAGAGATATAATTGGTTTTGAAAATAAATATTATGGAGAGAATATGTCGCCTGGATCTTATGATGACATAAGGCGGCTGGATTTGAGGCATCTCATAGAAAAGGGAGTCGTTGTAAGTTCTTCGTCATAAGAAAAACAATCGACGAATAATCCATCCCGTGGGTATGGACTTAGTAGACCTTTTTGTGATTTGTTGAAATATTATGGAACGCCATCTTGGAAGTATGCCATTTTCGTATTTTTAGAGGAAAGAGAAAGGATGGTGAAACAACAAGAAGAACGAATTTCTTTAATTTCTGTCCCTGTAACGCTTCCAAATGGAGATGAAATCAGGCTTTCGTATGGAAAACATAACGATTTGCAAAAGTCAATAATAGAAGTGTTTTTGCCGATATTTGGATTTGGATCATCTGTTTTGTACGTTGGAGACACTACTGACAAATTTCTCTATAAGAATGAAATGAAATTAAAGGAAATAGGTTGTTTTGATTTGGAACACGAAGAGTTGCCTGATATCATTGCTTATAGTGAAGAGAAAAATTTGCTTTTCCTAATAGAAGCCTATCATTCTACAGGAGAATGGAATGATGTAAGAGTAAATAAAATAAAGCGAAAACTAAAAGACTATGGTTGCATAGCCAATATTGTTTTCTTTACTGCTTTTGAAAACAAGACCGCATTTCGAAAAAAAGCAAAGGACATTGCGTGGGAAACAGAAGTTTGGATAGCGGATAGCCCAGAACATCTTGTTCATTTTAACGGGTATAAGTTTTTGGAAGTGTACAAGTGAATTGTTGAAAAACCGCAAGATTTTTTCTTGAATCTATACTAAGGAAATTACAATGTCTCTATCTGTCTTTTCAAAACTTATTCAGTAAATTTGCACTCTGTATGTATGACTCCGATAACATTATGATTGTTCTAATGTAATACTTTCAATATGAAGAAATTTTTTACTTTTCTAATTGGTTTTGTGTCTTGCTTCGCTGTGATTTTTGCCGCAGTTAAAACAGAGGTGCGAATGCGTGTCCTCAAAGGAGGAGAACTCTTGTGGCAGACTGCGGTGAAGGATGTCCTTTCCATTGATTTTCAAGAGGAAAAAACTGACGCTTCTGCAGTAGGTAGTATGAACGTCTCACTAAAAAATGAAGATGAAAAATGGCAAAGCAGGGTAGATGTTTTTGACAGTATCTGTTTTCAACGTGATACGTTGAAATATGATGTGGTGAAAGATGGCGCTCTGATTGCTTCAACTTTCAACGTGACGGATAAGAAAAAAATCTATTTCTCTCAAGGTAACTTGCAGTTCAATGCTGTTGAGGGAACACATGAGACTATAGATGGTTCTGCCGTTGGCTCCTGGCGTTTTGCAGAAAACCAATACGACTATGTTGGCGGCGCTAATGACAGTATTTCTGAAACTTATCGTGGTTGGATTGATCTGTTTGCTTGGGGTACAAGTGGCTGGAACAGTGGCGCAAAAGAGTACCAACCTTGGGCTACCTCCGACACGCACTCTGATTATAATGTTGCAGGTGAGGAAAAAAGTAGTTTGACAGGGTCATTCTCAAATGCTGACTGGGGTGTTTATAACGCAATCTCTAATGGCGGTAATCAACCTGATGCTTGGGAAACACTTACTGCCGAGGAGTGGTCTTATCTGCTTTCTCATTACAAGTGGACAATGGCTAAGGTGGGAAAAGATAGTGTACTTTGTTTTTTGTTGCTCCCAGGCGATTTCCAAACTCCTGCGAATATCAATATGAGTGTCTTAAGCGACTTGAATGGGGCTGATTGGGATGAGGATGACTACTCAACTAATGTGTATTCGGATGTAGAGTTCGCAAAATTGGAAAAGGAGGGTGTTGTGGCTCTGCCATGTAGTGGCCGTCGTATGGCAAAAAAATCAGGAAGTGGAACAACAGGGAATTATTGGTCGTCTACTTCATCTGAGGGAGGAAAAGCTTACAAAATCTCTTTTAGCTATACAAGTTTTACACCTCAATCCGTGGCTTACAAGGATTATGGGCATGCCGTACGTCTCGTAAAACATTTGAATTATGAAGTGAGATTCCTTGATTATGATGGATCTGTCCTTCTTGACACTGTTTACAATGTGGGTGATTTGCCTGTCGGACCAGCTGTCTCTCGCGAGGATGGTAAATATCATTATTACTTTAAGGGATGGGATAAAGAAATAACGGTCGCCAAAGAAGACATCGTTTATACTGCCCTCTATGATAGTACGCTTATAGTGAGAGAAAATGGATTGCTGAAAAGAGCATCTGTTAGGGTTTCTGATGGAAAGTATGTCTATTTCTCTCAGGGAAATTTACAATACAATGCAAGTAGCAAAACTTGGCGTCTCGCAGATAATCAATATGACGTGGTTGGTATGGACAATGAGAATATTTCCGCTACATACAATGGATGGATTGATCTGTTCGGCTTTGGAACTAGTGGTTGGAATTCCACTTTCAAATCTTACCAACCATGGGCTACTGAAATGTCAAGTGACTCTTATCAGAATAATAATCTGAAGTACGACTACATAAATTCAGACTGGGCTTTCTATAATGATATTGTTACTACGGGAGTCGGAGCGAATTTCTGCCGTACGCTGACTGGTGATGAGTGGAAATACATCATTGAAAATGATCGTTGGACTATGGGTAAAATCGGCGATAATGGGGTATTGTGTTTCATGATTTTCCCTGAAGATTATGTGTCAATAGATACTATTCCTGTCTATTTCCCTGAAGATAAATCTATTGAAAACGACGTTGTTTCGTCGCAGGAAAGCAGTTTCGCAAGTAATGTTTATTCAGAAGCGCAATTTGAAAAACTTGAGGAACTCGGCGTCGTCGCTCTCCCTTGTGGAGGTCATCGATATGGTACTACTATTTCTAATGTTAATGTCCTCGGTATGTATTGGTCGACGACTTCTACTGGAGATGCTTCTTACAATTTTAAGTTCTCTTCTTCTTCTGTCGAGGTTGAAACTAGACCTGCGTTCCATGGTTTCTCAGTTCGTCCCGTTCAAGATTTGTCTGTTATAGTAAAATTCGTGAACTATGATGGAACTGTAATTTACGATTTCCCAGTAGAGTATGGAATGATGCCTAATCAGCCTGATCCTGCACCTACACGGGAAAATAGCGACGAATATCAATATACTTTCAAGGGCTGGGATAAAGAGGTTTCGAAAGCAATCTGTGATGTTATTTACACTGCGGTTTATGATAGTACGCTAATTGAGAAAGCTGATGGTTTGCGCTAAGTAAAATGATGTTATCTCTAAAGGGGAGGTGTAAGTGTGTTAGAAGGACACACCCCTGATCGTTCATAAAAAAAGAGCAGAGTCTTTTGATTCTGCTCTTTTTTATCTATGTAATGAACTGTTATAGTATTTCCAAGATATTTTCAAAACTTTCACACAAGTAATCTGCTCCTGCTTCCTCTAATTCATCTTTGCTCCCATAACCCCATAAAACCCCGAGAGAGTCTAAGCCACACTTCTTTGCTCCAATGATATCGTACTTTGTGTCGCCTATCATCAAAACCTTGCTACGGTCTGTTATCCTCATTTGGTCTATGGCATCGTTGATGACATCCGCTTTGGTATGAAGCCTTCCTTCTTGGTCTCTACCAAAGATATAATCAAGGTTCTCCCGCAATCCTTTGACAATCTCTGTGGAGATTCTCTCCGCTTGCTCCTTTGTCCTACTTGTTGCCACCGCAGTTGTGTAGCCTCTTCGCTTCACTTCCTCCAAAAAATCAAAAACTCTTGGATATGCGTGTTGTTCATATATGCCAGTGGGAAAATATCTCTTGTGATATGTTTTAATTGCTTCTTGAACCATTTCGTCCGTGAAATGATAATACTCTTTGTATGAGTCTTCTATGGGTGGTCCGACGAATTTTCGCAGATCGTGATAGTCCTCCACATGTATGCCGAAATGCTCAAGCGTATACTGAACACATTTCATAATGCCTTCTCCGCTGTCTGTCAGTGTGCCGTCAAAATCTAAGAATAGGGTAGTGTATTTTTTTCCCATATTTGGTTTTGATTTTTTGGGGTATAGAAACATAGAAAAAACAAGCGACTGAAATTAACATTTCAATCGCTTGTTGCGGTGAGAGGGGGATTCGAACCCCCGGAACGGTTACCCGTTCGTCAGTTTAGCAAACTGGTGGTTTCAGCCACTCACCCATCTCACCAAACCCCGATATTTCGGATTTGCGTGTGCAAAGGTAAAATGTTTTTTTGTTATATCCAAATTGAAATCAGAAAAATTTAATGTTTTTTTGTGCTTCGTGATATGATTGATATAAGATAACAAACAAAAATAAAGGTGTCGTAGGGTTTTATAATGATTACCTATATAAATGTGATTATATGGACTACAGATGCAGCAACTGAGGGAAAAATACGCCTAATGGAAGAGTCTGTAGAGTATTTAAAAACATAAATAGAGGTCTTTCCACTGATTATTTATGCCTCATAGAAATGGAAGACTCGTCAAAGTATTTGTCTAAATCACTGAATGACAACTGGTTTCGTAGACTATTGAAATTTCTCACGAAATTTTCGCCAA
>CAVFXQ010000046.1:0-18349 GCA_963626555.1 Clostridiales bacterium
TTCCCAATTCTTCCAATTTTTTCTAAGGCAATCTGAACTTGCTCCTCTGTGTGAGTTGCCATCAAAGAGAAACGAATCAAGGTATCATTTGATGGAACCGCAGGACTTACAACCGGATTTACGAAAATACCTTCTTCAAACAACAATTTCGTGAAGAGATAGGTCTTATCGTTGTCTCGGATGAAAATCGGAATAATTGGAGTCTCCGTTCGACCAATCTCAAAGCCGATATTTCTAAATCCTTCAAGGGCGATCTTTGTAATCTTCCATAAGTGTACCATTCTCTCAGGCTCGTTTTTCATGATTTCAAGAGCCGCTAACACAGAAGCCGTGGCTGCTGGTGTGATACTTGCACTGAAAATATACGGACGAGCAGTATGTCTCAGCCAATTAATCGTAACTGAATCTGAAGCGATGAAACCACCTATGGAAGCCAACGATTTACTAAAAGTACCCATAATAAGATCTACGTCTTTTGTCAATCCGAAATGGTCGCAGATGCCGCGTCCTTGTTTCCCGAAGACTCCAAGACTATGAGCCTCGTCAACGTAGATGCTTGCACAATATTTCTTGCTCAATGCGACGATTTCTGGCAACTTCGTAACATCTCCCTCCATACTGAACACTCCATCGACAACTATCAATTTAACCTTGTCTGGCTCGCATAATTGCAATTTCTCTTCTAAAGACTGCATATCATTATGCTTGAATTTCAAAGTCTTAGAGAATGTGAGCTGCTTACCTGTCATAATGGATGCGTGGTCTAACTCATCGAAAAGTACATAGTCTTCTCGTCCTGTCAGGTTGGATACGACACCCATATTGACATTGAAACCAGCCGAGAAAATCATAGCTTCGTCTTTGCCTACGAATTCTGCTAACTTGTTCTCTAATTCTATGTGAATGTCTAATGTGCCATTTAAAAAACGAGATCCTGCACACCCCGTACCGTATTTCTTTGTGGCTTCAATTGCCGCCTCTTTGATTTTTGGATGATTGGTAAGCCCTAAGTAACTATTAGAACCAAACATCAACACTTTTTTTCCATTGATGACAACCTCCGTATCTTGTTCACTCTCAATCTTGCGGAAATATGGATATATTCCTAAACTTTTGACCCTTTGAGGCTCATTGTATTTTGAGAGTTTATCTTGCAACAACCCCATATTTTTCTATTTATAGTTTTTTACAATAAAAATTTGAGATACTATTTATTTTGATTAACTTATCTGAATTTCTGCATCTTGTCTGGCAATGGAGCCTCCAACACGAGTGTTTTATGGGTTATAGGGTGTTGGATAACTAAACGCTCGGCATGCAGTCCAATCCGTCCAATAGGTGAGGGTGAACCTCCGTATTTTTTGTCGCCTATGATGGGGTGACCGATACTTTGTAAATGCACTCGAATTTGGTTTTTACGACCTGTTCGAAGATTCACATCCAATGCGGTATATTTATTATAGCGCTTAGACACTTTAAAATCTGTAAAAGACTCTAAACCGCCATTATCGTAGTTGAAAGAGTAAACTTTCTTGGACTTTGGTTCCTCGTATAACCAACTATGAATAGTACCCTTGTCTTCTTCTATTACGCCTTCTACAATGGCGTAATATTTTTTCTCCAAAACACACGACTGCCAATTTTGTTGCAGTGCCGTCTGTATCTCTTTGCTTTTGGCGAAAAGTAGTACGCCCGAGGTCTCTCTGTCTAATCTGTGGACGACATAGATTCGATTTCTTAAATCTTCTTTCTTAAAGTGATTCATCACAATGCGAAAGGCTGTGTCCGTTTCATTTTTGTCGGTTGCCACAGAAAGTACTCCTGCCGCTTTGTTAACGACTATAATATAGTCGTCTTCGTAGATGATAGAGAGCTTAGAACTGCTCAACCCCGCACTTGCTTTTTTGAAACTTATTTCTACAATATCTCCCTCCTTTAAAGGATGGTCAGGTCTTTTTTCCGTGTTGCCATTAACGGTGATCAAACCTTTCGTTAGAAGATTTTTCAGAGAGTTTTTACTCATACTACCCATCTTCCGCATCGCAAAGTCGAAGAGCATCGCCTCTTCGTTCACCTTAAAAGATGTTTTTTTCTCTCTGTTTTTTCCTTGTGAGTACATTAAAAATCTAATTTGAACATTTTGCAAAGGTAGTTTATTCTTGCGAAATATGGTGTGATTCCCTCAAAAAAGAAAAATTTAGGCGGAAACTAAAGTTCCCGCCCAATTATGTTTATAAAGATATAATATCAATCTCATCACTCTTTTGAGTGGTCTTCGATAGGAGCATCTGGCGCATTTCTTCTTACAGAATCAACTCCATTCATGCAATTAGCTTTTGTTTCGTAATCTTCACCAACTGCGATGATTTCACCGTTTGTTGCTTTCAAGCGGAAGCGGAACTTACCCGCTTTGTCTTTGTAGACCTCAAACTTAGGATTCTTCTCGGTCGCAAATCCTTCAACTGTTTGATCCTCCAAATGACCTGCAACGCTGTTCTTCTGCACGCTTGCGATACCGTTCTTGCAAGCTGTCATTGTTGTGTAGACTTCAGAGGTGGCAATCACCTGACCATTTGTTGCTAACAAATCAAACTTAACTCCATCCTTTGCCTTCTTAATAATGAATTTTCCCATGTCTATTAGATTTTTGAATTAGACTTAAACACTTACCTCCTCGTCGGCGCAACAACAACCGAACAGGGTAGGGCAAATATAATTTTTAAATTAAAATGAGAAAAATAATTGCTCTTTTTTTTCTATTGATTTGGTTATAATTTTGCTATCTAACATTTTCTTGTATGTCAATAGAAAAAGACATTTTTAGTCGTACGGAATTGCTTTTAGGTCAACGCTTTATGGAGGCGGTAGGAGAGAAGCACGTGATACTTTTTGGAGTCGGAGGCGTTGGTAGTTGGGTTGCAGAGGGGTTGATTCGCTCGGGTATAAGAAATTTGACGATCGTTGATTCCGACTGTGTGTGTGCCTCAAATGTAAATAGGCAGATGATGGCAACCTGCGAAACAATAGGACAGGTGAAGGTGGATGCTTTGAAAAGACATTTACTCACCATCAATCCAAATGCCAATATTCAGGCTATCCAAGAGATCTACAGTGCGGAGACGGAAGAAATATTCCATATCGAGATGTATGACTATATCATAGATGCAATAGATAGTTTAGAGAACAAAGCGTTGCTTATTCGAAACGCTTGTGAAACAAAGGCAACATTTTTCTCTTCAATGGGAGCAGCGTTGAAAATTGATCCAACACGCATACAGGTGGCTGAGTTTTGGAAGGTGAAAGGATGTCCTTTGGCTCGTGCATTGCGCCAAAAATTCAAAAAACAGCATTTATTCCCGAAAAAGAAATTCTTATGTGTTTTCAGCGACGAGTTGCGAAAAAATTTGGGTTCGGAAAGTCCTAAGGGAATAGCACAATCAATGACACAATCCGCTGAAATTCAAAATCCAAATCTGATCGGACACGACTGGAATGCGAAGAAAGCAGCCATCAATGGTTCTTTGGTTCACATCACTGGCATCTTTGGACTAACCATCGCAGGGTTGATCTTGGAAGATATAGAGAAGAAATGTATAGGGGAGTAGTCCCAATTTCTTAGGAAGGTTGTCGTAATCTGCCATTTTTATGAAGATTACGACATTTTTTTTATTTGTAAGCTCGTCGTAATCTGAAAAAAAACTTAAGATTGCGACATTTTTTTATTTGAAAAGTTGTCTTAAACTATGTTTTTTTATAAGATTGCGACAAATATTATTGGATAAGATATGAAAGAAAACATAGTTGGCAGAAAGAAAGAAATAGAATGGTTAGAGGAATATGTGGCGAATGAAAGAGCAGAATTCATAGTTTTGTATGGTCGTCGTCGTGTAGGAAAGACATTTTTGGTGAAAGAATTGTTTGAAGGACGATTTATATTTCGGATGACAGGAAAGGATAGTGTTACTACGAAGGTACAGTTGGCTAATTTTTGCTATGCGTTAAATGATCAATTAGGAGTAGATGTAGAAATATCTAATTGGACAGAAGCATTTAATACTCTGCGCAAAACATTAGAAACAAAGGAAAAGGGAAAAAAATTAATATTCATTGATGAGTTGCCTTGGTTTGACACAGCAAAAAGTGATTTTATGAGCGCATTAGAACATTTTTGGAACGATTGGGCTTCCTATAGAAATGATGTGAAATTAATTGCTTGCGGAAGTGCAACATCTTGGATGTTAGATAAGTTGATAAACTCACGGGGCGGATTGTATAATAGGGTAACACGTAGCATCTTACTTTCTCCGTTCTCTCTTGGAGAGGTGGAGTGTTATTTTAAAGAGAAAGGATTTTGTTACGAGAGAAGTGAGATTATTGAATGTTATATGGCAATGGGAGGTGTTGCATACTATCTCTCACTCTTTGAAAAAAACAAAAGCGTAGCGCAAAACATACAAATGCTATGTTTTACAAGAGGAGGTGCGTTGACAGAAGAGTTTGGTCGTATGTTTACTTCTTTGTTTAAGAAAGCAGACAACCATTTGTTAATAATAGAAGCCTTGAAGGGAAAAGGAAGAGGAATGACAAGGTTGGAACTCATTGAACACACGCACATGCCAAACAATGGCAAATTAACACAAATTTTGCATGAGTTAGAGCAATGTGATTTTATCCGAAGTTATAGTCCATTTGGAAAAACTAAAAAAGATATGCTGTATCAACTGATAGATCCGTTCACATTGTTCTATTTCAAGTTTATGGACGGAAGAGGAATCTTTTTGAAAGATTTCTGGATTAAGATGCAACAGACTACAGAATATGGGACTTGGTGTGGGTATGCTTTCGAGATAGTGTGTTTACATCATCTTAATGAAATTGTAAAATCGTTGGGCATAGATGGTTGTCTTAATGTTCCTTGTTCTTGGAGTTACCGTCCTTCAAAAGCCATATTGCAAGATGCTGACGTTGATGAAGAACTAAAACATGGTGCACAAATAGATCTCTTGATTGATCGTTCAGATAAATCAATCTCAATTTGTGAAATGAAATACAGTGATAGCGAGTATGAAATAGATAAAACTTACGACGCTCATCTTAACCGTAGAATAAAAATTTTCAAAAAAATAACTAAAACGAATAAAACCTTGATACCAACGTTTATCACACCTCATGGGCTGTACAATAATGCTTATTCGAGGAAAATCGGACGACAGGTGGTGGGGGATGATTTGTTTGGATAGAGGGTAATTAGTACAATTTCAGTACATCTTCAAAGGTATTGCCTACCTTAGCGAGGTCGTTGAGGTGGAGATGAAGTAGGAGAGAGAAATCTGATTCTTCAGGTTTTATTTCTCCACCATCTTGCCGACTGTATCGAATCCAAATTTGTTTTTCGTAGTTATACAAAAAGGCCTCCTTGAGTGTTTTACAACGATTGAATAGCTTGTCAATGCCCTCTGTTGAATATTTAACGCCACTATTTCTGACCACTTCAATATTCAACACGATATCGCTATACTGCCAACAGTTTTTCTCCTGGTCAAAACTCATTCTGCTAAAAAGACTGATGTCTGGTACAATTTCGTTTTTCCCTTTCACATCGTCGGCTGTTCTGTTCTGTCTTAAAAAAGGACGAACTCTTTTCGGCACTTTCTTTTCTAAATTCTTGAATAAGAAATAGATAACATCTTGGTGATTGTCGCAAGGTAGCGGCATTCCTAAACCTCTTTTATACATAATAGTGAATTTAATTTTCTTAATAAATTATTTATAAATAAAACACTATAATTCAATTAGTTAGCATATTTCTAATATATCGTCTATTGAATGTCCAACTTTTGCGAAGTTGTCAAGATGGAGGTTGAGTACCTCAGAAAAATCAGACTCTTCTGGTGTTGATGCATTACCATCTTTTTGTCGGGAATACCGAATCCAAGTATGGTTCTCGTAGTTGTAAAGAAAGGCTTCTTTCAACGTGTCGCAACGTTTGAAGAGTTTATCAATGCTTTCTATAGAATAGTCAGCCCCGTTGTTTCTAACCACTTCAATATTCAATACAATATTGTTGTATTGCCAACAGCCTTTTTCTTCATTGAAATCAATTTTACTAAATAGACTTATATCTGGGACAATTTCGCCCTTGCCTTTTATATTGTCCGCCGTGCGATTTTGTTTCAGAAACGGTCGCGCACTTTTGTCTAATTTCAACCTCAGGTTTCCATAGAGAAAATCAATAACATCTTGATGGTTGTCGCACGGAAGCGGCATTCCTAAACCTCTTTTATACATAACTTAGGTATTTATTTGTAATTAAATGATTTAAATGTTAACATATTTTTAAGACATCTTCAATTGTCTGACCAACCTTTGCGAGTTTATCAAGATGTAGTTTGAAGACTTCTGAAAAGTCTGATTTTTCTGACTTTATTTCACCATTTTCCTGTCGATAATAACGAATCCAAATTTGACTTTCATAGTTGTAGAGAAAGGCTTCTCTCAAAGTACTGCAGCGATGAAAGATTTTGTCGATACTCTCAATCGAATGTTCTGATCCGTGGTTTCTTACCACTTCGACATTAAAGATAATATCGCAATATCGCCAACACTTTTTCTTTTCGTCAAAAATCATTTTGCTGAAAAGACTGATGTCAGGAACCACTTCGCCTTTACCTTTAATACCATCAGCCGTTCTGTTTTGCTTTAAAAACGGTCTTTCTTTTTTCTTTAGTTTTAACCGTAAATTTCCGTAGAGAAAATCAATCACATCTTGATGACTGTCGTACGGAAGTGGCATTCCAAGTCCTTTTTTGTCCATATCTATAGTTTTTGGTTGTTTTCAAATATACAATATTGATTGCAAAAATCCAAAATTTATTTTTAATATTCAAAAAACTTTTATCAATATTGTTTTGTTATAATATTATATATTACTCTGTATTGTCATATCTTGTACTATGTAAAGTCATTACGTTATCAATACAATTTTAATACTGTTTTTCTATTTGTTTTATAACTTATATTATGTAAAATAGAAGATTAAGGAAACATACTAATTGTTTCTCTTTCCCTAATTTGAATTTTGGGTTACAAATTAACTCCTCCATTTAAAAGAAAAATATAATTAGGTGAAAAAAAATCTGTAATTTCGCAACTCTACAAATGAATTTACAGATGAACGTGGACAATAATAATTTGACAGAAAAAAAGAATAAGGAAAATCCCATTGTCAGTATCGTTTTTAATATAGTGGTACCTGCTTTGATTCTTTCCAAGTTTACCAAACTGTTTGCTAAGTTCTTTCCCGATTATTCTCCAATCAGTCCTGTTTGGGGATTGGTCATTGCATTGGCGTTCCCTGTTTGCTATTTTCTATACGACTATTTTAAGCGTGGAAAGTCAAGCTTTATCGCTATACTAGGGTTCGTCAGCATTCTGCTTACTGGGATTATTGGTGTTTTTAATTTTCCTAGTGAATGGATAGCCTATAAAGAAGCATCCGTCCCTTTCATCATTGGTTTGGCTATTCTGATTTCACTCAAAACTCCGTATCCTTTGGTTCGCAAACTTCTCTACAATGAGGAACTTGTCGATGTACAAAAGGTGGATAAAATCTTAGATGAAAAGAATGCGAAAGAGCATTTTGACAAGGTGTTAGTTAATTCCACTTATTTTTTAGCACTCTCTTTTTTAGTCTCTACAATTTTAAATTTCACATTGGCTAAAATATTGATACAAAGTCCTTCGGGAACAGAGGCATTCAATCAAGAATTGGCTAAAATGACAGCCCTGAGTTATCCTGTCATCGCTCTTCCCTCCACTATTGTTATGGTATTCGCCTTGTACTATCTCTTTCATAATGTGAAGAAAATCACAGGGTTAGAGATTGAAGAGATGTTGGCTCCTCATCTTCGTGAAAAGATGGAGGAAGTGGATAAAAAGGGAAAAAAAGAAGATACCAAATAAGTTTTAGAAGAAAATCAAAAAGAAGAAAAGTTTTTCATTATGTTGTATTTAAGTTCAGACATTGCCAAGATTGTCAATGGGTCGCTTTCTGGTTCTGAAAGCCTGAAAATCAGCCATGTACTGACTGACAGCCGATTAGTTTCCTTTCCTGAGGATTCTATTTTTGTTGCTATCGTAACGAATAAAAACGATGGACATCTGTTCATTGAAGATTTATATAAAAAAAATGTGAAAGTCTTCTTGATCAGTCGTCCTGTAGAAGAGTATTCTCATTTTAAAGATGCTACTTTCATCGTCGTTCCCGACACACTTCTTGCTCTTCAGCAATGGGCAAAGTATCATCGTGAACGATTTGACATTCCTGTTATCGGAATCACTGGTAGCAATGGCAAGACAATCGTAAAGGAATGGCTTTATCAATTACTCTGTGAGGATTTCAAGATTACACGTTCTCCTCGTAGCTATAATTCACAAATTGGTGTTCCTCTTTCTGTTCTTCACTTAGACGAGAACAGCGAATTGGGCATCTTTGAAGCTGGCATTTCAAAGGTCGGTGAAATGGAAAAATTGCAGCCGATCATACAACCAAATATTGGTGTTTTTATCAACCTTGGCGAGGCTCATCAAGAGAATTTCTCTTCTGCCAAAGTGAAAGGAGCAGAGAAAGCTAAACTTCTTAAAGATGCATCGTGCGTCATCTACAATAAGGATAATAAGTTGGTTGATATCTGTGTGCAGCAAAGTTGTTCTGGAGCAGAATTGACTGCATTTGGCACAAATAAAGATGCGAATGTTCGAATCTTGAAAACGATTGTGTCTAATTCGCATACAGAAATAACCTATTCTTACAATACTGCTGAAAAACATATTCTTGAAATTCCTTTTACAGATCAGGCTTCTGTCGAAGATGCGGTGGTTTGCCTAACGGTGATGTTGAAGCTGAAAATATCTGAAGAGGAAATCGCAAGTAGAATGAAAAAACTCGAACCTGTGGCAATGCGCTTGCAGGTGAAAGAAGGTGAAAATAATTGTTTAGTGGTTGACGATAGTTACAACTCGGACGGCAACTCTCTCTCCATCGCAATAGATTTCCTTACACAACAGGCTTCTAATCGACAAAAGCGGAAAACGGTTATCTTGTCTGATATTCTTCAAACTGGTATCGAACCAATTCATCTTTATAAATCGCTATCTGCACTTCTCAAAGAAAAAAATATTGACCGTTTCTTTGGCATCGGTGAAAAAATAAATGAGTTTAAGGATCTTATTCAAGTGCCTGAAGCGCATTTCTACCCTACTACAGAAGCGTTTCTTCACGATTTTGATAAGTTGACGTTTGCTAATGAATCAATTTTGATTAAAGGCGCTCGTGATTTTCATTTTGAAGAGATATCTGACAAATTGTCTAAAGTCGTTCATGAGACAACTTTAGAGGTCGATTTAAGTGCATTAGCCAACAATTTCGCATATTTCCGTTCTTTTCTAAAGCCTACTACCAAGTTGATGAGTATGGTAAAGGCCAATGCATACGGAAGTGGCGATGTTGAGGTTGCAAAGGCTCTTCAAAATATCGGATGCGACTATCTTGCAGTGGCTGTGGCTGATGAGGGTGCAACTCTTCGTAATGACGGTATCTCATTGCCTATTGAGGTGATGAATCCAGAACCAAATAGTTTTCCGAAAATATTTGAATATCAGTTAGAACCTGAAATTTATAGTTTTTCTCTCTTGAAAAAGATCATAAAAGAGGCGGAGAATTTGGGAATCACAGACTATCCTATTCATCTGAAGATTGATACGGGTATGCATCGTTTAGGTTTTGAAGAGAAGGATATTGACAATGTGATAGATATTATTAAAAACCAAAGTCAAGTAAAGATTAGATCCGTTTTTTCTCATTTAGTGGGATCTGACAGTGTCGATTTTGATGATTTCACCCGACAGCAGATTGCTCTTTTCTCAAGAATAAAGGATAAAATCACAGATGCATTTCCTCATAAGATATTGGTTCATATTCTAAACTCTGCAGGTATCGAGCGTTTTAGCGACTATCAATTTGATATGGTCCGCCTTGGTATCGGTCATTATGGCATAGGGGCAGTTCGTCCAAATCCCTTAGAAGAGGTTTGCACGCTGAAGACCAAGATATTACAAATCCGTAATGTACCTAAAGAAGATACTGTTGGTTATAGTCGAAAAGGGAAACTGACAAGAGATTCTGTTATTGGCGCCATTCCGATTGGCTATGCTGATGGACTGAATAGAAAATTAGGAAATCGCAATTGGAGCGTGTTGGTAAATGGAGTTTATGCCCCTATCGTTGGTAACATTTGTATGGATGTCTGTATGATCGATCTGACAGACGTGCCTAATGTAAAAGAAGGGGATACAGTTGTTATTTTCGGAAAAGGAAATTCAATACAGAAAATGGCTGACGTATTGGAGACTATTTCATACGAAATACTTTCTACCGTCTCCAGACGTGTGAAAAGGGTTTATTTTAGAGAATAAAAGATAGAATTGCGAAGATTAGATTCATATATGCAAGATATACTGAGTAAGTTGAATGAGGTGCAACAAGAGGCTGTGTTGTATAATGACGGTCCATCGTTGGTTATTGCAGGTGCAGGTGCTGGGAAAACAAGAGTGCTGACCTATAAAATTGCAGCCTTACTCAAGTTAGGCTATAAACCACAAAACTTGCTCGCCCTCACTTTCACCAACAAAGCTGCTCGTGAGATGAAAAGCCGTATTGCCCAGACAATCAATGAAAAAGAAGTCGGACAGCTTTGGATGGGGACGTTCCACTCTATTTTCTCTCGTATTCTTCGCATTGACGGTGATGTGTTAGGATTCAATAGCAACTATACTATCTATGACCAAACGGATGCCAGAAATCGTATCAAACAGATTGTCAAAGATCTATCGTTGGACGAAAAGAAGTATGATGCGAAAAAGATTCAATGGCGTATTTCTTCTTTGAAGAACCGTTTGATAACGCCTACATCCTACCAAAACAAAAACGAAGAAAGATTCGTTGACATAGAAATGCCTCGTTTAGGTGAAATCTACAGAATCTATATGAATGATTGCCATCGCGACAATGTGATGGATTTTGATGATATTTTACTATATACGAATGTCTTATTTCGTGATTATAAGGATATTCTGAAGAAATATCAAGAACTTTTCCAATTTGTTCTGGTAGATGAGTATCAAGATACCAATTTGGCTCAACATATTATCATTCAAAAGCTATGTGAAAAACATCATCATATTTGTGTCGTAGGTGATGATGCACAAAGTATCTACTCTTTTAGAGGAGCAAATATTGAAAATATATTGCATTTTAAAGATTATTATCCAGAATACAGACTTTTTAAATTGGAGCAAAACTACCGTTCTACGCAGAATGTAGTGAACGTAGCCAATAGTTTGATTTCCAAAAATGCAGGACAGATTAAAAAGAATGTCTTTTCTAATAATGAAGTTGGCAATAAAGTAAAAGTCATCGCAACCGATTCTGATGATTTTGAAAGTTCTCGTGTATGCGATATTCTCAAACGTGATCTCAAGGGCTTTAATTATGAAGACTCCGCTATTTTATATCGTACAAGAGCGCAATCTCGTAAATTTGAAGAGTCTCTGTTAAAGAATGGCATTCCTTACATTATTTATGGTGGACTTTCTTTTTTTGATCAGAAGGTTGTTAAGGATATTCTCGCCTATTTCCGACTAATTGTCAATCTAAATGACGAAGAGGCTTTATTGCGCGCTATAAAGTATCCGAGAAAAGGTATTGGAGACACAACATTAAGCAAGATTCGTGAAATTTCCATAGAAAAGAATTTGTCAATGTGGAATGTTATCTCAGATTTGGTTGGCAATAATGTTGACATTGGTGCGGCTGCCATCAAGCGTATCTATGCGTTCAGGGATAAAATTGAGGCGTTGAAAAAAGAGGTTGATATTGTAGATGCTTATTCTTTGGCTACTCGAGTCGTAAAAGATTTCGGGTTGTTAGAAGAATTGGCACGAGAACAATCGGAAGAAGGTAAAGAAAACCTAAAAGTGGCAGATGAGGTTCTGCACAGTGTCTACGATTTTATTCAAGAACATCAAGATGATGGCGCAGTATCTATAGCAGACTACCTGCAATCTGTCTCCTTATTGACAGATATGGACACAAAACAGTCAAAAAACAAAAATGTTGTTACCTTGATGACCATACACTCCTCCAAGGGCTTAGAGTTCAAAAATGTCATTGTCGTAGGTTTGGAAGAAGAACTATTTCCTTCTGGCATTGCTATGCGAGAAGGTGAATTAGAGGAAGAACGCAGACTATTCTATGTGGCGATAACGCGTGCTGAAAAGAATTGTTTTATAACATTCGCAAGAAGTCGATTTCGCAATGGGAAAACATATTATCCGTCCCCAAGTCGATTTCTTGGAGACATAGACTCAAGTTTGTTAGATTTTGAGGAATCTTCTAATAATTTCGGAAATAGTAGTAAACGCTTTTTTTATAATTCATCTTCGGACAATAACGAGTTTGATTTTTATAAATTCAGAGGCAAGAAAAGTCCTCAAATTAGCGGATTCAATGCAAATAATCGTCCATCGTATGATAGTCAATCTACGACAACTGTTTCTAATACACCAATTCAGTCTCGTGGGTCTTTAAAACGAATTACAACGACTACACAAGAGCCAGATGCTCCTAATCTTTCTGGTTTTGAAGTGGGAGAAAAGGTGCAGCATGAACGTTTTGGAAAGGGTATTATTTCGAATATTGAAAATTTGGGTAACGATTACAAACTAACGATATTATTTGATCAGATGGGCGAAAGAAATATTCTAAAAAAGTACGCTAATCTAAAAAAGATATAACCATTATTAAAAATTAAAATCATTATAAATATGACTTTACCAACAAAAGATAGAATAATCATAATGGTTGAGGTAGACAGATTTCCTGCCAAAGCTTTTGAACTGGCAATTCGCCTCTCAGTAGCTCACGAAAAGGGAGTAACGCTACTTCATTTATCAACACCCAAAGAAGATCAGTCTAATGCGGATGTCATACTCACTGAGTGGGTTAAACAATATTCGTCTATGCTTCAGCAACCCCTAGATTATCAAATACTTATTGACACAGGGGAAACTGATATACAAACAGATTTTACAGAGTTTATGGAAGAATACGAGCAACGAGCCGTTATTTTCGAATTAGACAGTAATGGCCGCTATCGTAATTGTAAAAAAGCACTCAAATTGTGCCGACAATTACGTATTCCCTATTATTTTGTGAAACCAAACCAGATAATCGATTATAAAAGAGTGCTTGTTCCTGTTGGCTTTTTGGTTGAAGAACGTGAAAAAGGTGTTTTCAGTAGTGGTATGGGGCGTTTTTTCCAATCTGAGATTCTTCTAATGACTGCCAATGACTATGGCTCCCGTGCTAAAGAGAATACAGAAGGCATCAAGACTTTACTTGATAAATTCAATATCAAATACTGCGATGTAGAGGCAAAAAAGAATAGTTTTAAAGTTGAAATTGAGGCTGTTAAACGCACAGAGGAACTTAACGCTGGACTTTTGCTTATTTCGGCATCGCGTGAATATGGCATGGATGATATTATTTTTGGCCCGAAAGAACAAAAAGTGGTTGATAAAAGTACCGTTCCAGTAATGGTCATCAACCCTAGAAAAGACCTTTACGCTCTTTGTGACTAAATAACTTTAGTGAGATAATATTAGGGTGTTATGTTTCAAAACATGTTTTTTAAGATAGTTAGTTGTCTATAAAAACAAATTGCTTATCAATGAAACTTTTATATAATTAGGTCTTTGCACAAATTAGAACTGTAAACGAAAAAGAAACGACAATAATGGCGATTTTTTTTAGTTTTACATTAAAACTGAATTAAACACATTTGTCTAACTATAAAATACTACGGTTATGAAAACAAATAAGTTAATTGCATTGGTTGTCACCGCAGTAGTGATGACATGCACAACAGCGGAAGCACAAAGATCTTCAGGTAGAGATAGCAATTCTCCTCGTACAGAATCAAGAAATAATGGTGGTGGAAATGTACGCACTGGAGGTGGTGGCGGTGTTCGTAATTCTTCTAATACGCAATCTCGTCAATCTCAGTCTGTTTCTCGTCCGCAGAATCCTGGCAACAACAGACAAGGGGTTGCTCCATCCAATAGCAGACCTGCTCATCCGCAAAATGTTCGTCCTCAGAACAATCCACCTCAAACACAGGGCGGTTTTCGGAACGCTCAGCGACCACCAGCACAGCCCACTCGTCCAAGCGGACCAAGACCCGCTGCCCCACTTCAATTGGAAAATAAAAGAGTGGCATTACCTGGTAGTCCTGCAGATCATAGGAAACCTGGAAATCCACGTTTAGGACCTACTCCAGCCCACAGAAATGAGGGGTCGTTTAGGTTGAGAACAGATCCTCGCCCTCATGAGTTCGCTAAAGTACACCCTGCCCATCCGATGGGGTGTCCTCATATTGTAAATGGACATAAATATTTTCACGAAGTTCCGCCAGAAGCTCATCGATTTGATCATCACGGCAATCGTTTCTATGTTAATTGCGGAAATTTCTACAAATGGCACGCTACTTTAGGATACGAACTGGTCGCTCGCCCATTAGGAATGTTTTTTTCTATGCTCCCATTTGCATGCGTGAAAGTATATGTGAATTCCACCCCTTATTGGTATGGAGATGGTGTTTGGTTTTCAAAACAAAATAGCGGTTATGTGATTATTAATCGTCCATTAGCTGCTACAACAGAAGTGTTCCTTACTACATTACCATTTTCTTGTAAAAAAGTGATAATTGATGGAACAACGTATTATTCAGGAGAAAACAACCTATTCTTGCCTGTTGATGGAGGTTATATATTAGTAGACAATGCAGACAGTTACGATATTGTAGAAGAAGATGGCAACATCAATCTGACCAACTTTGTAAGTGAACTACCTTATGGCAGTAAACGTGTAGTTGTCAATGGAAAACTCTATTGGTATGGCGGTGAAACTTGGTTTGAACCCGTCAATGGTGGTTATGTAGTAGTAGACGAACCTTATAAATAAAAAAAGAATACGACAACTTATGAGTTTTAGTGCAGTAATTGCCAAAAATCTAAATATCAGAGAGCAACAAGTGGATAACACCCTTCAGTTGCTCTCTGATGGTGCTACGATACCCTTTATAAGCCGTTACAGAAAAGAAAAGACGGGAGGTTTGAATGAAGTGCAAATCCAGGAAATTCAGATTCTGTCAGAGAAACTGACAGAGTTGGAGAAAAGAAAAGATTTTGTAAGGAAAAGCATTGATGATCAAGGAAAATTGACTCCCGATTTAAAAAATAGAATAGAATCTTGCACTTCATTGACAGAAATTGAAGATATCTATCTACCGTTTAAACCTAAGAAGCGAACAAGAGCGGAAATCGCGCGAGAAAAAGGATTAGAACCACTCGCTAAGATCTTGATGTCTCAAAATGAAAGAGATCCATTCGCTCGTGCCTTGAAGTTTTTAAATGATAATGTTGGAAATGTTGAAGAAGCTATCAAAGGAGCAAAAGATATTATCGCAGAATGGGTTAACGAAAACGAAAGCACGAGAAATCGTGTTAGAAATTCATTCAAAAGAGAGGCTACTATCACTTCTAAATTGGTAAAAGGTAAAGAAAAAGAGGCTGAAAAATACCAAGATTATTTTGAATGGGAAGAACCGCTACGTAGATGCACTTCTCATCGTTTTTTAGCGATGCAACGTGGTGAGAAAGAAGGATTTCTGAGAATAAATATCTCTCCTAATGAAGAACAGACAATAGAAAGAATTCAATCTCAATATCTGAAAGGAAATAATGAATCTACGAGTTTAGTGGCAGATGCAATTGCAGATGCTTATAAAAGGTTGTTAAAACCTTCTATTGAAACGGAATTCTTTAATAGCACAAAGGAAAGCTCTGATGATGAAGCAATCAAGGTGTTTTCTGAAAACCTTCGTCAACTTTTATTGGCAGCTCCATTAGGAGAAAAAAGGGTTTTAGCCATTGACCCTGGCTATCGTACAGGTTGTAAGGTCGTCTGTTTAAACGAACAAGGCGCACTACTTCATCATGAGGCAATTTTCCCTCATCCACCTCAAAATCAATATGAAGAAGCCCAAAAAAAGATTGCTTCCTTAGTCAAAGAATTCAACATTCAAGCTGTTTCAATAGGTAACGGCACAGCTAGTCGTGAAACTGAACAGTTCGTGCGTTCCATCGCATTCGACCATAAGGTGCAAATATTTGTGGTAAGCGAAAATGGAGCATCCATATACTCTGCTTCTTCGGTGGCTCGTGAAGAGTTTCCTGACTATGACGTGACGGTGCGAGGGGCTGTTTCTATAGGTCGACGACTGATGGATCCGTTAGCAGAATTAGTGAAGATAGACCCCAAATCAATCGGTGTAGGTCAATATCAGCACGATGTTGACCCAACGAAATTGAAAAAATCTCTTGACCAAACAGTTGTCAATAGTGTCAACCTTGTTGGAGTAAACCTTAATACAGCGAGCAAACATCTGCTCACCTACGTCTCTGGATTAGGTCCACAATTGGCGCAAAACATAGTGGATTATCGCACAGAAAATGGTGCTTTCAAAAAACGAGAAGACCTCAAAAAAGTGCCTCGTTTAGGAAATAAAGCCTATGAACAGTGCGCTGGATTCCTTAGAATCGCCAACGGAGACAATCCTTTGGATAATACAGCGGTTCACCCTGAAAGTTATCCAATTGTTAATAAAATGACGAAGGATTTAAATTGTTCAATCAATGAACTTATTCTTAATAAAGAGCTGCGAGATAAAATTGATTTGTCAAAATATGTAACACAAGAGATTGGTTTGCCTACCCTCAATGATATAATGAGTGAATTAGACAAACCAGGACGAGATTGTAGAGAAACTATCACAGAGTTTTCTTTTGATTCATCTTTACATACAATTGAGGATGTGAAAGTGGGTGCTTCCTATCCTGGAATCATCACAAATATTACCAATTTTGGGGCTTTTGTTGATTTAGGAGTAAAAACAAACGGTTTAATTCATATTTCAAATATGTCAAATCGTAGAGTCTCTGATCCAACTACTATTGTTTCAATTCATCAGCAAGTTTCTGTTAATGTTATAGAGGTCGATTTAACCCGCAAGCGTATTCAATTACGTTTAGAGCAATAACCTAACTTATTGAGCCAGGCATAAACTCCTCGTAAGATTTATCGGAATAATAAACGATAATTTTTTTGATACGAGGAGGTTGAATGGCTTGCGTTTTTTCTATTATAGTTGAGTTTTCCAATTTTTCTGAAGACTCTGCGACTTTTGGTCGATGTACTGCTGTGAGTAAATCTAAAAGTTCTTGTTTTGTGAATGAGATTCCTATTTCACAATTATCCTGAATATCAGAATTAACAACAGAAGATTGTTGTGAAATATTATTTTCTGCTTTTGCTTGTGGATGTGGGGAGCTTCCACCATTCGTGATAGAAGGTTGATTTGACGAATGATTAGACTCTGACTTGACGGACGTGTTAGAGATAGTTGATTTTTGTGGGTCTAAAGTTGTTTGTGATTTAGTTGAAGTCGAAACAACAGAAGATTGTGAATTTTTTTTAGAATCATTGGAGGCTTCAGATAAGGTCTGAGTGGCTACACTGTTTTGGTTTCCTACACTTGGTTTTATCTCAATTTCTGTCCCTTGATTCGTATCGTTAATCAAATTATTTTCAAATAAGCCATCTATGGAGAGTTGAATAGGCTCTTTTTGAGGCTTAATTGGTTGAGTAATAGTCTTTTCAACCACATTTTTCATCATATCACCAGATCCGAAAAGTAGCCACTCAGAAGATATTTCAGGACAATTTTCCAAAATCTTAATCACAATGTCTAAAGAAGGCTCATTCCTACCACTTTTGATGTGAGAGAGTTGAGAGTCCTTAATACCAACCTTAACAGCAAAAGCAGCACCATTGAGTTTGTAAAAGTCTATTATTTTAAGAATCCTATCCTTCATAAATGTAAAAAATTACGAGATACAAATGTAATAAAAGATTTTACTTTAATAAAATATTAAGCCTTTATAAATGTAATCAATTCAAGGAATTTTACAACAATACAAATGTAAAATAACATTGAGAAATTTACAATAATACAAAGTAGTAAATGATAGAAGAAAGAGCATTAATGGCTAATATTGAAATAAGGTAATAAAATAAGATATAATAACCATAAGTAATACTTTAGATAAAAGTACTATTTTATTGGTTTTTAGTCTTATAGAATAAAATAAAGTCGTAAATAACTCAAAATTA
>CAVFXQ010000047.1:0-18170 GCA_963626555.1 Clostridiales bacterium
TCTCGAAGTCGGCAATGAGCGTGAGCGTGTTGCCAATGTAGTTCTTGATGCGCTGAAGGGTGAGGCGGAACGAGTTGACGCTGCTCTCCAAGCGTTTTAGCAGGTTGGTGGCCATGAGTTTGCGCAAGCCTTTCTCTCGTCCGTCGATGGAAATGCCAGAACCTTCGTAATCGATGGCATAGTCTCCCTTCACGCTCTCGAAGACGTAGAGCGAGGGCGTATAGATGGACAGGTTGAGCGTGTCGAGCGTGCCCGCTATGTCCTTGAAGTTGACGGCACTACTGAGATCGGTCAACTTCGGGCGGCGACTGATAGGGGAAAGCCGTGTAGGAAAATCGCCAATGTCTTTGGTGTCGTAATACTTGGTGATGTGGCTACGGCTGCGGGCAATGGTCACGGCATCAAGCAACTGGAAGAAGTCGAAACTAAGGTCGCTGAGCAGCCGTTCGGTGGTGCGCTCCTCGGGGTCGAGTTTCGCCCACTTGTTGTAGACGGTCTGCGCAAAGCGGAAGATGTCGTCGATGTTTTTGTCTATTTCTAAAGCCTCGTTGATATACTCCGCCTTCCCTTCGTAGGCAAGTCGCAGTTGGTTCTTGAGGTCATTAAAGCGGTTGTTTACGGGCGTGGCGCTGAGCATCAGCACCTTGGTCTTCACTCCTTGACGGATGACACGGTTCATCAACCGCTCGTAGCGGTTCTCTTTTCTTCTTTCCCCACCAACCATAAAATCGTCGCTGTCCTCCTCGTCAATGTTGCCGCCATTACGGAAATTGTGGCTCTCGTCGATGACGATAAGGTCATAGTTGCCCCAGTTGATGTGTTCGAGGTCGAGACCGTTGCTTTGTCCACGGTCGCGGCTGAGGTCGGAGTGGAACAAGATGTCGTAGCGCAAGCGGTCGGCGGCAATGGGATTGTTCTTGTAGTTGGCACGGAAAGTCTGCCAGTTGTCGTTGAGCTTCTTCGGACAAAGCACCAACACACTCTTGTTGCGGTTCTCGTAGTATTTGATGACCGCAAGAGCTGTGAACGTCTTGCCAAGACCCACGCTGTCTGCAAGGATGCAACCGTTGTATTTCTCTAATTTATTGATAATGGCAAGGGCGGCATCGCGCTGGAAGTTGTAGAGTTTGTTCCAAATGACGCTCTGCTTGAAGCCTGTACGCTCGTTGGGCAGTACGTCCTCCGAAATGTCCTCTAAAAACTCGTGAAAGATGTTGTAAAGCGCAATGAAGTAGATATATTCAGGCGAATTCTCTTGATACACTGTCTCTATATATTCAAGTACACGGTCGGTGACATCTGAGAAATTCTCGTCGTTGTCCCATAAACTATCAAATAAATTAAGGTATTTTTTTGCGACCGGGGTAGGGTTTACATTAATCATTTGATACATACAGTTCCCTCGTTCGCAACCTAACGTAGAGGTCGTAAATTCGCTAAATGGCTGATAAGAATATTCTTCATTTCCTTTCAGATGGAGGAAGCTGTCCATGGTTCCTTGCGAAGTGTTACTTTTGAAGCGAACTTTTTTCCTAATCCATTCTGCACACTCTTTAGCGATGGCTTTTTGCGAGAGTTGGTTGCGTAGGCGAATCTCAAAGTCGGTGCCGTAGAGACTACGCTCACGGTTGAGCTTTGGAATGTAGAACTCACGCTTTTCCTTCTTGCTCTTGTCCTTGACGAAGGTTGGCGAGGTGAAGATAAAACGGAGTTCCTCCACTTGCTCTAACTCTTTCTTCAACGCCTCGAAAGCATAGATGGAGAATGAAGCGGCGGCAATAGACACACGGCTATGAGGTGACAACCTTTCTTTGAGATCGTCTATGACGCGTTCACTAATATTATCAATTATTTTTGTAGTGTCCATATTCCTGTTCCTTGTTATCCTGTGTGGGTGTGATTAGCGTCTATTTATTCATTTTTCTAATTATAGTTTGACTTAACCGAATTTTTTCGTTTATATGGTAAAGTTAGTCAAAAATTCGCACTATTGAGTATGTTTCTTGTCTCATTCATAGTGAGCAATATCTATTTTTCTTTAGATTATTTTCTTTCAAAAAAAATGCCCTAAACCATCGTTCAGGGCATCTCGTTTTCTTTTTTTAAAGAACACTAAATGTACTCTTTGCCAATCTTTACTTGTGTGTCGTTTACAAACTGGCGAATCTT
Source organism: Clostridiales bacterium (assembly GCA_963626555.1). Taxonomy (GTDB): domain Bacteria; phylum Bacteroidota; class Bacteroidia; order Bacteroidales; family Paludibacteraceae; genus UBA1181. The sequence continues at coordinate 2,170 of CAVFXQ010000047.1, forward strand.
CTGTTCTTCTGATTTGGGACAGATCAACAGCACGTTGTCGGTCTCTGCCACGATATAGTCGTTCAACCCCTGAATGACAGCCAACTTTCCCTCGGGCATCGCTACAACATTGTCTTTACTGTCGTAGTACAACGCCTTGCACTTCAATGTGGCGTTTTGCTCTTCATCCTTTGGTGAATGGTCGTATATAGAACCCCAAGTGCCAAGATCTGACCAACCGAAGTCTGCCGACAAAACATCTACATTTGATGCTTTCTCCAAGATAGCGTAGTCGATAGAGATGTTGGTGCATGATTTATAGATTCTGTCAATAAACATTTGCTCGTCAGGAGTGTTGTAAAAGCATTTTCCAGTGCGGAACTTGTTGCTCATCTCACCCATATACTGGTCAAATGCATCCATGATAGTTTTTACGTTCCAAATAAACATTCCCGAGTTCCATAAAAACTCACCACTTTCCAAGAACACTTTCGCCAACTCTGTATTGGGTTTCTCTGTAAAAGTTTTTACTTTGAACAGGTTGTCGTCAGTCAGTTTTTCGGCAATCTGAATGTATCCGTAGCCTGTCTCTGGTCTGTTTGGCTTTATTCCCATCGTGAGTATCTCATCGTGGTCTTTCGTGTAGTCTAACGCCAACTGCGCCACCCGCACAAATTCATCCTCTTTCAAAACAAGATGGTCTGATGGTGCTACGATGACATTCGCCTGCTCGTTCATCGCTTGAATTTTATTCATCGCGTAAGCAATGCACGGAGCGGTGTTGCGACGTGCTGGCTCCAAAAGAACCTGTTGAGCCGTAATCTCTGGCAACTGCGTCAGAATTAAATCTTTATACTGATTGTTCGATGCTATGTATATGTTCTCCTTTGGAATAAACCTTGAAAAACGGTCGAATGTCATTTGCAACAAGGAACGACCTGTTCCGAAAAAGTCAAGAAATTGCTTTGGCTTCTTTTCTGTGCTGAATGGCCAAAAGCGACTGCCAACTCCGCCGGCCATAATTACGCAATAGTTATTTTTCATTTTGCCTTATTGTATTTTTAGGTAAATGTTCTTATTCTCTGTTTATTAACGTATCTCTACAAACTAAACGTATTGCAAAGATATGTTTTTCTCGCTTTATTTACATTTTTTTAAGATTGCTTTTTGTAATATCCTAATGAAGTGTTAACGATTCTAAATATTTATTAAGTCTTGTAAAATGGTTGCTTTTCTTGTCTCTTAAAGTGCCTTTTATGGGTTTATTTTGATTGTTTGATATGTAAGTTTGAATACTTTTGTGTTAATATTGCGGATAGATGTTTTTCTAAGGATTGAGAGAAAATAATTTGAAAATAAATTAATAATGTCTAATTGTTAGATAGTTATGAAAGTAACGAAAATTTTAAAAGTCGTCGGCATTGTCGTCGTAGTCTTTTTAGCGGCACTGTTGATTATTCCATCGCTTTTCAAGGATAAAGTGAAGGATGTGATTGTTTCGCAGGTCAGTTCAATGCTGAATGCGGAGCTCTATTTAGGTGATTTTTCACTCGGTTTCTTCTCTAATTTCCCTCATGCGACTCTCTCTGTCGAAAATTTCGGCATTGTAAACGCCGAGCCTTTCGCAGGCGACACATTGGTCAATGTGGGTGAGTTAGATGTCGTCATCAACTTAGGTAGTCTCTTTTCAGGAAATTACGAAATCAACAAAGTTGCCCTCATCAATCCTTCTGCGCATGTCAAGGTCAACGCCGACAGCATTGCTAACTGGGATATTATGAAGTCCGACACAACTGCCGTAGTGGAGGAGGAGGTAGCTGATGAGTCTTCTTCCCTCAAGCTTAGTCTTAACACCGTTTCTATAGAAAACTTGAAAGTTTCTTACGAGAGTGTGCCAGACAGTATGTCGGCTATCGTTGACGGATTGGATCTCAATCTTGGAGGCGATATTGCTATGGATTTGCAGACATTGGTCAACATTGATGAGTTAAAGTTGTTGATTGATAAGGTGGTTTATCATGATAATTCTTCTTCTGATATGGTGGCTACGTTAGAAAAAATTGATTTAGATTTTAATGGTACAGTCAGTGATCATGTCTCTCAATTGAAATTGTTATTGAATGTGGATTCTACTTCTTTGAGTATGGGGGGGATTCCTTATTTGACAAAAGCCAAGGTTGCATCGGATGTTAAAATGGAGGCTGACTTAGATAATAATAAGTACACATTCGGTGATAATAGCGTGAGCCTCAATGAGATAGTCGCAAATTTTGCGGGCTATGTGCAGTTGGTTGACTCTACGAAGACAGATATGGACTTGACGTTAAGCACTCCTTCGATTGATTTCAAGCAAATCCTTTCTTTGATTCCTGCTATCTATGCGAATGATTTCGCTTCTCTTCAAACCTCTGGCGAAGTTTCTTTGTCTGCAACTGCAAAGGGAGTGTTAGTGGGCGATACTTTGCCTGCTATCGATGCTAAATTGGCTGTCGCAAACGCAATGTTTAAATATCCTGATTTGCCTGGAGCAGTTTCCGACATTAATATTGAGGCTAATGTTTCAAACCCTGGCGGAGCAACTGATTTGACTGTCGTTTCTGTGCCTAAATTCAGTTTCAAGATGATTGATAATCCTTTTGCTTTGACTTTCAACTTGAAAACTCCTATCTCAGACCCAGACTTTGCCGCTACCGCCAACGGATCTCTCAATTTTGACAATCTTTCAAAGGTACTTAAGTTACAGGATATGAATCTGAAAGGTTTCTTAACTGCTGCGTTGAAAGCCAATGGAAGAATGTCTTACATTGATCAGGAGAAATACGAACTCTTCAACATTGCAGGTGATTTGAATCTGTCTGATTTTGTTCTAAACATGAGCTCTTTGGATTACGACGTGAACGTCAACAAGGCAAATCTGAATTTCTCATCGGAAAATTTGGCTGTTGATGCTGCTTTGGTTTTGGGTGAAAGCGACCTATCTCTCAAAGGAAAACTTCAGCATTTTATCCAATATGCTATGCGCGGCGAGACCATCAAAGGTGCTTTGAATGTAACTTCTAAAAAGTTGAATGTCACACAGTTGATTGGTGCTGATGATTCTTCTTCTCAGTCTTCCGATGCTACTACAAACGAAAATACAGAATCTACTTCTGAATCTTCTTCTGTGGCTATTCCAAACAACATTGATTTCGCTCTGAATGTTGGTGTAGACGAAATCCTCTACGACGCTATCAATTTGAAAAACGTGAAGGGGGTTGTGAATGTCAAGGATGCCATCGCTAAAATTGAAACTTTGTCTGCTAACACAATGGGAGGGTCTGTTGTCATTAATGGAGAATACAACACTCAAGACACCTTGAATCCTATCGTGGATGTGAATATGAATGTGAAAGATATGACTATCTCAGAAGTGTTCACCTCTGTTTCTACAGCGAATAAAATTGCTCCTGTCTTATCGGATGCCGACGGTCAATTCTCTTTGAATATGCGTTTCGCTTCTAATATGGACGCTTCTCTTTCTCCTGTGTTGAATACTGTCAATGCTAAGGGAAATTTCTCTTCAAAGGATATCTCAATCAAGAATGTAAAAGCGTTCAACGCTTTGGCGGACAAAACAGGTATCGACCTTCTGAAAAAGCCTAATTTGAAAGACATTAACATTGCGTTTGTTGTTAAAGATGGACGTTTGAACATTGATCCTTTCCAAACAGTTATTTCAAACACAACATTTAATTTCTCGGGTTCGTCTGGTTTGGATCAGACTTTGGATTATGTGGCTAACATACAACTCCCTCAAAACATTTCTAAAGCTATTGATTTGGCATTTGATATGAATATTGGTGGAACGTTCTCTAATCCGAAGATTTCCTTTGGAGCTTCTTCTCTGAAGGATCAAGTTACAGAAAAGGTTACCGAGGTGATTGATAAAGCTAAGGAGAAGGCGATCGCTGCAGCTAAAGAGCAAAAAGAAAAGCTGATTGCTGCGGCTAAAACTCAACGTGAGAAATTAGTGGCTGCTGCTCAGGAAAACTCCGATAAAATTGTAGCTAAGGCTCAAGCGGAAGCCGACAAAATTTCAAATCCTCTTAAGAAAGCCGCTGCTCAGGCTGCCGTTAAAGCAGCGAAAAGTGAAGGTGCTAAGCTGGTTTCCGAGGCTGAGGCATCGGGAGACAAGTTGGTCTCTGAGGCTGAAAAACAAGGAAATGCTTTGGTTGAAGCAGCGTCAAAATAAAATGCCTCTACGATTGATTTCATAGAGAAAGAAAAAATAATTCCGTAAATTTGCGAAGACGATATGCTTAATGTCGTCTTCGCAATTTTTTTTGTTGCTTTTTTCAAAAGTTAATACTGTTTTTTATGAATATAGGTAAGATAAACAATATGACAGTGGTTTCAACCGCCGATCGTGGAATCACGGTCGAAGAGATGGATACGCACGAAACGCTGTTCATTCCAAACCGTAACGTGAAAGGTGAGCCTGAAGAGGGGGACGAGGTAAAGGTCTTTGTCTACCCAGATGCTAAAAGTGAAATCGTTGGTAGTACTTTCCTCCCATACGCTGTCGATGGTGAGTTTGATTTTTTAACTGTTAAGCAGGTTAATTCGTATGGAGCTCTGCTCGACTGGGGGATAGACCGTGATTTATTCTTGCCAAATCGCCATCAGACATCTAAAGTGCGTGAGGGTCGTGCTTATTTAGTGTATGTCCACTATGATGAAAAGTCTCAACAAATGATTGCCACAATGCATTTGGAAGAGTATCTGTCAAAGGATTTTCCTCCATACCAGATGAATGATGAGGTGGATATTCTTGTAATGAAAGAGACGGACTTAGGCTATCAAGTCATTGTAGATGACAAATATTTCGGTTTGATTTACCGTAACGAGGTGTTTGAGCATATCGATTTTGCTATGCGTACTGTTGGCTACATTAAAAACGTTCGTGAGGACGGCAAAATAGATGTCGCTCTTCAGCCTCAAGGCTATAAGGTGGTCGATGAGTTGTGCGGTCAAGTAATCGAGGCTCTACAGAAAAATAACGGCTTCCTCCCTTATAATGATAAAACCGACTCTGAAGTCATCTACAACACGTTCGGATGTAGTAAGAAAAGTTTTAAGAAAACCATCGGAACGCTCTATCGTCAACATGCCATCGTCATTACTGATAATGGTATTCGTCTTACTTCTAACGAAGAAAAGAGCAAAGGAAATAGGGAAGAGTATCAATATAAGGAAAATAAAAGAAGGTATTGATTTGACCAAATAAGTACAAAAAAGGGCGGTGGTAAATCCATCGCCCCTTTTTGTATTACATCATTATTGAAAAAATAATCACTATCTGAACATACTTTTGAAATGTTTGATAAATTCACGTTTCGCACTTGCCGACGGCTGTACATTGTCTGAATTTGCCAAATCTTCAAAAATCTTCTTCTCATCTTTGCTCAACTTCTCTGGTATGTAAACACCAATGTTGACGAGCAAATCTCCTGTTCCATAGCCATTCACACTTGGTAGTCCTTTGCCTTTCAATCGAAGCATTTTGCCTGGTTGTGTTCCTGGGTCAATCTTCACTTTCACCTTCGAATCTACTGTTGGAATCTCTACTGTTCCACCGTTGATTGCTGTGGTTACGGGCAATAACAGGTTGTATATCAAGTCATTCTCGTCTCGAATCAACTCTGGGTCTTGCTCTTCCTCAATCACAATGTATAGGTCTCCGTCAACACCTCCATGTCGCGCCGCATTTCCTTTTCCTCGCATAGACAGCTGCATTCCGTCTGCGACACCTGCCGGTATCTTCACCGAAATCACCTCGTCCGACATCACGATTCCTTCGCCATTACAGAAAGAACATTTCTTCTTGATGATTTTTCCCTCTCCGCCGCAGTCTGGACAAACGGACTGTGTCTGCATGGCTCCAAAAATAGAATTTTGCACTCTCGTGATGCGACCGGTTCCCTTACATCTATCGCATGTCGTGTACTCGTTGCCATCTGCTCCTGTTCCATTACAGTGCGAACATGCAACATACCTCTTGACTTTTATCTTTTTTTCGACTCCCGTGGCTATCTCTTTCAATGAAAGTTTCAAACGCGCGCGAAGGTCGGTTCCCTTCCTCGTCTGACGGTATGTTCTCCCAGAGCCGCCTCCGAATCCTTCTCCGAAGAAACTGCTAAAGTGTCCACCAAACAAGTCTCCAAAGTTGGAGAAAATATCCTCCATAGACATTCCTTGTCCGCTGAATCCGCCTCCTGCTGCGCCTCCTACGCCTGCGTGTCCGAATTGGTCATATCGCTGTCGTTTTTGTGGGTCGCTCAACACGTCATAAGCTTCTGCGGCTTCCTTGAACTTCTCCTCTGCCTCTTTGTCTCCCGGATTTTTGTCTGGGTGGTATTGTATGGCTTTTTTTCTATATGCTTTTTTTATTTCGTCAGCACTCGCTGTCTTTGAGACACCTAGCACTTCGTAATAATCTCTTTTCTCCATCTTTTTTCCTTTCGTCTTTTTTATTCACCAACGACTACTTTGGCATAGCGAATGACTTTCTCGTTTAGGGTGTAACCCTTCTGCGTGCAGTCTATCACCTTACCTTTTAGGTCGTCTGTCGGAGCAGGAATCTTCGCAATGGCCTCGTGGAAGTCTGTGTCAAATCCTTGTGCGTCTGTCTGTATCTCTTTAACACCTTTCTGCTCTAAAAATTTAACGAACTTACTGTGAATCAGTTGCATACCTTCTTTCACGGCTTCCACTTCTTTTGCCTCGCTCATTGCTTTCTCGGCTCTCTCAAAGTCGTCTATCAATGGCAATAAGTCTTTGAAGATATTCTCGCCTGCCGACTTGATCAAATCAGACTTCTCTTTCAACGTGCGTTTCTTATAATTCTCAAAATCGGCGTAAAGACGCAAATAGTCATTGTGCATCGTCTCACATTTCTGCTTCAACTCGTCAACCTCTTTCTGAAAATCTGCCGTTTTGTCAGTCTCTTCTGCGTTGCCTGTCTCGTCAGTCTTTGTTTGAGTCTCTTCCTTGTTCTCTGTAACTTCTTCATTCACAGATTTTTGCTCTTGACTCTCTTGCTTCTGATCTTCCATATTATAGTTTTTTATTTATTTTCTTTCTTTTACTATTTTGTATGCTCAAATAGTTTGCCATTCTGTCTTGTCAGTCATTTTGTCAGTTGTCGCCTCTGAATTGTGACAAATTTGTCAGTTGCCTTTCTCATTCATTATATATATTTTTGCTTTGTTTTTGTGTCTATAATATATGAGTATGGATAAAAGTAAATTTATAGGAATTATTCCTGCAAGATATGCGTCTTCGCGCTTTCCTGGAAAGCCTTTGCAACTGATTGGTGGCAAAAGTATGATTCAGCGTGTCTACGAACAGGTTTCTATGGTTCTTGACACTGTTTATGTGGCAACAGACGACCAACGGATTTTTGATGCAGTCGTGGCTTTCGGTGGTAGGGTGGTTATGACGTCTTCCAACCACAAAAGTGGTACAGACCGCGTTTTCGAGGCATTCCAAAAGATAGGGGAAGGTAAGGAGGTGGTTATCAACATTCAAGGCGATGAACCTTTTATACAAACTTCTCAAATTGAGACGATCTGCCAATGTTTCAACGACCCTTCCACACAAATAGCAACCCTCGTAAAGCCTTTTACTCCTTCCGACGGAACAACTGCGCTTTTCAATCCTAACTCCCCTAAAGTATTGATCAACAAAAATGGAGAAGCTATTTATTTCAGTAGAAATGTGATTCCTTATCTCCGTGGAAAAGAGCAAAATGAGTGGATAAACCTCCATACTTACTTTAAGCATATCGGTATGTATGCCTACCGAGGAGATGTCTTGGCAGAAATCACTGCATTGCCTCAATCTTCTCTTGAATTGGCAGAGTCTTTGGAACAATTGCGTTGGATAGAGAACGGCTACAAAATAAAAGTCGGACAAACAAATGTCGAGACTATTGGTATTGATACGCCTGAGGATTTGCAACGTGCCGAGGCCTTCTTGAAAATGAGGACTGAGCTTTTTGAAACTAACAAGATATGACAAATCGTCCCTCTATACAGCCGTTAGGAAATCTTTCTTTTCCTAATTTCTCAAGTTCAAAATTGTCTAACCAAATTCCAATTGATTTTATTGAGGTTGACCTTCAGGATTTGGTTGTTCTTGATTTCGTGTTTGGTGTAGGTACTGCTCATCAAAAGAATTTTTTCGTCAATAGTTTTGCATTGAAGATGTTGTTGGAGGGAACTTCTAAGCATTCTTCAAAACAAGTTTCTGAGTTTTTGGATTACCATGGTGCGTCTATAAGTCCGAAAAGCGATCGTGAATATTCCAGAATTAGGATTGTCGTGCTTCGGAAGTATCTGCCCCAGTTTTTGCCTTTCTTATATGAGGTATTCTCAGACCCTATCTTCCCAACGTCTGAATTTGAAATTAAAAGGAGAAGATTCCGACAAAGTTTTGAGGTGGATGAGCAGACTGTTGAAACTATGGCTTATCGAGGCTTTTTTAGTTGTATTTATGGAGCTGAGGGTACTTTTGGACGAATTCCAGTCTTGTTAGATATTGATAACCTGCAATTAGATTGGGTGAAGAATTTCTACAATGATAATTATCGTTTTGAAAATCTAAAGATCTATATATCTGGAAAATTTTCTGATAATGATTACAAAATGATTGATGAAACTTTTGGCTCCATACCTTTGTCTACGGATTATGCGAAACCGAAATTCAATTATATTGAGAGTCCATTTTCTGAACGTCAACTATATTTGCCGAAAAAGGATTCTGTGCAGTCGTGCGTTAGGATAGGTCGTCGGTTGTTTCACTTAAATGATGCTTCTGATTTGGATGGCTTTTGTGTATTAAACACAGTTCTTGGTGGTTATTTTGGTAGCCGTCTGATGAAAAACATTAGAGAAGAGAAAGGATTTACCTATGGCATTGGTTCTGGTCTCTCTTACGTTTCTAATGATGTGATTTGGTGTATCTCTACTCAAACGGGTAACCAATATGTTGAACCTTTGCTTGAAGAGGTCTATCATGAAATTGAATTGTTACAAAATGAATTGATTCCAGAGAAGGAACTGGCGCAAGTGAAAAATTATGCTACGGGTGTTATGCTTCGTACCACTGAAAGTGTATCGTCTTTGATCTCTTATTATACAACGTTAGACTTGCTGTCGAAGAATTTTCCTCAAGTATATCAAAAAAGGGCAGAGGTCTTACGCAATATCTCTGCGGAAGAAATTCGTTGTCTCGCTCAAAAATATTTCCAAAAATCTACTTTTTACGAAGTAGTTGCAGGGTAAATGAAGTGAAATAAAAAAGAAGCGCAAATCTCAATATACGAGGATTTTGCGCTTCTTTTATAATCATCACTCTCTACTTCTGACGGATAAAGATATTAATTGGCGTACCTGTGAAATCCCACTCCGAACGAAGTTTGTTCTCCAAAAAACGCTTGTAGGGTTCTTTTACATATTGAGGCAGGTTGGCATAGAACACGAATGAAGGTATTTGTGTGTCTGGCAACTGCATAACATACTTGATTTTAATGTACTTACCCTTGTTGGCTGGTGGGGGATAGTTTTCTATCAGCGGTAAGAAAAACTCATTGAGTTTACTTGTTGTAATCTTTTTCTTCTTGTTTTCATACACCTCTTTTGCCGCCTCCATAACCTTTAGGATTCTCTGCTTCGTGATAGCGGAGGTGAATATGATAGGGAAATCGGTAAACGGTGCTAAACGCTCTCTGATCGCTTTTTCAACTATAAGCGTACTTTTCGCATCTTTCTCCGTTATCAAATCCCATTTATTGACACAGACTACGAGTCCTTTCTTGTTGCGCTGTATCAACTGAACAATATTCATATCCTGCGCTTCAATGCCTCGTGTGGCATCAATCATTAAAATGCAGACATCAGAATTTTCAATGGAACGAATAGAGCGGATGACGGAAAAATACTCCAAGTCTTCGGTTACTTTTCCTTTTTTTCGTATTCCTGCAGTGTCAACCAACACGAAATCAAACCCAAACTTGTTGAAGCGTGTATTTGTGCTGTCACGCGTTGTCCCTGCTATGTCCGTAACAATATAGCGGTCTTCTCCGATAAAAGCATTGATGATAGACGATTTTCCTGCATTGGGTCTTCCTACAACTGCAATGTGTGGTAACTCTATCTCATCGTCTTCTTCTACCTTCTTTGGCAACTTCTCTAAGATGAGGTCTAACAAATCTCCTGTACCTGCTCCTGAAATAGAGGAAATATTGATTGGGTCACCCAAACCTAAACGATAGAATTCGGCAGAGTAGTATTGTGTTTCTGTATTGTCAACTTTATTACTTACCAAAATCACAGGCTTCTTGTTCTGACGAAGAATCTGTGCCACTTGGTCGTCTAAATCTGTTACTCCACTCATCACATCAACGACGAATAGTATCACATCGGCCTCCTCTATGGCTATCTTCACCTGCTTACGTATTTCCTCTTCAAAAATATCGTCTGAATTGACCACCCAACCTCCTGTGTCAATGATAGAAAATTCCTGCCCGTTCCAATCTACCTTTCCATATTGGCGGTCACGAGTAGTCCCCGCTTCTTCATTTACAATGGCTCGGCGTGTTTGGGTTAATCTATTGAATAATGTCGATTTCCCTACATTAGGTCGACCGACAATGGCAACTAAATTACTCATTTTAATGTTATTTTATTTAGGATTTAGTTGTTGATTCTTTACGTGGATAAAGAGTCTTTTGGAAATCTTCTGAACAACTCACTATTATTCAGGCTGATATCCAAATTCTTTTAGTTTCTTATCTCTGTTTCTCCAATCTTTCTCTACCTTGACAAAAATCTCCAAAAAGACTTTTTTGTCGAAGAAACTCTCTATGTCTTTTCTGGCTTCAATACCGATCTTCTTCAGCATCTTACCGCCCTGTCCGATAATGATTCCCTTCTGTGAATCGCGTTCTACATAGATGACAGCGTTTATTCTTATCAGTTTCTTATCTTCCTTAAACTGTTCAACCACGACTTCTACTGAATATGGAATTTCCTTATCATACGAGGTTAGAATCTTTTCTCTGATAATCTCCGTGACGAAGAATCTCGCAGGTTTGTCGGTCAACGCATCTTTCTCAAAAAATGGAGGGGAGTCTGGCAACAAGTCCTTGATACGTTTGAGTAGATAGTCTAAGTTGAAATTGTTTTTCGCCGAAATCGGAATAATCTCTGCATTAGGTAATTCAGATCCCCATTTTTCAACAAGAGCCTCCAAATCTTTTTGGTTCGTCAAATCGATCTTATTGATGACCAAGATAACAGGGGCTTTTTGCTTTTTCACCTTCTCCAAAAACTCTGCGTTTTTATCCGCTTTTTCCACCATGTCTGTGACGTAGAGGATGACATCGGCATCTGTCAAAGCACTGGTCGAGAAACTAAGCATCGACTCCTGTAACTTATAGTTTGGCTTCAACACTCCAGGTGTGTCTGAATAGACAATCTGGAAATCCTCTCCATTCACAATACCTAAAATACGATGACGAGTTGTCTGCGCTTTCGAGGTGATGATAGAGATTTTCTCGCCAACAAGCGCGTTCATCAGTGTAGACTTGCCCACATTAGGGTTTCCAACTATATTTACGAAGCCAGCCTTATGCATGTAACAATTTTTACAAATACGATTTCACAAATTTTCGCAAAGATAGTAAAAGTTTTTACACTATTTTTGTTTTGTTATTTTTAATAAAGTTTAATTATGATTGAGAATTTTAAAAATGTTATTTTTAACAACTATGCAAATTTTGAGGGAAGAGCCCGCCGGAGAGAGTTTTGGTTGTTTTCCTTAGTGAATTTTTTTGTTTTTATCATTTGTTTTGCTGCCATTCTCTATGGTTCTGTATACAATACCTATGTGGTAATTGCAGCAGCATACGTTTTTTCAATTTTGTATTCTTTGGTTTTGTGGACTCCTTGCATCGCTCTGTGGGTAAGAAGACTTCATGACATAAATATATCTGGGTTGTGGATTCTAATTGCTTTTATCCCTTTTATTGGATCTATTGTTTTGTTCGTCTTCTCCGTTCTCCCTGGCACAGAGGGTGAGAATGATTATGGACCAGACCCTAAAGCAAATGAATTAATGTAATTTAATTGTATTCCTAAAAAGGGGGAGCAGTAATGTTCCCCTTTCTTTTTTCTATTTATCAATGGTTTCCCATCAAACACTTGATTAACTTTTCCGCCTCAGCTAAACTCTCAAGCTTACCTACATCGATCATCTTCTGCCTGTCATTTACGACTCCTCCTATGTTGATTTTGCCACAACTGCCAATATAAAAATCCATAATTGGAAACTTGGTGGGGTAGTCTATCATATATGGAAAGATTTTTGGTGAGATAATGTGAATGCCCGAAAAGGCTAATTTGTCATAGTCTTGGACTTTCAGATTTTTGATAGGGGATTTTATCTCTCCTGTCTTGATATTAGTCCATCCTTTCATCTTCATTTGTTGGTCGAACAAAAGATAACGAGCGGTGTCTCTATGTTTTACGAGCAAAGTTGCAAGATTGTCGCTCTCGCAATGTCTCTGATAAAGTTCTTTCAAATCAACGTCAGAGATAATATCCACATTATGCACCAAAAAGGGTTTCCCATCGTCAAAGAAATGTGCTGCTTTACGAATGCCTCCACCTGTGTCTAACAACATCTCTCGTTCGTCAGAAATCTCTATCCTCAACCCGAAATTTTTCTTTTCTTCCAAATAAGAATATATCATTTCGGCATGATGATGCACATTGATGATGAGTTCGTCAAAACCTGCATTGGCTAATTTGGTTACTACATGTTCTAATAGCGTCTTACCTGCAATAGGTACTAAGGCCTTGGGTAATGTATCGGTAATTGGCTTAAGCCGTGTGCCTAAACCCGCTGCAAATATCATCGCCTTCATCTTCTCTTTAAACTCTTAAATCATTAATTATTTGGTTTCTACCTTGAAGATGTTGTTGTATTTCTCTTTGTCTTGCAACGTCTGAATGGCTGTCTCTACGTCATCGTCTTTCTTGAGAGATTCTATGATGAACCCCTTTTGAAAGTAGACTTGTTGCATTATTTCAGTACTTATCAAACGTGTGATAATGTCTTGAAAATGAACTAAATCTTTATCTAAGTTATGTGAAAGTTTTGCTTCTAAAGAATCAAATTCTGCTTTTGATACTTCAGCATAACCCTCTTCTTTCGTAATCTCTTTCAATTTTGCTAACGCATCCTCTGTCTTTAGTTTATAGGTGAAATTTTGTTTTTTCACATATTCAATAAATTGCTCATATTCGTTGAAAACGAAATCTTTAGGTTGCGCAATCTTACTATGTGTGGCAACATAAAGGTTGGCATAGTTGAAAATGATATTGTCTGTGTATAGTTTGTAGGCGATTGTTGGAACATTGGGTGTCGAAGGCGAGATGATGTCTGGCATAATTCCCCCTCCATCTTTCACGATTCTTCCATTTTTAGTGCTAAATTCCGTCGTCAGACTGTCTGGAATACGCTGAACTTTTCCGTTTTCATCTCTTTTTGCGTAGTTGATGGCTTGAACACATCTACCACTTGGAATATAGTATTTCGAGATGGTAACTTTTATCTTACCTCCAAACGGCAATTCCCTCGTGGTCTGCACTAATCCTTTTCCGTATGTCCTTGTCTTTCCAACAATGACCGCACGGTCTAAATCTTGTAGCGATCCTGCAAATACTTCTGATGCAGAGGCTGAATTCTCATTCACTAAAACAACGATAGGTATATCTTTGTCTATTGGCTTTTTCTTGGCTTTGTATACTTCATCCAACTGCTTTACTTTACTTTTCGTATAAACGATAGTCGACTGATTATCAACGAATAAGTTAACTATGTCCACCGCCTGATCTAATAATCCTCCTGGATTGTTTCTGAGATCAACAATGAGTGAAGTTGCCTTTTTCTTTTCTTTCAAATCCAAAAACGCTTTCTTGAAAAGATCAGCCGAATTTTCTGTGAAACTAGAGAACCGTATATATCCGATGCCATTCTTCAAAGTGTCGGCGTATTCAATCGTGGGTAAAGTGATTTTCTCTCTAGTAATAGTCAATTTTTTCTGTTTGTGGGTGATGGCATCTTCTATTAGTATTTTCACTTGTGTACCATTCTCTCCGCGTAAATTCTCACTTACATCACTGACCGTCAAATTTTTAGTGGATTTTCCATCTATCTCTATCAAGCGATCTCCTGCCTTTATTCCATTTTTATATGCTGGTGTACCCTCATATATCTCAATGAACGAAATGGTATCTTTTACTTTTCCAATGGTTGCACCGACTCCTGCGTATTCTCCTGTTAGCATGAATTTGAAGTCTTCTTCATCTTTTTCTGGAATATAGACAGTGTAAGGGTCTAATTCACTGAGCATTGCATCTATTCCTTTCTGGATGGTCTCTTCGGCATTGATTGTGTCGACGTAGAACATGTCAAGCTCTTTATAGAGAATGTTGAACAGATCCAAATTTCGAGCTAATGCCTCATAATGATTGTCAATACTGTCCGTTTGCGCTTTTTTTGAACTTTTTGCCGCATTAACTGCTCCTGAGATAAATAGAAAGGATATTATCAGACTAAGAAATCTGTTCATATTGATGTTTTTAGTGTTAAACGTATAAAAAAAACGTATATCACGAATTTAGTACTTTTTCAAATTACCCCAAAGGTTTTTCATTTGGTCTGCCATCTTTTTCTCGGATGGATTCTCTTGTGCTTTCCAAAACTGAGTGCCACTGAGCTCGTTGGGCAAGAACTCCTGCACTACAAAATGTCCGGGATAGTCGTGCGCATACTTGTAATCTTTACCATAGTTCAAATTTTCCATCAGCTTGGTGGGCGCATTTCTCAAATGGAGTGGAACTGGCAAATTCCCTGTCTGCTTAACAAACGCAATGGCCGTATTGATGGCATTGTAGGCAGAGTTACTTTTCGGACTGGTGGCTAAATAGATGGTCGTCTCCGCTAAGGTTATGCGACCCTCAGGCCATCCGATTTTCTGTATTGTTTCAAAACAGGCATTTGCCAAAAGCAACGCATTCGGATTGGCTAACCCTATATCTTCCGAGGCCGAAATCACTAACCTTCTCGCAATGAATTTTGGGTCTTCTCCGCCATCTACCATACGAGCTAACCAATAAATCGCTCCATCTGGGTCACTACCTCGTATTGACTTGATGAAGGCCGAAATGATGTCGTAATGCATCTCTCCATTCTTGTCATACGCATTGGGATTCTCTTGCAGTCGCTCCGTTACTTTCTGATTGGTAAAGTGTATCTCAGCCTGTTTTTCTTCTGAATTTACGACCAATTCAATGATGTTCAGTAGTTTTCGAGCATCTCCTCCTGAAAATCGTAAAAGAGCCTCCGTCTCATCTAAGAAGATCTTTTTCTCCTTGAGGACTTTATCTGTTGTTATCACCCTGTTTGCTAAAGCCATCAAATCGTCGCTGGATTGTGGTTTCAGCACATAGACTTGACAACGCGACAAAAGGGGAGTGATGACCTCAAACGACGGATTTTCCGTAGTCGCTCCTATCAATATAACAACACCTTGCTCAACAGCCCCCAAAAGTGAATCTTGTTGCGCTTTTGAGAACCGATGAATCTCGTCTATGAAGAGAATAGGAGGGTGAGGGTGAAACAATCTCGCTTCTTTGGCTTTGTCTATTACTTCGCGTACTTCTTTCACTCCTGAACTTATCGCACTAAGCGTGTAGAACGGTCGATCTAACTTCTTTGCGATAATCCCTGCCAAGGTGGTTTTCCCGACTCCTGGAGGTCCCCACAATATGAACGAAGATATGCGTCCAGAATCAATCATCTTGCGTAGCACAGCTCCTTCGCCAACTAAATGCTTCTGGCCTACATATTCATCCAAACTCTTTGGTCGAACTCTTTCCGCCAAGGGGGGTATTAAGTCAACGTCCATATTG
>CAVFXQ010000048.1:0-16760 GCA_963626555.1 Clostridiales bacterium
ATCCCGGAACTTGTCTAAATCGGCACTGCGGAGGCACTTGTTGAGGGTGGTAATCTTACTTGACAGTTTATTCTCTTGATTGAAATACTTCCCTGCTAACAACGAAATAAACCCTCTTTTCACCTCTCCATTCGGGAAATCAAGCAGAAACATATCATCCTCTGTGTCATAGTTTTTGATCGTAAGGTAGCCACTCTGATAGATTATCGGAAGTGGAGTCTCTGAATCTGCCTTATATTCATAGAATTGCTGCTTCGAATAATACTGACCTGCTAATTCATCTATATCTTCGTCGCAATGGCTAAGAAGGCGAATTAAGTAGGTTGGAGTGCTTGTGCTAAACCAATAGTCGTCGATGGTCTCCTTCTTCAGTGCATTCAGCAGACTGAAGGGGTTATAAACACCCACCTTACCCCGACTGAAATGGTAACCCTCATATTTATCCCTCAGGTCGTCTCTCATCTTCTGATACGACACTTCTTTGCTTTTCGCCATCTCCGCAACAGACTTTGAGAAATATTTATCAATCTCCTCTTCCGCGATGCCACAAAGCGCCGCATATCTCTCGTCCATACTGATGTCTTCTGGCTGATTTAGTCCGCTGAAAATACTGACCTGGGCAAATTTTGTTACTCCTGTCAGAAAGACGAACCGGAGGTCGGCATCCGCATCCTTCAGCGAGGAATAGAAGTTCTTCAGAATTTCTCTGTTGTTATCCTCCAACGAAATCTTCACACCATTTCTCTCTACATACTCTCCACTATCCATTACGTCGAGTAGAGGCTTATCATATTCGTCAATCAACACCACACAGGGCAAACCAAATTTTTCATGTGCCTGCTTCAACACACTTCTAAACCGGATTCCGTAATCTTCGTTTCTCTTTTCTAATCCGTATTTTTCCTCCCATTCCGAGAGAGTAGCGTCAATAACCTCCTCTACCGTCGACGGATTAGAAAACTGACCAGAACCAAAACTAATCTTCATCACAGGGTATGGAGTCCACTCCGTCTCCAAGTCGGAAATCGCCAACCCCTTGAACAACTCTTTCTTGCCTAAGAAATAACTCTCCAAAGTGGAGATTAAAAGACTTTTACCAAACCTGCGCGGACGGCTTAAAAAGTAAATACTTCCACCATGGGCAAGGGAATAGATCATCTCCGTTTTATCAACGTAGATATATCCTTCTTCAATGATTTTCTCAAAAGTCTGTATGCCGATTGGATATTTCATATCGCCTCTTTTTTGCGTTTTGACAAAAATTCCTCATTCACCTTCCATTCCCCCACGGTTCCCGTCTCCGACGAGAACACACAGCCTACTTTGAAGAGGCGTCGACTATCGTCCACATACTCCTGGGCATAGCCTTTGTCGCTGATTTGCTGGAGGGCTTCGGTGGCAGAGCCGTCAAGCTTAAACTCAAAAATATAGATGTTGTCTTTTGTCTCAATCACACAGTCCACTCGCCCTTGCGACTGGCATTTCTCAGTGTAGACAAGGTAGGTGGATATCAAACGAAGAATGAGATAGAACGTGTAGTGGAAATGTCTCTCCGTTGCCTTTTGGTCGCGCATAGTGTAAGGAATGCTGGCAAGAAACGCTGTGAGGACATCCCGGAACTTGTCTAAATCGGCACTGCGGAGGCACTTGTTGAGGGTGGTAATCGTGTTATCTAATTCTATCTCTTTTTTGAAATAACTGCCTGCAATAAGCGATACAAAACCTCGTTTTACCTCATTGTTCGGGAAATCTATCAAATAAGTATTATCCTCAGAATCATAGCCTTTAATGGAGAGATAACCACTCTGATAGATAATTGGCAACGGAGAAATCGAGTTTGCCTTAGACTCATAAAAGAGACTTTCTGAATAATATTTCCCCGCAAGTTCATCCACTCCATCATGACACTGTTCAAGTAGGCGTACTAAATAAGTAGGCGTGGCTGTTTTAAACCAATAGTCGCCAATATCCTTCTTCTTGAATGCATTCAGCAAACTAAATGGATTGTAAACCTCTCGCATGCGCTTGCTAAAATGGTAACCATCATACGTTTTCTTCAGTAACCTGCGAATATCAGACGGCTTAACACCTCTATCCTCAGCCAACTCAGCAACCGACTCAGTAAAATACTCATCAATCTCTTCTTCCGTGATACCACAAATCGTATCATATTCTCGGTCCATACTTATGTCGTCCGGCTGATTAAAGCCACTAAACACACTAACTTGCGAAAACTTCGTAACACCCGTCAAGAAGACAAATTTTAAATCTTTATCCGCCGTTTTGAAAGTGGAATAGAACGCCTTCAAAGTCTCTCGGTTTTTGTCTTCTACGGTCATCTTATTACCATTCACAACCGTCATCAATCCACTATCCATAACGTCCAACAGCGGTTTATCGTACTCGTCAACAAGGACAACACACCCTCTGCCTGTCTTCTCATGGGCAACCGCCAGAACTTGTGCGAAGCGTCGTCCAAGTCCGATACTCTCATCTCGTTCTATCCCATAATCCTTTTCCCAGCCCTCAATATAGAAGTTGATTGTTTTCTCCAGCACATTCGGTTCTGTGATATCGTCACTGTTGAAATCAATATGAAAAACGGGATATTCATTCCACTCCGTCTCCAAGTCGGAAATCGCCAACCCCTTGAACAACTCTTTCTTGCCTAAGAAATAACTCTCCAAAGTGGAGATTAAAAGACTTTTACCAAACCTGCGCGGACGGCTTAAAAAGTAAATACTTCCACCATGGGCAAGGGAATAGATCATCTCCGTTTTATCAACGTAGATATATCCTTCTTCAATGATTTTCTCAAAAGTCTGTATGCCGATTGGATATTTCATATCGTTAATTTTTTTCTTCTTACAAATATAATAAAATTGTTGTTACCTCTTTTACAGCGCATCCACATGCACGTCCCTAAATCCCAAGAAATACAAAATGCCATCTAATCCTATCGTAGAGATGGACTGTTGGGCGTTGGCTTTCACTTTTGGCTTGGCATGGAAAGCAATTCCTAAGCCTGCAAGGTTGAGCATCGGCAAGTCGTTGGCTCCATCGCCCACAGCTATTACCTGCTCCAAATCAATCTTTTCAACCTGAGCAATAAGATTAAGCAACTCCGCCTTTCTTTTGCCATCGACAATGTCGCCTACATAACGGCCTGTCAACTTTCCATCCCTAATTTCTAATTGATTAGCATAGACATAGTCCACCCCGAAACGGTTCTGCAGATACTTGCCGAAATAGGTAAATCCGCCTGACAGAATAGCGATTTTAAACCCACATTTCTTCAACACCATCATCAATCGATCCGCCCCATCCATTATGGGCAGATTCTCGGCTATCTCGCGCATTACAGACTCATCCAATCCCTTCAACAAAGCCACCCTGCGCGTAAAACTCTCCTTGAAATCTATCTCGCCTCGCATAGCCGACTCGGTAATTTTTCGCACCTCTTCGCCTACGCCCGCACGATCTGCCAACTCGTCTATCACCTCCGTCTTAATCAACGTAGAATCCATATCAAAGCAAATCAAACGACGATTACGACGATACAAATCATCTTTCTGAAATGAGATATCTACACTCTCCTGAGCTGAAATCTCCATAAACTTAGCGCTCAATTTACCTTTGTCAATGTCGTCCCCACGTACAGAAAACTCTACGCACGAACGCTCATGTTCATAGTCGTCGCTTAGCGATGGACGACCCGTCAGTCGTTTGATAGAGTCAATGTTCATCGACTGTTCTGCCACCGCCTTTGCCACCAACGACATCTGACGCGCCGTAATCACATGACCCAACATCGTTACGACATAGCGTCCTTTCCCTTGCCGCGCCACCCAGTCGCCATACTCATCAAGCGAAATTGGTGTGAAATGCACCTGCACATCCATTTCGTAACACTTGAAAAGTATGTCCTTGAAAATAGAACCCGACTGCGCATTGTCATCTATCTGCACCAAAAAACCTAACGACAGAGTATGATGAATATCCGCCTGTCCAATATCTAAAATCTTAGCGTTGTATCTGCCTAAAATCTCTGTGATAGAGGCTGTTACCCATGGCCTATCATCACCATGTATGTTTATCAGTACTATCTCACTTGCCATAATTCCAACTGTTTACTAAGGTCGTCACCATAACCTTAATCTATTTCTTAATCACCTTTACCACTTCACCAATATACTCTGCGTGAATTCCACCGTCTGCGGCTCCATTCTTATACATCTCTACTGGCACATCATCACGAAAATCGGATGCAGTATAAAGATGATCGTACATTGTTCGACACTCCATCACCATGTCCGCCTCCGCATAATAAGGCGTTCCATTCTCCGTGTATAAAGTATGAAGACCTAACGCTGCCGCTTTGTCGCCATCGCGTCCACTCTTCGTTCCCATATAGTGAAGCACATTTTTATCACTGAAAGCCATAATTGTAAAATACTTAGTCTTCTCCATAAATCCGTAAGTATATCTGCCATTACGCACATAAACGGTGGCTACCGACTTGCCCCAAAGTGTACCCAAACCTCCCCAACCAATCGTCATCGCATTGCTTGACACGCTATCGCCCGCACATAACAACAAACCATCGCCCGTGAAGAAATTAAACGGATTCACATCAAAATCTGATCTGATATCAACATCCTTGAAATCAACATTTTGAACATCGCTTGACACAGCCTCTTGCTGAGCCTCAACCGTTGCATTATTCCCTTCGGATGCTTCACAACTTGAACTCTTCACCAACCTGACAGATAAAATTACAACTGCCAACGCCAATACAACATTTAATAGAACTGAAATTTTCATATTATTTGGATAGTTTAATGATTTTTATTTGAAATTCACACTTCGCTATGCCTCATTGACTATCTTCGCCATTGTTCCCATCGGACAGACAAAGCGACAATAAGGACGTGGCACAAAAATAGATAAAACCAAAAACAACACCGCCGCAATCTCCACTCCCAACGAAGCCGACTGGAACATAAACGCCGTGAACAGCTCATAGTTCATCCACTCCGAATAGATGCCTGTAATCAATAGCAAAAGTAACACTGCCCAAAGCAACTTTCGGAAGCCATCCAACACCTTCAACGTCTGAGCCCCTAATTTCAACTTCTTCTTGCACGGAATGCCCAGCAACTCCTGCGCCGACCCAAATGGACATACTTGCATACAGTAATGACTCTTCTTCCCAAACAAAGGAAATACAAAGGCAGCGATAAACATAATAATTGGAATAACTGCAATCAACGAGTGGAATCCATTCTCAAAATAGTTGACAAGCAGCGAGTAGGAGAGAAACGTGCCACTCCACAAGCCCAACACAACGACATTTAATACCAATTGCACAATGCGTATCTTGCGGTTTTTCACAAACAACGGCACAACCACAGAAAGCAATACGACAAACAATGCTGCAATGTCCTTCGCTCCCAAAACAATCTCGCCTTCATCAGCCGACGCTAACGATGGCTGAAGGTATTGCAAACCCACTTTTACATTCTTTTTTATCGCATTAGACGAAAGCGTAGCTCCTGAAACAGCATCCACCTTCAAAGCCAAAGCCTCGTCCACTGTCTTGCCATTCCAACTGTCTATGATAGACTTCGCATTGTTGAAAAAATCAGGAGTCTCGCTATTCTCCAATGCCTCAACTTTCTGCACAACCCCATCCTTGACGTATATCTTCAACGGCACAAACCCTGCATACCCAACGATTTTCTTCTCTTTGCCCAAAGGCATCGTGTTTACCACTATCGTGCCATCTGCCTCCGTAGCAATCGTATCATTGCTAATCTGAACGGCTTGAGGAGTCTCCGAATCCTTGGCAACCTCGTTCAACTCGACCCCCATCACTTTCTGGTTATGTTGAATGGCCACTGCGACAAAAATCAAAACACACGTCAACAACGCTACTACCTGCTGTATCTTCCTAATTATCATACTCTTTTGATTTAAAATATACTACTCTTTCTACGATTAAAAGAAATCATTATTGCGTTTAATTTGTTAATATATTAAAATCATTTCTTTTTTTCGTCTACATTTCCCGTACAGCGTTGTAGAACAGACAGGTCAAAATAATTGACTGCCGCCAAGACATACGCCAACACATCTGATTGAATTTTCTCATATTTTGCCCAACGTATCTCGCTACTGAAGAAATAAATTTCCAATGGTAAGCCATTTTCATTCGGAGCCAACTGACGAATGAAATTTTCACAATCCCCACAAAAAACCGGCAACGACCTCATATACTGTTCCAAATAGGCTGTGAAAAGTTGAAGGTTATTGATCGATTCTTGATAACCCCTTGCCCCCTCGGCTATCGGATCAAAATTCTCTAACATCTTCGTTTCGTTCCCATCCTCTTTTTTTATATTATTTTTCTTGTCATAGGCTTCAAAAAAGGGCTTTAAGAATTCAATTTTTCTGTATTTTACAATCTCCTCAGATGTGCAGAAGCGAATACTGTGCATATCTATGTTAATGGCACGCTTCACTCGACGACGACCCGCCTCACGCATTGTTCTCCAATTCTGGAACGAGTCGCTCAATAGGGTAGAGGGAGGAACGGTAACCGTGGTCTTATCCCAATTTTCAATCTTTACCGTATTGAGGGTGATTTCGCGAACAATACCATCTGCATTGCATTTCGGCACCGTAATCCAATCGCCCACCGAAAGCATTTTATTCCCCATCAACTGTATTCCAGACACCAATCCTACCAATGTGTCTTTGTAGACTAATGACAAGACAGCCGCAGAGGCTCCGACACCAGTGAGCAACGTGTTTGGCGACTTATCTAAAATAACACTAAACGAGATAATCATCGCAATGATAATCAACATATATTTGATAATCTGAAAGATGATGTTGACTGGTAGATTTTTTACCCTTTTCTTGACATACTCCGAATAAATGAAATCTAACAATTTGCAAAGAAACATCGTCGTCATCACTACGATGTAGACATTGCACATACGCTCTATCCAAATATGCAGACTTGAACCTTGGTCCAAAGCCAACGGCAAAAGAATATTAATCAACACAGCAGGCACAATTGCAGCCACTGATGACAACAATTTCCTATATTGCTCAGAATCCTCCTTCGACCGCTTCTTAATCTTCGCATGAATGTGTAACAACAACAAGGCAACTCGTCGACAGACATAATCACACAACCACGCAACTAACGCAATCAAAACAATTGAAATAAGACAATCTTGTGTCCCATCATCTCCACGAAGAATACCTATGTTTATTAACATATCTTTAATGGAGAATAGCAATTCCTTCATAAAATTATATTTGTTTTGTTTTATATCTTTTTATTATTTATTACTTGACTTTTCTACACAGAAGCATCTGACACCTCTCTTTCGCTTGAGCGATAATCTCGTCTTCATCTTTCACTTTTCGGTGGTGCATAATCACTTTCCCATCGCAAATCATGGTGTCAATGGCTTCGCAAGTAGATGCGTAAATCCAATTCGACTCAAAACTATGGTTGGGCACAAAACGCTCATTGTTGAGGTCAATAAGTAGCGCATCTGCTAATTTTCCAACTGCTATCTCGCCACCATCCACACCAAAGACATTTGCCCCCTCAAGGGTGCAACTATGCAAAACCTGCTTCACGGGGAACGTCTCCGGCCCATAGTTGCATTTTGCCATCATAGCCGCAAACTTCGCCTCTTCCTGCATATCCAAATTATTATTAGATGAACAACCATCCGTACCAATCAACACTCTTAAGCCTTTGTCCAACATCGGCTTCATTTTGAAATAACCCGACGAAAGCTTCATATTAGAAACAGGATTGTGAACAACTGCCACACCACGTCTCTTCAGTATATCCATCTCCTCGTCATCTACATGCACCACATGGGCCGCCACACAATTCGGACCTAAAATTCCTAACTTGTCTAACCAACGAACAGGGGTTAACCCATGCGCTGCCTCGCAATCGCTCACCTCCTTTGCCGTTTCAGACAAATGGAAATGAAGCGGAACGCCTAATTTTTTTGACTCCTCAGAACAACGAATCCACAACGGCTCACTCACCGTATAAGGAGCGTGAGGCGCAACTGCCACTCTCACTCTCGCAGATTTTCCATGATACTCCTCAACAAATTTCATACGAGCAGAAACGCCCTCTTCTCCCATCCAATCCATAAAAGGAACACCTAATACGGCACGGACACCCATCTCATCCGCCGCACGAAACGTCTCTGGCATAAAATCATACATGTCATTGAAAAAGACCGTCCCACTCTTAATCATCTCCAAGATAGCCAACCGACTGCCCGCATAAATGTCTTCTGGCGTTAATTTAGCTTCTAACGGCCAAATATGGTCGTTGAGCCAAGTGAACAGCTCCATATCATCAGCATAACCTCGCAACAATGTCATCGCCGCATGGGTATGCCCATTGTAAAAAGGAGGAACGACAGCGAAACCATCCGCTTCAAGCACCTCTTCGTCCTGAGAAGGACAAATTGACTCACCAATTTCCGAAAAACGATTGCCTGAAATTCGGATATTCGTCCGAACTCCATTTAACATTACATTACGAATAAACAAAACACCCATCCCAGACACTATTTTCTCCGATTACACATTTACACACTATTTGCGCAAAATTACAAATATTTTTTCCTAATAATCGTTTTCTTTCTCGTACCTTTGCGACACCTTATTTTGTATATAGTTTCCTGACATAACAGTATTATGATGCGCATTTATTACACGCTAATATTGATACTTTCGTGCGCTGTAGCAACAGCTATGAAGACGACTTCGAGGTTTACTCCCTTTCGAACGCAGTTGTACACACCCTACTATAACATCAACAGCATCGCTGAAGATGAAAACGGAATCCTTTGGATTGCCACAGAAAACGGATTGTATCGCTTCAACGGATACGAATACGAACAATTTATTCAGAATAAAAACAACTGCAACTCCCTCCCAAACAACAACTGTAGCAAACTCCTATACGACTCGCAAAAACGACTTTGGATTTGCACTGACAACGGACTCATCCTTCACAACAAATACACAGACGGATTCCATAGAATTGACGAATCAAAACTAACCATCAACTCATTCATCGACATTCAAGAAGATAGCGACGGTACACTTTGGACTGCCAACTATTTTGAACTGATCCACCTCAATCCTGAAGGTGAAATTTTTGAAGTGTTTCCAATGATGGGAACCCTATGCTTAGCAGTAGACAAAAATTGCATCTGGCTTGGAAACGAAAACGAGGGTCTAATTAGATTTGACAAAAATACACGAGCAGCGGAGAAAATCTCTTTGTGCAACAAAAACAAAACGTACAACCTTTATCACATCCGAACCTTACTGGTAACTTCAGACCAAAATCTATTCATCGGAACAGACGACCAAGGATTGATTATATACAACATAAAAACATCTGATTCTCAAATATTTTCAAATAAAACACACCCTCACTATTTTAAAAACAATAACGTATTCTCTCTTTTTGAAGACTCTCGACACAACGTATGGATCGGCTCTATTAATGGTCGGATAGTAGAATACAGTCTTGAACAAAAGGACTTTGCACATCCCATTTTCTTTTATCCATCTGGTGTTAAACAAATGACTGTCAGTTGTATATACGAAGACCACGAACATAACATCTGGCTCGGAAGCCACCACTATTGGCTATTCCTCTACAACCGAAACGTAGATGCTTTTCGTCTTTATCAAAAATTAGAAGGTGTAGACCGCTCACTCTCTCACAATGCCGTCACCTGCTTCGAAGAACACAACGGCACTCCTATCATCGGTACGGATGGCGGTGGCATAAACGTTTTAGAATTCAATAAAGATCGTGCCGAATTCATTAAAAAGCCCCAATTCGGCAATGTCATCCTTGATATTCACAAGGCCTTACAACCTAATAAATACTGGATCGCGACATGGGGAAACGAGAAACATTGCCTCTTCTACTACGATTCAAAAACACATGCAACAAAATCATACGACTACAACCCTAACGACAAGAACGGACTCACATCCAATCGACTGCGTGATGTTTTAGTAGACACGCCATACGTCTGGATAGCTACCGATGGAGGTGGTATCTGCCGTTTGGACACTCGTACCGATAAGATAGACAATCGCTACAACTGCAATGAGAAAATTTTCTCGTTGCTCACCCCTCAGTGGACCCGCCACCTGATGAAAGACTCAAAAGGACGTATTTGGCTCTGCACCAGCGAGGGTGTCATCTGCTACAAAGATGGCATAATCCATCAATTCCCAATAGAAGAAATCACCTCCGAAAGACTACAAAACGAGGTTCGTATGTCAATGGAAGACTCAAAAGGAAACATCCATTTCGTAACCGCTAACAACGGTCTGTTCCGTTTAGATGAGACAAAAAAAACTTTCATCAACGAGACAAAAGCGTATAAGCTACCTCTAAACCTTTATGCCATCTGCGAAGATATCAATCACAACCTTTGGGTTACTTCTGCCAATGAAATCATCAGAATAAACCCTACTGACAGCACCTCCTACCGCTTCAATATGCAAAGCGACCTCTGCGGACACGCTTTCTCTCCTGCATCTATGTTCCGAAACGGAGAATACCTCTATGTCGGCTCCAACAACGGTTTCTTTATGTTCAACGTCAACAAAACCTTAGAAGTGCCGTCCGAACCCAAAGTTTTTCTTGAACAACTATACATCAAGGGCATAAAACAAGAAATAGAGTCTTCGCATGTGCTGAAGCAAATGCTAACATTCACCGACACCATTGTCCTCGACCATGACGAAAACGACTTCAACATCCAATACTGCTGCGTCGACCTTGACAACGTGGAGAACGTACGCTACCAATACAGAATGGAAGGAAGCGAGTTCAACCACTGGTCTGACCCTATAAACCAACGCAACACCTACTTCTCCAACCTCAACCCAGGCGTATATACATTTCAGGTGAAAGCAACTACCGTCAATGCTAAAACCGATTTCTTCTCCAAACCTCTCACCGTCATCGTGAAACAGCCCTGGTGGAACACCCTGTGGTTCAAAATCATCGCCTGCTGTGCCCTTGTCGTCTGTGTCATTTTAATCGTCGTTTTGCGAGAATCTGTCCTCCGCAAAAACAACGCCAAACTTGAGAACCTCATCAACCAACGTACCGATGAACTGCAATGCAGAAACAAAGAAATCCAAAAACAAAAAGAAAACCTTGAAATACAAAATCAAAAGTTAGACAAAACCATCACAACAAAAGACAGAATCATCTCTGTCATTGCACACGACCTTCGAAATCCACTCACCTCCATCGTCGGCAATCTTTCTCTGCTCAACGAAAGCGAGCCAGAAAACACAATTATAAAACATGTGTATAAGTCGTCTAAAGTGTTGCAGTCGCAAATGGAGAACCTGCTCGAATGGGCTCGTCTTCAAAACAACCGAATTTTCTATTCCCCTCAAGATGCCTCTATGAACATCTTGACTAAAGAATGTATCACTCTTTTACAAGACAACCTCCAAGAAAAACATATCAATTTAACTTTTAAAAACGAATGCCAACATTACGCACATATTGACTATCGAATGGTGTCGACCATCATCCGAA
The DNA here is from genome assembly GCA_963626555.1 of Clostridiales bacterium. GTDB lineage: Bacteria > Bacteroidota > Bacteroidia > Bacteroidales > Paludibacteraceae > UBA1181. The sequence goes on from CAVFXQ010000048.1 coordinate 11,651, forward strand.
ACATACTCAACAACGCTATCAAATTCACCCACAGCGAGGGAGAAATCGCCATTCTCTGTACCGAAAAAAATGATTCTATTCTTTGGTCTATTCAAGACAATGGCGTAGGCATGACACAAGAGCAATGTGATAAAATCCTCAATGGGAAACTAAATGAGAGCACATTCGGGACCAATAACGAGTCCGGCTCTGGATTAGGCATGAAGATATGCCTCCGACTGATTGAAATAAACAAAGGGTCAATCCATATCAATAGCACATTGGGGAAAGGCACTCATATCTCAATTTCTTTCCCTAAAGGTACCAAAAACGGATGCGTAGACACAGAAAAAACATTCTCTATTGAAAGTCTGCCATCTAATCCAGAAAGACGGCAGAAAATTCTCCTCGTTGACGATAACGAAGAGATTCTTCTCTTCCTCAGCGAACTTCTCAAATCCACCTACGACCTCAAGACAGCCAACAACGGAGTAGTTGCTTTAGATATCGCCCAAAAGGAACTTCCAGACCTTATCGTCTCAGATGTCATAATGCCAAAAATGAACGGCAGAAGACTTTGTCAGCTCATCAAAACAGACCCCCTGACACAACACATACCTGTCATCTTACTCACCTCCGAAGATTCGGAATCTAATCAGGTGGAAAGTTTGAAAACAGGCGCAGACGATTATATGACAAAGCCTTTCAACCGATTAATCTTAAAGGCAAAGATTGAAACAATCCTCCATAATAAGGAACTCCAACGCAACTTCCACCGCAACTTGCTTTTGCAGAAGAGCGAATCGGAACTACCTACCACAATCAACGACCAATTCATTCAATCTATCAACGACGTTATCAAAAAGAACATCTCCTCAAGCGAACTCACCGTGGAGTTTCTTGCCTCGGAGACTGCCCTCAGCCGCGTGCAACTCTTCCGTAAGATGAAAAACATCACTGGTTGTTCCCCTTCCGAATATATCAAAGTGGTTCGCTTAGACTATGCCGCAACACTTCTGAGAGAATGCGGCCGCTCTGTGGCTGAAACCGCCTACGCTGTCGGTTTCTCTGATCCAAAATATTTCAGCACCTGCTTTACGGAGAAATTCGGAATGTCGCCCTCTCAATGGGCTAAGAACGAAAACAAATAGGGGTTGACATCAACATATCAACCCCTATTAAGCGAAATCAAGCCATTCAGCATCATTTCTTGCTAATCTCTAACACAACATACTCAGAACGCGTTCCTATGCGAAATTTTCCTCCCCAAATGCCCATTCCAGAACTGACATAATAAAGTGTCTTGCCTTTCTGATAAGCTCCATAGCCATCTTCATACATAGCATCAATCAACCAGGTGATAGGCCAGACCTGCCCATAATGGGTATGTCCACTCAGCTGATAGTCTACGCCACAAGCCTCAGCCTCTTCTAAGTGATAAGGCTGATGGTCTAATACGATTGTGTATTGCTCCTCATTAACATTCCTCATTAACATAGATAAAGGCTTACGACCACTGTTGCTTCTATCATCTCTACCAATGATGACAACTCCCAGATCTGTGAGTTGAGCCACACCATCTTTTAACAAATTAATTCCTGCACTCTCATAAAATCTCATCGCCTTATTCACTCCTGCCAAATATTCATGATTGCCCAAACAAGCGTAGACAGGAGCTTTCAGTCGATGAAACTCCTCTGCCACACCTTTCTCCAACAATGGTGTGACACTAAAATCAATAACGTCGCCACCTGTCAAAACTATGTCGGGATTCTCTTCGTTGACAAGATCAATCCAACGTGCTAATTCTGCCCTCTGATTGTGATATCCTAAGTGCAAATCGCTCAGAAATACCACTTTCAAAGGATGTGCAATGGCTTTCTCTGTTTCACCCGTCAACGTCTCCTTATATTTCATCTTATAATGGATATTTCCATAGAGAAAAACAAAGAATAGCAAACCTATAGTGGCAATCGCCCCCACCCAATTCTCATGCAAGAAATCCTTTGGCAACACATGCACTAAGCGCAACAAATCGTATAAACCAAAGAGAATCGTAGCGTAGAGTAAAATAAAAATATACGACGTTCCCATCTCATAGATAATAGTGCTAAGTCCGAACGTACCAATCTTACCCGTTGTGAACGTCATCATGCCAAAGAGAATGAGGCACACGAACAAGAGATTATACACTACCGTAGACAGCCATTTCAGCCATGGGACAACAGGTAAAACCTGCCACACCCGCACGCTGGTATAGACATGCGCCGTTAACACAATCACAAAAAACAATATCATAAACAGAATTCTCATTGTATGTCAATTTCTGATTTTACTTCCTCTAAAGAAAAAAGTCTGACCTCAACTATGAATGTCAGACTTTTTCGGCAATATAATGTTTATACTTTTCGGATCTTTTTAATCTTCGCTCCTTACTTCGCAGCAGGCTTCGTCCAACTGTCTTTTAAACCGACAGTACGATTGAACACAAGATTGTCTGCTGTAGAGTCTGGATCAACATTGTAGTAGCCCGTTCGTTGGAACTGAACGTATGAGAATGGCTTCAAATCCTTAGCAAACATTTCGACATACGCCGTTTTCTTCTCCAAACTTTTCGGATTGAGGAATGGCTTCATATCTTCAATGTCTATACGATCCTTACCATGCTCTTTGCTATAGGCAGCCACTTCATCGCGAGGGTTCTCTACCATCCAAAGGCGGTCGTAATTGCGTACCTCCGCTTCAAAACAATGGTTGCAACTTACCCAGTGAATCGTCTTCCCTTTGATTTTACGATCCGCCCCCTCTAATCCGCTCAAACTAATTGGATCGTACTCCGCTTGGATGACAGTCGGATTGCCTTCTGCGTCACGCTCCAACACACAGCCTTCTTCTGGACATTTGATGATAAACGAGTGCTTCAAACGTACTTCCTTGCCTGGTCCTAAGCGCAAAAACTTCTTTGGCGCATCCTCCATAAAGTCCTCTCGCTCAATCCACAACTCGCGAGTGAACTCCACTGTATGTGTTCCATCTTCTTGATTTTCAGGGTTATTCTGTGCCGTCAACTTCTGTACTTCGCCTTCTGGAAAGTTGGAAATAATCAACTTGATAGGGTCAAGTACCGCACTGACACGAAGTGCACGCTTATTCAAATCATCACGAACAGCCGACTCAAACAACGACATCTGATTCAGAGCATCAAACTTTGTGTAGCCAATTTTATCAATAAAATTGATAATACTTTCAGGACTATAACCACGACGACGGAAGCCACTGATAGTAGGCATACGAGGGTCGTCCCATCCATTAACGACACCCTCTTTCACAAGAATTAAAAGATTTCTCTTGGAAAGAAGAATATGCGTCAAATTGAGTTTATTGAACTCCGTCTGACGTGGGCGGTTATCGTCTAATGGCAAATCGCCTGCCACCTCTTTAGCCCAATCCACGAAGAGGTCATAGAGCGGACGATGAGGCACGAACTCCAACGTACAAAGTGAGTGGGTTACACCTTCCCAATAGTCGCACTGACCATGAGTATAGTCGTACATCGGGTAGGCGTTCCACTTGTTGCCTGTACGCCAATGAGGCATATTAAGCACCCTATACATGATAGGATCACGAAAGTGCATATTTGAGTTTGCCATATCAATCTTAGCACGAAGCACCATTTTGCCAGGCTCCATGTTTCCTGAGTTCATCTCGTTGAAGAGGCGTAAACTCTCCTCAACTGGACGATTTCTATAGGGCGACTCCGTACCAGGCTGTGTCGGCGTACCCTTTTGCTGAGCAATCTGTTCGCTCGTCTGCTCATCAACGTATGCTTTGCCCCGCTTAATCAGTTCAACAGCCAAATCCCATAATTGCTGAAAATAGTCGGATGCATAAAGAATTTTACCCCACTTGAAGCCCAACCACTCAATGTCGCGCTTGATAGCCTCAACATACTCAGTGTCTTCCTTCTGTGGATTCGTATCGTCCATACGAAGATTGCAGACACCTCCATACTTCTTCGCCATACCAAAGTCTAACGCTATAGCCTTCGCATGACCAATATGAAGGTAACCATTAGGCTCCGGAGGGAAACGAGTCTGCACACGACCATGATTCCTGCCCTCGCTAAGGTCTTTTTCTATCATCTCTTCAATGAAGTTGAGACTTTTTTTCTCTTCCTTCTCTTCCGTATTCTCAGCCATATAATTATATATTATTTTTCAAACACAATTTGCTTGCTAAATTACGATTAATCTCACCGAATGGCAAATCTTCGCACATTTTTCGTAGCAAAAGCGTAGAAAATATAGCGAATACAAAATCAAAAGGTTTCCATGATAAAATTTTCTCATCATGGAAACCTCTTGAATAAACTTTCATCATAGAAAGTTTATGTACTATGCTAACTAATCAACCATTTCGTCCGCCAACTCGTCAAAAACCTTAGCAAGGCAAACGTCTTCGTTGTAATCATCACCACCATCAACACCCTTTGCTTTATAGGTATAGACAATCTTACCGCTTTTTACATCTACGACATCAATTTTGCCATAGATTTTGAATTCGTACTCACCGTTCATCTCTGTCTTGCGTTTGAGGTTGTCAACGTACACGTTGATTTCGTACTTTGCATCCGCCTTTGATCCAACTACCGTTAGACTTTTGTACTCCTTGCCAAGAGATTTTTTGAAACTTTCGTTAGAGATGGAAACACGCTCATCGTAGGCATCGCCACACCAATCCTTGAAACTCTGTTTTTTCTCCCATGTCGCCTTGGAAAAATCAATGTTCACCACCACATTGGCTTTTTCTCTCACGAATTGAGGAACTTTAGGCTTTGCCATCAATGTGAAACTGCACAACATAATGCAGATTGTAGAAAATAAAATCTTCATAAAAATTGAATTTTGGTTATTGTTCATCTCATTAACGGATTTTCTTATAATATATTGCAGTTTCTTTTGTGATTTTTTCAAATACAACATTTTTCCTTCTAATTGCGACCTTTTCTTCTGCATGCTACTACTGGTACCTTACAGTCCTTTAGCCATCATAGATAATGCTATTCCAACTATAAATCATACAGTTTTGCCTTTAATTCGGCTATAAACAATTTCGTTTTCACCTTCATAAC
>CAVFXQ010000049.1:0-16300 GCA_963626555.1 Clostridiales bacterium
ACGGCAGAAGAGGCTTTGCAACAAATCAACGACAAGAGCTATGCTCGTGAATATTCGTCAGACAGTCGCAAACTCTTCAAGATTGGCTGTAGTTTCTCTTCGGAGACGGGGACTATTGGGGAGTGGGTCGTGAATGAGGAATTAGGAGAGAGGAATTAGTGTTGATAAAATTTGGATAGCGTGCGATGTTCGTTTTCTTCCATCTCTATTATTCAATAATTATTGCAAAAATCCGTTTGCTTTTTAACAAGAAACTTATAAATTTGCAAGTCAATATGAACGGAGAAAAGGCATATAATTATTTTTTTCTCAAGAGAGCAACGGTGGTGGCATTGTTGTCGCTCTTTTTTTTGTGTCTTTCGTCGTGTGGTGAGTTTACGAAATTGACGAAGAGCGAGGACGCAGAATTAAAATACGAGAAGGCTTTTGAGTATTATGAGAAAGAGGATTATTTCAAGAGTGCCACTTTGCTTGAGTCTGTAGTTCCTAGTATGAGAGGAACTACGAAAGGAGAGAAAGGTCTCTACACGTTGGCGATGGCTCGTTATAACAATAAGGAGTATACAATGGCAAAAAGCTATTTCTCGGCATATTGTAAAGGATATCCGTCTGGGGAGTATGCTGAAGATGCGCGGTTCTACATTGGAATGTGTTATTATAAGAATTCTCCAGATGTGAAGTTAGACCAGAATAGTACACAGAAGGCGATTGACGAGTTTTTGTTGTTTTCTCAGACCTATCCGAAGAGCAATAAAATGCCCGAGGTAGTGAAAATGTTGACGGAAATGCAGGAGAAGTTAGCAGAGAAGGAGTATATCAATGCCAAGTTGTATTATGACTTGGGTGATTATATGGGAAACAACTATTTGTCTGCTGTGGTAACGGCGAGCAATGCATTGAAGAAATTTCCAGACACGAAATACAAGGAGGAACTTAGTTTCTTGATACTTGAGTCGAAGTACATGCAAGCAGTGAAGAGTGTGGAATCGAAGCAAGAGAATCGATATAGAGACACGGTCGATGAGTATTACACGTTCGTGAAAGAGTTTCCGATGAGTGAACACAGGAAGGATGCAGATAGATTCCTCAAGCGTTCGCAGAAATTTTTAGAAAAATACGAATAAGGTCTTTGATAAAAGAGAAAATATAGTTAATTATGGATTACAAAAAGATTAATGCTCCGCTCAGTACGATTACGAGAGACATGAATGCTATGTGTGCAGATACGGGGAATGTTTACGAGACAGTGTGTATCATTGCACGTCGAGCAAATCAGATCTCGGTTGAGATGAAGCAGGAGTTGGAGAAGAAACTTCAGGAGTTCGCCTCATACAATGATAATTTAGAGGAGGTGTTCGAGAATCGTGAGCAGATTGAGATTTCTCGTTACTATGAGAAGTTGCCAAAACCAACATTGATCGCAACACAAGAATATCTTGAGCATAAGATTTACTACCGTAATCCGTTGAAGGATAAAGGAAAGTTTTAATCGGTACGATTCATTAGGCAATTACGATATGATGTAAGCGGAGGTTCTTCTGAACTTCCGCTTTTGTCGTTGGCTGAAGGTTAGAAGCCACCTTCGAAATAAGCGCGGGCGATGAAGTAGGAAGGCTCGTAGAAGGCGGATCCATTGTAGTTGTTGATGGTCTCGCAGAGTTCGTTGTTGTAGACGCGGAGGATGCCTTGAGCGTAGTCTTCTGCGTTCAATCGGGTTTGGAGAATAAGTCGCATATAGACTTTCCCCATATCTAAAGGAGTAGGGATGATCGTGCAGAGGTCAGGGTCTACGTTTGTGATGTCGAAGGAATCTTGTTCTAACTGGTAGTCCGCAACCCAATCGTCGACCACTTGCTTAGGGTTCATGCAATGGCGAACATTAGCGACTGACAGCAGGTGAAGAAAATTGTCATATCCGATCTTGTTCACAACATATTTGTTGCGTTGCTTGATATGGCGAGCGACACGTTCAATCATACTGCAAACGAAAAAGAGATCGTCGTCGGTGATTTCCTCGTCTTGAAAATAGATGTTTTTCATAAGAAGAATTTTTATTTACTAAGATAAAGGATAAAGAGAAGAATACGAAGAATTTTTGAGTGAGAAAATCGTTCCCCCTTAAAATGTGAATGGTTGGCTTGTTATTCCCCCTTAAAATGTGTAATATTGCATTGTTATTTCCCCCTTAAAATGTGAATAAATAGATGAATATTCGTCCATATTTTGTGAAATTAAACTTGGATATTTTGTATGGAAAGATTGGTTATCAATAAGTTAGCAAAGTGGAAAGAGCGCGTAAATCGCAAACCGCTTATTGTGGAGGGCGCGAGGCAGGTTGGGAAGACGTGGCTTGTGCAAGAGTTTGGACGACGATATTACAAAAAGATGGCGTATCTGAACTTTGAGAGTGCGATGGAGTTGCGAGGACTTTTCAAGCAAGATTTTGATGTGAAGCGTATCATAATAGCTATCAATGCTGCCACAGGTGTAACGTGTACGGAGGGGGACACGTTGATTTTCTTGGATGAGATACAAGAAGCCACTAATGGACTTACTGCCTTGAAGTATTTTTGTGAGGATGCAAAAAGATACCATATTGTTGTAGCTGGATCGCTATTAGGAATTGAGTTGCACAAGGGAGAGTCGTTTCCCGTTGGGAAAGTGCAGTTTCTCACGCTATATCCGATGAGTTTTCAAGAATTTATGCTGGCAATGGGGGAAGAGAATCTGCTGAAGGTGTTGGAAGGTAAAGATTGGAAGATGGTGCAACTGTTTTCAGGGAAACTGCGGGATTTGTTGAAGTATTACTACTATGTTGGAGGAATGCCAGAAGCGGTATTGAGTTTCAGTCAGAATCGTGATTGGAATGAGGTGAGAGACATTCAAAATGACATATTGAAGAGTTACGAAAGAGATGTGTCGAAGCATGCTCCGAAGGAGATTGTGCCAAGAATTATGGATTTATGGAATTCGGTGCCGGCACAGTTGAGTAAGGTGAATCGTAAATTTGTTTATGGTGTGGTTCGAAAGGGAGCGAGGGCAAGAGAGTATGAAACCGCGCTTCAATGGCTGAAAAATGCAGGACTGTTGTCAATCGTTTATAATGTGAAAGCACCTAAAATTCCTTTGAAGGCGTATGAAGATCGGTCGGCGTTCAAGATATTCTTGTTGGATGTGGGGTTATTGGGTGCGATGTGTAGGTTGAAATCGAAAACGATAGTCGTTGGGAATGAGATATTTACGGAGTTCAAAGGGGCGTTGACGGAACAGTATGTCTTTCAACAATTGGCTACGAAGGTTGAATTGTGGTATTATGCCAAGAGTAACAGCACAATGGAGATTGATTTTCTTGTACAGAATGAGGACGATGAGGTAGTGCCGATAGAAGTGAAAGCGGAGACCAATGTGCATGCCAAAAGTCTTCGTCAATTTGTTACAGAGAACCATCCTCAGAAAGCCTACCGAGTGTCAATGAATGACTATCGGGAAGAGGAGTGGCTGACGAATGTGCCTTTGTATGCGATTTCAGAAGAGTTGTAACTGATTTAGCAAATCCCCTCATACACTGTATTTTATGTATGAGGGTGTCTGTTTTTAGAAGTTGGATTGTAATATCAAAGGCACGAACCGTTCTGTTGATTCGAAGACTATGTATTGGATGTTGTTGTTCAAGACATACTGTCGGACGGCTGACGTGAAATGTCTGCAATCGTTTTCTGCTATGTGAACGCGAATTAAATGGCTATCCTCAAAAGTCCTTTCCATATAGAAGTGTAATGGGTTGGAGAAGGAGTCGCCTAAGGTTAAGACTCTGCCTTTGCAACCATTAGGGTTGGAGGAGTGGATATAATCAGAACTTGGCTCCATATTTTCAAGGTAAGGTGGTGCCAAAAATGTCTCTGAGATTGGCTCATCAAAATCGGGTTTGAAGTAATGTGTGGTTGAGTCTAAAGGAATGGTAGGACAGAATGCATTCAGGTCGCCTAGACAGTGAACTTCGGGAACCCAAGAAGTTGGCTTGTAGACTGTCGGAATGTCAATTTCTTCAGACATCATCTTCATGAGTTCTTGGTAGGCAATATAGGCACCGTAGTAATTCCAATGGGTGTCATTTTTCCAATAAAGCAAGGTGTCGCTTTGGGCTTTTGTTTCCAAGATTTTTTGAGTTGGGTCGCAAATCTTGATTTTGCTATGCTCTTTTAGATATTTAAAGAGTTGTTGCGCTCTGCTTTCACTGTCGGGACGGAATTTGGTAAGACGGTTGGTGTAGTATTCACCGTAGATTTTGTCTTTGTCTGGACCCATAATGAAAAAGAACTTGATGTTATGCTCGTCGCACCATTGTTGACATTGGTTCAGATAGTTTGTGATTTTTTGTAGTTCCTCATCGGTGTACAGTGTGAGGTTGAGAAAACTATCGTCGCTTTTCAGAAACATCCAGTTGTCTCTGCTGTAGAACGCATTCGGAAAGTGTTTTTCTTCAGAGATTTCAAATAGGTCGTTCTTTTTGTTGTTGAGTTCGATAAAGTATTGACGACCGCCAAAATGGTCGCTGAGCCAACTTTCGTAGTCGCGTCCGTAGGTGTTGATTGCTCCGATTTTCTTCACTTCTGGTTTCTTTGCCAATGTGCGGTTCTCTGTGATAGAGATTTCATCATTGTCTGTCAGAAGGGCAGGAATGGAGATAAAAACGAAGAAGGAAACGAGAAGTGCTGCGTCGGCGTAGTTACTGCTTTTGGCGATTTTTCGGAAGAGAATCGTGATGAGCAATAGAATAATAAGAGAGGCAATAAAAGAGATTACAAATAGATACGAAGAGAGGATTTCGCGGGTAGGTGCGACAGAGTGAACATCGATAGAATAGATGTAAGGGTCTGGTTTGGTAGAGATAACGCAATGTCCGTTGTTCTCATCGTAGATTGAGTCTATGTCGAACGAAGGGAGGGTGTTGGAAAGCGATAGTGTTTTTCCTACGTTCGTTTGAATATCGGAAATCCAGACTTTCCCAGGGATGTCGTAGAAATCTAATCGAATGTGTGCGAGGGAGTCGGTTGGAATGTTGAAAGTTACCGTACGAGGTGTGTTGGAAGGCTCGATGACTTCGCTGTCTATCTTTTTTTCTTCGCAGTAAAATTCATTGTCGGTTGTTGCGTAGAAGAGATTGAATATCATTGGTCGCTGCACTTTCGTTTGAAAAGAGAATGAGAAAGGGACAGTCTCTGTTTCAGCGAATGCATGTTGAACTTTATCGGCGATAAATCCTGACAGGATTATCTCAATAAGAACAATGGTTGCGAGGATGCCGTGTTTCAATGTTTTGGATTTTATATTCGTTTCCATATAGTCTTTCAAAATTTTAGAATCTGAAGTAAATGAATGGATTGTATGTGTTAGCTGAGAGTGATGCAATGCAAAGGATGAACAATGCGACGAGGGCTGCGTTGACAACTAATTGCGCCCATTGGTTATTCTTGCTTGTGTAGAGTTTGTCTCCGATGATTGGCATGCTGAACAAGATACCGACGAAGAGAATAAACCAGTCCCAACTGCTCATGAAATAATGAATGGCGTAGATAGGTGTGATTGGTTCTAAAGCAAGCATTTGTTTAAAATGGACCAGTCCTTCCGCGAATGTGTTTGGACGGAAGAAAACCCAACCGATGATAACGATGACGAGTGTATAGACGTGTTTCAAAGCCTCTTTCCACTTCACGCCGGAGTCTTTGTGAAATCCTGTGGCTTTCTCAATGATGTTGAACAAACCGTGCCACAATCCCCAAAGGATAAAGTTCCAACTTGCGCCATGCCAGATACCTGTCAGCAGGAAGACGATGCCAATGTTAACGAGGGTGCGGTTGCTGCCCTTTCGATTACCGCCCAATGGAATGTAGACGTACTCCTTGAACCATGTGGAGAGTGAAATGTGCCATCTGCGCCAAAACTCCGTGATGGATTTGGAGATATAAGGATAGTTGAAATTTTCTTTGAATTTAAAGCCGAAGAGTTGACCCAAACCGATTGCCATATCGGAATATCCGCTGAAATCGAAGAAGATCTGTAATGTGTAGGCGATGGCAGCGAGCCAAGCGATGGTGGCACTATAGTGGTAGGCCTGCGTGTTGTCTAAGATTTGAGTGGCAACTGCGCCCATTGTGTTGGCTATCAACACTTTCTTGCTCAGTCCGATGATGAATCGTTTCACACCCATTGCGATGCTGTTCCAGTCGGGTGTACGGTTGTCAATCTGCTCTGCCACATCGTGGTATTTGACGATTGGTCCTGCTACCAACTGAGGAAAGAGTGTGATGAAAAGTGCCAACTTCAAAATGTTGGTCTGAGCCTTGACGTCGCCACGATAGACATCAATCAAGTAGGAAATGGCTTGGAAGGTGTAGAACGAGATTCCGATAGGCATGATGACATGCACGAAATCAATGTTCGACTTGAATAGCGCATTGATGTTTTCTAAGAGAAAGTTGAAATATTTGAAGTATCCAAGAATGGCAAGGTTACAAGCAATTGTGATAAATATCAATCCCCCCCCCATTTGTTTGTTGCCTTTGAGCCTATCTATTCCTAATGCACCGAAGTAGTTGATGACGATGGTGGCAAGCATCACGAGTACATATTTGGGTTCACCCCAAGCGTAGAAGAGGATACTGGCGAGAAGAAGTACGATGTTACGTAAATTGGGTTTCACGATCCAATAGAGAAGGCAGACTATTGGTAAAAAGACGAATATGAACGTCAGTGATGAGAAAAGCATATTAGATAATAATTAGTGTTTTAAATCAGTGTGTGATATAGCAGATAATCCAACACGAACGAGAATGTTCACTCGTGTTGGATTATGTCATTAGTGTGTCAAGTTGATTTTGAGGGCGATACCGAAGTCGTGAGAGACGGTAGGGTAGCCATCCGAAACCTTAGGCGTGCTTGATTTGCAGTCGTAGTAGAGTTTGATGTTGAGTCGCTCGCTCAGCACATAATCTGCTGAAAATTTGAGGGTGAGCGATTTCAGTCCACTACTCAACTGTGAGTATTCGTCGTCAATGATGCGGATGTAAGCATCTGTGTTTTTGAAACCGACGTCTGCGCGAAGGTTTAAGTCGTTCTTGACTTTCTTTTGGCTCTTTCCGACCTTGATGATCATACCGATATCGTCGAAGCGGTAGCCAGAACCGAAGACGTATTCCATACTGCTGGATTCGAGAATTTGGTTTCCTGGAATATCTAATTGTACGGTTCTTGATTTCTTGACCTCAAATTTCATAGAGAGGCTGTTTTTCAGGCTTGCGTCTACTCCGAAGAGAGGGGAGAAGTTTTCGGTGATGCTGACCGAACTAACATCATAGCGAGACGATATGTTGTTGTAGTCGTCGTTTGTTCCCGAGATTCCGTAGTTGTCTACGCCGTACATGCTGGTCCAGTCGGTGATAGACTCGTAGTTGCCGATGTTGTAGGTACTCTTGTAGGCGTGGTTCAAGTTGAACGATTTGAATGTCTTTCTGAAGGCGGTGATCTTCATTAGGGCGTCGCAGGTTACCTTCCAGTTTGGAATAAGAGAGGTGATGATGCTCTTGAAGTCGCCTTTCGGGATATAGTTGAGGTCGGTGGATTCTATGTCTTTACCCATATAGGCTGCATAGAAAGCAGGAATCAGCACGTCGCCAGAACTCTTGCTGACATAGTTTGGCAGTCCGTTGGCGTTGTTATAGCCTACTTCGTTATAGATACGGCGTTGGATGACGGCTCTGTTCTCCAAGAATTTTTGGAAAGTCTTAGAGTTGGCACTGTTCTTGCGGAATGCGGTACGGATAGGCAGGCAAGTGCGTGAGAAGCTACCTGCTAACTGTTCAGAGTTCCATCCGTCTTGGAATCCGTACATATAATAGATTTCGTCAGACTTGTTCTTGTACCACGACGCATTGAGGTCGATCTTAAGACCTGGAATCGGCTCAACAAGCGATTTCACGGTGAGGGTTTGTGTTGTGGTGTGAACAATTGGGTTGGTGATGTTTTCGTTCATCACCAAAAGTGAGTCTTCGCTATAGATACGTGTCAGAAATTTGTCAACATTGTAGAAGCCGAAAGTAAAGTCGTATCCAGGGTTGTCGTGGTCTTGACCGAGGAAGCCGCTGGTTGGATTGTAACCGTTGACTTCAAGGGCATCTGTGTGTCGGTAGCTAATGTTAATGTTACGAATCAGCATCAAGAAACGCACGCTGTAATCGCGAATCTTATCGAAGGCGTTATCCTCACGTTGTGTGTTTTTGATAGTGAGCGTGAGGTTGTTCATATCTTTCTTTGTGGATATGTTGATTGAATTTTGATCAATGCTTTTCCACTTGAAAGGTACGCTTGCCCCCGACGTGTCGACTAATGAAACATCTAATTTCAAAGAGTTGAGGCGGTGGTTGATACGAGTTTTATTATTGGCTTTCAGACGCAGACGTTTCCGCTCATAGGTCTTGTTCTTTTGGTCTTCTTTAGCATTATCTTTATCCTTATCTTTCTTTTTTTGAGCGTTGGCAAGACTCCTCGTCCTATTCAATTTTTGATTGATGCTTTTAAGAGCAGGAAATTTGTTGTAGAATGTCTCAAAATTGAAGCGGAGGTCACCGTTCCAGTTTCGTTGATTGTCTAAGAGATTTCCTGTGGTTGGGTCGGCACCCATGGTCAAGACTGTTCCTTTGTCCCATTGATAGTTTGCCGAATACTGAGCGTTGGAGGTGATCCAGTCGAGTTGTGGCAACTTGTTGATAGGGATAGCGTATGAAGCGGAGAATTTTTGTTGGTAGGAAACAGGTTCTCCAAAGTTCTTGATGCTGCTCCAAACAGTGTCTTTCCAACGGTCGTACCAATCGTAGTAGCCAATCTCTTTTAAGTATTCCTTGTTAAGAGGCGTGTTGACTAAGCGTGTGTTTCCGTAGTCATCGGTGGTGCTGATGATTTCTGTGATTTCGGAGTTCATGGCAGAAGAGAAGGAGAGTTTGAGCGAACGAGTCAAATCCCATTTAATGTTTGACGTTCTGTCCCATTGCCAATTTTTATCCCAGGTCATATATTGGAATGTCGTGTCTTTTACGATTGGGCAGTTGTAGTTTCTATTTTGTGTCTCTTCGTAGTATCTCGTCATTGAAGTGCTGAATGCAATGTTCTTAGGTACATAGTAAAAGTTGAAATCTTTGATCAGTTTGAGGTTTTTAGACTTCAGCCATTTTGCTTTTTTGAAAGGTTCAACGGGTTTAGGGTTGATAGAGTAGACATAGTTGAATGTACCCTTATAATTTTTGATTTTCTCGTATTCAATCTCAGGGTTGGTTTCTTTTGTCTCATTATATCCTAAACTGAATGAGAAATTGGCAGGGTCGTATGGCATGGCAGTCTTAGGGCTGGTTATGCCGACACGCACGTTGCTGAGGGCAAAGCTTTGGTACACTTTGTCGGTACGCGACATTGCTTTTATAGAATCCTTGATATGATCATCGTCATAGTTGTCTAAAGTGCGACTTAGTTCCACGTCGGTGTTCATTGGGTCATACTTTGGCGACGACATTTGGTGGGTTCGTGTATAGGTGAAAGGAAGGTTGACCTTTGCCTTGTCAGGGAAAAGTTTGCCGAGTTGGACGGCTACTGAAAGATTGTATTCGTAGTTGTCTTCTTGGTTGCGATCTGTTACGTTGTCTTCAATACTTCCGAAGCCAGTTGTCTCAATGGTTCCTCCGAGGTTGAACGAACCTAAATCGGAAAAGACTATGCCCAGATTGGCGGTGGCTGCCCAACCACCGTCTTCCTCAAAACCAGACATACGCATCTCGTTGACCCAGATCTCTGCGCTATGGCTTTCGTTGTCCTCGTTGGCAATACCGATCATCATCGAAGTGATGTCGCCGAAAGAAGGTGATCCGACAACTGCCATCGTGTTGTTGCCGTCCATTTTGGTGTAACGCTCGTTGTATTTCACTTGACCATTGAGTTTCTTTTTGTCCCTTTCTAATTTGAGGTTGGTCAACTGTTCGAAAGCGAAGTCAAAATTGTTGGCGGTCGGCCAAACGGTGTATTGGTTCGTAGCTCCTTCTGGGGTTATCTTCAATGGAATACGATACTCGTAATAGTTTTCGGTGAAGTCAGAGCCGAAACGTACGAAAGCGTAGAGTCGGTTGTCTGGAATGTCCTCGCCATCGATAAGTTGCTCTGCGTGGACAAACATCTTGAAGCGTTTGTATTGGCGTGTGTCTAACGATGTGGTCTTATAGACTGCACGTACGTCATTTGGTTCGAGACTATCGATTTTCAGAACCATAGACTGCTCGTTCTCTTGTGTTACTTGTGTCTGACTAGGGTCAATTGTACGGTCAATTCCTGGAGGCAGCTGATAGTTGACAGGAGTTTTACGAGAGTCGTTTTCAATACATACGGATGAGATGCTTATGCTACCAGTTCCTTGAAGTTTGCTTGCTATAGAGCTCTCCACTAAACGCTCGTTTTTCTCATATACACGCCAATCTGTGCGCACTAACTGCAATTCTCCGAAACGAAGATGTTCTTCTTCCTCGAATCCTGTCATGTACATACGGATGAAGCGGATAGAACGAAAGTCGTTGATGTTGCCTTCTGCACGTTTTTTGGAGGTATGGACAGGAATGCGGAGTTGATACCATTTGATGTCCTCTTTGTTGCCATTTTTCAACTCGACATTTGCGGTAACCATATTGGTGATGTAGTTGTCTTCCCAATTGGCTTTGTTCTCGAACATGTCTTTGTCGATGCTGATGATATACTCGTAATACTGTTCTGTCTCATTAAGTGTATTATCTCCGTTGAGGTCTTCTCCGTCTGGCGAAGTAGTTGCGGTCGACGTGTATGAGTCGTCCGATGAGGTTGAGTTTCCTTCAACACCATTGTAGAATTTATAGCGGTCGAAGACGTTGGATTCGCGGTCGTCATAGTCGCTACCGCGGAAGTAATGGAAGTTATCGCCAGCAGGGTCGGTGAGAGGGGAGAATGTCTCTTGTCCCCAGCGCATCTTGGCAGTAGAGTTCACTTTTTGGTTGATAGCGTTATAGTAGCGTCCGTATGAGGAGATGAATGAGAACTCGTCATCGTTGGAAAGTCCGTCCAAACCAAGATCTTGTTGTGCGAGATAGGCATTGTCGAACGAACTTGTAACCGCAGTTAAGCGTGGCACACGTCCCCAAATGGTCGTGTCGACCTGTGCCATATTCTGCGAGGTCGGAAGTCCGTTCTCGAAGGCTTTACGTCCATCTTTCAATATGTCCTCAGAGATGCTACCCAAATTGAATACGAGTTGTCCTGAGGTGGTGTTCATATTGTCATAGACGAAAGGGTCCATCAGCCACATTTCAATGTATTCTATGTTCGCACTTTCAAAATTCGTGTTGTCCAATTTCCTTGTGATACCAGCCCAACGGTCGCCTGGGTTCTCCAAGTAACCATCTTCGCCCATTCCGGATACATCCAAGTTGTATGGTCCACGTTCCTTTGGATAATAGTGGAGGTGAAGAGTTTGAAGGGTGGTAGATTCTCCATAGACTTGGTCTTTGTCTTGATAAATTTCTTGCTCGTTTACCAAACGGATATAATGGTTAGATTGTTGATCTTTGTCGCTTTTGATGTGTTTTGGTGTACTGGAGGTTGATGAGGTGAAGATGTTATCGATGTAATACCATGCGAGGTGTGAGCGGTTGAGTCCATATCCGATGTTGGACAAATCAGCCCCACTAAGATAATTGCTCCAGTAACTATCGTTTTCACGGATAAAATGTTTGTTGTATAGTGGTCCGCTTGTTACCTTCGGTGTGCTTGACAATGCCCACGATGTAGGGTTTTTGATGTTGATGTTTGACTTGGTTCCTTCAAAGTCGTCGATGTATGAAACGCCTTGTTTGTTATCGTCTTGGTTGATAGCTTTGTTATGTCCAGGAATTAGTTGGGCAAACTCACCCGAGAAGGCGATAGAAGAAGGGGCTGTGGCATTGATGAGCGGCAGTTTGTCAATTGCGTTGGTGAGCCATTGCCAGTCTGACTTGAAGGTTCCGTTCATCCCCCATATAGTGTTCGACATAGGTTCGTTTCCGTTTGTAACCTTTGTTGTGAGAGGTTTTTCGTTGAGGTGGAGAATCGTTGCGCCTAATGAGAATTTCTCGGAGAAATCGTATTCAGCGTTCACTCCGAGAAGTGATTTGCGCTGTGTGTTGAAAAACGACTCGCTTTCTACGGAGACGCTCACGGGCGAGTTGGAGGCAAGGGCGGTCTCGTCCAAAATCTTCACGATACCCATGTTGTAGTCTACCGTGTAGCCAGTGCCTTCAACAAGGGTACGACCGCCTGCTGTAACACGCACGGAGCCTCGGGCGATGTTCGTAACGCCCAAACGGATTTCCGAACCTGAGGAGGAACTGTATTTACCCGTGATGAGGTATTTATTCTTCTCTGTATATTGTTCGGCAACGGTCAAGGTTGAGTCGTACAACTCTGGGAATGTGTAGTTGTCAACACCTGCGATTTTGCCGTAGCCGTTCTTGATGCCTGTATCAAATGGGCGAGTAGAAAGGAAAATGATTCGTCCTGTTGATGGAATGACCGTATAACCTGAAATGTAGTCGAAATAGCCATCTGGCATTGCATTTGAACGTTTGTTCAAGCGGTCGAGATTCAACACACGAAGCAAGTTTTTATTACTCAACGCTGGGATATAGGTCAGGTAAGAGGTGAGAGAATCGCTCTGATAGTGGTATTTGATTTGCACCTCGAAATTATCTGGTTGGATATTGTAAGCTCCGAGTGAGTAGACGTTACGCATAGTGAGGTTCCACAATTTTTTGTTTTGTGGAGATGGCAACGAACTCTTCAACAACTTTACGATGAGGTTTTGCGACGAAACCTTCGAGGTGTCTGTTGAGGTGGTCGTCAACTCACCGACGGTATATGTCTTACCTCCTTTGGTGTACTGGAATGCTACGGCGACGATACGGTCGGACTGAGACGTGCTTTTGAGCGACACATAACCCAATTCAGAGTTCAAAGTATATTCTGAAGAGGTTAACAGCCTGGCACTGTTCAACACTTCATAGTCTTTTGTCGCTTCCAATGTCTTTCCATCTATGGTGAGGTTTTCTAATGCGTAGGAGGCTGTTTGAATATCTCTCAAGTCGGCAATGCCATTGAGTGTCTTATAGAAGGACCCATTGTTGTTGGATGGTATGTTTTCAGACTTTCCATCTAAGTCGTAGGTCTCTCCTAATTCTGTAACGGCGATGAGGTTTCTCGTTGTGTAGTTGGCAGATGAGGTTGATGTGTTTGTCACCCAAATTTCTACTTTGTTGATGACGATACCCGATTGGGGATTGGGTGCGTTTTTCGCCCATTCATCATAGTGGTCGTAGAAATAAGTGGAAAGGAAGAAGTGCTTGTTTTCCTCATAGTCAGTAGGCAAGAGTTCGAACTCAGTGGTCTGCGCTCCGTTGCTGGTAATTGTCTTACGTTCAGACTGTTGCTGTGAAATGATTCCTTGAATTTTCAACTTTCCAAATTGTAAATCCGTACGAAAACCGAAGAGGTCTGTGCTTCCTGTGATGAGCGATGATGAGAGTGGTAGACTTACGTTTCCTGCTTCGATACGTTGGATAATGTCATCTTCATCTCCTTTATATCCTAAGTTGACTAAACTTTGGTCTGCATCAAAAGTGGCTTCTGTGTTATAATTTAGATTGAAATTGATTTTTGTTCCAACGGAACCGTTAGCGGAAAGTTGGATTTTCGTGTCAAAATCAAAGATGGTGTTCGTTCGGTTTCTCTCCGAGATAGTCGGATTTTCACGTTTCGTGATATTAAAACCGAAGTCGAGGTCTACGGAACCTTGCGTTTTCAGTTTAACACCGCCTGGTCCGAAGATGTTTTCTCCCTTTTCTCCTAATCCGATTTGTATGTCGCTGAGAGTGAACTTGTTACCGCCGTCTGTATTTGTTTTTGCTTTCTCTGCCCAATAGCGGTTCATAGACTGCTGCAGGGAATAGCGTTGATATTCGTTTTCATTGAGAACGAAAGGGGTAGCGACATCCATGTCGCCTACACGGGTATGGTAAATGTAATAGCCTGTATTGGGGTCATATTCAACGTCCGACTTGACATTGGCTGGGTCTCGCAAATCGATGGCGGCGTTCTGTTGAAGGTCGTCATAGGTAACCGTTTCCGACTCTTTCACGGGAAACTTGATGCCTTTCATCGTGTCCAAACGACTCTCTTTCGGTTCTTCTTTCGCCTTTTGTCTGCTTGTTTGAGAGCTTGCGTGTTGCCCATTTCGTTGTGAGGTAGAGGTAGTTCTTGCGCGAGGGTTCAGCGACGACCTTGATTGTTGCGCATACGAAGAGAGGGCGACAAGTCCACTCAGTAGTATGCACACGAATGCGATATATAAAATTTTCTTAGCCAATTCGGTAATGGGTTGCGGTTTTCTCCGATAATCTCAAATAATAAAAACGCTATCTTAGTTGGTTTAGTGCCTCTTTTATCAATTTTTGTATTGGAATAGTAGGATTTCCTTTTATAATAGAGTTGATAGTCTTTGTAGCGACGGCTTGTGTGTAGCCGAGGACGACCAGGGCGGCCACAGCCTCTTCTTTGTTAGGGTTGTCTGGAATATCGGTGTTCGAGGATTCCACTTTCTCCATTTTGTCTTTCAAGTCAACGATGATACGCTCCGCTGTTTTGGCACCGATTCCCTTGATGCTTTTTAGCATTTTCACGTTGCTAGTGCTGATGATAGATTGTAGTTCGGCAACTGAGTAGGCGGAGAGGATCATACGGGCAGAAGATGCGCCTACGCCAGATACGGAGATGAGAAGAAGGAAAAGGTTGCGTTCTTCTTTGGTGGCAAATCCATAGAGTGTGTAGGCATCTTCGCGAACAGCCTCGTATATATATAAGGTGGCAATATCGCCAGAATTGGCGTTGCTCTCGATAGCAGAGTAGGTGTTGAGAGATATGTTGACCGAGAAACCAATTTGTGATGTCTCGACCACAGCCACCGCTGGGTTCAATTCAGTTATTTTCCCTTTTATGTATTCAAACATAGATAAATAATGTTGATTTTTTTAATGTGAAAAAAACTCTGCGAATATATGAAAAAATGTTGGGTTGAGCGAATTTGAGAAGTACAACACATTGTCCAGTTAATTTTTCATCTATCTTTCTAATTAAAAAGGCGTTTTTCCTATCTTTGTAGGGAACAAATGATTCAATGATATGAAATATCCAGTCGGCATACAGACGTTTGAAAATATTATCAACGATGGCTATGTCTACGTTGATAAGACGGATTTGGTCTACTCCCTTGTGTCGGAGGGGAAAATTTATTTTCTGAGTCGCCCACGGAGGTTCGGTAAGAGTTTGCTTATCTCCACGTTGGAAAGCTATTTTCTCGGGAGAAAAGAACTTTTCAAGGGTTTGGCAATTGAGAAGTTAGAGATGGAGTGGAAGGAGTACCCAGTGTTCCGTATGGACTTCAATGGCTCTAATTATGTAGGGGATTCGAATGCTTTTGAAAATAAAATCAATGGTTATCTCAAAAAATGGGAGGAACAGTATAACGTAAAGAAGGAGCCTGTGGCGGACTTCGGAACGCGTTTTGCAACAATTCTCAGAAATGTTCATGAACAAACTGGGCTGAAATGCGTCGTCCTCATAGATGAATATGACAAGCCCTTGTTGGACGTATTGGGGTCGGGTAGAAGTACGGAGGTCGATGGAGAGCTAATCACTTTGGAGGAGAAAAATCGTAACACGATGAAGGCGTTCTATTCCACGCTGAAATTGGCAGATGAGGACTTGCAGTTCGTTTTTTTGACGGGGGTTACAAAGTTTGCCAAGGTGAGTGTGTTCAGTGGATTCAACCAGCCTATGGATATAAGTCTATCCCCAAAATATGATACGCTTTGTGGAATAACGATGCAGGAGGAAGAGGAATATTTTTGTTCGTCGGTTTCTGAGCTTGCCGAGATGGAAGGTTTGTCAGACGATGAGATGAGGGTGAAACTCCGACAGAAATATGATGGCTATAACTTCAGCAAGCGCATGAGGGGTGTTTACAATCCGTTCAGTCTCTTAAATGCTTTCGCTGCGGAAGAGATGGGGGACTATTGGTTTTCGTCTGGCACGCCAACCTACTTGATTAATCTGTTGAGTCGAGACAATGTCAATTTGGATGAAATCGTAGGAAAATATTATGACACGGCGGAGTTCATGGACTTCAAGATGGACAGAGATGCACCCCTGCCAA
>CAVFXQ010000050.1:0-14342 GCA_963626555.1 Clostridiales bacterium
AAGGTATTGGGTTGATGAGTTTGTCCGCTAATGATTTACATAACATTCTCGTTCCTCTTCCCCCTCTCTCCGAGCAGCACCGCATCACCCGCGCCCTCACCGCCCTTTTCGCCCAGATTGACAAGATTGACGAGGCGAAGACGACTCTTCGAACCCTTTTGAAGCGTACAAAAACCAAAGTACTTGACCTCGCTATCCACGGCAAACTCGTGCCACAAGACCCCGCGGAGGAGAGCTCTGCGAAGCTGCTGAAAAAAATTTGCCCCGATGCTGATGTGGTGACGGAAGGTGTTCCAAAGGGGTGGTGCTGTCTTCCATTATCAGATTTATGTTTTGGAATAAATGGACTTTGGAAAGGTAAAAAAGAGCCTTTTGTTAATGTTGGTGTTATTCGTAATGCAAACTTTACAAAGGATTTCACTTTAGATTATTCGAAAATAGAATATTTGGATGTTGAAGAAAGGTCGTTTGAAAAAAGACATCTATTAAACGGAGATCTCATTGTTGAAAAATCTGGTGGAAGCGACACTAATCCAGTTGGAAGAACGATATTGTATGAGGGAGAAGACAAAGTTTATTCTTTTAGCAATTTTACAATGGCTTTAAGATGTAAGAATGACGAACTTGTTTCTTATAAGTATTTGTATTATTGTGTTTTATCCAAATACAAGCAAGGTGAAATGCGTATGATGCAAACACAAACTACCGGTTTACATAATTTGATTTTGGAGAAATATATGTCAATGTCAATTCCTCTTCCCCCTCTCTCCGAGCAGCGCCGCATAGTTTCAAAGATAGAGGAGATATTTAGGGAATTGGAGCGGATAGAGGGGAGTTTGTAGGATTGTGTTTTGTCATAAATTTATGCTAAATTTGTGACAAAATTAGAAAGGTATGGAAAGTGCGGTATGTAAAATAGAAAGTAAAATCAGAGATTTTGGTAGAGGAAAAATCTTCTTTGCCGATGATTTTGTGTCTGTTGCTACTGCAGAGAACATACGGCAGGTTTTGTTGCGTCTGACTAAGAGCAAAGAAATCATACGGGTGACGACGGGAATCTACTGTTATCCCGAGATTGATGACAAGTTGGGTTTGGGAGTGCTTTGGCCGTCATACGATCAGATAGCGAAAGCGATAGCAGAGCGTTCGCATGCGCGAATTGTGCCGTCTGGCGATTATGCCTTAAATGTTTTGGGTTTGTCTACGCAAGTGCCGATGAATTGTGTTTATTTGACGGATGGAAGTCCACGTAAAGTCGTGATTTCAAATGGTAGAGGTGTCATTTTTAAGAAGACTGCTCCCAAAAATCTATCGTTTAAAAATCAAATGGCAATGCTGGTGACTTCCGCCTTGAGAACCATAAAACAAGAGAATCTATCTACGGAACAAATTGCGCATATTCAAAGTCTTCTAAGAAAAGAAGATAAAAACGCAGTTTTTGCAGATCTGCCTCTTATGCCTGTTTGGATTAGAAAAATTGTGATAAAAGCTTATGAGTAATTATTTTGAACTTTCGGTGGAAGATAAGCGACGTGTTTTGCAATAGACTTCTGCTCGTCTGGCTTAACGAAAGGCTTCCTTAATCTTCATCCTCCTGCTCGTAATAATACGAGTAGTCTATTCCTTTCGTGAAAATCTCTCGGTCGTCTATCTTGTCGGTTAACGCTCCAGCAATAAGGGCCTTCAGCAGGCTGGCGTCTACTACGCTTCGTCTCATTGCTTCAAGATAGTCGTTCTTGTTTATCTGACTCCAATCAACGCATCGCTTCAGTCGGTTTTTTAATATCAAGTCCAACCAAATGCGTGTCGACCTGCCATTGCCTTCTCTAAACGGATGGGCAATGTTCATTTCGACATACTTGTCTATTATTTCGTCTAATGTGTTCTCTGGCATCTTCCCTGCTCTGACCATCA
This sequence comes from Clostridiales bacterium, assembly GCA_963626555.1. Lineage (GTDB taxonomy): Bacteria > Bacteroidota > Bacteroidia > Bacteroidales > Paludibacteraceae > UBA1181. The sequence goes on from CAVFXQ010000050.1 coordinate 1,915, forward strand.
ATAGTGTTGTCGCTATATGTAAACCAATCAAGAAAATCCATCGCCTTGGTGTTGGGGGAATTTTTGGCGAGCATCGTGATTCCTTCTTGGTCAAGCACATCCGTTTTGTATCGTTTGCCATCTGAGGCAAGTAATTTCAGTTGGTTAGTGCCACTAACCAACTGACTACCTTCTTTTTTCAACTTGGTTTTCAGATACTTCCAATAGTTGCGGGTTTTGGCATAGTCGTCTTGCTCATTCAACACGCTGATAATGTCGAGGACGGAAAACCACCATTTGTTTTGCTCATCGTCCCAAATGGCTCTCACCTCGCGGTCTTTGTAAAATCTTACAGATATTTTTTCTTTCATAGGTAAACTTATTATATGCTAATATAATACTTTTTTGAGAAAATACCTAATGAAAAACGAGCGGAATGGCTACAATCCCTTCCTCAGAAACTCCAATAAGTGGAGGTGGGTGATGCCGTCAAAGTCGGCTTGGGTCAAGAAGGGTGTCAGCGAAATGACGTATTTCGGGTAATCGTCGCGAATGGCTCGTAGATTACCAAACTCACGCTCTCGGGTTGCCTCGTCGGCAATGATGTAGCTGGCTTGTATGTACACGCGTTTGCCATTCGGTTTGCTGCACACAAAGTCTACTTCACCCACCTGTAGTTGACCAACTCTCACCTCATAGCCCAAGCGCACAAGGTGCTGATAGATGATGCTCTCAATCACTTTCTCAATGTCGCCCTCTCGTGTGCCTCCCACAATGGCGTTGCGCAATCCATGGTCTTCGAAATAGTATTTCTCCTGACTCTCAAACAACCGCTTTCCGTGAATGTCGTACCGACTCACTTTTTGCATTACAAACGCATCGCAAAGATACGAGACATAGTTGATAATCGCTTGTGGACTAATGGTTTGCCCTTGCCCTCGCATATACTTTGAGATGTTGCTGGCAGAGATGGGTTTGCCTGTGTTGTCTGCAAGGAAAAAGACGAGATTTTCTAAAAACGGCACATTTCGTATCTCGTTTCGCATAATCACATCTTTCAATAAAACAGTGTGGTAGATGTCTTTCAGATATTCTCGTGCTTCATCATCTTCTAAACCGATTCTTCGTAAGCCTGGCATTCCGCCATACTGAATGTATTGTTTCAAAGCCTCTTCTCCGTCTGGTAGGGAATGAAACTGCAAAAATTCTATATAACTGAGCGACTGGATGTAAATCTCCTTGTGTCGTCCTGCCAAAAGTGTGCTTAAATCACTGCTAAGAATATGGGCGTTGCTACCCGTAACAATCACCTCTGTATTGGCTTCTGTTCGGAAACTGCGCAAGGAACGCTCAAATTCCGCAATGTCTTGTACCTCGTCTATCAAGATGTAGTTGTGTTTGTTCTCCATCAACTTCTCACCGAGGTAGACGTTCAAATCTTGGTAGTTGCGGATTGCGTCAAACTCCCTCCGCTCTTTGTCTATGAAGATGACGTTGTTCTTCGGGTCTTCAGCTTTGAGTTGCCGTATCTGTTTCAGCATATAGCTTTTCCCTACTCTCCGTTGTCCTACGAGTACGATAACTTGCTCTTTTCCAAGACTTTTCTCTATTTTGTTGATATAACTTTGTCTTATGATAGTTTCCATGTTTTCTTATTTTGTAATCTATAAGTGATAAACATAGCAAATATACGATTTTTGTAATGTATAAGTGATAAAATAGGAGAAAGCTTGAGGTTTGTAATTTATGGGTGATGAAAAATCTACTTATGGGATATTGTAATGTGCAAATTTTACAAAAATTAAGTGCAAAAATTCTTCGTAATTAAGCCGAAGTCCCTACATTTGCTATGACGAAATTTTTCTTCAAAGATAAATCTAATTGATATGAAACACTTTACTCTAAAATCAAAATACGACGACCTCTCCCTCTATGGTCTTATCATTGAGCCGTCAGGCGAGCCTAAAGCTGTCTTCCAACTCGTACATGGTATGTGCGAGCATAAGGAACGTTATATTCCTTTTATGGAGTTTATGGCTTCTAACGGCTATTTATGCGTTATTCACGACCATCGTGGCCATGGGGAAAGTGTCAAGTCGCCTTCCGACTATGGCTATATGTACTCGGGTGGCGCAAAGGCTCTTGTTGAGGATGTGAAATTAGTAAATGACTATCTCGTACGGCAATACTCTGGAAAGAAAATCTTCCTTTTGGGGCATAGTATGGGGTCTATGGTGGTGCGCAACTATGTGCGTAGATATGACGACAACCTCTCTGGACTCATCGTCTGTGGCAGTCCAAGCTACCGTTTCGGCTGTCCTTTTGCTATTGTGTTGGTCAATGTGATGGGCTTGTTTTTAGGTATGCGTTACAAAAGCGATTTTGTGAAGAATCTTACTTTTGGCCATTATTTAGACCATATTCCTGATGCAAAATCGCAACATTCATGGCTTTGTACTGATGAGACTGTTGTGCAGGCTTATGATGCCGACCCTCTTTGTGGGTTCACTTTCTCTTTGTGTGGAAATCGCTCTTCTTTCTTGCTGATGTGGCGCACCTACAACTGCCTAAGTTGGAACTCTCATATAGGCAAAAAGGTGAAGTCGGATATGCCGATTTATTTCATTGGTGGAACGGAAGATCCTTGCATTGATGGAGCGGATAATTTCAATAACGCAGTGCAGACGATGCGCAATGTAGGCTATAAGTCGGTCGATTCGCATCTCTTCGCTGGTATGCGCCATGAAATCTTGAACGAAAAAGAAAAACAGACCGTCTGGCAGTCTGTTTTGGATTGGTTGGAGAGAAACCGTTAAGGCTTCTTCATCGTGTCATATCAAGTGGGCGACTCATCGAAAACTTTCACCAAGGTATTGGATGATGTCGCTGGCTATCATACTCTCCTCGGATCCGCCATAGTGGACGGCTATGTCTGCTGCGAATCCGTGGAGGTAAACGCCTAAAACCGCTGCCTCTTGTGGTGTGTATTTCTGCGCTAAAAGTGAGGTGATAATTCCGGTCAGCACATCGCCACTGCCCGCTGTCGCCATACCTGAATTGCCCGTCGTGTTGACGTGCAACGTGCCATCGGGGAACGAAATGCTGCTGTAGGCACCTTTCAGTACAACAATGATTTTTTTCTCTGTTGATAGTTTGATTTGCTCCTGCCAAGCGTCATAACCTGATACTTTTCTGCCTACTAAACGCTCAAACTCCTTTGGATGAGGTGTTATAATGGTGTTTTCGGGTATAAATTCCCAATATTCGGGGTGTTGCGATAGAATATTGAGTGCATCTGCATCCAACACTAATTTTTTAGGCTTTTTCTTCAGTAGGTCAAGTAACGCTACCGCACTCTCTTCGCTTTGCCCTAATCCTGGTCCAACTCCTACTGCCGAATATTTTTCTATGGAATCAATTCCAGTGAAATGCTCCTCATCTTTATCCAACGAAAGAATCACTTCTGGGTTGGAAATTTGTAGAATGTCGCACCCTTTACGTGGCACATGGGCTGTTACGAGTCCGCAACCGCTCCGCAACGCTGCTTTGCTGCTCAAAACGGCTGCTCCCATCATGCCATATTGCCCTGCGACGATTAATGTATGACCGAACGTTCCTTTGTGAGAAAACTTCTTGCGGACGTGCAACTTTGCGTTAATATCTGTCCCCTCTGTCAGATAATAGGGCGTTTCTACTTCTTCAAACGCGCGGTTGTCTATTTTGAACTTGACGAATTCTATATCCCCGATAAAATCCTCATTTTCAGCGAAAAAACAACATGGTTTATAGGCACTTAAAACATACGAATAGTCTGCTTTGATGATTGTTTCTTTGTTATTCGCATTGTTGTCTTCTCCGAATAGTCCTGAAGGTAAGTCAATAGCGTAGACTTTGCTGTTTTCATCGTGCTGATTGATTTTTTTGACGATGTCGGCAAAAACGCCCTCCAAAGGTCGATTTAATCCGCTACCGAACAATCCATCAATGATGTTGGAATGGCTCGGAATCTCAATCTCCTCCGCTTGGGTGACGACTTTCACCTTCGTTTCCCCAACCAAATTTTTCAACGCTTTCTCACAATCACCTGACAATTTATTTTTTGGATTGACAAGATAGATAGCGCATTTCTTCCCATCTTTAATCAATTTTTTTGCGATACACAGCGCATCTCCGCCGTTATTCCCGCTTCCAGCGATAATGATATTTTCTGCGCCGATTTGTAGCCTGCTTTCCAAAATAGGGTAGAGCGCGTCCGTCGCTCTTTTCATCAAATCAAAAGATGTGATGGATTCGTAAACAATCGCTAACGCATCTAATTGCTTAATTTGCTCTGTTTTTAATATTTTATTCATAATCGTTTTTAGATTGTTGTCTTTTCTCTATTCTCCTCGACTGAATTTTTCTTCATTCTCATCGTAGGTGTTGAACAATTCTTCTTCTGTTTCTCCTGCCTCGTCTGTTACATTTCCTTTCAGCAGAGCCTTGGCTGGACCAGTGATGCGCACGTTGGGAACTAACATCGCTGTGTCTTGCGCTGTGATGATTTCATGTCGCAACAGTTTGCTCGAAATGAGATTGTAGTATCCTTCCAAAAATGGCTTGAGATTCTGTTTGTCATCAAAATACCACATGAATTTTTTAGGTTTCGGAATGATGCTCGCCATATATATAGCCTCGGCGATTGTCAACTCTTTCGGACTCTTTGAGAAGAAATATTGTGCCGCCTGCTTTGCTCCATAAATGTGTGGTCCCCATTCTATGATGTTGAGGTATATCTCAAACATTCGCTCTTTACTCAAAAGTCTGTTGTTCTCAATCAACCATACTATCATTGCCTCTTCTAATTTCCTCGCTAATGTCTTTTCTCTGCTAAGCCACAGATTCTTAACGAGTTGCATTGAGATAGTGCTTCCTCCGCGTGCAAATTTTTTTGTTTTTAAATTCTTGATGATTGATTCTCTCAAGGCAAATTCTAAAAATCCTTTGTGATGAAAGAAATGTCCATCTTCAGAGTACAGTATGGAATGGATCAGGTAGGGGGAGACGTCTTCTATTTTCACATAGTTTGGATTATTCTCGCCAATCGTGAATGTGTCTACTAATATGCCTTTTTCATAATAGTGATACAGAAATGGAACATTGACCTTGCGAAAGTCTGTCTTGCCAAACTGCGTGATTTTGAACTGATTTGGTGTCAGCGATGACGAGAACTCTAAACTGTCGATCTGGTCGTTCTCCATCTTGAAATGAAACTGGTAACTGAGTTTCCCCTCGGTTTTTATCCCTTTCAGATTGTTACACAGTCCTTCTGGCATGGCATCGAACATCTCCTGTGCTTCAAAATCTCTTCTGCTTAGATTAAATTCTACTTTCTGCACTGTGTCTTCTGTTTGCCAGTCTAAGTAGGGGTGTAGAGCAAACTGGTTGATTGTCAGCGTACTACTACTATCTATCTCAATATGGTTGGCCGACACGAAACTTTTAAAGTCAACCGAAAAATAACGACATCGTATTGTTTCTCTACAGATTTTTTTGTTATTCAATTGTGAATTGAATAACATCGCACGTCCCTCTACTTTTACTTTTTCTTTGTCTTTATCCACCGAAATAGACATTTTCAAAGTGTCAAATGCTATGTCTGTGTCAAATTTCTTCTTGATATAGGCAATGGTGATGCTGTCTTGCAATCCGTAAAACTGAAAATCCGTGAAATCTGATGGCTTCTTGCCTAAAGTACCCTCTAAAAGGTAATAGTTTTCTTCATTTTTCCCTTTTATACTATCGTTTGTTTTTTGCTTTTTTTCATCTCCGTATTCTTCGTCTATGTGCATAATAGCGTTAAACTTTCGCTCTTCCAACGTGGCTTCTGGCATGTAGACGGACAGCTTTATGCTATCTGTCGTCAGTGTCGTCTTCCAACCATTGAGCCGTATTTCTTTTGGGGATTTCTTAGTTATCAATCCGTATATCTGGGCTAGTTTATCGGTTTCCCGAACAACTTTTGCTTGTTCTTTCTCTTCTTTTTTATTTGCGTTTTCTCCTCTTTGAATCAAAAATTGATAGTTCTTGTATTCTTCTTTATGTGTTATGTTGAGGCTGATCCCTTGTGCTTCTGTGCCGATTACTTTTACTTCGCCATGTAATAAAAAGACAGGACTCAACCGCATTTTCAGCATCTCTACATATACCAATGTGTCGTTCTCCGGAGATATGAGCGTCATTCCATGAAATGTGATGATTGACAACCCATCTACTTTAAGTTTTTGGAAAGAAATTTTCCCGTTGGTCTTTTCTTCAAAGCGTGAAAATTCTTTACGAATCGCGGATTCTACTATTCTTTCTCTTTCTACATAGATAAGAAGGGCTATCATCGACAATACAATGACGATAATAGTCCCTATCAAAGTGCGTTTTTTGTTTTTCATGGTCTACGTCGTTAGAGACTCTTTATCTTTCTTCTCGATACCAACTTGCGTATAGTTGATATCCATCTGCCGATTTCTGCATCATGTCATGGGCTTGCTCGGGCGATAACTCCTTGATCTTCTTCGCTGGAATGCCTGCGTAAATACTGTTGGATTCTACAATCGTGTTTTTTGTTACTACCGCTCCTGCTGCGATAATGGTGTTTTCGCCAATCTCTGCGTTGTCCAATACTACCGAACCCATGCCTATCAAACAATTGTTGCCTATCTTCGCTCCATGCACAATGGCGTTATGACCTACCGTTACATTGTCGCCAATTTGCACGGTGGAACTTCCATACGAGGCGTGCAATACGCATCCGTCTTGTATGTTCGTATTCTTTCCAACGTGTATTAATCCTACGTCGCCTCGCAATATGGCTCCAAACCACACACTGCTGCCTTCTTCTATCTCTACTTCGCCGATAATCGTCGCATTTTCTGCTAAATATACATTTTCTGCAACTATTGGCTCTATCCCTTTTATGCTCTTTATTAACGCCATTTCCGCTTGTTTTTATTTTCTATATTTTATGGTTTAGCCGCTATACGAACTCTCTCGTACAGCGGCTAATTGTCTTCTTCTCTAATTTTCTATTTTCTTTTCTTTGTTTTTGAATTTTTCTTCGAGTTGTCGCTATCATTCGTTTGCGTTACTTTGTCTGCTTTTTTGTCCAATCCTTTGCGGACAATCAACTCTTCATTCAAAATCATATCAAGTGTGTTTGTGTCAATCTTCTTTGCGATAATCTTTCTGTCTTTGTCCAACAAATACAAGGCGGGTGTCGCTGATGTGTCGTAATATTCCCAAAACCATGACTCTCTATAGGGATCCCACACGTTCACCCAGTCTTCCAAATGGTGCTTATGCACGAAGTCCATCCACTCTTGTCTGTCGGTTTGTGTGTATATGGCAAATACTTCAAAGCCTTTATCTTTGTATTTTGAGTAGACTGTGTCGTGTAAAATTGGTGTCGTGTGTCGGCAATGTCCGCATGACGGCTCAAAGAAATATACCAAAACTACGTCTGCTGTCTGCTTGCTCAGCTTCTTAAATGCATCCGTCGAGTCTCTTACCAACAAATCTCGGGCTGGCATACCTACCATGCAGTAACGAATCTTCTTCGCCTCTTTCTTCAATGTGTTTACCCACGCGGTGTCTGCCCATGTAGCCAACCCCGAGAAATAATATTTCTCGGCAATCATATACCACATCTTATCCATTCCCATTATTTTGCTTGATATTCCGTAGTTGATCATCTTGCTGGTCATAACTTGGAAAGTCAAACTGTCTCCGCGACTTTTCTCTATCATATTGAACGCCGCATCTACCAATGTGTCTGGGACTTGCAAAATGTGATGACTGATATATTCGTCTACCATGCTAGGGTAGTATGGTGTGCGCAAAAATCTTCTATCACTCATGTTGATGTTGTCAAAATAGTGATGTTTGAGGTATTGGTATCTTGCTCTTCCTCTTACTGAATCGGGTAGGTTTTCCATTAATGGGGTTTCTACGGGCATCGTCCCTTTGATGTAGGCTCCTAAAAAGTCATTGCTATGCGCATCTAAGACGCTCTTTTGATGTGCCTCGACTTTCTCCGTCATCTTGTCTATCGTGCCATAGTATTCTGCAGAGTCAATTTTCATTCTATGGTATTTGTCCCTCAACTCTCTGCGCTGTCTGTTCATGTCGCCTAAGAAACTGAAATATCCTTGAAAATCAACGCTTTCAGATGCTCCGTCTACTTTGTATTCATTGATTTTTGCTGTGTCAACAGTTAATTTAATATTTTGGTCTCGTCCGATTAAAAGGTCAAAATACTTGTTCGCATTAAAATAAACTATATAGATTCCCTCGTCTAATTTTTCTGGCTTCGAGAATTTCCCTACGCCTTTTGCATTCAGCACGGTGGTATCGCACGAATATGTCTTCCCATTCATATAGTAGGCCAAAAATACTGTGTCATTGTGCATTTTGTTGACCGAAATCTCAATGTTGTAGCCTTTCTTGTTTCCTGCTTTTACTCCTGTCTTTGCGGTTGACTTCTTTGTGAACGCCGTTTTTGCTGATGTTGTTGCTCCCGTATATCCGTCTGCTCCCATCATCGATAGAGCCGTGAATACGGCAAGTAATGAAACTAAAATCCTTCTCATTTCTATTGTATTACTATATCGTTTTTCTTTTGTAACGTATATTTTGCGAAAATAGTTAAATAATAACACATATAAATGTTATTGTTCACGTTTTCACACCTTTTTTGTTTCTTCTTTTAGCCAATCTGAAATTTTGTCTTCTTTTATGTATGGCGAAATTTTTTCATAAACTCTTTGGTTATACTGATTGATCCAATCAATCTCCTTGTCTGTCAGCATATTGAGGTCAATGAGTTTCCTGTTGTATGGAAATAATGTTACTGTCTCAAATTGCAGGAATTTTCCGAATTCATTCTCTTCAAATGGTCGGACTATCATCATATTCTCTATCCTTATGCCATGTTTCCCCGTCCGATATACTCCGGGTTCGTCTGAAAGTACCATATTGACCTCCAACGGTGTATCTGTCCCTCTTGCGCTTATTCTCTGCGGACCTTCATGGACACATAAAAAATGACCAATGCCATGTCCCGTTCCATGTCCGTAATTCATTCCTTCGTTCCATAGCTGCGCATGGGCAATGGCATCTAATTGGTGTCCGCTTGTTCCGTAGGGGAATTTGACCGTCGCTAAGGCAATATGTCCTTTCAAAACTGCTGTATAATCGTGTTTCTGCTCTTCCGTGGGCTTCCCAAAACAGAACACACGGGTGATGTCTGTTGTGCCATCTAAGTAACTGCCTCCCGAATCTACCAATAGTAGGCTCTCTTTACCTATTTCTTTGCAATTTTCTTTTGTCGCAGAATAATGTACAACCGCACCATTCGCTCCATAGCCTGCTATTGTTGAAAAACTTTCGCAAAAAAATCCTTCTTGCTCGCTTCTGTGCCGTCTTAATATCTCTGATACATCTGCTTCTGTAACGTGAATGTCGTTCTCTATTTTCTCTGTCAACTCAAAAAATGCATTGACCAACGCAACTCCGTCTTTTACCTGTGCATGCCTCAGATTCTCTGTCTCAACATCGTTTTTTATCGCTTTTAACATCTGAACAGGTGATGTTTCATTGATAATCGTCTCTGGTAATTTCTTCTCTCCCTCATAATTGTCTCCAAGAATGCATAGGAAAATATGAGCGTTTGTCCGACTTAAATCAACAGAAATCTTTTTTTCGCTAAATGCTATTTTGCTTAGCAGAAATTGGTCAATCTTATCGTAGTCAATTACGGTGATATTCTCTTTTTGAAAATATTCTTTTACGGCTACGGGTACTTTTCTTTCTTTTATGAACAGGTAAGAGCCCAGTCTCCCTAACAATGCGTATGCTATTGCTATAGGTGTGTAGGGTGTGTCCGCTCCTCGTAAGTTAAACGTCCACGCAATTTCCTCCAATGATGAAAGAAAGACATAGTCTGCTTTCGTATGCTCAAAAATCTTTTTTTTCTTCTCTGAAAAATCACATCCCGAATAATTTTCGGTGTACAGAAAAATTTCATTATTAGGCAATTCTTCCAACTCCTTTGTGGGAAAGAAATTCTCTGTGAGTTCTATTTTTATCTCTCTTGATAAAGCTTCAATCTTCTTCAAGTCATTGATAGAGAACAATAACGGATCAAATAGAATACATGGCTTAGTCTCTCCATATTCATTTCTGATAAGGTCTTCCCAACGAATCTCTGTTTCTTCTTTCATCATCTGTATTCCCATTCCCTGCAATTCTTTTTCTGCTTGAAGGTAATAGCGGGAGTCCGTCCATAGATAGTCTCCATGGTCTGATAACATCAAAAATGCGTTTGATCCACTAAATCCCGATATGTATTGTATGTAACGCCAATGTCCTGCAGGATATTCACTGAAATGTGGATCGTTATGCGGTAGAAGATATATATTGACTCCTTTTTCTTTCATCAACGCTTTGATCTTCTTAATCCGATTTGTATATATGTTATGTTCCATATTTTCTCTATTTTCTTGCAAAATTAGAAAAACTAACACAAAATCCACTCTTTTTTTTGTGGTGTAAAAAACAATTTCTATTTTTGCGGTCGCTTTTGGAGTATTGTTTCCATTATTTCAAAGGTTTATGCTCGAAAATAATAAAGTATAATACATTAATAAGATTATGATCGTAGTTCCAGTAAAAGAAGGCGAGAATATAGAAAAAGCCTTAAAAAAGTTCAAAAGAAAATTTGAGAAGACAGGTGTCATCAAAGAATTAAGAGCAAGACAGCAATTCGAAAAGCCATCTGTTATTAAACGTCAACAAAAGATTCACGCAATCTATGTTCAACAATTGAGAAGAGCTGAAGAATAATATATTTCTTTGAAGGTCTATTAAAGGGTGTGGTTTCTATCACGCCCTTTCTTTTTTTTTCTTTCAATTTCCGAAAAAATATGTGTTATGTTTGCTTTGTTTACAAAATAGTCCTATTTTCGTAATGCACTTAAACGCAAGTGGTCTTTTAATTATCGGTGTTCTGTTGGAACGATGTACTCAAGATGTTAATCGAAAAATTCATCCAATATATAAGGTATGAAAGATGTCTTTCTGAACATACCTGCCTTTCTTATCAAACAGATTTACTTCAGTTTGATGAATATTTGAAGGGACTTATGGGCGACATTTTTGATTACAAAGAAGTTTCTACTAATGATGTTCGTTCGTGGATTGTTAGTTTGATGGAAAGGGGGGAAAAGTCAAGCAGCGTATGCAGAAAGCTTTCAGCTCTTCGGTCATTCTACCAGTTCCTTTTAAGACAAGGGTTCGTCAAGTATTCTCCTATGAAGGGGATAGTCCCTCCTAAAAGAGAGAAACGTTTGCCAATCTTTGTTAAAGACAACGAAATGGACGATTTATTAGACGGCGTAGCTTCTGAAGCTTTTTCAGATGATTTTGAAGGTGTTCGTAATCGTGCTATTATAGAAACTTTCTATACGTTGGGCATACGTTGCGCGGAGCTGATAGGAATGAGGGATGAGGATGTGGATTTATCGGAGATGGTGGTAAAAGTGTTAGGAAAAGGAAAGAAACAGCGTTTAATACCCTTTGGCGACACATTGAAAAAATCATTCGAGGTCTACCTTCAAAAACGGAAGGAAGTGATGCTCACCGACGAGAAAGGTTTCTTTTTCCGACGTGATAATGGGGAGCAACTCTATCCTATGTTAGTTTACCGTATCGTTCATCAAAGTCTTGCTTTAGTAAGTGCGCAAAAAAAGAAAAGTCCGCATGTGCTTCGTCATACGTTCGCAACTTCTATGTTGAACAATGGCGCCGAGATAAATGCGGTAAAAGAGTTACTCGGACATTCAAATTTGGCTGCGACGGAGATTTACACCCATTTAACTTTCGAGCAGTTGCAAAAGATTTATAAACAAGCTCATCCTCGAGCATAAAATTATGGAGGGAAAGATTATGAAGGTTACAGTAAAGGCTATTCATTTTGATGTAAAGGCTAGTTTGGAGGAGTTTATTCAGAAGAAAGTTGCTAAGTTAGAGCAGTATTCAGACAAGATCACTAATGTTGATGTGAATTTGCAGGTAGTTAAACCTGAGACTTCCAACAACAAGGAAGTTCTTTTGAAGGTATTGATCCCAGGCAACGACTTAGTTGTGACCAAGACAGCCGATTCGTTCGAGGAGGCTTTTGATAATGCGATGGATGCTATGATTCGTTCTATCCAAAAGGCGAAGGAGAAAGCAAACGAAGCAAAAAAATAGACAAAAAAAAGTCTGAATATTTTGTCAGAAAGAAAATAATGTCTACATTTGCGCACCAATTCGGGAGAACGCTTTTTGATTGGTGCGTAATTTGCCTCTTTAGCTCAGCTGGCCAGAGCACGTGATTTGTAATCTCGGGGTCGTTGGTTCGAATCCGACAGGTGGCT
>CAVFXQ010000051.1:0-14269 GCA_963626555.1 Clostridiales bacterium
GTTACGAGGATAACAAAAAGGTCTTAGGAACGTTCCTAAGACCTTTCCTTTTTTTGTCTTTAGCTAGTTCACTTAGTGACAAACAGACCTATTTGGCTACCCTGGACATGTACTGTGTGCTACACGCTTATTCTCTGGACTAATTTCTTATAAACATGACGACAAGATACGTTTTTTCTTTCTGCGTCACCCTGCGTCAACCATTTTTTTCATAATTAACCTATTGATTCCCAATGTGCGCAACACTTGATGTTGCACAAATGAGATGAAGTCAAGAAATTAGGTTATATGTAATTTTATTGATAAAAATTTTTTGTTAATGTAAAATGTTATAATTCTGCATTGCTTTTGTCTATGATTTTGGCCATTTATTGTACGAAAGTATTTTTAATTTTTTTTAACAATGAAAAAGAAAATAATCGTAATTAGTTCTATCTTCATCGTAATGATGCAGATGTCATGCAAGGATGAAGAAAAGGATGGAAGTGAAATGGGGTCATTGGATGATTACGTATCCCAGTTAGTTGATCCTGAACAGCCTGCGGTAACTGATGGTAGACAACAGATTGGTGAAGTAGAGAAAGAATTTGACAATGCAACTAAAACTTATTGTACGACGGCGACTTATAAAGCGGGAGCAGAGTATAATGAGATGATGTTGATGGATCCGACTTCAAATGTGATTTATCCAGGAAGTATAATAGAGGGAAATTCTGTTATTGATGGCTCATACAGACAAATAGTATTGGATAGAGCACCGATGAAGATTTCTACAGATCTTCAAAATTTTGAAGGTGATTGCGCTGCTGTAGTAGAGAATCCTTCTTTGTCTTCAGTACGTTCTGCTATTAAAAGTATGATTTATGATGCAAACATCAATGGAAGTACAGGAGCAAAAGTGAAATACATATGAGCCATGCCATCAAGAGTATTTATTACAGATTTAAAAGAAAATGATGGTGTTGGATATGCAATGATACATCTGTCAGAGGAGTATACGGATGGACACTATAAATATAAAAAGACAGGTAAGCATAAATATGCTCATAAACCGCATACTACGCCAACGGATTGTACAGTAAAATTTCAGTTTAGAGTAAATTTTTATTAACATGAAAAAATTAGTATATATTTTATTTCTTCTTCTGTGTGTCTTAACTTCATGTAAGAAAGAAGAAGAGAAAGGAGAGACAAAGAAAGCAAGTTCAATTGCATGTGTGGAAGATATTAAAATACAATCTTTTTCAGATACTTGTAGAGCTTATAATGTTGAATTACAGAAAACTGTAAGTTTGAAAGAAGAGTATGATTTTGCTTTCGTACAGTATGATACTATAGGAGCAATTGTAACAAATGGAAAATATAGAATAATCAATACATGTATAAGATTTGATATTTTTTTCCCGAATTGTTTCTTAGCAGGTCCAAATAATGTAGATTTAGTTAGAATACTAAAAAAACATAAAAAAAGTGACAGTAAAATAACTTTTTATAGTTTTGAAGATGAAGATGCTGCTTCACAAAAAGAGTTATTTGAAAATGCAAATAATGTAGATTCTTTTGAAAAAGCATTTGAAAAATCAAGTAAAGTGCAACATCCAGATAGATCATCGGATGCTATATATGACGATGATGTCAATACGTTGATGAAAAATCATATGTTTGGTATAAAAACAGTGAATGGGGTGAGAGCACTTATTTGGATAGATGAAAGGTTTGCAAATTATATGGAAATAACAGTCAAATATGAAATTTATGAATAATTCATTTATTTAGTCTATCAAGCTGAAAAAGGATAACAAAAAGGTCTTAGGAACGTTCCTAAGACCTTTCCTTTTTTTATGTGATTGCTTATTTCAAGCGAATAACTTTTGTCTCTGAGTGGCTTGGATAAGTCAGTTTCAAGAGGTAAACACCAGCGTTGAGTCCCGCTTCATTGACTTTTAAAGCGTGGGTGTATTGACCTTCTGCTTGGATTGAGTTGACGAAATGGGTGAGTAGGCTACCTGTAGCAGTGTAGAGGCTCAATTTTACAGGTACGTTGTTGAAAGGTACGTTGTATTCTGCTACTACTTCATCGTCAGAATAGTAGACATTGAGCATGTCGCGTTTGTCGTTTGCGATATTTTCAACGTCAGATGTTTGGGCGGTGATGGTGATGTTGAAGTTGATCTTTACTGCCTTCATACCCACAACAAATGCTTGTGAGATGGTGTATTGGTCTCCTATAGAAACGCGGTCTGGGTAGTGTCCGATGTTGGCAGTCATGTTGGTCAACGACAATTCGGAGTAGAGGGTTGCTTTCTCGTTGGAGTAAACAACAACGTCGCCTTGGTTATTGAACCAGTGACCAGGATCGTTAGCCGTTGAAGTCTTGTAGAAAGTACCGTTGCTATTCACTCCGTAGAAGTTGAGGTTGGCAGCGATAAGTTCTGAGGCTGTCATATTGAATTTTGAAGCCAAAGTGGTTGCATCCAATGTTACTGTTGTTGGTGCGTAGTTGGCGTTGATAGGCAAAGAGACGTTGTAGTTCTCTTCGTAGATTGTTTCAATTTCAGACTCCTTTTTTACCTCTTCCTCGTCGCAATTGTTGCAAACGGAAGCCCAGTCGTATTGTAAGTTGAAGTTGTTATACCAGCGTGTCTTAGGGTCGGCTGCTCCCGAAATGCCATTCTCGAGGGTCAACGTGTAGTTGTGGTGTTTCGTACGTGTCTCGTCTCCTTTATAAGCGTAGTCTGTGTTGCAGACAACGGCGAAGACAACGCCACTTTGAGGTGTCTTATCGAGTCGAAGTGTTGTTGAACCTTCACCCAGGACAGGCTCGCTGTAGACTGGTGTTCCGTCGGTGGCACGGTAGCAGAGTTGCAAACTCATATTGTCTCCGATTGGGGTCAATTTTACTTTTACCGTTGTCCCATTGACTGTCAAAGGCACAATGTTGGCGCCAGACCATCCTGGAGTCGTTTCGCTGTTAGGAGTCAACACGCCGTTCTGCTCTGTCATTGTTTGGTAAGGTGTCGCATACCATTTTGCCACGTTTTTGATTGAGCAATCAGAATCCCAGTTGCTATCTTCTGCTTCGCAGCCCAAATTCCTTCCGAAGTTCTCGTTCAAAAGGGTGCGGACGTTTTCCGACCATCCTTGCATATCGAGCATTGCTAATTTCGCACGATATTCCATAATGAGGCGACGTACTTGCGCATCGCCCATCTGACCAGCCATTGTCTCCAAAAGATATTTGCTTCCGTCTATGTTCGGAGTGTTTTTCCACAACCAAGGCACTGCACCTGAGCTGATCCATACACCTAAGAAAGTTGGGAAAATGTTAGAATACTGTGTCCCACCCAAGAGTGTTCGCCAGTTATTGCCACCGACACCTTGTGCGCCTGGACCACCAAAAGAGCCGTCCAACAACCAACCACTGTAACACTCAATAGGCATAAATGGAGCGATAACACACGCTGCATTCAAGAATCCCATACCTGAGTAGGCATTGCTTTTTGTCTTGTCGGCAGACCCACGTCGTACAGACATCTCTTGTTGTAACCAAGTGTTCCCACCCTCCTGGAACCAGTGAACGTATTTTGCGCCCAAATCAGTTAAAATACAGTGAACACCCTCATGAATCATTGCGTTCATCTGCGAAACACGGTCTTTGTATGGGCAGGAAGGGTCGAAACTGTAGACAGGGTAGTAAGATGCGTTAACGGCAGGATAACCGTCAATGGTCGTTTGCCAACCACCAGTGGCAGAGGTGTCGCTTGAGCCAGTGCAATCCATTGATCCATAGAGGTAGACGGCACTACGATAGCCATCTTCCACACGTCGGTCGCGAGGCCATCCCATTTCGTTGGTTATATAGTCGAATTCCTGATTGAAGTAGTTTAATAGATTCTCAATCGCTGTATCTGTGATTTTGCTGCAACGGTTGGCTCCGTAGATAAAAGACCAGTATTGCTTGCTTTTGACGCCAGCAGCCGCTTTGATGCAATTACCGTCGACATCCTTAGTTGGTACCTCGTAGCTGATCCCTTCATCATTGAAATTGTAGTAAACATTAGGAGAGTACGCTGGCCATTGGTAAGCGTCACCCTCTGCGGCGTTGGCGTATGAAGCCACACAAAGTAAGGACAAAGTAGCCCAAAAATTTCTGATTCGCATAAGTATTAAAAATAAGTGTTATAAATGGTTTTATTAACTTGTGGAGAAACCATATAATGTCTTGTCTAAAAAAATCTTAACTTCGTTTCGCAATAATACAAAAAAATCTAAAAAAACAGATGCTCGCTGAAAATTATTTTGACATAACACAATAAATTTTAAAGCCATCTTCATCTTGTGTCTTATAACGTGTTTCAAATAAAAAGGCGTACTGGTTATCAGCACGCCTTTCGTTATAGAATAAATAGTATTTTACTTGTTTACTCTGAATTTCTCGTTGCCGTTCTTGATATAGTCAACGATTTGTTTAGCAGCAGCGATACCAGCGTTGGTGTTAGCCTCTGTTGTCTGAGCCCCCATCTTCTTAGGAGTTGAGAAGTAGCGACCTTCAAACTTTGTGAACTCGGCGTCAGCGTCAGGCTTGATGTCTGTGACATACTTCAAGTCTTCTCTCTCAGCTAACAATTTGATGAGTCCTTCCTCGTCAATAACCTCTTTACGGGCTGTGTTAACGAGGATGCCACCCTTCTTCATCTTGCCAACTAAGTCGTAGTTGATGCTCTTCTTAGTTTCTGGGGTTGCAGGAATGTGGAGAGAAACAATGTCGCAAGTTGTGAACAAATCTTCTTGTTTTGCGACAGCCTTAACACCAGCTGCCTCGATAGCAGAAGCAGGGCAGAAAGCATCGTATGCGTAAACTTCCATTCCGAAGCCTTTAGCAACACGAGCCACGTTACGACCTACGTTTCCGAATGCGAGCAACCCTAGCTTCTTGCCCATCAACTCTGAACCAGACTTCCCGTTGAAGAAGTTACGAACTGCGAACACAAGTAAACCGAATACCAACTCAGCAACAGCGTTAGCGTTCTGACCTGGAGTGTTCATCACTACTACGTTGTGAGCGGTAGCGGCAGCGAGGTCTACGTTGTCGTAACCTGCACCTGCACGAACAACAATTTTCAGGTTTTTAGCAGCGTCAAATACTTCGTTGTCGATCACATCACTACGGATGATGATAGCGTCTGCGTCGGCAGCAGCGTCAAGTAATTGCTTCTTCTCTGTGTATTTCTCTAATAATACTGTTTGGAAGCCTGCAGCGTCCAAAACACTCTTTATACCATCAATGGCAACCTTTGCGAAAGGCTTCTCTGTGGCAACTAATACTTTTGTCATACGATTTTGTTTAAGTGAGTAGAGACGCCTTGCCGACGTCTCTACTAAGTTTATTTTTTTGAGAATATGTGTGAAAATTCACGCATACCAAGATTTTCAATTTTTCGTCTCCGTCTATTATTTAACGTGAGCAGCCTCGAACTCGTTCATGCAATCAACGAGGGCTTGAACACTTTCAATAGGAAGTGCATTGTAGCAAGAAGCACGGAAGCCACCAACCAAACGGTGTCCCTTGATTCCGACCATTCCTTTTGAAGTAGCAAACTTGAAGAACTCGTCAGCCAAGTCGGCGTATTGCTCTTTCAATACGAAGCAGATGTTCATACGAGAGCGATCTTCCTTCTTAGCAGTTCCAACGAAAATTTTGCTGTTATCTATAGCGTTGTAAAGGAGTTCAGCCTTTGCCTTGTTTCTACGTTCCATTTCTTTAACACCACCTTGAGCCTTCAACCAACGGAGGTTCAGCAATGCTGTGTAGATAGGCAATACAGGAGGTGTATTGAACATAGAACCGTTGTCAACGTGTGTACGGTAGTCTAACATAGTAGGGATTTGGCGAGATACCTTACCGAGCAATTCATTCTTGACGATAACGAATGTTACACCAGCAGGAGCCAAGTTCTTCTGAGCGCCCCCGTAAATCATTCCGTATTTTGAAACGTCAACTGGGTGAGAGAAAATGTCAGAAGACATATCTGCAATCACCGGAATTGGGGAGTCAATGTCTGAGAGCAACTCAGTTCCGTAGATTGTGTTATTGGAAGTGATGTGGAGATAGTCTGCATCAGTTGGGATCTGGTAGTCCTTACCAGCTTTTGGCACCCAAGTGAAATTCTCATTAGCAGAAGTGGCAACTTCAACTACCTCGCCAAATAACTTAGCTTCTTTCATAGCCTTCTTAGCCCATACACCAGTGTTGACGTATGCTGCTTTCTTCTCTAAGAAGTTGAAAGGAACCATACAGAATTCCAAGCTTGCACCGCCACCAAGGAAGATAACTGAATATCCTTCTGGAATGTTGAGGATCTCTTTGAACAAAGCAACAGCCTCGTCTACAACTGGTTGGAAATTCTTCGCACGGTGGCTAATCTCCAACAATGACAATCCATCGTTTTGAAAGTCCAACACTGCTTGTGCAGTTTGCTCAATCACTTCTCTTGGAAGAATTGACGGTCCGGCATTGAAATTATGTTTCTTCATATCTCTATGTGTTAAATATGTTTTTACTTTTTATGAGTTTTCAAGACTCGCTTTACTTTGCTTCTTGCCGTAGCCTATAGGGAACGACGGCGCAAAATTAAGAAACTTTTTACTATGGGAAAAATTTCTTTTGTGTTTTTTTGTAAACAAAAAATTAATATAGACTTACTGAGCCTTGATTTGTGCTTGTTTTGCTTACTATATGTGCTATATTGATAGTATTTGCTTTCTTTTTGATATTTAATCTTTATAAAACTTTGTTTTAACTAACAATTTGGCAAACGAAATTTTTTTTGTTTTCCGAACGTATTCCATCCTCAATTGTCTCTTTCACAATAGAAAATGCTAATTTTGGAATGTTTTTATGCCTATAACTCATCAATATTGCTCATCAATGTTTGTCTCTGCTGACTTTTCTAATTCAGATCGTATAGTTCTGGGTGTTGACCCAGGAACGAATGTTATGGGCTATGGTGTCGTTAGAATAGAGGGAAGAAAGATTGAATATGTCGCTATGGGTATTGTTGATATGAGAAAAATTGATGATCCCTACTTGAAATTAAAGACTATACATAACAAGACGATTGAGATAATTGAGGAATTCCTGCCTGATGAGTTTGCCATAGAGGCGCAATTTTTCGGAAAGAATGTGCAGTCTATGCTAAAGTTAGGTCGTGCCCAAGGGGTGGCTATATCGGCTGCGTTGCAGAGAGATCTTCCTATTGCCGAGTATGCACCATTGAAGGTAAAGATGGCGATTACGGGTAACGGCTCGGCTTCGAAAGAACAGGTGGCAAAGATGTTGCAGAGTCTGCTCCATATTCCGAAGGAGGATTTGGAAACGAAGTATGATGCTACGGATGCGCTTGCTATTGCGCTTTGCCACTATTATGAGACGAATTCACCTGTAAAAGGGGAAAAATTCAGTAGTTGGGCTGATTTTGCCACAAAGAATGAGAGTCGGGTTCATAAAAAGTAAACAAAATGAACAGACTGATGAAATGAGTACAAAAAAAGAGGCTTTTCGATTGGCTTTTCAGCGTTCTTTGCCTGTGATGACGGGTTACGGACTTTTAGGAACGGCGTATGGTGTGTATATGCACAATCTTGGTTTCGGATTCTTTTATCCGATGATGATGGCAATGCTTATTTACGCGGGTTCGGTAGAGTTTTTGGTGGGAAACTTGCTGCTGGGGAGTTTCAATCCGATGCAGACATTCTTTTTGACGCTTATTGTCAACGCTCGTCATCTTTTTTACGGCCTTTCATTGCTTGACAAATACAAAGGTTTCGGGTGGAAGAAGTTTTTCCTGATTTTCGGTTTGACAGACGAAACTTTTGCGGTAGTAAAATCGACATCTGACCTTCCTGAAAATATAGATAAAGGCTGGTTTTATCTGTTTCTCACATGGTTGGACGAGAGTTATTGGGTGATTGGAGCTACTTTCGGTGGATTGTTGGCGCCGTTGCTCACTTTCGATATGAGGGGCATTGATTTTGTCCTAACGGCGATGTTCGTGGCAATCTTCACTGATAATTGGTTGCGAGAGAGCGACCATCGTTCTTCGTTCATTGGATTGATAATCTGCATTTTGGGAGTTTTGCTTTTTGGCACGGAAAATTTCATCATTCCGAGTCTTTGTGCCATCCTTTTGATATTAACATTGCTTCGAAAATCGATAGAACCAAACGTGTAATGCTATGACCTTATCTCAGGAAATCATCACTATCGGTGTTGCAATGATTGCAACTGTCATCACAAGATTTGCACCTTTTGCTGTCTTTCGTGCCTCAAAACCGACTCCGAAATATATTACTTATTTGGGTAAGGTTTTGCCTGCCGCTGTTTTTGCGTTTTTGGTTGTCTACTGTCTTCGGAATGTAAATTTATTTGAGGGTAGCCGAGGTGTGCCTGAGATAGTGGCGACACTTTTCACTGTCTTCATTCATGTCTGGAAGCGTGATATGATGCTTTCAATTGGTGTTGGGACGCTCTGCTATATGATTCTGATTCGTGTGTTGTAAAGAAAAAGCCCGCGAAATTTCATCTTCGGGGGCTGGGAGATTAGCGCAGAATGCTACGAACATGAAGGAATGATTTAGTTTTCCATTCGTGTCATAACCATTTTTAGCCCTAATTTAGGGTGTTCGATTGTTACGATGTCATCGTTCATGACAGCGGACATGCGTGTGATGGAACTACCATTCTCAATCATACGCACCCACTCTCCGTCTTTTGCAACGACCAAGTAGTTCGCACTGCCATCGTCAGCTTTCAGTCTGTAGCCCGCCGAAACGATTTGTTGCGGTTCGTGGTTTTTTGTCACTTTGTGGTGTGCTACCTGGTATAAAACCCCCTTTATTTTATTCTTCAGATTGAGCATCAAAATGCTCCTAAAATCTTTCTCTAAGATTTTCAGCACCATCTTTTTGTTCATCTGTTCTATGCAACTGTTTACGATGAACTCTGTTTGGGAGATGGTGAAATCGAATAAGGTCATCCCGAAAGTAGTCATCATCACCATTCGATAATGACCTGGTGTCTCTTCCGTCATTCCTATCACTCCCGCCATAGAGTTGTTCTTATAGTCAATTTGCGCTGTGTAATAGCGGGATTCTTGTAGACTATCAAACACTGGGAGAAGGTTGGAACGTGGCACAACTACACTTCCTGAGGGAGTCATCCCTTTGTTTCGAAAAAATTTAGGAGTGCAGCTTGCCTGTATTGTAACGAGTGCAACGCCTGTTACAATTGATAGGAGAATTTTTGTTTTTTTCTTCACTGTGTGATTCTTTTTATCTTACAGAGAAGACGGAGTTCGCAATGCGCTTATTGAACTCTTTGTTAGAGAACGTGTATTCTGTATAGTCATTCTTCTGCTGACCTTTCTTCAAAGGTTCTATCATCTTCATTTTTTCGACGGAGAAATCTTTTTTGTTCAATGTCAAGTAGACTTGCTGTGCGAACTTTTGAATGTCGGCTGACTGTGGTGTGATTTTCACAATATAGTTGTCGGCATCTTGAAAGAACTCTAATTTGTAGTTTGCGCCGATATTAGCAATGTCGCCACTCATACAGGCGGTGATTACCTTTTTGAGTTCTGCGGCCATGGGGTTGGCAGAAGCGTCCATTGAGTTCTTTTTCCCGTTCATCTCCATAACAAGCTTATTGCCATTCATCGTCATGTTTTGCTTGAAAGGCTTTTGATACTCCAATTTTACCTTGTCGTGCTTCTCGTAGTAAAATTTCCCGCTTGATATCATGCTGTTGGACATAACAGACATGTATTTCTCTTGAGTAAAGTTGCTTTCTATAGAAGAGACCTTAGAAGCCGCTTCTTGCATTTTACTTTTCAGTGCAGCTACGTCTGCAACGGCTGTTTGTGCCAACGATATTGCTATTGAAGCGGTGAATGTTATTAATAATACTATTATTTTCTTCATACTAATTTCTTTTTTCAAGTTTTATTCTGTTCGTCAGTACTCGTTTTTTTGTTGGATTTGACTTGCCAAAAGTAGAAAAAAAAAGGTGATACACAAAGCATCACCTTTTTTTTCGTATGTTTTGCCGACAGATTAGGTGTAAAGTCCACCATTGACAGCTATGATTTGACCTGTGATATAAGAGGCTGCGTCTGATACTAAGAATCCTACAGTGGCGGCGATTTCTTCAGGCTCACCGAAACGCTTCATTGGAATTTGTGCTTTCAAGTTGGCCTCGTCCAAATCGGCGGTCATGTCTGTGCGGACATATCCCGGTGCCACGGCGTTGACGGTTACTCCCTTGCGAGCTACTTCCTGAGCTAAGGCTTTAGTCGCCGACATGACAGCACCTTTGGCAGCAGAGTAGTTAGTTTGTCCTGGCAATCCCATCTGTCCAGAAAGGGAAACCATATTGACGATACGACCGTTCTTTTTCTTCAACATTGGTTGCAATACGGAGCGAGTGGTATACATGAATCCGTTCAGGCTTGTGTCTAACACTTTTTCCCAGTCTTCGTTGGTCATCCAGATCAAGAGGCTGTCGCGACGTACTCCTGCGTTGTTCACCAAACACTCGATGTATTCCCCCTCGTGGGATTCCTGCCAGTCAGTGATTGCCTTTTCTACCTCGCCTGCGTTGGCAACGTCAAACTTCATTATTTCACCGTTAGACCCCTTTTCGCGCACCATCTTCAATGTGTTCAAGGCTTCTGCCTCGTTCGATTGGTAGTTGATGATGACGTAGTAGCCCATCTCGGCTAATTTTATTGCGCATGCACGACCGATGCCGCGTGATGCTCCTGTAACTAATGCTACTTTCATCTATTAATATTTTTCCTTGATTATTTTAAAACGAATTTTAAAATGGCGGTGTTTTTCCCATCCAACAAAAGAAGTGTGTCTCCTGCAAAATTAAATGCACTAACATCTTCCAACGCATCAACGTATTTTTGCTCTAAGTCGCCATCCAAACACATCATTCGTGTCATTGCTCCGTTCTCTATTTTAAGGCTTGCTCCGTTTTGTTTGAATGGAGCGTTGAGAATATTGCAGCCAGCGTTACCTTGTGTTTCTTTACTTGATTTGTCGAAATTGATGTAGGCTCCATCTTCCTTGTAGGCAGGTACTTCTCCACGGATTTCAACTACGCGCCATTCACCAGCATACAGTTTGGACTCGTCGACTGTCGCTTTTTGTGAACCACATGCCGCCAACGTTCCTGCAATTGAAAGCAAAGCAATTATCTGTTTCTTCATTGTCTTCATATTTTTATTCAATGTCGGTGTTGATTAACTCGTCTAAGTCTTTCTCTCTCAAGTATTTCTCCATCCTGGCGATATCTTCATACTTGGTCGTGTCGTCTACGAATTTAGGGAAGAATGCACGAATATCATCGTAAATCTCTTTTGAATTAGATGCCAATTTAGAAGAAATATCCAAACAGTCAATGGCTTGAACGATAGACATAAAGTGGATAGACATTACTTGGAAGGCGTTTTCTATAACACGTTTGGCCAACAACGCAGAGTTCGTTCCCATGCTCACAATGTCTTGATTATCATTGTTGTTAGGAATAGAGTGAACATACATTGGATTAGAAAGCGTTTGGCACTCGGCTGTTGTCGAAGTGGCTGTAAACTGGCAGGCTTGCATGCCATAGTTCAATCCTAAAACGCCCATGTTGACGAATGGAGGAAGAATACCGTTGATGCGGTCGTGGTACAAGTAGTTCATCTGACGCTCCATCAACATAGTCAACTTAGTAATTGCGATTTTTAGTTTATCCATCTCAAATGAGATGTAATCTCCGTGGAAGTTTCCGCCGTGGTAGACATTTCTGTCTTCTGCGCTTACGATTGGGTTGTCTGTGGCAGAGTTGACTTCGTATTCCAAAACCTCACCTGTATTGCGAAGCGCCTCATAGATAGGACCTAAGATTTGTGGGATGCAACGCAATGAGTAATAGGGTTGCACTTTATGTTTGAAAACGGATTCTGTATGTCCGCCGTTGTATAATTCGTCTTCACGATTGAGCATGCGTTGGCTGTCTTCGCTCCAATCTCTCATCAGTTCGGCAATGATGCTTTGACCTTGTTGGTGACGAACGGTGTTCAACGTTTCGTTCATGAAATCGTCGTAGGAAGAGGCTATTTCGTTGACCATTACAGAGGCGATGATAGCCCAGGTGAGCAAACGGTTAGCCTCAAAGAAATTGACTAATCCGATACCTGTCATGAAAGAAGTTCCGTTTGTAACAGAAAGTCCCTCGCGAATGTGGATTCCCATTGGCTTGAGACCTAATTCGTCCAGTACATCTTTGGTAGGTTGAAATTTGTCTTTGTAAAACACTTGACCTTCGCCGATGAGGGTAAGAGCCATGTGGGCAAGCTGAACTAAGTCGCCACTCGCACCCACGCTACCATGTTCCGGAATGAACGGATAAATGTCATTGTTGATGAATTCTGTGATTAGTTTCACCAATTCGGGGTGAACGCCCGACATTCCTTGAATAAAAGTGCCGACGCGAGCAATCATAGCCGCTTTGACGTAGATGTTGGGCAGTGGTTTGCCTGCGCCTGCCGAGTGGCTACGGATGATGTTGTATTGAAGTTGCTCTCGTTCATCGTCGCTCACACGATATTGAGCCATCGGCCCAAAACCAGTGTTGATTCCGTAAATGACACGATCTTTTGAGAAATTTTTCAAAAAATTGAAACTTTTCTGCACCGTGTCAAAGATTTCTTTTGTGAATGCAACTTTACGTCCGCTGTACAAAATCTCCTTAATATCGGAGAGATAGATATAGTCTAATTTGTCGTTGTTTGAATTGCTCATTAATTTTTCTTTTTAGGTTCTGCAAAAGTAGAAAAAAAAACAAGAAAGAAGCCTTTCCCCACTAATAAGCGAGAAAAGGCTTTTATTAAAAATTAATATCAAAACAAAAATCACTTCTGCTCTGGTGCGGGACCTTGAGGACATCTTTCAGGCTCTCCTGCAGGACATTTAGGGTTGTCTCCCTTAGGTCCTTTGCAACAAGGACGGTCTTTGGGACCTTGAGGTCCTTTGGGACGGTCGCATTTAGGGCCACGCTTGCCGCAGCAAGACTTCATATCAATTAATTGTTTCTGCTCTTCAACAGAGAGATTGTCAAAATCTGCCCACTTCTGTTCAAACTCTGCTTTCTTAGCAGCTTTCTCGGCTTCTCGGGCATCAATTTCTGCCTTACGCTCTTTCAAAAGAGCTTTCTGCTCGTCTACTGAGAGACTATCAAATTTTGCCCACTTCTCGAATCGAGCCTTCTGCTCTGGAGTCATATCTGGGCAATCCTCGGGTCCACAACCTTCTTGGAATGGACAACCTTGAGGCCCACGAGGCTCATCTCTACACTCCTTCTTATCACCACAAGGCTTATCTCCTTTCTTATCGCAGTTGCAACAAGAAGTTGCAAAGAATGCCCCCATCACGCATGCAGACACCAATACTAATAATTTTCTCATATCGTCTTATTTTTTAGAATGAATGACAACAGACTCAAATGAATCTGAATAGCAAACGTATAAAAATGCTTGTTATTGCATAGAGGGATAGACCAATATCTGAGAAATGACGACTAATGAGAACAGAGAGTCCATTTTGATTCTCAGTTATAAAATGAATTTATTCTGGGCTTCCCTTTTTCAAAATCATGGACGTTGCTCCTAAGGTAATGATTTCGCCTTCGTCAATGATGCGCTTTTCCTTCTTTTGGAGAATATCATTCATTACGAAAGTGCCGACGAGGCTATCAAAGTCCTCCACTTTATGCACTATTTTCCCTTGTTTGCTGATTTCCACATGGATGATGCAGTGTTTGCGGTCCATACTCATGTCGCCTGTTTGAATGGGGCAGTTGATTTCAGTGCCTAAAGAACGACGACCGAAGATGTTTTCACCCAAACGGAGGGGAATGATTTGTTTTTGACAAAAAACATTTTCAATGACAACGATATGTCCGTATGTGTAGTCTTCCTCTTGTTTTTGCTCTTTTGATTTAAATTTTACCGAGAATTTCTTACCGCAATTGTTGCAGTGGAATATCAAGGAGTGTCCTACTTCAATTCGACTTTCTTCAAATTGTATGAATTCATCACATTTAGGGCAACGTATTTTGCGCATAGCTAAAAAATCAGATTATGAATGCAAAGGTACTAAATTTTGTTTTTTTGTATCTTTGTCAAAACACAAAAAAAAGGCGATATGAAGTACCCAGTCG
>CAVFXQ010000052.1:0-13421 GCA_963626555.1 Clostridiales bacterium
AAAAAAAGGAAAGGTCTTAGGAACGTTCCTAAGACCTTTTTGTTATCCTCGTAACACAATTATTCTTCTTTCAGTCTCACCCCCTCCAACTTCGCCAACTTCGCCTTTATCCGTTCATAGTCATTAAGACGAATCTGCAATTGCATCCAACACTCATTGTCAAAGTTTTGAGAAAGAATCGTCGGATTATCCTCCTTAATCACCTTCATCACATCATTCATAATGAAATAGCCAAATGAAATGTTGAATGTCACCTCTAAATTGCGTTCTACAATCTCGCCATTTTCAAAAGCATCCAACGAGGCTGTCTTGTAAGCGTTTATCAACCCACTCGTACCTAATTTAGTGCCACCAAAATAGCGTACAACCACCATCAGCACATTTGCAACATTCTTAGACATCAGTGTCCCTAAGATTGGTCGTCCAGCGGTTCCTGAAGGTTCTCCGTCATCGTTAGAACGCGTTTCAGGATTTAATGGGTTTATGATATAAGCAAAGCAAACATGACGGGCATCATGGTGTCTTTTCCGAAGGTCGTCTACGATTGGTTTTACCTGTTCTTTAGACGAAACAGGAAAAGCAAAAGCAAAAAACTTGCTTCCCTTTTCCTTATAGAGTCCCTCACAAGGTGAGGTTATGGTCAGATATGCGTCGTCCATTCAAATATCAGATGATGTTTGAACGTTTTTTAACGATGACGGCGGAAACTGTCTTTGTTTCTGCGAAACTCTCTCTTACTGCCACGATCGTCTCCTCCTCGGCGAGACCCACCGTCTCTTCCGCCACGATCGCGTCGACTGCCACGGTCTTTACGTCCGCCGTCTCCAAATTGGCTATAGAAATGTTCGCTATCTTTTCCTCCCTTTTCTCTATCCTCCCTCTTCTCTCTCTCCTTGCGAGAAGGGCGGTCTTCAACCTCTTGCAACTCAATCTCGCCACCTCTACGACGAAATGCCTCCATCATATCAGGGACAACCGACTTGTCAACATCAAAGAATGAATAGCGGTTGGTGATTTCAATGCCGTGAACATCAATATCATGGCTATCTGTAGTGTCGTTAATCAAGCCGAGAACTCGCTTAGGTGTAAATCCATCGCGTGAACCCATGTTGATTTTCAATCGTGTCATATCTTCTGCCGTTACAGAAGACTTACGGTCTCTACGACGCTCACCTCTTTCTCCTCTATCACCACGTTTTTTCTCGCTCTTCTCCCGATCGCGTTCCTTCCTCTTATCGCCCGCAACACCCAAGTTGAGGTCTGGCGCATCTTTATAATATTCCAAGAAGCGGTTGAACTCCTGAGACACGAAGTTAATAATTAAATCCTCACGACTCAAGTCTTTCAACTCATCCATAATAGTTGGCAAGTATGGAGCGATTTGTTCGCGATCAACATTCTCTGTAGCCTCTTTAATCTTATGAACAGTCGAGAATAATTGCGATTGGCACACTTCCAAACCAGAAGGGACTTGCATTTGTACGAACGTTCTGTTGATCTGCTTCTCAATGCTACGGATTCTATTACGTTCGCGAGAGTGGATGATAGCCACCGAGATACCCTTCTTACCAGCACGCCCTGTACGTCCACTTCGGTGCGTATAGTTCTCAATGTCGTCTGGAAGGTTGTAGTTGATGACGTGCGTCAAGTTGTTAACGTCCAAACCACGAGCAGCCACGTCTGTAGCCACGAGAATCTGGAGTTTCTTGCTTCTGAAACGCTGCATAACCGTGTCGCGCTGAGCTTGAGAAAGGTCTCCGTGCAAAGCGTCAGCATTGTATCCGTCTGCCATCAAATTATCTGCAATATCTTTCGTTTCCTGGCGAGTACGACAGAAGATGATAGCGTAGATGTCAGGGTTGATATCGACAACACGTTTCAAGCAGTTGTAGCGATCCTTTGCCTGCACCATATAGTAGACATGCTCTACATTTTCAGTACCAGAGTTAACTCTACCGATAGAGATTTCGACTCTGTTCTTCATATATTTCTTAGAAATCTCAGCGATTTCCTTAGGCATAGTAGCCGAGAAAAGGAGTGTACGACGATCTTCTGGAGTTTCTTCAAGAATACGTTCAATATCCTCTTGAAAGCCCATATTGAGCATTTCATCAGCCTCGTCAAGCACTAAGTAACGAATACCAGAGAGGTCAACCTTGCCACGTTCGATGAGGTCGATCAGACGACCAGGAGTAGCCACCAAGATTTGAGGTGGAATATCCAATTGTTTGAACTGAGTTACGATGCTTTCACCACCATAAACAGGCACGATCTTCATTCCCTTGATATACTTTGAGAATTTCTTCAAGTCATTGGAAATTTGGATGCAAAGTTCCCTTGTTGGAGAAAGGACAAGAGCTTGAATCTTCTGCACGTGGCTGTCTGTTAACTGTAATAGAGGGAGACCGAAGCCAGCGGTCTTACCAGTTCCCGTTTGGGCGAGTGCGACTAAATCCTCCGTGCTGTCTCCTAACAAAAAAGGAGTAACCTTCTCCTGAATCGGCATTGGTTCGACAAATCCCAAGTCTTCAATACCGTGAAGAATCTCTTCGCTTAACCCTAATTCCTTAAATGAACTCATTATTTATTTTTTTGAATAACTTTCCAACATTGGAAAAATATTTTGCAAAGATAGAGAAAAAAGAGGAAATATGCAAACACAAAACACCGCTTACAACACGTTCACCATGAACTACATTACCTAAATTTCTTATTCTCAATAATTAGTATGTCTGGCAAGCATAATTAAGAACATGCTCCTTTCTGCCAAAATCTTTTGATCGTTTGCTGTTATCAATCATCCCTTAATCATTATGTAGTTTGTTAAACTTGTCAATATACTTAAAATTAATAGAATCATCAACATCAACCAATTTTGATTTTACAAGATGAGAATTAATAAATGTTTTATTTTCCAAATACAAATAACACATTAGATTGTTTTCCTCATCATACTTTGTCGTGTCATATTTAAAAAACACCTTCTTCCCCTTCGTTTTTTCTATCAAAAATTCAATTGCCTCCTTTTCTTTTCCTTCAATCGGTTTCACCCCTATCAGCCTTATTACCAAATCATTATTAAGTTTAATAATGTTAGGAGCATAAACTGACTTTATTGAGAATAGATCTTGACGTTCTTTTTTCTCACTATCAATCTTTGACCCAAATTGTAGCGATTTTACATCAATCTTATTGTCCATTTTATGGGGATCTTGAAATTGATAGGGTAACTTTTCTTTTTTCTCGTTTACATCAAAAGTATTGTTGTCTGTAAGAAATTCAAACTCTGCATCGTCGAAAAGTGTTGGTTGCGTCACTTTTTCCTCATAAAAAGATTTGAAATCTGGATTTATCTCATATCCAATCGAGTTCCGTCCTAAATTTCTTGCAGCCAACGCAGTTGTTCCACTTCCCATAAACGGATCAAAAACTGTTTCGGAAGCAAAAGAGAACATCTTAATAAGCCTATGAGGAAGCTCTTCTGGGAAAACAGCTATGTGTCCGTCTTGCTTAGCCCCTCCAAAATTCCAATGCGAAGCGAAATAGGAATTCCACTCTTCCTTCGTCATTTCCGACTGCTTCTTTTGTTCAACAGTTGGAGCGGGAGATTTTCCTTGCTTTTTGAAAATAAGGATAAATTCATAATCTATTTTTAAAATTCCATTTCGAGGATATGGGAAACTACCCATTATAGCAGCCCCTCCAGTCGTATTCATCGTTGTCTGCTTTTGCCATATTATTGCTCCCATATAATCCAATTTCAAGGATTCGCAAAATCGAATAATTTCTGTACGTATCGGAATGACCTTGTATCTTCCATAATAGACAGAACGAGCGAACTGATCGCCTATATTGATACATAATCGACATCCTTCATGTAAAATTCTGTTACATTCTGACCATACAATATTCAAATTATTGATATACTCCTCGTAACTATCATGAAAGCCAATCTGGTTCTCGTTTCCATAATCTTTTAACTGCCAATAGGGTGGTGATGTAATAATCAAGTGTACCGACTTATCTGGAATCAATGAAAGATTTCTACTATCACCGTTTATTAATATATGTTTTGTTTTCTTATCCATATTTCCCTATTAATTACAACTCACACTCCTCCAACACCATGGAAAAGGGCAAAGCCTCAACACCAAAGACTTCTATAAGAGATTGCTTGACATCGATGAAATAGTCTTCTTGAAATGTCGTAACCTTATCATGCGAAGGCAATTCTACTTGCAAACTATAGGTGCAGGTCTCAGGGTCTTGGGTGTGAACTTTCAAAAAACGAAGTTTACCGATGTAGTCGCACGCTTGTAGGCTTGAAACACACGACTTGCGCATCCAATCTAAGAAATTCTGCTCCACCCGAGGAGAAACTGAAAATGTAGTGTTGAAAATAATCATCTGCAAAAAATTAGTCTTGCAAAAATAGTAATTTTGAAGCCGTTTCCGTCAATTTGTACCGGGACAAACCACTTTTAATGTCGCAAGTTGACAAAAAATTCTTAAAACGATTATCAGAATGGAAGAGTTAATTTCATTATACGAAACATTGATGGGCGAAAAACCTATCTGCACCTTGCTGAAAGGGGAGGGATCCAACCGTAAATACTACAGACTTTTGTCCGATAAAGGTTCGTTGATTGGCGTACAAGGAGAATCGGTCGACGAGAACAAAGCCTTCATCGCTTTAGCAAAACATTTTGAGAAACAACAACTTAACACACCAAAAGTGTTTTTTGTTTCCGATGATTCTCAGTTCTACTTGCAAGAAGATTTGGGCGATGTATCTCTCTATCAGTCAATTACGTCAGATATTAAGGCACATGTCTTCTCAGACGAAAGTCGAGCAATCCTCCGAAAGACAATATCCCAACTTGCAGATTTCCAATTCAATGCGGCAAAAGGACTCGATTTTTCTGTCTGCTACCCCATCCCTGCTATGGATAAAACTTCAATTCTATGGGACCTCAACTATTTCAAATATTGTTTTTTGAAATTGATGAAAGTAGACTTCTTGGAAGCGAGATTAGAACAAGACTTCAACAAATTGGCGAATGATTTACTACAATATGACAGTAATACTTTCTTGTACAGAGATTTTCAGTCTCGCAACGTGATGTTGAAGGATGGAAAACCATATTTTATTGATTTTCAAGGAGGTAGACGGGGACCAATTTTCTATGATGTAGCCTCTTTCGTATGGCAAGCCAAAGCAAACTATCCTATAGGAATCAGAGAAGAGTTGGTACAAACCTATATGAAATCACTTCGCAAATATCAGACAGTCAACGAAGTGACATTTAAGAAGACATTGACTTTATTCGTTCTTTTCCGCCAGTTGCAAGTCTTAGGCGCATACGGCTACAGAGGGCTGTTCGAAGGAAAGAAGTATTTCGTAGAAAGCATCCCCTTGGCAATGAAAAACATAGCAGAATTGATTACAAATAATGATTTTTCAAATTACCCATATTTAATTTCTATTCTGAAGAATCTTGCAGAAAGATACGCTTCTAACAAGGAAAAAACATTAGACAACACAAAACTGATAGTGAAAGTATTCAGTTTTTCCTACAAGAGAGGCATTCCTGAAGACACATCAGGAAATGGTGGTGGATATGTGTTCGACTGTCGAGGCGTTCATAATCCAGGAAAGTATGAACAATATAAACCGTTGACAGGTATGGATCAACCTGTTATTGATTTCTTGGAACAAGACGGAGAGATTCTGAATTTTTTAGACCATGTCTATGCTTTGGCAGATGCGCATGTGCAACGTTATATGGAACGAGGATTCACCTCATTGATGTTTTCGTTTGGATGTACAGGTGGCAGACATCGGTCGGTTTATTCTGCCGAGCATGTAGCGGCGCACATTGCACAGAAATTTGGCGTGAGAGTAGAATTATGTCATAGAGAACAAAACATAGAAAAAACCTTTCCAACGGCTCAATAAAAAATCGTTTTTTTTACAAAAATAAAAAGCCGCACCCGAAGGTACGGCTTTATTGTTATCTATACGTTGTCAGATTACATTCCAAGTCTTTTCTTGAAAGCGTCCAACTCAGCACGCAACTCCTTAGGGAGATGTTTGCCAAACTTAGCATAGTGCTCTTCAATCAACTTAACCTCATCCTTCCACTCTTCTGGATTAACAGCCAAAACCTTCTTCATAGTCTCAGCGTCTACATCTTTCAAACCATCAATGTTGATTTGACCAGGAGCAGGAACTTTACCGATTACAGTGTCAACAGTTTCGCCCTTGCCATCGCAACGGTCAAAGATGTAAGCCAAAACACGGCTGTTATCACCGTAACCTGGCCACAAGAACTGACCATTGTCTTTACGGAACCAGTTAACGAAGAAAATCTTAGGCAACTTAGTCTTATCCTGAGCGGCTGCACCTACGTTAATCCAGTGTTGGAAGTAGTCTCCCATATTGTAACCGCAGAATGGCAACATAGCGAATGGATCACGACGAACGCCAGCCTTCAAACCGATAGCAGCGGCAGTAACCTCAGAACCAACGATAGAACCCATATAAACTCCGTGGTTCCAATCGTTAGCCTCGTGGATCAAAGGAACGGTGCTTGGACGACGACCACCGAACAAGATTGCAGAAACAGGAACACCTGCCTCAGCCTCCCATTCAGGGCTGATACCTGGACATTGGTTAGCAGGAGCAGCGAAACGAGAGTTCTTATGAGCAACTGGGTTCTCATCCTTATCACGAGAAGAAGGATCGTCAACAACATTACCCTTCCAATCGATAGTACCCTTAGGGCAATCATATCCGATACCTTCCCACCAAATATCACCGTCTGGAGTGTAACCTACGTTCGTGAAGATAGTATTCGCGTTGCAACTCTCCAAAGCGTTCTTGTTAGTCTTAGCTGAAGTGTAAGGAGCAACACCGAAGAAACCAGCCTCTGGGTTGATAGCGTAAAGACGACCATCCTTACCATATTTCATCCAAGCGATATCATCACCTACAGTCTCAACCTTCCATCCTGGAATAGTAGGGATCAACATAGCCAAGTTCGTCTTACCACAAGCAGAAGGGAACGCTGCACACACATATTTCTTCTCACCCTTAGGGTTAGTCAAACCGAGAATCAACATGTGCTCAGCCAACCAGCCGCCTTCCTTAGCCATAACAGAAGCGATACGCAAAGCGAAGCACTTCTTACCAAGCAATGCATTTCCTCCGTAACCTGAACCGTATGTCCAAATTTCGTGCTCTTCAGGGAATTGAACGATGTACTTGTCGTCGATAGGAGCGCAAGGCCACTTCTTGTCGGTCAATCCGTCTGGCAATGGCTTTCCTACTGAGTGAATACATGGGATGAAATCACCAGACTTCTCAATTAACTCCAAAGCCTTGTTACCCATACGAGTCATGATCTTCATTGATCCAACAACGTATGCAGAATCAGTAATCTCAACACCCAACTGGCTGATAGGACCACCGAGAGGACCCATTGAGAAAGGGATAACGTACATAGTACGACCCTTCATACAACCGTTGTACTTGTTGATCAAGATATGCTTCATTTGAACAGGATCCATCCAGTTATTTGTTGGTCCTGCATCTTCTTGTTTCTTAGAACAAATGAAAGTGCGGTTCTCTACACGAGCAACATCACTAGGATCAGACTGGAAATAGTAGCTGTTAGGGCGTTTCTTTTCGTTCAACTTCTTAGCCAAACCTTTTGCTACACATTCGTCCATAAGACGAGTGAACTCTGCATCAGAGCCATCACACAAGTAAACATCCTCAGGTTGACAAATATCAGCCCACATCTTTACCCATGCGTTCAATTTTGCATTCTTGGTGTTAATCATAAAATTATAATTTTATAAAAGTATCTTTTTCTATTCTACCGTCTTCCGAGTATCCATTCTTCCTCTCCAACACAACACAAAAACACTCCCCAGAAAACCGCGCAAAGATACAGAATTTTTTGTTACGTTTCTTATCCTTTAGAAGAGTTATTGAAAATTTTCTCTTCTATTTTTTACCTTTGCACATCATAATTTTCTAACATTAGACCCAACATGGCAGATTATATCTTTGAATATGAATTTGAAGTGCGCGACTATGAATGCGACCTCCAAGGAATCGTCAACAATGCAAACTACCAACACTATATGGAACATGCTCGACATCGTTTCATACAAACTATCGATTTAGATTTCGCTGACTTGACGAAACGAGGCATCATCCTTGTCGTGGCAAAAGCAGAACTACAATACAAGAAAGCTCTCGTGAGCAACGATAAATTTGTCTGCCGCCTCAATGTACAAAAAGAAGGATGGCGCTACGTCTTCTACGAAGACATATATCGAATATCCGACAATGCCCTCTGCACAAAAGGTCGATTTGACATCGTTTCCGTAATCAACGGCAGATTAGGCATTTCGGAAGAAGTAGACAAAGCCTTGTTCGGAGAAAATGCGTAGAAGATTAAATTCTACAAAATCTTACAAATAGACATTCAACCCTTTCGGAACAATCTCTACACATATATCTGTCCCTAAATTAATTGGTTCACCGTCGATATGAAACTCTCCTTCGTATGGACGAGAAAGAATGACTCTGCTGGCCTGCATGGTAGTAACGTGGCGACTTTGATCAATTCTCTTCATAAAAAGTTGCCAGGCCAAACGTGGAATCGCATAGATAGGGAACGGATCAAGAATACAGATGTCCATCAGACCATCATGCGTACTAGCATGCGGTGCGATATAAGCCATATTTCCATATTGAGAGGCATTAGCAAAAGTTATCAAGAAAGCCCGTCGCGAAATATAGCCCTCACCGAACGAGAGTTTGTATCTGTACGACTTGTACTTAAAATATTCTTTTACGATTATCTTGATATATGTAAACAAGCCTCTTGTATTTGCGTTGGCAAAAGTATGGCTGATATGGGCGTCGAAACCAGTGCCACAAGTACAGAAGAAAGGTTCATTATCGACAAGACCATAATCCATTTCACGACGTGCCCCTTCATTGATTTGTTTAATCGCCTTACGGGGCGTCATTGAAATGCCGAGATGGCGAGCGAGACCATTTCCCGACCCGTATGGAACGATGCTGAACGCAGTATTAGAACCAATAAGACCAGAAGCCACCTCGTTCATCGTGCCATCACCACCGCAAGCAACAACAACATCATACTGCTCAGAAGCGTATTGCTTTGCTAATTTCCTACCATGTCCTGCATATTCAGTGAACACAATGGTCGGCGTTTCCCATTTTTCAGTGTCCAACACGTCGTTGATAAGATCAGGAAGATCCTTTTTGTCACTTGTCCCCGAAATAGGATTAATCACAAAAGCAATACGTTTTTTCATTTCCGTACAAATTTCACTTTCAGACATACAACGCAGATAAAGAATCGCAAATAAAAAAGGCAGCCCTCAACCTAAAGAACTGCCATCCGAGCCGATAGCGAGACTCGAACTCGCGACCTACGCATTACGAATGCGTTGCTCTACCAACTGAGCTATAGCGGCATTTGCGACCACAAAAATAGACCTTTATTTTTACATCGCCCAAAAAAAAAACATAAATTTGCAGGCTCGAAGTAAAAAAACTTCGTTCATCATTATATGATTGAAATTAAGGAAGTCGTAACTGACAAGGATTTAAAAAAGTTCATTCGCTTTGTCAATGAACTCTATGCAGGCTGCCCACAGTGGGTGCCAGCATTGGAGTTTGACGAATTGAACACACTACGCAAAGAGAAAAACCCAGCTTTTGAACACAGCAAAGCACGCTACTGGCTGGCCTATAAAGAAGGTAGAATCGTAGGTCGCATCGCTGGCATCATCAACTATGCAGCCAACCAAAAATGGGGGAATAAAGTGCGGTTCGGTTGGTTCGATTTCACAGACGACATCGAAGTAGCCCAACTGCTACTTGAAACAGTAGAGCAATGGGGAAAAGAAAATGGCATGACAGGAATCCATGGTCCCTTAGGATTTAACGATATGGACAAAGAAGGAATGCTCGTCGAAGGTTTTGACAAAGTGCCTACTATCGCCACTCTCTACAACTATCCCTATTATCCAAAATTCCTTGAGCAATTAGGCTATTCGAAAGCAGAAGATTGGCTCCAATACCGCATCACCGTCGGCAATGCCGTCCCCGATAAAATTGTACGCATTAATAATATTATTGCGCAAAAAAACAGCGATTTGCGAGTTCTTCATTTCAAAAAGAAAAGCGAAATCAAGAAATACGCACACGACCTCTTTATTACCCTCAACGCCTCCTTCGCAGACTTATACGGGTATTCACAACTGACCGACCGAGAAATTGAGGTTATCATCGGCAACTATTTCTCGTTTGTCAACCCCAAATACGTCAGCATTATCGTCGACTCCAAAGACAAAGTCGTGGCTTTCGGAATCAGTATGCCAAACCTCTCAACCGCTTATCAAAAAGCGAAAGGAAAGCTTTTCCCTTTCGGTTTCATCCACCTTCTGAAGGGATTAAAGAACAGAGATACTATTGATTTATATCTGAACGGAGTGCATCCCGACTGGCAAAAACGAGGCATCCACTCTCTCTTTTTCACCCAGTTGAACCAAGCATATATAGATAATCATTTCAAATATGCGTTGACAAACCCTCAGCTAGAGACAAACATCAACGCTGTTGGAATCTGGAACAACTACGAAAAAGAACTACACATGCGTCGTCGTTGCTATGTTAAAGCGATTGACTAATCGCTATATACGTTGAAAATAATAAAACGACAGCGTTTTTAGCACGTTGTAAATAAAAAACATTAATATTGTATGGACAAAGAACAAGTTTTCGCATTAATGACGAAAGACAAGTTTGTCGAGCATAACGGCATTCGTCTCATTGAAGTGGGCGAAGGAACTGCCACTTCTGAAATGGTCATTTCGGATATACATTTAAACGGCAATGGCACAGTGCAAGGAGGAGCATTATTCACATTAGCAGATTTCACCTGTGCGGCGGCTGCCAACACGCACGAGAAACTCACCGTGTCGTTAGACGGGTCAATAGACTTCATCAAAGCAGTATCAAAAGGTGTGCTTACCGCCAAAGCAACAGAGGTGTCAGTCCGCAGAACCATAGCCTCCTACCGAGTAGACATCACCAACGAAGAGGGAAAACTCATTGCGACCTTTCACTCTAAACTTTTCAGATTAGAACCAAAATGAAACAGTTTTTGAAACACCTCCTGATATCTGTCATCGTTTTCGCATCGTCATTGACAATGCTGAACGGCTGTCAATCTTCCGTCCAGACGGAAACTATAACAGAAACAGCAGGCGAAAAAACTGACACAACAAAGACAACGCAAGACACTATCACAGAACCCCGCAAACACTGTACTCTCTACGCATCACTGAAAAACAGCTATTTTCTGAGAGATCCCAACCGTATGCACATCATCACGGGAAGAGAAGTTGGATTAAAAGAGCCATTTCGTAAAAACGCAGATTTTTTGGCAGTTCGCGACTCCTTATTAGAGAATAAGATTCTACAATATGTTGACGAAGGGGAACATTATGTTAAGAAACCTATGCACTACTCTTATCCATACCTGACATCCGATGCCGTCTCCCTTTTGAACGAAATTTGCGACCGTTTCCACGAAAAATTAGAGAAGAAAAAACTCAATTCCTACTCCGTCATTCTAACTTCATGTCTCCGTACATTGGAGAGTCAAAACACATTGAGGAGTTCAAACCTTAACGCCACTCGCGACACCACAAGCCACGCATTCGGCGCATCTTTCGACATCTCGTACTGGGAGTTTTACAATAACAAAACAGGACAAACAGTGCGTTACAAGAATTTGCAAAAAATCTTGCATCAAACCATTAAAGAGATACGCAACGAAAAGAAATGTTTAGTAATCAAAGAGACTGGACAATTCTGTTTTCATTGCACTGTAATCTATTAAAAATATGAATTTGAAGACGAATGCCATTGTGCTGAATGTCAACAAGTTTAAAGACAGCGCCAGCATAGTCGACCTCTACACACAGGAGGTGGGACGTGCCTCTTTTCTGCTCTACGGAACGCAAAGGAAGAAGCACAAAGGGAACGCATGTCTGCATCCACTTTCAATGGTAAACATAGACGTGAACATTCGCAACAATCGTGAATTGAACATCATCAATGAGATCAAACAGTTGGAACCTAATCCAGAATTGATATTCAATCCGATAAAAAGCGCGCTTTCTTTTTTTATCTCCGAGGTTTTATTACACGTCTTGAAGACCAACGAAAAAGATGACAATCTCTTCAATTTTATAAAAAATTCGGTTACCACATTATCGCAAAGCAAAAAAGGGTTAGGTAATTTCCACATACTTTTTCTGATACGACTTTCTCTATTTTTAGGATTTCAGCCTCAACAAGAAGAAACAACGCACTACCACTATTTCGACCTTTTACAAGTAGAATATACTAATTTAGTTCCCCCACACTCCCATTATCTACAGAGAAAAGAAGCAAAGCAAATGCAAAAATTACTGAGAATGACCCCTCTCAACTACACCTATTTTCGCTTCACAAAAGCAGAGCGAGAGCAAGTCATAAACTACCTATTGGAGTATTACAAACTTCACACCGACAGTTTTGGAGAAATCCATTCATTAGAAGTACTGAAAGAAGTTTTCGCATAAGCCCACATAAAAAAGGCGTACTAAGGAATAGCACGCCTTCTATTATGAGAATGATTTACGATTATTTCTTGATGAAACGGAAAACTTCGCCATTAACCAAAAGGTTGTAGACCCCATTTGCGAGATTATCCACATTAACACTTGAACCCTTTACAGAACGAACGACACGACCTTGCAAGTCGATCACACGGAGCTCTGTTTGTTCGTCAGCACCCTTAACAAAAAGTTCGTCTTGAGTTGGATTAGGGTAAACAGCGTATGCGCTGCTGTTGCTCTTTGCATCTTCAGTAGAAGTAGAAGCTTCTTTGAAAACCACTTTACGAACCTCAGACAATTTCTTGGTATAAAGGACCGAGCCATCAGTCTTTGAATAAAGCATCATAATAGAGTCTCCTTCAAACTTCCAAGAACCAATTTGGTCAATAGCAGTACTTTGTTCATCGCCTGTAAGAGGCACAACAGTCAAGGAAATAGCACTCATTTGGAATCCAAAAAACAATGCAAAAACTGCTGCTGTAAGTATTCTTTTCTTCATATATGGATATATTTAATTTGTTTACTCAATTTGATGTTGCAATAACCAAGCCCTAATTCAACATTGGCGCAAATTTAATTATTTTCTGACAAATAAGACATTTTACAAGCATTTTTAAGTTTCCGAAATTAGTTTTCGAGACCATTACTAAGGGTATGTACGATGAGAATCAAACTGCTACTCACCCACTCTCCCCGAA
>CAVFXQ010000053.1:0-12854 GCA_963626555.1 Clostridiales bacterium
TGAGCAAAATGCAGTCCGCTATAATCTTGACAACATTCCCATCTCTGAGGATTTCTGCGCATACTACAGTAAAATAATTTATGAAAAACTCAAAATTGAAAATTCAGAAAAAAAAGATTTCAACGTGGATTTGCTGTACACGGATGTTGCGGTCTACTCCGACTCAAAAGGCACTTTAAGTCCCGACATCGCCTACTTTAAATCTGTCGACAAACCCAAAGATGGTAACTACCCCACTTTCAAATACGCACTTTGGGCAGCAACGATTGTCGGAGAGGAACATTTGGAGAATGCGCAGCAAAAAATGTCCGATATTTTCAAAAAAGTTGTTACCTTAGAAGAGGCGTTTTTATACGACCCGAAAACAAATAAATGGATGCGATACACTCGGAAGAAAGACAACAGATTCATCATTGAAGAAAAATCTTATTCAAGGTTCTTCAAAAAGTATATGGGGACATTTGTATAACAAAACCTCATATTTGGATATGCAAAAGGCTTTACGAATACACTTAATTTTTTCTAAAAAAAATAATTCTGATAAAAATGAAAAACTACAAAAAAAACATAAAAGAACTTCTAAAACTCGTTCCTGAAGAGGATGTTGAGAAGGCGGTTCAAAACGTTTGCAAGCAGTACTTGCATTCTAATTTGACAAAAAAACAGATTGAACAAGACCATAAGCTTCAATTTCATCTAAATTTAGCAGTAGACACAGACGGATTCTGTGGGGTAGCTCCTTTCGTTTCATTATTCAAGCATAAGTTTTTTGAAGAATGCGAATTCATTATCAATACCGCATACAGCAAAATCGAAGATGAACGCAGACGAGAAATTATCGCTTGTTTTCACGAAGACGATGAGTTAAAAGAGGCTTTCTTGTTCAATTTTGATGAAGATCGCCTCTATCGTTTCACACGACAGCCCGACAATGGTTTTGTCGAAGAAGAAGACAGTTATTCTCGGAGATTTAAAAAAGACATCAGATTCTTCTTCGGCACTTCATTAGAAGTTACGAAAGAGTTGGAAAAGTATGTAATCGAGAGTAAAGACAGCAGGGAGAATAAAAGGTTGTATGTCAATGAAGAGGAAAAGGAGAAAAGATATGAGGAAAAAATAGAGTTCATACACAATCTCCTTGAAACGGAGAAATATGAACAATACGCTCTTGACAACAATTTTGAGAGCATTCCTGTAACTGAAGATATTCGCGCTTGGTTTAGAAAAAAAATCTATGACAAGCTCTCAACTGAAACTTCGATAAACAAAGACTTCAAGACCGATTTCTTATACACAAACGCCCCCGTCTACTCCGATGCAGACGGCACCCTTAGATCCGATGTCACCTACTTTAACGATGTCGTCATGCCAGAAAATGGAGGTGCTCCTTCTTTTGAATATGCGTTCTGGACGATAATGATTGTCGGAGAAGAAGGATTGGAAGCAGCACGACAAAAAATGGACGACATTCTTAAGAAAGTGGTTACCATAAAAGAAGCCTTTCTTTTCGACCCTTCAACAAGAAAAATGACACGTTTCTCTCGTATGGAAGACGAAAGCATCTTTGCCGAAGAAAAATATTTCTCTATGCTTCTCAATCTACCTATGGAAGTACTTCTTTCATAAGATTCGAAAAAGCAAGGCCTAAAAAAATGCAATATGACAATCAAAAAAGACGCAAAAAGTGTAATAGCATTGTATTGTGATTTAATTCGTACCTTTGCAGGTGTTATCAAAGCAATTTAAATTTTTCAAATTATGATTAGGAAGATTACAATAAAATCATTTGCGACTGTCGTTTGTTTGTTCTTTTCGTTTGTCGTATTGGCTCAAAACGACCGTCCTGTCAAATTTGGTTTTG
Organism: Clostridiales bacterium; assembly: GCA_963626555.1. Lineage (GTDB taxonomy): Bacteria > Bacteroidota > Bacteroidia > Bacteroidales > Paludibacteraceae > UBA1181. Next base: position 1,862 of record CAVFXQ010000053.1, read on the forward strand.
ACCTCGGCTTGGGTTATGCCAACCAATGGGGCAACGCCTACGATGCCTACCACAAGACTGGACTTTTCAGTTTCACATTCGGTGCGGACATTGACATTCGTGTTAGCGAAAAACAATTCATCGAAGTGGGAGCCAATTTTAACCGTAAAGGTTGCAAGATAGAGGGACACCAGTGGGTCAAAGACGGTGGTCCTTGGAAATTCTACACCGACAAAGACAAAGCCACGATTAACATGTTCTACTTGCAAGTTCCCGTTATGTATGGTCTGTGTCTGCCTATTGAAGACCAAGTGTCGTGGAAGTTGATGGTCGGACCGTACTTTGCCTTCGGACTGACAGGAGACCGTCGCAATGAGTATGAGAGCGACTTGGCGAAAGCATACAATACATTAGTTGATAGAGAATCGACGGTTAGCACATTCAACGAAGAGCCTAAAGACTTCAGTTTCAAGCGTTTTGATGTAGGAGCCAAGATACAGACAGGAGTAACCGTCGACAGAGTCTCGTATATGATCGCCTACGAGCTCGGATTTTTCAACACCTTACGAGAAGCTGAAAATTCCGACTACGGCTATAAGGCACGCAACAACAGCATCATGTTGATTGTTTCGTTCAGATTCTAACCTTCCAAGGATGAGGTTACGCAACCCTATCGTTGGGGTTGCCCCCCTCCTCTATAAGGTTGAGTCGGGCAAAGAGTTCTTCAATCTTCGCTTTGCCAACCGCTCTTTGTTTGCATAAAGTATGTAAAAACAGTCTTCCTCCTTCCTTTTGCAACGGCAAAGTATCTCAATGTGATTAGTTAAAGAAGTCAAATACACTACCTCTCCCAACCATCAAACACTTCCTCGCCATAGACGTCATTCTCGTCTGAAGAGTGGAGCGGATACCATACTTGGGCGAAGAACGGATTCCCTTTGGCTATCTCTCCATAACGCCATGGCGTAGGCATACATTCCGGACACCAATGTCCTCCTAACAAAATCAACGACGGAGATGCCTTGAAACGATGCCCAAATTGACACTCCCACTCCAACTGCGTGGCACGATCGCCTTCCGTCATCGTCTCACTCAAACATTTACCGCCACGAAATACAGCGGCAACCTTCATATCTTCAATATTCCACTCGCTGACAGGCTTCTTCTCATCATAGCCATGATCCAAATAGACTTTCTTTTCTGACGGATGCGATAGGTCTTGGTGCTTCCATTCTGGAATCTTCTTCCAACGATCCACCGATCCATAATATGCCGTTATTCGCTGTTTCTCATTGTGTTTGATCCACCACTGTGTACCCCACTTCTTCTTATATGCCATTGGACGCATAGCCAACTTGATAATCCAAGCAGGCACAACCGCAGCCAACGAATAGAACCAGGGCAACGATTTTCCCATTCCTTTGAAATATTCGTCAACAGGCGTATTGGCACGGAAATGAAGATAATTCTCCAACACGTCTGAGTCCAAATACCACTGTCCGTGGAAATTACGAAGGACAAACCACTCCGGATTGAAAATCTTCTCGGGACGAGGGCAATGGATCGCATCCAAAAGCTTACACTCAAACTCATAGTTGCTCAAACGATACTCTGGTCCGCTACCAATATTATAAAACCGATTCCAAAATTCATCCGGAACATTGTCTTCACAAAGATTTGCTAACACACGACCGCTATCCTCTACCGTACACCACTCCAAGACACCTCGCAACGGAACATGGAACATAATCGGATCATAATTCTTCAGAATAGCAGGATAGAGAATGCCCGACTGACGAAGACAGACCCAGTTTTTTATTCCCGACTCCACGATGACACGCTCCGCCATCGTCTTGCTGATTGCATAGTGGTCGTAGACACTGATACTGATAGGATCGCCCGTTCTACCCCAGTGGATAGGCTCGTTGCGATCAGAAGTTTGGGCTACGGAGCCTATATAACACACTTTTATCTCATCAGCATTCGGTTGCTCCAACACCGCCTTCACAATATTCTCCGCCGCCAAGACATTAACACGACGAGTTTTATTAGGGAAATAATCCGCAGACGGAGATACCATACCGCCAACGTGAAGCACATAATCGGCACCACGAGTAGCACGTTCCACATCCTCACAGTTAGTGAGGTCTCCCCATACGATGTTGATTTTATCAGAATATGGTTGCAGCTTCTTTTTGTTTTTTTTGCTGGGACGAGCTAAAACAGTGAGGTCAAAACGATCTAAACGTTGTAAGAACTCCTGAAGACCCGCCGACCCCATAGTGCCTGTAGCACCCGTTAGAAACACTCTCTTTTTCATATAAAAATAATGCTAATAAAAAATTTGAAAATACAAAAAACAAAAAAGCCACACTCATAAAAGTGCGGCTTGCGCTCCCTCTTGGGCTTGAACCAAGGACCCCCTGATTAACAGTCAGATGCTCTGACCAACTGAGCTAAGGAAGCATTGTTGCTTTATTTCTCAAAAGCGTTGCAAAGATACGCCTTTATTTTGGATATGCAAAGTTTTCGGGAAGTTTTTTTCAAACTAAATCAGTAATTTTTCACTTGTGATACTGATATCCTCAAACTAAACTTTCATTACATTTTCGGGCAACAGTATTACACCAGTTTCCGTCATTTCTAAAGGTTTCTCCTTTAAAAAAAGAGCCAGATGAACAGTTTGGTTGGATTTGATAAATGGCAAATACTGTACCTTTTGTTTTAGTTCATAAAACAAACGATCCGCATCTTCTTGGCGAGTCCACTTACATTCCCCTATCAAAATATGTTTTTTATCAAACGACTCTGCCACGACATCCAATTCCACCATTCTACCCTCCTTTTTCTCCAACGGGAAAATCTTACCCCACCAACGAGATGCCATATTATACGGTATTCCACCAATAAGATTACCGCTCACATAATTTCGACAAAGTTCTTCCCAACACAAACTCACATACCGAGTGAGTTGTTCTTCTACTATTTTCATCACAGTGTCAACCCGTCCTAATTCTATGATTGAACGGTATGGAACAACAAACTGATAATAGAATCGTAATAAACTATCATTTATGTGATATATTCCCTTCTTACTTTTCTTTGGATCTTCGCCCAAAGGCACTTCGCGATAGACATACCCTAAATCACGCAATTTCCCCAAAGGTTCAGAAATTTGCGTAGCATCCTTTCCTGCACGAGTTGCTATCTCAGTAAGTCTATTAGCACCATTACCGATAATAGTGAGGAGAGTTACCGCCTGCACAGTATCTCGCATATCATCACGCAACAAACGTTGAGGTTCTTCCGACAATGGACCTTGAGGGTCTAACACCACCTTTTTTATTGCGGTCTCAAAATCCGCATAATCATTCCGCAATTCCCAATAACGTGGAATTCCACCCCACACCGCATATTCTCTCACCGCCTGTTCTGCATCACATCCAAGTGCCTCAGACACAAAACAAGCAGGAATAGGTGTCATTCTAATTATCTCATTCGCAAGGCCGTATAACGGAGATTGTCGATTCAAAACATAACCATGCATCAACTGTTGAGAAGACCCACAAAGTATCAAATCAAACTTGAGGCATTTCTCATTCATTAGCTTTTGAATAATAGAAGGCAATACATCGCAACTTTTTACCAAATAAGGAAATTCATCCAAACAAACCACAACACGTTCCTTCAACTGACTGTTCATAGATCGGAAAAGTATCTCCCAATCTGGATAAACCACCTTATCAAACCCTTCAATGACCAACGACACCATCTTTGCAAAAAACATTCTTTGGACACTTTCCGAAGATGTGTCGCTCAAAAAATATAGGCTTTCACGCCGATTTTTCATGATATGTTTAATCAAAGTAGATTTTCCAATTCTACGTCGACCATAGACAACAATAAACTGTGGAGTCGGTCTTGACAGCGCGCCGTTAATGCGTTCTGTCTCCGCACGTCTATCTATTAACTTATTGAATTCCATATAGATAAAATTATCGTTCACAAAGATAATCTTTATCAACCATAATCTTTACAAGCAACCAATAAATATTTTTTTTGTGAATACAAGAATGACACTTATTCTTCATACATTTGTCAATAAAATTATATCTACAATTTGAAAAAGAAAGACTACATTAACAAACATGAATAAAAACAAATATCAAGAGTACATCGATTTATTAAAAGAAACTCATAATCTCGTCCTAACGGGTGCTCCGGGAACAGGTAAAACTTTTATGGCTCAGAGAATCGCAGAACAAATGGGTTGCACGAAAGAAGAAATGGGTTTTGTGCAGTTTCATCCATCCTACGACTACACTGACTTCGTAGAGGGTTTGCGCCCTTTTGAAAAAGAAGATGGTCAGATAGGATTTGAACGAAAAGACGGTGTATTCAAAGAGTTCTGCAAAAGAGCAATAAAAAACCTGATTGACTCTGAAAAAACGACAGAGATTTTGGCTAAAGAACTTTCATGGGAAGATAAACTACAACAGTTTGTGAATGATGCAATAGAAAATGAAACTTCATATAAAACATTAAAAGGGTATGACTTTACCATTACAGATACGAAAGGACGAAATATCATCGTCCATAATGGACAAAACGAAAAAACCTCTTTCATATCTGTCAATGCAGATGACATAATCACACTACTCAGTAATGATGTACCTCTGAACACAGTTAGAGATATAAAAAAATATTTTCATCGGAAAAATGGGCAACAATCTGATTCCTACGCTTTCATCATCATCAAGAAAACACAGGAGATGAAAGGCACTAAAAATGTAGTATCAGCAAATAAAATTGAGCGTAAACCTTACGTTTTCATCATAGACGAGATAAATCGTGGAGAAGTCTCGAAAATTTTCGGAGAACTATTCTACGCTATAGATCCAGGCTACAGAGGGGAAAAGAACGTATGTGTGAAAACTCAATATCAGAATCTCATTCCAGAATCAGACACTTTCGCAGATGGTTTTTTCGTGCCAGAAAACGTCTACATTCTTGCCACAATGAACGATATCGACCGCAGTGTCGAAAGTATGGATTTCGCCATGCGCCGCCGTTTCACATGGAAAGAGGTAACGCCTGCCGACACTCAATCTATGCTTGACAGTCTCATTTGTGCCAATAAGGCAAAAAGTGCAATGACCGAGCTGAACTCTGTCATTACGAACACGGACGAACTTGGCTCTGCCTACCAAATCGGTCCCTCCTACTTTCTGAAATTAGGCGAGAACGGAGGCGACTTTAACAAACTTTGGGAGATGAACATCAAGCCTCTGCTTCAAGAATACCTCCGAGGCTTTCGTAAAGCCGACGAAATTATGAGGAAGTTAAGCAATGCCTACTTCGGGGTGAAAGACAACGAAATTGAAACGGACGAGACAGAGATGGACAATGCGGATTAATTTAACAGACAACAACATCAAACAAGACAAAGCTGGGACATTTCACCGTGATGATGTCTCTGCTTTATTCCCTTTTACAGGGAAATCTATTGAGCAACTCTGTATAGAAAACGAAAATCTACTTGTTTTTCCATTCAGTTTGAATGAGGCGGAGGACAAGATTGGGAAATCCACCATCTTTAATATCCTCAACACGGAAAATCCAGAAAAAGTACGCATCGTAACTGGAAATATAATGGGCTTCATTGGAATAGGCAATCTTCAAGTAAAAATAAAATCAAGATTTGATGACGGACGAGAGGATTATCTATTACATTATACGTTACAGAAAGTACTTTCTATAAATATCTTTGACTTAAATCACAACAATAATCAAGACGACGTATTTGATTTTGTTATGTTTTTGTTTCCACATTTTCTGAAAAATGCGTTGAAACAAGGTATATACCGTGAATATCATAATTTCAAACACAATGATGCAAAGGTTAAGGGTTCTATTGAGTTAAGAAGGCACATCGCACGCAACATTCCCTTTGTCGGCAATGTTGCATACACCACTCACGAATACTTTCATGACAACGATATGACGGAACTCATCCGACACACGATTGAATTCATGAAATCAAAACGTTACGGACAGGCTGTTCTCAACATAGACCGAGAAACAATTGAGAATGTAAGGACAATTGTTGAGCATACACAGAACTACACAAAAAATGACAGAAGTCTCATAATAAGTAAGAATCTTCGTCATAAAAGTCACCCTTACTACACTGAATATCAGCCTCTTCAGAGTCTTTGTCTGCAAATTCTTAGGACGGAAGAAATCAAGTATGGCGAGGCTCACAACGAGATTTACGGTATTTTATTTGATGGTGCATGGCTTTGGGAAGAATATATCAACACAATTTTGTACACGAAAGGATTTATACACCCTAAAAACAAAAAGAAAAAAAGTTTTATCCATCTTTTTGAAGATAGAACAGGGCTTCGCTACCCCGACTTTTACAAAGAAGGAATTGTTCTCGACGCAAAATACAAACGTTTGGAAAATTACGAGCGTGTTTCTAAAGTTGACCGCGACGACATTCACCAATTAATCACCTACGTTGTCAACCTAAAGGCTTCTAAAGGGGGCTTCATAGCACCTCTACTCGGAAAACAGACCGAAATTCCTCACTCAAAACTAAAGAATCTTCCAGCCTCATTATTCATATTCGGGATTGAGATCTGCCAGTCCGCCTCCTCTTACAGCGAATTTTGTCAGAAAATGAAAGAGAACGAAAGGGAGTTTTTAAAGGCGTTGGAAACAAGTATTAACTAATAAGACCTTTATTGCGAAGAGATTTCAATGCATTATAAACAGAAGATTTTTTTCTATTCATTTTCTCACACAACTCCTCTATTGTCGGCTTCACACTGGCTGACATCAGTCTCAATATCTGCTTTTCAAGTTCAGACAACTCGGGGACTTCTGCCTTAACTGATTTTTCACCCTTTCTACGCAAAATAATATTAAACATTCCTTCCGTTTCATATTCAGGTTTCGGAAGTCCTGCACTTACCATCAACTTATGCATTCTACCGATGCCTGAACCTACATGTTCAACCATATTCATCCGCATAAAGAGGCTGAAAACAAACGGATTTCGAGACAAACTTTTCCTACCAAAATGCTTAGCAACTATAGGAAGCAAACCTCCTGGATTATTTATTTCAATTCTGTCGTCATAAACTTCAACATTTGTAAACGCTCCCTGCTCATAATAGTCTCGATGAGCAAGGGCATTCACCAAAGCCTCTCGGAACACATCCAAAGGCATTTCCCAAGATTCAACTCTTGGTCCTGTTCCTTTTATTTCATATTCAACCCTTAATTTATCCTGAATCCAATTAAGAGCTTGTTCATATTGAGATACAAGTGGTCCCCCAAAAGTCTTGTCATCTATAATAAATAGTTTATCTGTCCCCTTGAACTGAACACATCTTACCACCGCATGAAAAAACATATTTTCCGGGTGCTTTGCAAAAAAAAGTATCGTACCTCGCTTAACATCACCATCTTCAGTAAACGCCTGTATATTTTCAAGCAACTGTTCATCATCAACACTATTAGAAATATAGGCTTCACGGCGAAACCTCTTCATCATATCAGAGTCTAAATGAGCATAAATATCATACTTTTTAGTCGGAATTGAATCGTAGTATATTTTTTCTGCTTGCTGAAATAATTCACGAATTTCTTCTACATTAGTAAGCTTTTGACTATTAGCACCCTCCCTTACAAATACATTTCCTCCGAAGAAATATGGAACTTGTCTACCAGCTGGTACTTCCACTACCCAAACCTCTTTCCCATCTACCTCCACCGAATACAATTCACAATGAAGAGCAGGGGATATTTCTCCAATAGACCCTTGGATTGCCGAACGTTTTGAATTATCTATTGTCGCTCCTTTTATAAAACCACGATCATCCACTCCGATTAAGACATAGCCACCTGCGGCATTTGCGAAACTACATACTTCTTCAGTTATGTCTCGAACTTTTTGAGGTACAGCCACCTTAAAATCCACATTATAAGATTCACCTCTTTCTACTAAACTCTTTATTTCCTCTGCCGAAATCATTGTAGCTTACGTCTTTATTTGCACCCCAAATTAAAACTTTCCATTGGAATTTCCAATTTTTCCAATAAATTTCCAATTTTTCCATTGGAATTTCCAGTTTTTCCATTGGAAATTCATTGGAAAACGCACAAACTTTCGGAATTTCCAATTTTCCAAACGACAAAATCGTCAACAATCTCCTATTCCACCAATAACTTCAGACTGCGTACGCCTTCACTGGTTCTGACTTGCAACAAATAAACACCCCTCTCCAATTTGACTGAATGGGTTATCTGATTTTCTCCTACAAAGAGTTTTTCAGAAAAATCTGTTTGCTTGACACCTTGCATATTGACAAGAATAACATCACAAAAATCAACCTTATCACTATTTATAGACAAATACAATTCGCAATTATTATAATAAGCAGATACGCTTTGCTTTGCTATCTCTACATAAACTGGCTTTGAATTGGTTTTCACAGAATCTACTTTAGGCAAGTTTACATGGATTGAGCCTGTTTTCTTTGCCTCTACATCCGACTTGCTGACAGAGGTTACTGTAAACCAGAATATTCCTGCTTCTTTGCATGTCCCTGAAAACTCAACCTTGGCAGCGTCATTGTCAATCTTCACCTCTACTCCCTCTGGCAAATGTGGATTCCATGTTACGATGACTGTCTCCGCATTCAACCAATTATAATAGAAATAGGTGAGCGAAGAATCTTTCATCACTTCTTGCATAGATCCACCTGCTCCATGCTTCACAATTTGCGGCAAAACACGATCAACTATCAATTTTCCATCTCCAGATATGAAATCAGGATAATCATCGGCTGTATACTCTCCTGACTTCAGTGTAACGTCTCCTAAAGTTGCATTCTCTACAATCAAGTTTTTGTTCAGCACTAATTTCGCACTGTCTTTCACCGCAACCATCTGTGTCTCCGATAGGACATTCACTTCCAAAGTACCCTCGTCAACATAAACTCCCATTACACCAATAGCATCTTCGTTGTTAATAGCCAATGTTCCTCCGTTTACTGTCCAATAGCCTGTCCACTTCGTTCCATCTATATTGGCAGTCAGTTTAGAATCTCCTTCTTTCGTCAAATCTTCACTTCCATAAAGTTTCCCTTCAATGGTCAACGCGCCAGTTCTTCCCGCCACACTGATGACGGATGAGTTTTCTACCGTGATATTGGCATTTAAAACGACAGCACCATCTTTCACACGCAGATTACCTCCTTGTAAAATCAGATTTTTTATAGACGACTCATTAACAAGCCGAAGAACTCCTTTCCGTTCCACCGTGACGGGTGCAGTATGATTTATCCCATCCACAATAGAAATTCCTTGCCGAACAATTACCGTATCATTCGCCTCTGGAACTCCACTTGGATTCCACCCTGTTGTGTCTGTCCACATCTTCTGCGTGTTTCTATTGTCATAAACATACGTTGACGCTTTTTTTCGCCAAGCAAGCGTTAGAATGCTATAAGGAGGACAGTCGACCGAGGATAAACTCCTATAAGTTCCGATAATTTTACTCATAGTGTCTTTCAACGGACGAGACATAACTATTGTCGCTTCCATGCCTGCGGGAGCAAAATCCATCGCTACTGTCTGACTTTCCCCTCGCCTATTCACCAAAACTATGGTATAGGCATCTTCCGAAGGACTTTTAAACGCACACACGATTAATGAGTCGGGGTCAGTGGTCTGCGCATCTATATTCTTCCACCCTCGCTCAATGAATTTTGAAAAATGGCGCACTGCATGATAGTCGCCACTAACAGTATATCCTGCATCTGTTTCATATCCTTTTTCAGAAAACTCAAGATTTATCAGACCATCGCCTGTGTCTCCCCAAATCAAATTCCAATGAAGATAGGCGGAAACATGATTGACTGAAAATGCGTATGCAAGGAATGTAGCCGTATAGATGGCATCCATCTCCTCGTGCTCTCGCAACGTACTATTCTCATCCATATACATAGGCTTCTCGCCTAAATAATCCGTAGACAACTGCGTCATCGCAGCCAAAAAATCTTCTGGATAACAATAGCGTAATTCTCTCGCCTCATGATCTTTCAATCCACTATGATAGTAATGGAAATTATATCCGTAAATAAGACTTTTATCTATCTTATTTACATATTTCTGCACATTATTCCAGCCTATTCCCAACACCTCTGGCCCTAACAGCTTGGGTTGCCGATTCATTCCCGAAATTGACTTTGCAACAGCGGTCAACGCTTTCGGATAGGAGGCGTAATCATCGGTTTCATCTACTTTAAGAACCATTGACTCATAATCTGTCTCGCAGTCAATCTCATTTTGAATGCTGACATAGTCGGGATAAACGTCTACATCCTGGTATTGCATAAGCGAACGCTTCCACCACGAGGCAAACTCGTCATAGACAAACTCTCCATCAACTTTTTTCAGCGTTCCTTTTTCTGACGAATTACTGGTTATACCCGAAAGCGAGTTGTTGGCTTTCAACGATGCTGGGGCAGTCCACGATGACATAGCCAAAAAGCAATCATTGCCTCGTCTACGTTTCACCTCCTTCACGATTTCCGCATCGTATGTCAAATCCGCATCCTCCTGTTGTGCCCAATTGGCAATACGGAAGGCGGTCAGTCCTAACCCATCTACTAAAGTGTCGTATAGTTCCGTCTTATTTTTATGGGTGGTCAACCAATCTAAATAATAGACAATACTACCTCCGATTCCGTCGATAGTTTGAAACTCCTTTGACGGCGTAATCGTTACGTCAACTGCCGATTGGATAGGCGCAGTCAACAGAACAGACATAATAAATAAAATAAATCTGTAAAATTTACTCATACGCACTTATAGGTTAAATGTCTCGCAGCCTCTTATAGAAGAGATTGCGAGACATAAGTTTCTACTGTCATACGTTTTTATTTCGACCGCAACAACGTGAAGTGTCCTGTGTAGACTTTCACGATCTCTGGGA
>CAVFXQ010000054.1:0-11884 GCA_963626555.1 Clostridiales bacterium
GTCTTGCCGTAGAATTGGACGACTTGGGCAAAGGATTGGTGGACTGGAAGGTGGTAGAGTGATATGTTTCAGCAAAGGTGCGTAAATGTATCTTGTCTTGTTAGAAGGGTGCGACGTTTATAATCGTCTGACAGACGATATATGACTTTATCAAGAGTGGTCGTTGATGTTTCCGCTATGCAGGAAACATCAACGACCACTCTTCTTGTGAAGATTGTAAACGATTATTTCAAATACCCCTTCGCCCACTCTCCGATTTCCTTTTCTGACATGCCATTAAGAAGTTTTCCTGCTTCCCATTTTACGTTGGGGTATGCTTCCTTGAATAATTTTTCGGAGTTCGCTATACCGCTGCCTCCAGATGTCATGAACATTACGACGCGTTTGCCTTTCAACTGGTAGGTGTCCATAAACGTGTTGATGATGCGGGGCGCACCGTTCCACCAGTTTGGAAAACCGAGGAAGATGAGGTCGTAGCCGTCAAGTGATTCCTTGCTCTTCTTGAAAGCAGGACGCGACTGCGGGTTATCGTTCTCACGACAGCAGCGTGAGGTCTTCACCGTCCAGTTGAGGTCGGCTGCGGAGTAAGCTTCAATGGGTTTTATTTCGAAGATTTCTGCCCCGATAGCATTGGAAACCTTCTCCGCTGCGACTTTCGTAGTACCTGTGGCAGAGAAGTAAGCCACGAGCACTTTGGACGTTGCATCTTGGTTGGAAACTGTTGCTTCTGTGGAAGCCTTCTTGCCGCAAGCCATCAAGGAGGTGACGACAACGGCTGTAACTGCGATAAGCGACATAATTCTTTTCATGATGATAGTTTTTTTATCTATGGTGTAAAACTATAGACATTTCACCAAAGTTCATGTAGATGAATTACGGAAAGAATTAAACAAATTACGTCAATGTTGCAAGGCGGACATAATGTACTCAATTGCATTTGAAAAATGTACGTATGAGAAAAGCTTGATGCACATACATACGAGTAACAGCGTATCTATGAGAAAGAGACGACGGAGTGATACTCAGCAAAAAGGTGGAGTGGTAAAGAAAGGGAAGAGTCTATCTTCCCTCTTTACCTTTACAGGGTCTTTACCTGGTTTTGGTTGACTCTAGTTTACCTTATTCTTCGCTATGTGCCGTACTATGTTTACAGTTTGTTTCAGATGTTTTTATCAGACGCTAAAAAAATAATTGGTAAATTTGCCAATCTTAATTTTATTGTCTATATTTGCCACATATTTAAATTTTAAGGTGGCGGCAACACCTACAATACGGCATTTTGTTATGGACAAAAGTCTAAAAAAATTTATGGAGACCCCGACAAGGTCGAGGGCTCAAATCCTTAACAGTAAAAAAGTTGAGGTGCAGACACCAGATGGCGAACTGTTTACTATCATTTCAGACCTTGCGAAGTATGATAGCGATGAGTACAAGAACTATGTCCTACATCTCATTGAATTCATCTTTGATCGGAATTATTCAGAAGACAAGGAGACAATGATTAATCGTATTCAGAAAGAATTCCTTCTGAATGCAGTTCCTTCTATGGGGATGGATTCTGGTAACCGTCAAGAAGAAAGAGTGAGGATTGGTGGAAAAATCCGAGAATTCAGAGAAAAAAAGCGGATGGAAGCTAGAGACCTTGCTCTCTTGACAGGAATAGATGCCGCCAATTTGTCTCGCATTGAACAAGGCAAATATTCTACTGGTATTGACATACTTTCTCGCATCTGTGTTGTCCTTGACGCCCATTTAGACCTGATTCCGAATCACGAAAAAAAGCTATAGAATGGATAACAACGATTTACTCAGCTTATTCGACTGTGAGAGACAGTGCGAATACAAGGGGCGTAGGTATTTGGTTCGTGATAACGGTTCTATTCTCCGTTTGCCGAAGGACGGACAGCGTCGGAGCAAATACGATAATGTATGGACATTTGGAACGAAAAAGCAGGATGGATATATGATTTTGACAGGCAACATCAGAGTGCATCAAGTCGTATGTACTGCATTCAATGGACCAGAGCCAGAACCTAATATGGTTGTTGATCACGTCGACACCAATCGTTGCAATAATCGTCCCGAAAATCTTCGTTGGCTGACACGGTTGGAAAATGCTCTTTTCAACGAAGCAACAAGAAAGAAAATCATCTTTCTTTGCGGGAGCATTGAGGCGTTCATTGAGAACCCAGCAATCATACGGGATAAAGCACTCTCACCAGACATCAGTTGGATGAAAACGGTGACAAAAGAACAAGCAGCCACTTGCAAGAAACATATAGAAGAATGGTCAAAACTTGACTCAAATCCTAATCCGAACAGCAAAGGAATAGGAGACTGGATTTTCGTAAGATTTGACAATGAACTTGAAAATTCGTGGAACGAAAAACGTCGCATTAACCGCAATTACAAGTCTGACTATCAAAATCAAGTTAAGCAGATTGAGGAGATGAATCTGCGCATTTACGAAAAAGAGTACGGACTCAAAGATTCCCTTACTCCTGGGGCAAAGCAATTTAATTGGAAGACTCCGACTGAATTTTTGTTGTGTCCACAAGGAGAGACTCCGCGCACTTTGCAAACATACCTTTGCAATTTGGTCAGAGGGGAACTTTTCATTCGAAACCGATATGGAGGTGGAAAAGTTGTTGATGCAGATTACAATATTCGGGAAGATGCTTTGTATGTACTGACGGAGGATATATCATCCGTCAAGCCATGGGGTCTAACCAAAATCACAATGGAAAGAGAGTTATTTGTCCATACATGCGAGCGCACGTGTTTTTCAAAGGATGGAGGTCTGAAATACTTCACCCTTGCTATGGGGCGAGAGTGGACAGGTGGCGAAGTTTTTGATGACTTTTGTTGATTTAGAAATCTCCACAATCAAGTTATTTGTTGCCATAACCTCCCGCTTCGTCTATGTGATGGAGTTGAGACTGCAAAACAACGGCGGACTAGCCTCTGCTGTGCAACAAATTCGTTCACAAAACTATATAGATCCATTCAAAGATGGTAAGCGAGCGCAAAGTAGTCGGTCTCGCTGTTGTATTGGAAGACTTGGGCAAGGGGCTGGTGGAATAGAAGGTGGTGGAGTAAGGACTTTTAGAATGTGATTCTATGATACAACAAATTTCTTTTCGCTTAAGTGCGAAACAGCGTGGTTGCCACCTCATTACCCGTGAGGTGTTGCAGCATCTTCCGTCGCCACTGCCCCAGGTGGGACTGATCAATCTTTTTGTGCAGCATACGTCGTGCGCCCTCTCTATCAATGAGAATGCCGATCCCGATGTGCGAAGCGATATGGAAAAGATTCTCAATCGACTTGTGAAGGAGAATGAGCCGTATTACGATCACACGCTTGAGGGACCAGATGACATGCCTGCACACGCCAAATGTTCGCTTTTCGGTGTGAGTCTAACCATACCGATTACCGACGGGCGACTGAATCTCGGCACCTGGCAGGGCATCTACCTCTGCGAGTTTCGTGAATACGGGGGTGAGAGGAGGATTGTAGCGACGGTGTTTGGGTGAGGAGAAGAAAGGAATTTAGTCCAGACATCATGTGGGAGTATTATGCATTGCTATCAGCATTCTTTGCTGCGTTGACGGCCATCTTCGCTAAAGTGGTCGATCACCATCTGCCTTGCATTCCTCTTCTTGAAAGAGCCTGTGAGTTTGAAGACGATCATCGGGGCAGGGCTGATTACGATTGGTAGTTTAGTGATGTTGTACAAATAGTTTGCTATTCATTGATTTATTTCTTTGCTATGCGATTGATCCAATTACGGAATTTTTGGAGGTAACTTTGATTTTCAGCCTTATTTTCTATAGCAGATGAATTGTCGGTTGCTTTGTTTTCCTCTGCCTTTTGCTTCTCAATTGTTGCAGTTGTTTCTTGAACATTTGCAGATGGCACCTTGAAATTTTTCTGTTCTTCAATTTTTACATTCGATTCATGAATGGTTGTTGAAGGTACTTCAGAATCTTTCTGTTCATCAACTGGTGTCGTACTTCTACGAGTGGGAGGAGTGAAAGTAGGCGAGGGCCTATGAGGCTTAAATGTTGGTCTTGCCGAACCTGACGACACTTTATCTTCCACATCAGAAGAAGAGAGTATTTCTACAATGTCAATCTCACAATATGGGTTGTTTTTCCATATACCGACTCTACTGACGGTAACCATAAAATCTACATTGCGTCGAAGTTTTGGTGAGATTTTTGCTGCAATATCTTTCGGAAGGTAGCCGATTTGTTTCTTTTCATCCCTCCACAGTACCAATACCTTCACTGCATTGGAGTCATACGGGTTGTAGGGGTCTCTTTCCAAACAAACTTTATTTGTATTCGACATTCTACTAATAATGTTCGCACGGCTCGAGCCGTCTTCATTGTCATATGTAACACCAACTACTTTTACTATCATATCTGCTTAATTTTTAGTGATTTATACTATATTTTGACATTAGCAAATCTGCGTTTTCTATCAAATCAAGTTTGTTTCTATTGTGGGTTATCAAAGATCTTAATTCAAACTGATTTCTTATTTTTTCTTCTTCAAAAATCTTTTTCAGTCCTTTGTACACTCGCTTTTCACCTCTTCCTGTTATGCAAAGTTCATCGTAACCAATTTCAAGCAGATATTTGCCGAATTGGCTTCTTAACGTGAAATGGTGAAGTATGGGCATAATATAGGGGGTTAAAGAGTTGTCAGGATCGGAAAATCCAGAAACGACAAGACGTTTCATTGCTCGTGAAATCGCCACATAGAACAAGCGCTTGTCTTCTTCTCTCTGCTCATCCGTTTTATGGGCAAAGTGTGGATACCTGCCGACGACTGAACGCATGACGATAACATTCTCAAATTCAAGTCCTTTGGCCTTGTGTACTGTCGAGATGAAAAGTTTTTCTGAGAAGTTGGAACTTGCACACATATCCGCCTCTTTAAAGGTACTCATATCCATGAGATGCTTGTCAAGATGTGCTTTCAGTGCGTTCGGTTCATCTTTTGAAATGACATCGTTTTCTATGAATGAAAGGATCAAATCGAATCGCTTCACAATCTCAAATTCACATATTTTTGAAAGAGATTCGCTTGATTTCTTCATCTCTTCAACAATCGAAAAAGGCTCGTCTCTCTTATACAAGCGATATAGATTTGCTTTTGTCGTGTCGTAACATTCTTTATAATTGACAGAAAATGTTTCTATAATTTTTTGAATCTTCAGTCTTTGGTAAAACTCTTCTTGTTTCGGCAAAAACTCTTCTGTTTTTTCTCGGCAGTATTTTGCCAATTCGAAGGTAGCCATAATGTCGTCTTTAGCGTTATGACTGTTTTTGCCTTGTAATCCTAATGTTTTGATCAAGTATTCCAACTTATATTTCTTGAACTTCGGACATATCAGATGGGCGAGTTTCAGCGTATCTAATATTGGCGTTTCAAAGTTGGCGTACGTTGAGCTGCAATATCGAGAAAGATTGTTTTTCAGAATGTTATAGTCGTAGTTTATGTTATGCCCCAGAAGAACATCCTCGCCAATGTATTGCATAAACTCCTTTAATCCTTCGTTTCGCGAGACTACACGACCTTCTCTTTCTGCTTCTGCATAATCTTCTACCATCGGGTTTTGTAGTTTCCCTAATTTCTGTGGAATTTTATCTTTATCCGTGCGAAGATAAATTTCCTTAAATGAATTAGGTACTTCTTTCCCATTTCGTATTTTGATAGCTGCAATTTGAATGATATCATCGTTGAAAACGTCAACACCAGTCGTTTCCGTATCCCAAATCACAATTTCTTCATTGTCAAAATAATAAGCAAATTCTCCCAAAGTAGAACCATTGTCCCTCAGCATATCAGACGGACACATTCCGATATTTCGCATCTCCTCAACTAAATGTCTTCCTTGCGAGTAGGTGTCGACTGCGTTTGTCTGTTTCAAAAGACGCGACCACGCCATAAGGTTGAAATCATTGTCGACAGCGTTGAAATGTGCCAAAAGCGTTTTCAGATGAACGGTCTGGAACGAGTCTAATCCCGAAATTTTAAAATGAGGAATATCATTTTTCGTCAGGCTATTACTTATCTCTTCCGCATCTCGATTCCAAGGGACAAGTAATGCCGTCCTTTCTTCTTTGTGTTTTTCATTCCTCATATACGGGATAATGGCATCGTAGATTCGGTCTGTTTCTTGCGCGATATCTTCATATTCGTGAAGGCAGATGTCGTGAAATTCGGCTTTTTTGTCATCTCGAGGTTCAGGCAGGATTTCTTTGTCCACCTGTAGTTCTTTCACTGCATATTCGTTGTAAAGATCCAGCAAATATTTAGGCGATCTGAAATTTTTGTCGAGTCGGAAAATGTGGTTCAAACAGCGCGACTTCAGAGAATCCAAAGTGCTGAGAGAAGCCCCCATAAACGAGTAGATGGCTTGTTGCTCATCTCCCAAGTAGAGGACAACAAAATCAGAGGAGGTGTCGGTGATTAAATCCACTAAAGAGATTTGAAAATTTGACAAATCCTGAATCTCATCAATTTGCAACCAATTATATCTTTTGAATTTTCGGTCGACATCTTTCAGATAGGCGTCATACGTTAGTAAGAGCAGATCGTCGAAATCCAAAAGTCCGTTTTTCTTTTTATAAGTTCCGTATTTCTCGGCAAGCGCAATCAGCTTTTCCGCAGGGTTGAGTTCTGAGAATTTTTCTGGGTCATATTTTATACTTGCGCAAGCATCTTTTAAATCCTGAATGAATGGATAATAATCTTTGAGTCCGCTGGAGTTTATGATGTCTTTTTTATAAAAATCATTTCGAGGGTGATTGTTATTCAACTGAAACAAAAGGTGTTGCATATCCATCACCTTAATCCTAACCGCAGAAATAATTTTTGAGACCGTTGTTTCCTTTACATAGCCCTTTCCTCCTTCAATGCCTAAAAGTTGGTTTACTATTCCCCAATTCAAGGATTTTAATTTGTAGTTATAATCAATTTCTTGGTATTCAATTAACTCTTTTATGTCAGATTCAGAAATTTCGCTTGACAAAATCTCATTTGTGTCATCCTCGTCCAATATAGATGTTTCTACAGGAACGATATTGTTTTCGAACAAGAAATGGGAGCAATATCGGTGGATATTTCCGACGAACAAATCTGAAGAATCATCTCCAAGTCTTTGCTTGATACGTTCGTACATTCCTCGTGCTGCACGGTTGGTGAACGTCAGACAGAGCATGTCGACCAGTTCCACCTTTCCGCTCTCATACGCCCTTGCTATTCTTTCAGCGAGTATATCCGTCTTGCCACAGCCTGGTCCTGCAAGCACCATATTGTAGCCAGACTTTGTATTGATAACCTTGAGTTGAGATTCTGTGTATTGCTTTTCCAAGAAATTTTTTTTTAGGGTTGTTATTTGCAAATTTCAGATAGAGGCAAAAAGTAAGATTCGCAAGTGAATGATTGAGCAGACCAATTGATCCTTCCTCTGCTCTTCTTTATATTGGTTTGTAGTTTTGCGATTGGTGGTTTGAGAATGATTTTCCTTGTTGCTATCTTCTTTCTGTCAAAGACATAACCATTAGCACTGCTAATTCTGACAGCAGTGTCTTGAATGTATCTCATAAAAGTATCAGTGGCTTCAAGTTGCTTAGGAGCATCTGTGTTGCTGCCACTTTTCATCTCTATGAGAAGGACATATAGCTTATCGTTTTTTTCCGCTAATAGAATATAATCGCAAAATTTGAGTAAATCTTTGAGTATATGTGAATGGTTGAAAAACGGAAGAAATAGCTCCTTTTGCTCTTCTTGGTCGTAGCGGTAAAGCGAGTGTGTGATTTTATTTGCGATTATTTCTGCCTTGTGCTTATTTTTACTCTCCATCAGGAAAAACTGATTTTGAGGCTTTAGATTTGGTGCAAGCAAGCTTGTGTAGAGTTCATATTCTTTCATAGTGTTATGAGTTTGATTTTAGATCTTCTAATTCTTCCGATAAACGATATGCATTTCTGTTCTGGTTGTTGATAGCCTCGTCGATTGAATCTACTGCAAATCCTTCTTCGTCAATGTCCAAACTCTTTACCTGTACTTTTTTCCCTTTGAAGTCGAAATATAACACAGAAACATCTTTGTAATCAAGCAACATGTCGGATGTATACCCGATCTCTTCTAACAGTTGAGAGTCCTTGTATTTACAGATTGCCCCTGCCATTATTAGATTGTTGATTTCTCGAATGATATAGTCGCTGTGTGTGCTGACAACCATACGCAGACCTTTGGAAGATAGTATTGCGAATACCCGAGCAAGTAATATTTGAACGTCTGGGTGAAAATTCATCTCTGGCTCATCGATGATTAGTGTATCACCTTTTCTTGCAATGTGGCGCAGGTAAATTATTAAACTCGCCATTGTCTTGATGATGGAGGATGACAAGTGAAAAGGTAACCTTAGGCTTTTAGACATGCTTTTGGGGTGAAACTCAACGTCTCCATCTTTTGTCATACAAACTTCGCCGTTCAAAAGATTCTGTTCAATTTGGGTGGCTATTTCTGCAAACGGACTTGAAAATTTTTGAATATTCTCTAAGTCGTTGGCTATTTTCAGACTGCTTCGTATGGCGAGAGGGTAGCGACGAGACGATTTATTGATTATGTCAATGATATTAATTTCAGATTTGTTTGTCTGTTGGATTTGGTCTATTAATTCATTGCGACTGAGTGAAAGTTCTGTTTTGAAAGTATAAATGCTATTTCGTTCAACCGTCAACATTCTAATTCCTGCCAGGTCAAAGAACGTCAAGTTCCTCAGAATAAAGCCAATGAGCATTTCTGATTGAAAACCTTTTGCTAAGTCTGTGTTATTTCCCTCCAAGGCGACCTCATTGCTATCCGCTTTCTTTTCAATTTTACAAATAGAAGAACCTTCAGAGAGTTGAATAGTTATAGGAGAATGAAGCAATCGTTTGAAATCTTCTTCAGTGTAAGATACAGAAAGACGAAAATTAGAAAATAGTTTATCTTTTGAATTGTCTGAGATTCCAAAAATGTTGCTAATGTTGTTAGGTATATCCTCACAATTTGCAATGAGCCATTCTTCTATGATTTCTTTTGTAATTGAGAAACAGCCTTGGGCGTTTATTTGGTTGATAATCCCTTTGGTGCATTGAAGCGTAAAAAGGTTACTATTCCCGATGAATGCATGTAAAATGTATGAAGCGTATGTCTTTCCAGTGCTATTGCACCCACAGAACAAGATAAACTTTTTGCTTAAGTCTATCTCTGCCTGCTTGATTACTCCTAAATTCTCAATTACAAGTTTCATATTCAAAACACCTTTGCACGTCTATCGGAAATCATCCCGAATCTGAATAGGTAACACATCCTCACAAAGATACAATTTTAGTGTGGAGTGTCAAAGGGGTTTTGAAATCCTTCGGAAAGATATATATGGAGTGAAGGAGAGGTGGGTTTCTGGTGAAATTAGAGGTGTTATTTTAACTGTATTCCGTACCATTTCCAATCGCTATTGTTAGGTCCTATTAAGTCAATGGTTGAAGTGGATGATGGTATCGGTGGAAAGTACAATGTGAATGTAACTGTTTGTCCAACGTATGAGAAATATGTTTTTGGGGTGCTACTTTTATTCCGTTTGCATACGTCATTAAGTACTTTTTCCCGTTTGCAGTTATGTATGTTTCCTTGTCTATAGTACACCATTCATATGCGACATTACCGTAATCATTGTTTGAAGATATCTCAATCGCAGTGTATTTATTGTCAAAAGTTATTTCTCTTACAGTGGTTTCTTTGTATGCAGTCGTACTTTTAAATGTTGGAAAATGTACTTTGTTTTTATTTGCTTGGTTGTTCATCTGACAATTCAATTCCATATAAAGACCAATTAGAACTATCGTTTTCTACAAAATCAAATTCTGTTGCATTCGTTGGAAGGGGAGGAAAATAGAGTTTGAAAAATAGTTCTTCTCCAGATCTATTGAAGTACGTTTTTTGAGGACTCGTTTCAATGAATTCCGCTTTTCTCATTTTTAGAACATTCCCATTTACACTTATGTATGAAGATGGATCAATTGAACACCAGCCTCCTTCACTATATTTATTACGGAATTTTAGTTCAAGTACTGTTTGTGTTTTGCTAACAATTACACATTCAAGAACCAATCCCGAGTTGTTTATACGGATATTGGGAGATTCATATATAGAGTTTTGTGATTCTTCAGGTTCTTCTTCTGTGGAGCATTCCAATAGGAATACAAACTTGTTTATACTCTTCACTTTACTACTTAAAGACGGCATTGAAGCAACGGTGTTGCCGTTTGGCAATAATGAAGAGGAAGAAACACTTTCAACTAATGTTTTAAGATAAGATGCTTTTATTGCATAACCAACATTTTCTGTATCGATATGTTTGGACCTTACAATACCGATTAAGTTTCCTTTGCCATCAAAGAGTGGTCCTCCGCTGTTGCCTGGTTGTACAGGCGCTGAAATTTGGTAGAGTGCAATATCTCCTTGAAACCCAGTTTTTGAGCTGATTATACCAGTCGTCAACTTAATTTCTTCACCCATGGTGGTTGTTAAGGGATAACCTAAAACGAACACATCTTCTCCAACATCTGACACCGTTGTTTTAATGCGATATGGAATTGTACCGAAGCCAATAAACCGTTTGTCGTTAATCTTAATTATGGCGATGTCGTTTACTTTATCTGTTGCAATAACAGTGGCACTCATATTACTTTTGAAGTCCCCTTTAACTCCTTGGACTCTAATTGATTTCGCATTTTCAACGACATGATAATTTGTTACAATATGTCCTTTGTTGAGGGCGAAGCCTGTTCCACTCCATTTGTTTGGCATCTCTTCTTCCTCTTCTTCCTCCTCTTCCTTGCATTTTTCTGTGTCAAAAGGAGTTGGATAGGTTCGTATAAAGGACATTGAAGCATTAACAACATGAAATTCATCTCCACCTTTGAAACTTAGGTTGAAAGAACCTTGATTAAAGACAAATCGAGAAGAAATGGGAAATGTTACTCTTCCACTATTCCCAAAATGAGTGTATCTTTCATTGTAACCCCCCATCAATCTATACGCGTTGCTTATTCCGATTTGGGCTATGTAAAATACTTCAGATTCAAAATAGTACCATCCCTTAAGATTTCCTGCGTCATAAATGAAATAGCAAATGTACTTGGGTTCTGAATCGGAGTATTTGTATACATACGCTGTTAATTGGGCTTCCCATCCTCCCCAATTTTTTGTTCCATAATACAAATTTCCCCCTCCAAAATATGGAATGTAAGTGACATCATAGATGCCTTCTATTGGATCAAGGGAACACAAATTCTCTCTAATATTTTCTTCTGCCATTGGTAACGTCCAATGTGGTTTTGAAAATACAGTTGTTATTGAGGCAATAATGAAGAAAACAAGAATTGCTAATCTTTGAATTTTGAAACTATTCATTTTGTAAGAAGAATTTGGATAATTGAGTTATGTATGAAAATTTAACTGAGGCAGTTAAATTTCTATATTTGTAACATCTTCGAAGATCAATATTCCTGATTTTGTTATCATTGATTTATTTATTACTGCAATAACTTTGACATCATCATTTATGTACGGAAGTATTGCAGTTTGTGCATTAAGAGTTGTAATGTATTCTTGTGTATACTTTTGGTATGAAACTTCGTTTGTCGGTACTATTAATATTTCATCAATACGACCTCCTTTTATTGTTTTACCAATATGTTTATTGCTCTTTTCTGCTAATGTAAGTGCTTCTTTGAAAGTCATAATTTTCGTTATTTATTTTATTAGTATTCTGAATCTTAGATTGCACAGTTTAATAATTGATATTCGTGAGAATCC
>CAVFXQ010000055.1:0-11242 GCA_963626555.1 Clostridiales bacterium
CATTTAACACGTTGAAAATGAAAAACGTATGATAAGAAATGAGAAAAAGTGAAAAATTAGGTTAAATGGGGGGTTAAATATTGGGCATAATAAAACCACACGTTTTACAAAAGCTTTCTACCACACGATGCTGACGAAAACCTTCTGCAATGTGCTGCGTACGCTCTTTCTGCAAAATCGTTTCTAAGGATTCTTGCAGAATATTGCCCAACGCCATATTCCCGTCCGCATCTAAACAACAAGGGACAACCGTACCGTCGGAAAGAACGGCAATGTGATCGCGCAAGGCATAGCAATTTCGCCTCTCCTCACCTTTCTCTTCTCCACCTGGCCATCCAAAACGAGAGGAGCGTTGCAAATAGATATGGTCTGCCAATTTCAGATTACGACAATCAACCATCAACTCTACTGCAAATTTCTCTTGCAAAAAAACCTCGCAAAACTGGTTGTATCGGATAGAACTTTCAGAGCCTTCATTCCATAAACGCAGTGAGAAGTAACTGCTTTCGCTCTGATTTTGTGCGAATGAAGTAACATTTTCCAAATAACTTCCCCATTCGGATTCAAGTAGATTTTCTTCGGCATCGTGGAGGGATATGTTATATTGACGGATTTTATGTTGAACAAGAATCTCTTTACGTTTTGCTAACAGGGAACCATTCGTCGTCATATTAATAAAGAAACCTTGCTCCTCTGCTATAGAGAGTAGCTCGTTAATATGAGGATGCAAAAGTGGTTCGCCTAAAACATGCAGATAAATGTAATTGGTGTAGGGACGTATAGAAAAAAGTATCGCCGAAAAAACTTCCGGCGACATATACATTTTCTTTCTTTTTGACTGAAAGCAAAAGGAGCAGTTGAAATTACAAGCGTTAGTAATTTCAACGTAGATTTTCTTGAATCTCATAGTCTCTTCAACTCACTATGGGTTGTACTCCAAGATACCTGTATTGTAGGCTCTCTTCAAGAACTTAGCATATTGGAATTTGTAACCGACAGAGACGCTCAATCCTGTTGACTTTGAAGTTGAGAATCCCTGAGAGAAACCGACAGATCCAAAGAGACCAGAGACATGTTTCGTCATCTCATAGTTAACTTTCACATTCAAGCCCCAATCAAACTCATCCAAGTAAGGATTGTCGCCTTTGAAAGCATTTCCTCCAACACCACCCGCAAAGAAGAGTCCAATACCTGGAGACAACGTACCAGGACCAACATTAGTGATGTTGTAGTAAACCAAGATTGGAATGCGAATGTAAAATGCCTTCACCTTCTCATCAGTGTTGGTAGAATCTTCAGGCACCGTGGTATTAAGCGTAGAACCCTCCATAGTGAAGAGGATTTCAGGCTGAATAGACCAGTGTGTTTGAATAACCAAGTCTGCCAAAACACCAGCGTGAAAACCACATTGGATACTTGCATCATCCAAATTGCGAGCCATCTCGCCGACACCGTTAATATCTACAACGGGTAAGACTTCACCATTCCACTTTGTCATATTGAAACCGCCCTCGACACCAAAACGGACTTTCACATCCTTTGTCTGTGCCGACAACGACCATATCCCCAATGTCATCACCATCAAGGTGAACAATACTTTCTTCATCATACGAATCTTTTAATTCTCTGTATATTAATGTGTAGTAACTGTTTTATAACGCATTCAACTCAACAAATTTATTTAAAAAAACTTAAATAACGGAAAATTACAGTTCGTTTCATATAAAAAACTGCCGAATACCGCATTTTAAACTTTTTTTAAACGGCATTCGGCAATTATTTTGTTTCTCAGACTACCTTGAGCAGTCTAAAACTTTCTATTTAACGACCATTCTACTACTTGCAGTATTACCCATCACATTATTGTCATAAATACATTTTGCGATGATATACGGCACATAGTAGTCGCCCGCGTATGTAGCGGAGAGAGTCAAAGTGGTAGTTGTCGTCTGTCCTCTTTTTAGATTGTCAACATATATGTATGTACGATCATCTCGTTGGTCAATGCTAGTATTATAGAGGTCGTTTGCAACCTTTAGAATTTCAATACCAGCAGGAGCAATATAGGAAATTGCCACATTCTCTTGCTCTCTACCTGTGAGATTGGTTACGGAAACGACAGCTTTGTAAGTAGCCCCCGCCTCAACACTTTGCAAGTTCAGAATCGAATTATCCTTCTTATAAACAACATTGACAGACAAACCACTTGCAGAAGCAGGAACAGACGCTTGCGTTGCCCAACTCTCGAAGAAAGCCGTAGCATACTGCGTAGCCCTTCCCTTGTTTTGAACCTTCACCTTAGCCTGTTGTTGGTTTTTAGCAACCTGAGCCGACCAAGCAGACAAGGTAGTTTTCTCATTGGCATATTCTTTACCATTGACAGACAAAGAAAAGTTCAACTCTTCGTCCACTCCATTTTTCTTACAGTAAACGCTGGCAGCATGAAGAGAGAGAACCACATCCGTGCAGTACATCCAATCTTGAGAAGTCAACTTCGCACGCATATCTTCTACACTCTGCTCAACACTTGTCAAACCACACAGGGTTTGGGAAATCACTCTTGAGGAAGAGATTGGACAACGATAGGCAGAAGCATCACCCGCAACCGATTGTATGATTTGTTTCGCAACGGCAATCTGACCTACAGAGGCGTAGGCTGCAGCAAGGTAGTTTTGCGCACCTTCAGACATTTTTCCTACATTAGCCTTCATTCTATTCATCGTACCTAATTCTTGAGCATTTGAAGTGTTGGTTGAAGCCAATACATAGAGTCCGAAAGCAGTAAAATTGTTTTCGTAGTCGGAAGAACTTGACTTCCAATTGCGCACCTGAGTCTGCACATAACGAGTGAGCGAACGAAGCATCTTGTCGTTCACATAATAGCCCTTCTCAGAGGCTTTCTTCAAGAAGAGGAGAACATAGGCAGAAGTCCAACGGTCGCCAAAGCCTGAGTTTTTCCAATAAGCCATAGCACCCTCGTTGTTTTGATAAGCGACAAGGCTCTCAATTGCCTCTTTCACATTTTTCTCCGCTTGTACACTCTGTTCTTTCGACAATTGTGAGAACTCCATCAAGTATATCTGCCCCAAAGCCTTAGAAGCGATGCATTCAGAACTTGCGTAAGGGAAATCCAATAATGACTCTACACGAGAAGCGACGTTGAAAGGTTTGATACGAGAGACCTCAACAGAGAGGAGTTGTTTCTCGTTGCCCAATGCCTTGACGATGCGTTCCTCACTCTTACCTGCTTCTATTTTGAATGTTTCGCAGTTCACCATCCTATCGCTAACCGAACGGATAGGCAACTCGGCTGCGTAAACAGACTTGTCGCCTGAACAAGTGCTGTTGATAGTAATTGTTCCTGTACCTTCCTGATTACCTGCCTTCACTTTAAATTGAACTGTCTTATCACCTTGTTCAGAGAAATCAGTAGAAACTGAGTTTGAGCCAACAACCTCCAAATCACCAGATACAGAAATAGTCGTCTTCACATTTTTCACGGAGTTATCCATAGCGAAGATAGTAGCTGAAACAGTAGTCTCGTCGCCCACACCGATTTGGCGAGGCATCGTACCCGTCACCATCATCGACTTACGTACAAAAACAGATTTCTCCGCAGAACCGTATGCGTTTCCATCAGCAGCCACCACCATCACACGGACACGACCGCTGTAGTTTGGCACCTCAATCTCATGCGTGTTCGTCTTCCCTTTCTCAACAATAAATGGTCCACCGAAATAAACCATTGGAGTGAAACGGTTGACGATGGCTTTCGGACCATTATACAAAGCCTCATCACCACCGACGGTGAACATTTGATCTATCTTTCCTCCAAATGCGCCACACACATTACTATATAAATCCCAAATACGCATGCTCATTGCCTCTTTGGCAAAGAAAGCGTTCCAAGCGTTTGGCGTTTTGAAACGAGTCAAATCGAGCAATCCCTCATCGACCACAGCCAATGTATAAGCCATAGCTCTGCCCTTTTCTTCCTTTACTTTCACTTTGAAAGTCTGCAAAGGCTTCGTTTCGTCTTTTGACTCAATGATAGGTGTCAATTTGCTTGACTCTGAACTAACAGAAACAGGCACAACACCATAAAGACGAATCGGCATATCATTGTCCTTCGTATGGTTGTATGGCTGAATAAGCGTTGCTGAGACATATACATTCGGCAACATCTCCTCAGTAACATCAAACAATACAGTGGTGTTACCAGCATTGCAATCGACGAACTTCATCTCTTGAATGCCAGCACTATTGCTTACAGTGACGATAGCACGCCCCCCTTGTGCACTAGGTATTGTCACTTGCATCTTGTCGCCCGCCACATACTCCTTTTTATCCGTTTGGATAGAAAGAGCGGTTACGAAAGCACCACCATCCGAAGCACGTCGCTCCGTCAAAGAAGGCCAATCAAAATAGGAACGGATGCAAGCCGTATGTCCACCCCTATTATCCGTAACTCTGATGAGGAAGCCTCCCCAGTCTTTGTCCTTGACATTCAAGACGAAAGACCCCTTACCATTACCATCCGTGTTGATTGTCTCCTTTTTAAATGGCTTATCGTAGAACGAATAAGAATAGTCGGCTACACCCTCAGAGGTGCTGTTCCACCACCACCACCAAGCTGTCTTGTAGACCTCGACCGTCAAGTTAGACGAAACACCAACACCATTTCTATCAACAGAGGCAACCTCAAACTTCTGGTTTTTACCCGTTGCCAAGAACCATTTATCACCCATAGAAGGGGCTTTCACACCCACATACTGTTTGTACGGAGAGAAAGGTACTATCTGAACATCCGTGCTAAACTCTCCACTTGGCTCATACACCTTCGTAGTAACACTACAGTTTAATTTTCCAGGAGCAGCCGTTGTCTTAGGCATGTAAAGATTCATATAGGCCTCGCCGTTTCCATCTGTTTTGCCTTCCGCTACCACAGTCTCAACAGCATCAAACGACTTAGAGCAGTCATCAAACTCATAGTCTTTCCACTTGTCAAACTTCGTTTTCCCTTTTACAACTTTTGTTGAGATTTCGTATTTCATCTCGTGAGTCTTTGCGCCGTTGAGCCATTCAGTGCGTAGATCGTACACCTGAGCACCCTCAATCAGCTCGTTAGGCAAAGCAAGATTGATTTTCAGACGATTCGGTTTAATTGTCTCTATACGAATACGCTTGCTAAAAGTCGTACAGCCAACTTGGACGTTGACCAACCAACTACCCGTTACGATATTATCTTCCGTAGGAACAGGGAACGCATAAACACCCATTTTACCAACAGTCTTCGTAAACGTCTTGTAAGTTTGTCCCAACGGATTGCAGATCTCCATCACAACAGGATGGTTCTCTGGCAATGTCTTTGCCCTGTCATTCAAAATGAAAGACAAAAACAAAGTGTCGCCTGGCCGCCAAACGCCACGCTCACCATAGATATAGCCCTTCATCCCTTTTTGAACCACATCTCCTGCAACTTCAAACGCACTTGTAGAGAGTTCCTCGCCTCGTTTTACACGCAAGCCTGATACATCATTGTCTTTCTTTGCCAAAACGATGAAAGGAGAACCATTAGAACCATCAAAAGAGAAATCAACACGACCATCCACATTTGTCTCCCCCTTACCTATCAACTGGTTTTGACGGTTGTAAGCCTCAACAAAGACACCAGACATTCCCTTAGCCGTCAGCAAATCGCTTGCGACCACCACAAGACTCTTGCTGGTGGGCGATACAGCCCACAAACCAATGTTTGTAGCGAAAACATTCTTTCCTTTTGACTTACCCATGTAGTAAGAATTCTTAGTAGGATCCTCGGCTTCCTTCCACGAATAGTTAGACCAATCTTCTTGGATATTATACCAGTTGTCTCCATTATCAAAATTTTCATTCAAAGATGCCAAACGCACCTTGTCTTCGCGTTCAAAGACGCTCTTGTCCAACGATGTGCTTTCGCATCCTGGCCAAGCAGAAAGTCGATAATCCATCAACAACTCCACACGATACATACAACCAGGCTCTACTTTCATCAAGTCTGAGAGGTCTATTGAGTAATTATGCCACTTTGAGAGATCGTCAATCTCATCCATAAAGAAAGTCGTGGTAGCAATCGGACGACCATACAAACGCAAAGGATCGCTATCATACAACGATGCATTCTGCAACCACAAAGCGAAATTATTAGCATAAATTTTAAATACGTTGACACGAACTCCTTTCATGTAGATAGATCTGAAAGGAACAACCAACTTATCCGTTTGAGGAATGATAACACCATCTCCGATAAACTCAACGGCAGGTTTATTCGATTTCAAATCCACTTTCCTTGTTACATTCGTTCCTAAGAGCATACCATCTTTGCTACGGATATTCTCGGAGAGAACCACCGTAACCTCACCATTCGTAGAAAGATCTGGGAAGAGTTTGAGTTTATTGCCATCCGTCTCAACCACCATGGACGTGTTATCTTCAACGTATGCCAATCCCATCATATCTTGCTTGTTGTCCAAAATTTTATTGAACGAGACCTCTATATATCTTGTGTCGCCGTTTACACACTTGACATCAAACACGCTCAACTCGTTAGGATTTGGCACATCTACGGAAACCAAATTTTCTGCCTCCAAACCATACTCTGAGTTCGCGATTGTGTTGACCTCTAAAGTTGAGGAAGAAAATCTTACCTTGGCAACAACAGTGAACGAACGGTCACTCTTCTTCTCCCAAGTGAGGTCGTTTACATTGCTTCCACCTTGCTTCAACTCAATAACACTTTTAACACGATCAACCGACTCATTATCAGCAGAATTTACTTGAAAAGCATATTTATAATCGCCAGACTCTTCAACAGAGAAATCGCTCAACGCCGCACTCATCTGGAAAGGAAGGGTTTTGAACGAAAATGCAAACTTATCCGCATTATCAAACAACTTACTCAAATCGGCTTCCACCTTATATTCCGTGTCATACTGCATTTCACCCGACGGACGAAATACGATAGTATGACCATCTGAAAATGAGAAAGTACCATCTACAGATGGAGAGATAGACATTAACTCCGAGAGATTCACATTTTTCTGTTGTTCTTCAGAAACCTCTTCCGATAAAATCAACAACACAGACGCACCTCGCGACACCTGCCCCGATGTGTATCCTGCGACATACTTGTTAAACTCCTCTGTGGACTTGTTCTTGTCTGAACACTGGCATAACATAAAAGCCAACATCACAGAGATAAAAAACAGAAATTTTTGTCTCATATTTTAGTATATAAAATTAATATCAAACAAATGCGATAAAAATGCATTTTAGCAATGTCACACAATAGAATCACAAGCACAAAAGTAGAAAAAGGAAATAAAAAGAAATAAGCCAAGAAGAAAATTTTCTCGGCTTATTAAAGTTTTATTTATACGAAATAAGTTTTCTATAGAATTCTTTAGAAGACCTTTCAATTAGATTTCACTTTCTTTCAAGCGTTCTGCGTTCTCTGCGACAATCAGCTTATCAATAATCTCTTGTATATCGCCTCCCATCACAGCCTGTAAGTTATAGAGAGTGAGGTTGATGCGGTGATCGGTAACACGACCTTGAGGATAGTTGTAGGTACGAATCTTAGCAGAACGATCTCCCGTTGAAACCATTGTCTTACGACGTGCGGCGATATCGTCCATATACTTTTGATGCTCACGGTCATATATCATCGTACGCAAACGAGAGAGTGCGCGTTCCTTATTTTTAGGTTGGTCTCGCGTCTCGGTACACTCAATCAAGATTTCCTCGGCAACGCCCGTATTAGGGTTCTTCCAAATATAGCGCAAGCGCACACCCGACTCCACCTTGTTGACATTCTGACCTCCGGCACCTCCAGAACGGAATGTATCCCACTTGATTTCGCCCTCGTTAATCTGCACATCAAACTCGTCGGCCTCTGGCAAGACAGCCACAGTGGCGGCAGAAGTATGTACTCGCCCTTGTGTCTCAGTAGCAGGCACACGCTGGACGCGATGAACGCCCGACTCATACTTCAACGTGCCATAGACATTATCACCAGAAACGGTGAAGATGATTTCCTTATAACCACCGGCAGTACCCTCATTGAAAGAAGATACAGAAACAGACCACCCTTTCGTCTCACAGTATTTGGCATACATTTTGAAGAGGTCGCCTGCGAAGAGCGCCGCTTCGTCGCCACCAGTTCCACCACGAATTTCAACGATCGCGTTCTTTCCGTCTTCCGGATCAGAAGGAATAAGGAGAATCTTAATACGCTCTTCCATCTCTGGAATTTTCGGTTCGTACTCGTCGAGTTCCTCTTTCGCCATAGCTCGCATGTCGGGGTCAGACTCCGTTTCCAAGATTTCCTTTGCTTGACTGATATTAGACAAAGCTGCGACATACTCTTTGCGAGCCTGCACGATCAACTCCAAGTCGTGATATTCCTTGTTGAGTTTCACATAACGCTTCATATCGGCGATTACAGCAGGGTCGGTAATCAGCGTAGCGATCTCCTCGAACTTATGCTCTAATCCATCTAATTTTTCCAATAAAGAATTTTCTGCCATATTACTTTAGACGTACCACAATTAATTTTCAATTCGCAAAATTAGCAAAAATCAGCGACTTTATGAGGGTAAAATTTGCTATCTTCGCAAGAGAGTTATCAATCAAATTGGCAGATAAGAAAAAATTCAAGGAAATGAGAAAAGAATTGCTACTTCTAACATTTTTAATAATGGGATTTTTTACAATGAGTTGGGCTAACGATAATGTCAAGATATTCTCACCCAAAGACTTTCAAATTGGAATACAGAAAGATAGTGCTGCGGTCATTCTTGACGTACGCCGATCATCAGAGTTTGCCGAGGGACATATCAATGGTGCCATCAACATTGACTGGCTCGACACCGAAAAATTCAAAGAGGAAACGAAGCTATTAGACACCAGCAAAACCTATTTCATCTATTGCAGAAGTGGGAAACGAAGCAATGCAGCCGCCAGAGAGATGGCAAGGCGCGGTTTCAGGGTTTTTGACCTGCAAGGAGGCATTTTGTTGTGGAAACAACAAGGATTCGAGGTGGTGAAATAGGTCGATAATACATCAACTTTTAGCTCATGAGCAAACCAATAGTTCGATTCATTGATTTGTTTGCAGGTATCGGAGGAATTCGCTTAGGATTAGAACTGGCACTAAAAGAAGCTGGTTTTGAGCCTAAATGTGTTTTCACTTCTGAAATAAAACCACACGCTATATGCATATTGCAACAAAACCACCCCAATGAGCCAATCACAGGAGATATCACAAAGGTAAAAGAGTCGGACATACCCGATTTTGACATTCTATGCGGTGGGTTTCCGTGCCAAGCCTTTTCAGCTGCGGGAAATAGAGACGGATTTGCAGACACGAGAGGGACTCTTTTCTTCGATGTAGAGAGAATTATTCGAGCGAAGAAGCCCAAAGGATTCATATTAGAGAATGTTGAAGGATTGATTACCCACGATGGGGGAAACACATTAAAGGTGATTCTTAACAATTTAGATTCTGCAAATTACAATGTGTCGTTCCGTTTGCTGAACTCGTCAGACTTTGGTGTACCCCAAGAAAGGAAGAGAATATACATAACTGGAGTACGAAAAGACGCTAGCGAGAATGCGGTCAATTTAAACTTCTTTCCTATCAAAAGAAGTACTCTGAAATGCATTTTAGAGTCTGGAAAGCCAGTTTCCGACAGTCCCTTTGTAAAACACCTTTTAAATCTCTACTCCGTAGAAAGTTTAATAGGAAAATCAATAAAAGACAAAAGAGGCGGAAAATCCAACATTCACAGTTGGGATTTAGAGATAAAAGGACCAGTGTCAAAATGTCAAAAGGAACTCTTGAATCTGTTAATGACAGAACGTAGGAAGAAGAAATGGGCAGAGCAAATTGGTATTAAGTGGATGGACGGAATGCCACTCACGAAAGAACAAATTGAGCAGTTCTATCACAACGAAAAACTACAAGAAATGTTAGACGACCTTGTTGAAAAGGGGTATGTGAAATATGAACACCCCAAAAAACAAGAAGAGCAGACTCACATCGCCCCAAATGGGAAAGTAGTTACAACGTATAGAAGAGTCAGCGACACGACAAAGCCCAAAGGTTACAATATCGTAGCAGGAAAATTAAGTTATGAGGTGGGAAAAATTCTTTCTCCAGATGAAGTAGCACCAACTTTGGTAGCAACAGATATGCAACACCTTTTCGTTGCAGACAACGGCGGATTACGGACACTGACATTAAGAGAAGGACTACGTCTTTTTGGTTATCCCGAATACTACAAATTTGATATTAACGAGAAAGATGGATTTGACCTTTTAGGCAACACAGTTGTTGTTCCTGTCATAAAATCCGTTTGTGATAGACTTTTTGAAACATTAAAAAACAACAAGACACATTATGAAAAACAAGAAGTTTCATGCGGAGCAATTGTATGAAGTATTGAAAAATACATAGAGCTAAACGTGCCACGTTGGATGGACATCAAAAACGAATACTTCAAAACGACATATAAATGATCGACCAATTATTAGACTACAATAAGGTATTTGTAGAGACGAAAGGTTACGAGAAATTTAAGACCTCAAAGTACCCCGATAAGAAAATCGCTATCGTCACTTGCATGGACACTCGCTTAGTAGAGCTGCTTCCTGCTGCCTTAGGCATCAAAAATGGAGATGTCAAAATCATCAAGAATGCGGGAGCGGTCATCACCAACCCATTCGACTCCACGGTACGTTCACTTTTGATTGCCATCTATGAATTAGGTGTCAATGAAGTGATGATTATCGGACATACAGGCTGCGGTGTACAAGGGATGGACGGTGAGGAGATGCTGCACTTGATGAGAGAACGTGGCGTCGACGACGAGCATATCAACCTGATGAAACATTGTGGCATCGACCTTGAGGCGTGGCTCCACGGATTCGATGACACAGATGCTGCTATCCTCGAAACAGTAGACTTAGTACGCAACCACCCCCTCATGCCCAAAGATATCGTCGTAAAAGGTTATATTATGGACTCGGAGACGGGGCAGCTGAGTCAGATAGAAGAATAAATAAGGACTAATTTATTCTCTCTTGCTTCCAATGCTCACATCTTCCTTCTCGCCAAGGAAACGGCTCGCCAACAATGTGAAAGATTAGCAACATAGCATACGGAGAATAAACCACAAAAAAGCGAACCTTTCAAGAAGGC
>CAVFXQ010000056.1:0-10067 GCA_963626555.1 Clostridiales bacterium
ATTGTTTTGGCTTCTGTACAGGATAAATTGTGCCTCTGCGATTGGAACGAGCATCCTTGTGCTGAAAAAAATATGTGTCGGCTTGTGAGACTTTTGAACGCCGAGTTTGTCGAGGAGACTTCAGCAGTTTTAGAGAGTACAAAGATTCAGTTGGATGAATATTTTGCTGGATCAAGAAAGACTTTTGATTTGCCTCTTCATCTTGTGGGTACGGATTTCCAAAAGCGTGTGTGGAATGCTCTGCTCAAGATTCCTTACGGAGAAACTCGTTCATATAAGGAGATTGCTTTGCAGGTGGAAAATCCTAAAGGAGTGCGTGCTGTGGCACAAGCTATTGGAGCAAATGGTATCTGCATCATCGTTCCGTGCCACCGCGTTATTGGGTCAGACTGCTCATTGAAGGGTTTTGCGGGCGGGTTAGAACTGAAACGAATTTTGTTAGAAATAGAACATTAAGTAAATTTGTAATTTTATTGAAATTGATAGAGATATATGAAAAAGACGTTATTATTAGGTATTGCATATGCTTTGTTGCTATGATTTAGGAAAGCGAGAAGGGCAGAATTCACAGGCGAATGCAGAAATCAATTTATCACCAGGATTCTACATCTTGCGTGCAATAAATGGTAGCAGGTCTGCTACGCGAAAAGTGCTGCATACGGCAGGATGGTGATGAATGGTTAAAAACGGACGGAAACCGTTAAAACCCTATATGTCTCAAAAAACTCGTATCTTTGAATAAAAAAGGAATGAGATGAAATATCCTATAGGTATTCAGACATTTGAACAAGTTATTGGAGAAGGTTATGTCTATGTAGACAAAACTGAAATGATTTATTCTTTAGTGTCTGAGGGAAAAGTTTATTTTCTAAGTCGACCAAGGAGATTTGGTAAAAGTTTGCTTCTAAGTACGTTAGAGAGTTATTTTTTAGGGGAGAAAGAACTATTTAAGAATTTGGCTATTGAAAAGTTAGAAAAAGAGTGGAAGAGATATGCTGTTTTCCATATTGATTTCAATGGGGTGAATTTTACGCAGCAAAATGCACTGGCGCAGAGGATAGAAGAGTATCTAAGAGTTTGGGAGTCACAGTACAGTATAGAGTCTCACCATGAGATTGGGCTCGGAATGCGGTTTGCAAAAATTTTGGAAATCGCCCATATCCAAACAGGTTTGGGGTGTGTTGTTCTTGTTGATGAATATGATAAACCGTTGTTGGATGTGATGGATACTGACTTGATAACGGAGGTCGATGGCAATAAAATGACCATTGAAGAATGTAATCGTGAGACCTTAAAATCCTTTTATTCAACATTCAAAGTGGCGGACAAGGATTTGCGTTTTGTTTTTCTTACGGGTGTTACGAAATTTTCTCAGATAAGTGTATTTAGTGGATTCAATCAGCCTGATGATATTAGTATAGATGTTAAATATGATACGTTGTGCGGTATAACAAAGAAAGAGATTGACCGATATTTTTTATCCTCTATTGCCGAATTAGCAGGAGCTAATGAAATCACTGTTGAAGAGATGAAGGAAGAACTTCGCATGCAGTATGATGGATACCATTTTAGCAAACGGATGGCGGATGTCTTTAACCCATTTAGCTTTTTAAGTGCTCTTAAGAAGAACGATCTTGGAGATTATTGGTTTAGTACCGCTACACCAACCTATTTGGTTAAATTATTAAATCAGTCTAATGAGAACTTGAACGAACTGGTAGGTCAATATTATTCAGCATCACAGTTTGTCGATTATAAAGCAGATAATCAGATGCCTCTACCAATGCTATATCAAAGTGGTTATCTCACGATAAAAGGTTATGATAAGGAGTTGCGCACCTACCTTTTAGACTTTCCCAATAACGAAGTCAAGACAGGATTTGTATCATTAGTGGCAGGTAATTATTTTAAGAAGAGTAATGTTGAGGGATTCGTTTTTTCTATTGTCAAGGCTTTACAACAAGCTGATTTAGATCAGTTAAAGGACGATATGACGGCTTTTTTTGCAAGTATCCCGTATGATATGCGTCGTAGGGGAGGAGAAAGGAAAGAACAAGAGAAAGATTTTCATTATACATTCTTTCTGATTATGCGCCTTGTTAGTTCCTTTTTGGTATATACAGAGAAGCGACAGAGTCAAGGTCGTGTAGACTGTGTCATTGAGACAAAGAATTATATTTACATTTTCGAGTTTAAGTTAGATGGTACTGCTGTTGAGGCTTTACAACAAATTAACGATAAGGGTTATGCTAAAGAATATATAACTGATAAACGGCAACTTTACAAAATTGGTTGTGCTTTTTCTTCTAAAACAGGAACAATATATGACTGGCGAGTAGAGTAAGTTGATGCTATAAAATAGGCGACACTGCAAGTAATTGAAGTGTCGCCTCCTTTTTTGCTCTATTACGAATTATTGAACAATTATGAAACGTTTTCCGTTTTGTATGTAGACTGTTCCGATTTGTAAATGATTGCAATCAATTGCTCTTCCAAAGATGTCGTAAATCGGAGCGTTGAGAATTTCGTCGGCTATGGTTTCATTCACTTCTGTGGTTGTACAGTCAGTATCTTCAACCTCTAAGGCGATGATGAAGCATACTTGAGTTGTGCTGAAAGTAAAAGTAAATTGTCCACAAGCATCTTCTGCAAAGGATTGACTGATTACGCTTGGATGAGAAGCATAGTCGTTTGTGCCTGTGTTGGTTGTCATTGGTAGGTTGAGGCTCACTCCATTCAATTCAGTGAGGTAGCCAATACTGTTCTCGTTATTGCTATATCCGATGAAATGGACTTTTTTTGCAACATAGCCCTTAGGCAGGTAGAGGGTATTCTGAGCGTTGTTAGAGTTCTTGAAGGTGGAATAAGAGGTCGCATTGTAGGTGATATTGTTTCCATACAACACGGATTTGTTGGTTCTTCCTGTGATAGCCCATGCATAGTCGCTCTTGCCTGCGTCGGTACAAGTCCACTTGTCGTTTGTTTCATCGTTCTTAGTTGAACTGACTTCTCCATTGCCATAGTAGAGGAAGATACGATTATTATTTTCTTCAATTCCATTGATAGAAACGGCATCCGAACTTTCGCCTAAACCTCCCATTTGATTGGCTGCACGAATGGTGAAATGGTCGTTCGGTGTTGCATCGTTTGGCACTTGGTAGGAGTTGTCGGTTATGTTGTCAACATAGACGTTGTTTTTGAAGATGAAGTAGCAAAGCGCCGAATCGTTGTCTGCCCAACTGAGGGTATGGTCTGTTACTTTCACTTTAGGGGCAGAGATCTGTTTGCAGTCATTGTCTGGTGTCCAGTTATCTGTTCCACCCACTACATTTTTGATGGTGTAGTTGGCTGCTTCGCTTGCGGTCAGAACAGGATTGATGGTTGTCTCGTGGAAAACATTGCTTTTATCGGTGAATGAGAAGTAGGTGCGGCGTTTGCTCAAATCGACTGCATTACCATTTGCATCCACACTGTTGTATTCGGCAAATTTCGTTGGAACGACATTCATTGGATCTCCCCATGCTTCGTCTGTAGGCAATACTTTCATTGTGGTGTTGATGAAGACGCTCGATGCATTGTTGTTCCATGGGCGACCTAAACGATATCCTCCTTTGTTGATTTCATATCCGTCGATTGTGCAATTGTTGAAGACATATCCGTATGCGCTAGTGTTAGCTGGTGCTGTAATGACGTTATTCTTACGTTCCTCCAAATAGATAAGACAGTTGTTGAAGAAGACGTCTCCACCACCGCAGATAAAGTCTACCGTACCGTGGATTTCGCCATCTTCCCAATAGGTGCGGTTGTCGTAGGCAGTAGAGTAGTAGGTGTCTTGAGTGGAGAGCAGTTTCACTCGCTTGAAGATGTTCTTGTTGCCTCTATCCTGCAAAACGACCCAGCGGTTGGCTTGTGCGCCAGTAACAATGGTGGCTTTGTTTTGGAGGGTGAGGTCTTGCATATAGATTAAGTTGGCTTTACTGTCGAGATAGAGAGTGGCAGTTGTTGAGATTCCCTCAGATGTTGATGAGTTGTGGACTATCACGCTGTCCATACTCTGACCGATGAAAGAGGTTTTTGCCCGAGAGTAAGTCGTCATCTGGTTACTGTCTCCTGTGAGAGAACCGATGTCGTAACTTCCGTTAGGAAAGAAGATGTAGAAACGGTCTTTTGTTGACGCTTCGGCAGCTTCTTTAGCTGCTTTGAAATCGCCATCAATTCCTACGATGAAATCGAAATTTTGTTTATTAACAACGTATGAGGATTCTTTCTCGTCGCATGTATAGGTAGTGTACATACCTGATACTTCAGTCTCAGAAAAAGCAGGTATGTAAGTAAGTAGTACTGTTGCAATCGTACTATACTGGATAAGTCGAAGAATGATTGTGTGTGAGTTCATGGTTTTGTAAGATTAGATTTTCTATCGTGGCAAAAGTAGATGGCAAAAGCGAATGAGAATCCGAATTATTAGGCGGAGGAATGGAATTTTTGTGCAAGATGGAAGTGAGATAATCGGGGAATGGAGAGGATTTTCTAAATAGAGTCTTACCATATTCAAAATATCATTTATAATTTTGTATGTATTTCTCAAAATGCCATTTTGAATTATGATTGATAAAATAGAATTAAAACAGTTGTTATTGTCATATCACAATGATATTGAAAAATATAAGATTGTGAAACGTACTTTGCCATCGGACGAATTTCCGAGAAGGGTGTTTGTTGGAATTCGTCGGGCAGGAAAATCGTTTATGCTTTATCAGAAGATTCAAGAAAAATTATCGGAGGGATTAGATTGGAGTGATATGCTCTATTTGAATTTTGAAGATGATAGATTGTATGGATTTCAATTGGAAGATTTTCAAACACTTTTGGATTGTCACATAGAGTTATATGGAAAACGACCAATGCTCTTTCTTGATGAAATTCAGAATGTAGTGGGGTGGGAAAAGTTCGCCAGACGAATTGCTGATTCAAAGTATAGTGCTTGGCTTACGGGAAGCAGTGCTAAAATGTTATCTTCCGAAATAATGACTACATTAGGAGGACGATATTTGTCTACCGAGGTTTATCCGTTTGGTTTTTCTGAATACTTAGATATGCAAGGGGTTTCATTTGATGAGATTTCGTTGTTACAACCAGAAAAGAGAGGTCTTGTGCTTAGAAAATGGGATGAATATTTGCATTGGGGTGGTCTACCAGAAGTGATAGATTTATCTGTGAAGAGGGATTATTTAAGTAGTACGTTTCAGAAAATATATATGGGGGATATTGCAACTAGAAATAGAATATCTAACCCTAATGTATTGCGGTTGTTGTTAAAAAAATTGGCGGAAAATGTCTGTCAGCCGAAATCATATAGCAGAATTGCGAATGTTCTTTCTTCAATCAGTGGGCGTATTACGATGCCGACTGTCTGTAGTTACATTGAGTATAGTGAGTCTGCTTGGTTATTGTTGAGACTTCGAAATGTTGTTTCCTGTTTTTCGGAAAAAGAAAGTTCGTGCAAATATTATTTTGTGGATAATGGGGTGTTAAACTTGTTTTTTATAGATAATGATACGTCGTTATTGGAAAATATGGCAGCTTTGAGTTTGTTCCGCAAGTATGGACATGACACAAATAATGATAGAGTTTATTTTTACAACGACAAGGTAGAAGTTGATTTTTATGTTCCAGAAGATGAACTTGCCATACAGGTGTCGTATAGTATAAAGAAATCAGAGTCGACCTTTTCTCGAGAACTTGAAGCCTTAAAACGACTACCGAATGTGCTTCCATGCAAACGTCGTGTCATTCTCACCTACGATGAGTCAGATACTATAAAAGATGAAAAGGGGAATATAGAGGTTATACCCCTTTGGACGTGGATGTTGGATACGGAATGCAGTCTGAGATAAGCAAA
The DNA here is from genome assembly GCA_963626555.1 of Clostridiales bacterium. GTDB lineage: Bacteria > Bacteroidota > Bacteroidia > Bacteroidales > Paludibacteraceae > UBA1181. Next base: position 5,903 of record CAVFXQ010000056.1, read on the forward strand.
TCGTTATTCGCTTTGCTTTACACTATTCTGGATTCTTTCTTATCTTTGCGCTTGTTTTTTTTGATGTGTCGTTGAATATGGCAGAAATGAAAAATTTGGCGAAGCAAACCGCCATCTATGGAATCAGTAGTATCTTAGGTAAATTTCTAAACTGGTGCTTAGTACCTCTATATACCTATATTCTTACGAGCTCGGCAGAGTATGGAATCGTAACCAATCTCTATGCTTGGACTGCGTTGTTGCTTGTGATTCTCACCTACGGAATGGAAACGGGTTTCTTCCGATTTATGAATAAAGAGGGCGAAAACCCAGAAAAGGTATACAGTTCCGTTTTATGGTGTGTGGGATCTACTTCGTTGCTTTTCATCCTTGTTGCATGCTTATTTTCTCAAAATATTGCCAATTTCTTGGGCTATCCGACGCATCCAGAGTTCGTTATGATGATGTGTGTTATCGTGGGTTTTGATGCTTTCGGTTGCATTCCTTTTGCTTATTTGAGATACCAAAATAAGGCAACTCGCTTTGCCATCATCAAGTTGTTGATGATTGCCATTAACATTTTCTTCAACATATTCTTCTTGCTGATTTGTCCTCGTTTGTATAAAAACTCACCAGAATCAATTTCTTGGTTTTATGACCCGAATTATGGCGTGGGTTATGTTTTCGTTTCGAACCTCTTCTCAACTTTTGGGGTTACGTTGATGTTGCTACCTCAGATATTAAAAGCGAAATTTTCAATTGATAAATCTTTGCTCAAACGTATTTTGGCTTACTCTTTACCTTTGCTTATTCTGGGTATAGCTGGTATTATGAATCAGACTGTTGATAAGATTATTTTCCCTTATCTGATTGAAGATCGTTTGGAAGCTGAGACTCAGTTGGGTATCTATGGCGCATGCTTCAAAATCGCTATGGTGATGATGGTCTTTACACAAGCTTTTCGTTATGCCTACGAGCCATTTGTTTTCGCTCAAAATAAAAATGGAGACAAGAGGAAACAGTACGCTGATGCAATGAAATTCTTTGTGATTTTTTCGTTGCTTATCATCTTGGGTATGATTTTCTTCCTTGATATCATCAAATATCTTATTCGTAGTGATTATTGGGAAGGGTTGCGTGTCGTGCCTATCATTCTTTTCTCGTACCTATTTCAGGGAATTTTTTTCAATTTATCGTTATGGTATAAACTGATAGATAAAACGGGTTATGGAGCGTTTTTCTCTGTTATCGGATTGGTAATCACATTGTTAGTCAATGTTTTATTTGTCCCGAAATATGGATATATGGCATCTGCTGCGGCTTCACTTTGTTGCTATTTCGTTATTATGCTGGTGTCCTATTTTATGGGACAGAAATATTATAAAATAGACTATGATTTGAAGTCAATGGCACTTTATTGTGTCGTTGCAATCGCTCTATTGATTGTTAGTTATTTATCGCCACTCCGAGGTGCGTTGATGTATGTGCAGAATATTGCATTGCTTGCTGTTTTTGTTGCTTTGATATTGAAGCGTGATTTGCCAATAAGTGCGATTCCCGTGGTGGGGCGGTTTTTTAGGAAGTAGAATTACCCATTTATTTGCCAAAATAATGCTTCGCTACTTCGTTATAATTCAGCGTTTTGAAGAACATTAAAACAATTTAACCCCAGAATATTAGCCAAAGTTTGAGCGTAAACGCATTCTGAGAAAACTGCAGATTGCAAATTTCCTCCCTTTGTTTGATGTCTATGGATTTGGTGATACATTGCAGGGCATGAGCATTCTATCTCTTTCAATGTCTTGGAAGAAAGAGAGTTTTGAATAAATTCATTCCAAAGTTTTTTTCTTTTAGAATGATTAAAAATAACCTGCATCGGACCAGCGTTATATAATTCGCTCATTATTGCACGCTGTTGACTTGTTAGAGAGATTTCTCTTCGCATAGTCCTACCTCCATAGCCATATTGGAATGAATAATATCTAATGTTTGCTCTTGCATGTCAAAGCATAAAATGCTAAGTATGCGTTGGTTAATCTTGTCGCGATAGCTGCGAGGATATTTGATATTTTCCTGTAATCCTACATTGTTTTTCGTCACGATAAACTCGTCAGCATGCGCAATCATTTCTGTTGCAACATCTTTGAAAAATTGTTTGTCTGCTTCGCTCAGCTTGTCAAAAAAAAGTGGTAGTTGATATAATAACCTTTGCGGATATGTGATACCTCCGTCGTAAATTCTCCACCACCAGTATGCAAAAGATGAATTTATCATACAAAAGATGTAATAAAACACCATTTCATCATCAAGTCGGAAGGAAATTTGACCCTTACGTGTTAGTTGTTTGGCAGATGCCACTGTGTAATACCGACATGTGTTTGGTATGTGGATTTCAAAACGTCCGTAGGGTCTTATATACCCTCCAAGGGGTAGCGTGCTTATTTCTTTCCAACGCAGAAAAAGCTGTTCAAGACGGACATCACATTTTGAAAACATGTTGTTATTTTGGTCAACTTGTTGGTAAGTTTTCCCAACTGTATTTTCAAGTGTTTCGCATTGAATCAATTTTTCTCGTTCGATTGCCTTGAATCGAATTAAATGGCTAAAACGGAATCCTTTACACTCTGCACGGTTCTGAACTACTGTGATGGCGGCACGCACTGCATTACTTGTGTTTGAGTTGAAAATTCCATGTTTTCTTCCACAAAAAATATTGCCTGGCACATTATCAAATGAAACGACAAAACCATTGTATTTATTCATAACACAGCGCAAAGGATAGAATTTATTTCCTCCAATAAAGCTATAGGGTGTGATAATGACCGACCCTTCGCTTTGTAGCAAAACCTTCTCCATAAAGGCGGCGTAAAGCTCTTTTGTTGAAAGTAAAGTTGGTGTTTGTTGCCACTCGGGACGTATAGAAGAAAATGTAGAGTAGGGTGGGTTTGAAATAACTTTACTATGTTCTGGAAGTGTGATTTCTCGTGATAAAAAATCCCCATAGTGGACGTTGATTTTTGATTGGAACTGTTTCCCATATCGCACCGCTATAGTGGTAACACAAATCTGCAACGCCACGGAGTCCATATCATAGAGATGTATTTTGCCTTTTTCAAGCAAATCAACAGAACGTTGTCTCCCAATATATTCAAGGTAAGCCAAAATCAGATTGCCAGTCCCGCACGCCACATCGCAAATGGAGTCGCCAGGAACAGAATCAAACCATTGTGCCATAACCAATGCAACATCATGTGGAGTGTAATATTGTCCGCTTTCTTTTTTTGCGTTTTTGTCGCTCGCCGCAAGTCCTGCTTCGTAGAAATCACCGAAATTATCAACTTGGATTGCATTATTCTCGCTTGATTGCAAAACATCAAAACAAATCTGGTCCCAAGTAGCTTTTAGACCTATTGATTCAACGCTACTAATGTATGATGTTTCATCCATGAAAATTGCTCAAGATTTTTCAAATGCCAAGTTACTTCTTTCTTTCAAAGTTTGCAAAAGATTTTGATAGAACATCACATTATTGGCTATCTTTGTTGCGTTGTATATGCGGATTTACTATTCTGTAATTACATGTAAGTCCCCCTAAAAAGTTTTCTATGCAAAAAAGTTTTTTTTCAATCTTGATCGCTGCAATCGCCTTGATTTCTTGTAAAGAGAGTTACGAGGAGCAGTATCATGAGTATTCTTATCGTACAGTTGAGGTTCGACTTGTGAATGAGACGAAGCATAAGGTGGCTATTGATGGATCAATTAATGAGAATGCCCTTAGCAAAACAGTTGAGGCTAATGATAGTATTGCCATTGTTGAGAAGTATGTTCCGGTAACAGGTGCTTATTATCCTTTAGGAACAGGTAAAATGACGGTAACCTACGATGACACCCTTTCTGTGGTTTTTGATAAGTATCCTACTGACAGTCTGATGGATTTTAGAAATGTGGACCGTTTCAAGAGTCGTGAATATGTTTCATCTGAGTATTACATTATTCGCACCTTAATTACGGAGAGCGACTATGAATATGCCCAAGAACATGCTGTGAAATAGAGGAGTTAAATAGAAATTCTTACGTAGGTGGAGTTGAATACAAATCTTGGTTTAATGATATTACATTTAAAAAAAAACTATATTAATTGAAAAATGATTTTGTTGGTATAAATGTTAAACCTAACTTTGCGGTG
>CAVFXQ010000057.1:0-9725 GCA_963626555.1 Clostridiales bacterium
TTGCTGATCTTATCGCTACCTTTGCCATGTCGATTAATTGTTTGGTTTTTCACTAGTATAGGTGAGTTTTTCGACATGGCAAAGTATTTGTAACTTTTTGTTTATCAAACACTTTGCTTTTTTCCTAAAAATTATTGCGGAATTAAGGTGAACTATAAAATTTTTAATAAAAACCTTCCAATATTCTTTCCTACTCCAAACAAAACCATTATATCTGCAACAAACACATTTACATTTATATGTACAAATTATTAATTTTACTGACAACTTTTACTGGGGTGTTTCAAAGTGTTTGGGCTCAATATCGCGACAATAATGTGCTTGGTGTTCGGGGCGGCGTGTCGATGAGCAAGGGTCAGAAACTTACGGACATGATTATCCCACCAGGATATTACAGCAACTATACTTTCACAGAAAATAAAGGCTATTCTCCCTCTGCGGAGATTTTCTATGGTTACCACAAGAAAGATGCATTGTTTGGGCTGGAAGTGGCAGCCACCTATTATCAGATGAGAACGGATTTGGAATATTCTGACATTTATGGACTAAAATATACGATTGGATACAAGTATCACTACTTTGGGGCAAAGGCAATGCTGAAAGTCTACCCATTTGGCGGTTTGTACATTGCGCCTACGTTTCGAGCAGGTGCATGTTTGAATCCCGAAAGTGTTTCGTACGAGAGCAATCAAGACGAGGCGTTTCTATCTGAGTTCAAATATTCCTCTTCGGAAAGTACACGGCAGTGTCTAAAAGAAAAACTGTCAGGTCGCCTGGATGTTGGCATCGGTGGCACGCTCGGTTATGAGTTTCCCGTTGGCCTTAGCTTTTCGTGCGACTATTTCTACACGGTGACAGACCTTGTGTCGACTGCAGTCAACGCATACGGCTGGACGGAGCAGGAGAATAGAGCACATACAGTGCGTGTGATGGTTGGATATGCGATTGGCTTGGACGAGTAATGAGATTTTTCATAGTCATATTGTTGATATTCAGCGCATTGCCGATGAATGCCATCAGTCGTTGGGACTTCTTTTGTAGCGACGGTATAGACCGCCTTGCTGTTGGCTTGCGCATTGGTGCGGGGTATAGTTCCGTCCCCAACGTGAAGCCGATGTTGGAAAGAGCGGAGAAGACTCCCGATTACACTTGGGAAAGCAAGTCATTCGTTCGCCCGACGGCGGAAGTCTTTGCAGAATACAAGTTTCTTCGTGCCTCCGCCAGTGTTGAGGGCTCGTATTATATGCATGGGTTCAATATAGAGAAACATGCGCTTCGCGAGAACTCGGAGTACGCCCTTTGGTCGCAATTCATTTCTGTCGGTTTATGCTTTAAAGTCTACTGCACAGATCGTTTCTACATGGGACTTTGCGGACGATATGGCTTCAACATCAACACAGACTGCCGTTTCTCTTCTGACAAGTTTGTCAGCTACGACGACTACGAGGGGCGGGTCAGAAAGCAGTTGGAGGAGTGTTTGTCCACTGCCGACTACTTTTCTGTCGGCATTGTCATCGGTTATGCGTTTAAAAACGCGCTGATGATTGAGGGCAGGTGCTTGTACGGACTGAAAGATTTCATTAAGACCCATGCCAATGATTACTGCTATACGGAGCAACCCAACAATACGCTGTGGGCGTCGTTGACGGTCGGCTACCCAATAATAGTGTTTGAAAGATGATGAGATTTTCGTGTAAAATATTGATTTTTAGTTTATTGCCGTATGCAATGCGTGCTGCCACTCCTGGCGGCGTCGAAAATTGTGCGTACACCGGAACATTTAAAGACACATCGTTGTTTGTGGCTGATGGAATGAGCCTGTATTGCGTGCAAAACATTGAAAATCAAGACGAAAAAGTATTTTTGAAGGTCGATACGAGAGACGGATGTGTTGTTCTTACGGATAATCGGATGGCTGATTTGTCTGACCGCTCGTACATCAATTTTGAGAACGAAAACAATCGGAAACCGCAGATTTGTAGTTATCTCAGCAAACGCATTCAAACGGATACCATCAGAATAAGGAGAGGTTCGATGGCGGACAGCATTCCTATAAAATGCAATGGTGAGAATGTTGAAATGTCATTGTTCAAGCGTGTTTTGCACCCCATTGAGAGAAGACAAGTTGAAACCTATCTCGCTGTGAAACACAATGTTACGTTGAAAAGCTCATACGTTTCTTCGGATAAGAAAACGGTTTGGAACATGAACGATCTTTCAGCCTACTCCGATTGCATTACCGGGATTGCCTTAGATGAAAAATCGGGTTTGAAAAAGGACACCGCCGACAATTCGGTTCTGCGCTTTTACATGAAATCTGTGATGCAAGATGGTCAGTATCTGATGGTTGGGTCGACTGAGGAGGTCGCTCGTTTCGGAAAAGACAGTGCGAACTCGTGTGAACTGGCGAAGAAGTGGGTCGTGATGGCAAACAATGGTGATTTTACGACGGATGTGTCTCTGAATTTGGATGAGTTCTCGCAAATAATCTATGCCAATAGTTTTGAAACGATGAAACTTGATGTAAACGGAAGTACTTATCAGTCAGATAGATATGGTCATTTTAAAAACGTGGAGTTTAAGAACGGCAGGAACGAAATCCACCTGAAATCGACTGATTTGAATCTCGCTAATTACGAGAATGAAGGCTCTTTGATTGCCGATGTATCCGCTTATCCCAACCCTACAAAAGACGGCAAGGTGAGGGTCAAAGTCGTAATGACGGAAGAAGCACCTCTGAAGGTATCGCTCTATGATATGAATGGTAAAATGCTGAATATCACCGACAAAGCAGATGATTTGTACTATGATTTTCCCGTTACTTTGCCTGCCACTGGCGTCTACAATCTCAAGTTGACCACGAATAATGGTTTTAAAACAATTCAACTGATCCGACAATGAAGAAGCTCTATTTGTTTCTCCTCATTGCGCTATCGGGTTGCTGGACTGACCATCCATCGCAAGACGTTGGCAGTGAAATTATTACAAAGTATGAGGATTGCAGTAAGAATGATTCTATTGCTCTTAAATCAGATGTTGATTCAACATTAATGTCGTATTTTTTGGAAGTTGAGGCGAAAGAAGTCCACCACAATAATACGAAACAGAAAAGATTTACCAACACATCAGATGACACACTCTCGCTTGGTGGCGCAAGCCTTTGTGTGCCAGTGGATTGTATGGCTGAGGAAATGACGCTCTCCATCACTAAACTCGACAGTGCGCAGTTGCCGAAACTGCCTGCCGGACTGAAAAACGTAACCTCCGATGGTGGCGGATTCCGTTTCCTACCCCACGGCGAGCATTTCAGAAAATCGGCGAAGGTGGTGCTGCCGTACGATAGTCTGCGCATACCTAATGGATTCACACACAAGGATATACGAACCTATTTTTTTAACGAGAAGAGTCGGCAGTGGACGCTCCTCCCCAAGGATAGTATCGATAGGCCAAAACAATTAGCGAGCGCGCTGACGACGCACTTCACCGATATGATAAACGGCATCGTCACCGTTCCTGAAACACCTGACGCTCAAGGATTTGTGCCGACAACGATGAGTGGAATCAAGGCGGCGGATCCGTCTGCCAACGTGCTGGCGGTGTCAACGCCAAACGCCAATAACAACGGAAATGCGGCACTTCAGATTCCATTCAAATTCCCAGTGGGGCGAGCCGGTATGAATCCCGAGTTTTCGGTGTGCTACAGCAGCGATGGTAGCAGCGGTTGGTGCGGTTACGGCTGGTCGCTTTCTGTTCCGAGCATTTGCGTGGAGACTCGTTGGGGCGTGCCAAGATACGACAAAAATACGGAGTCGGAAAGCTACCTTTTCAGCGGCGAGCAGTTCACCGAACGGCACTACCGCGATAGCGGAAAACAAAGAGAAACCGATAAGAATTTTTACCTCCGAAGGGAAACCGATTTCTCCGAGATTGTCCGAAAGGGTTCTGCACCAAACAACTACGAATGGGAGGTGAAACGGAAGGACGGCTCAACGGAGAATTACAAAGCCGTTGCGCAAGACCCGAAAGGCAACATCTGCGAATGGGCTTCGTCGAGTAAAACCGACATCCACGGCAACTGCGTGCGTTACGAGTACGAAACCGCGGATGGAACATCTTATTTGAAATCAGTGAATTACACCGGTTTTGGCGATGAAAAAGGTGCGTACACCATCCAACTCAACCGTAAAGGTGGACGTGCGGACGCCACCGTCAGCGGTCGGAACGGCTTTCTACAAAAGGATGCGCAGTTGCTCTCTTCAATTGACGTCCTTTACAAGGACGAGGTTTTCAGACGGTATGTTTTTGAATACAAGGAGGGACAGTTCAAGAAGACGCTGCTTGCATCGGTGTCTGAAACCGATGGTAACGGCAATGTGTTGTACACCAATAGTTTCGACTATTATGACGACATTGCCGAGAATGCAGGCAAGCTGTTCTCAAACGAGGCGGTAGAGGTGAATACGGATAGCCATTTCGGGAAAGACTGGTTCTTTAAGTCGTTCGACGACGATTACAGTTGTGTGCTCAGTAACATCGGCGGAGCGAAATCCAATGGTTTCGGTCTGAACACGGGACTTAACGCCGGTGTGGGATTCTCCGCGGCATCTATCTTTGGCGGTGCGTCATACTCCCACAACCGCAACACGGGCAAGGGATTGATTTGTTTGACGGATATTGATGGCGACGGTTTGCCCGACAGGGTCTATGAACGCAACGACAGACTGTATTACCAGCCCAACCTGTATGCAAAGACAGGACAAATCTCCTTCGGCAGGGAGTGCGAGATTAAGGGCATTAATCGCATATCCGAAACGAAGAGCATATCCAACGGTGTCGGGGCTGATATCGGCATCGGGTATGGTTGGTTGTCAGCAGGTTGCTCATATTCATATATGAAGGATGTGAACACGACGAAGGTCTATTTCCAGGATTTCAACGGAGACGGATTAATCGATCTGGCAGATGATAAAACAGTCTTTTTCAACCGCATAGAAAATGGTGTCCCGACATTCAAGAGTACGAGCGACGGCACGCCGAACCCTATTGCCGCCACCCCCGAAGATATGATGAGGGAGTTGATGTATGTAGACACAGTACAGCTGCGAGACAGTCTTGAAAAAACATATCCATTGCAGGACGCGGTGCGGAGTTGGCGCGCTCCGTTTTCGGGCAGAGTGAAGGTTGCCTTCTCGATTGTATGCTCCTCCGAAAGCACGGATGGCGTTTTGTGCGCCCTGCAACATAACGGCGATGAGTTGGGGCGTTGGTTCCCCAGAGGCTCAAAAAAAGAGGACTATGACACAATGGTTGAAGTTGAGGCTGGCGACCATCTCTATTTTAGGACTATGTCCAATTATGATGGCAAAAACGACATAGTAAGCTGGTCGCCTACAATAGATTACGTTTCATTTGATGATAGAAACCTTGCCAACATCACCCAAGATGAGAATGGGGTCGACATACGACATTATTCCGCTTCGGAAGATTTCCAACAAGCCGCCTCGGCGCCTGTCAGTGTCGCCGGCAGTCCCTTGTTCAAGGTGTCTGGTTCGTATAATATTCAGAATCCTACGGAGAAGGTAACCCTTGCGATTCTGCGGACGGACAAAGAGGACAAGACGGATACGGTCTTCACGAAGACGTTCGACGCAGGTTTCATCGGTAGCGGGGAACTCTCTTATGAAGAGAATATCACGGAGATAGATACATTCAACTACACCTTCCAAATTTTGAACCAGGGAGTCATCTGCAGGAAATCGGTTGAATGGACTCCCATCGCCACAAGGCAAATCAAAGGTGTTGACATAATCGACAATGTCGCCCCTCAACGCAACCAATACAATCGGGTGGTTACGCTCGTTCCTTCCACGAGGGTCGAGCCTGACACAATCGCCTATGCCTCGGACACCGTTTATTTGAGTACGGAACAAACGCCAACAGCAATAACCATTAAGGTGGCTGATAGTGTGGAGATTCCTCAGGCAAAGCATTTGCAATTCCTTCAAAATGAGATAGTTGGTAAAAATATCAATGTTACTTTCGCGTATGGTGCGGATGCCTCTATCCCGAAGGACAACAGCGTAGACTTGGTTCGGAAGTTGGAGAGGATAACGATACGTTTTGACTCGACGTTTGTGGAAGACTCCTTACATATAGACACCATTCGGACAGTGGAAATCTATGACACGACCATCGCCAAAATCAACGCCAACGTGTATACCGAATTTGACAATGCGGACTTCGGCGATCAATATCAAGGATGGGGCCAGTTTGTGTATAATGGCAATGGCGAATATGGAAAATCCGCAATGGATGAAAGCGTATTACACTCAGACAGAACGGATTATAGCGAAGTCTCGACAGAAGAGCTGCCAAATTTGGCGCAAGGAAACTCCTACAACTCACAGCGTTTCCACACCATGATGTACAATGCGCAAGGGAAAGCCTATTGGGGCGGCGGCGAGAACATTTTCGTCAGTGCGACGAGGCAAGGCTCATCTCGGTTGGGCGAGGAAACAATTGATTTGGACCTCCCCGAAACGCCAGTCGGCGGAGGAACAAGCGCACCGCACCTCGTAACAAAGACTGAAACGCACTCGTTCACCATCAACGCCGGCGCAGGCCTGAAGAAACTCTCTTTGGGAATGAACTACGGCAACAGCAAGGCGACATCACTTTCAGAGAACGGAATCTTAGATCTGAACGGCGACCGCTACCCCGACTGGACGGAACGCGACGACGACCAATCCGACATAAAATACACCAACGAGAATGGTGCGGTGTCCAACAGGAAACTGAGCAAGAATTTCCGCTTGCAAAAGCAAGATGCGACATCCACCAATAGAAGTCTCAGCCTCGGCTATTCGGCGAATGGCGAGCCGAAGGCCATGACCGCACCCAAAGATGCGTTTAAGAAACCTCCTGTCGAACAAAGCAATAAGGCGTGTGGGATCGAAGAGTCTGCCTACGGCGCAAGTGCGAACGGCAATTATTGCAACGGCTCGTCGACATCGGAGCGGGAATGGTATGACATCAACGGCGACGGCCTGCCCGACATGATTATCAAAGGCGGAACGACCCACCTGAACATCGGCTACGACTTTGTTTCGGCGGATGCCAATGAAATTAACTCGATGAACGAGTATGAAAATTCATCGTGGGGTGTCGGACTCTCCGCTTCCGTTCCGCTATGCGGCAAGGCAAGCATAGGAACGGGGTACAATTACAACCGTAGCACGAGCGAGAATTCCCTGGAGTTGATCGATCTGAACGGCGACGGCTTGCCCGACTGGCACAGCGGCGACAAGGTGCGGATAAACACAGGAACGGGGTTCGCCGAGGAACAGGATTTGTGGAACACCGACAACGCATGGCGGAACATCTCCGTGTCCAACGGACTGCATGTGAATGGCGCGATGACGTTTAAAATCTTTTTCGTCTCACTGACTCCTTTTCTAAACACAACAGTTTCAAAAAGCGTGAGCCGCACCGAAACGGCGATTATCGATGTGGACGGCGACGGCTTACCCGACTTCTTAAGCAGCCAGAAGGATGATGCGCTGACCTACCGCAAGAACATGATCGGACGCACCAACCTGCTGAAAACCATTACTTTGCCGTTTGGTGCGACTGTCCACCTCGACTATGAGCGATCGAAAAACACCTACGAAATGCCAAACAGCAAGTTCGTGCTGAAGTCCGTTGAAACCATCGGCGGTGAACCCGAAAACGGTGCGACAAGACGGCTCACCGGTTTTGAGTACGAAGGCGGATTGTACGACCGCTACGAGCGCGAGTTCTTGGGCTTTGCGAAGGTTACGACCCACCAATACGACACGGAGAACGACGATGCCATCTACCGCTCTGTCTATCAAGCGTTTAATAACAAAAATTATACAGATAAAGGGCTGCTGATGAGCGTCGTTGCGACGGATAAAGAGGGCGAGAAAATATCTGAAACGACCAATGCCTATACACCGACGAAGACGGATAATGGCGGTGTGTTCCAGGCACTTACACAGACGAAATCCGCTGAATATATTAGCGGTGAATCCATCTCGCAGACGGAGAGTTTCACCTACGACAAGATTGGAAACATCACGCATTACACGAGCGTAGCAGGCGACGAGGTGATTGTGGACATCACCTATCACAACGACCAAAATCTTCAGAACCAGCGAATTCCGAAGTCTGTTGTCGTAAAGGGAGGCAATGCGCAACGCACCCGAAGCACGAAAATCAATCCAAAGACAGGCGACATCACCGAGATCCGTATGGAGAATGGCGAGAACACCGCCGTCTATGACATGGAGCACGATGACTACGGAAACATCACCAAACTGACTCGTCCGAAAAACCACAACGGCGATCGTTTCTGGAACGCATACACCTACGACACGGAAGTGCATTCTTTCGTTACCGACATTGACAATGCCTATAACTATCACAGTTCCAACGAGTTTGACTACCGTTTCGGCGTTCCGACACGGACAACCGACATCAACGGAAACACCATTGCCTACGAGTACGATGACTTTGGACGACCGACGAAACTCACCTCCCCCTACGAAACCGACTACACCTTGAAGTTCCGCTACGATCTATCGAATAAAACCGCCGAGACAAAGCACTTTACAAAGGAAGGCGATATCACTACGACCACGATTTGCGACAATCTGATGCGTCCAGTCAAGGTCAGTAGATCCGCCGTGGTGGAGGACGCCGCAGGTGAAATCACCTCGGGCGTGATGGTCTATGATGCGTTTGGAAGATGCGTGAAAGAGTATCCCACCCCAACAAAACGCAGACGCTCTACACCTACGACCAACTCGGCAACAAACTCAGCGTCGACAATCCAGACGCGGGCAAAACCACCTTCACCTACGACCCCGCCGGCAACCTTCTAACCAAGCAGACTGCCAACCTTGCCCAAATCAAGAACGGCGGTTTCATCAAGTATCTCTATGATTATGAGCGACTTGTTGAGGTGCAATATCCGCAGAACATCACCAACCGCATTCAATACACCTACGGCGATGCGGACGCCACCGACAACCGAGTAGGGCGTGTTACGCTCGTGCAGGACGCTTCCGGCGGAACGGAATTCTTCTATGGGAAATTAGGCGAGACGACCAAAACCGTGCGCACCCTCATGCTCTCCACCGCCGACGTCCGCACCTACGTTTCGGAGGCGGAATACGACTCATGGAACCGCATTCGCCAAATGAAATACCCTGATGGTGAGACGGTTACCTATGGCTACGACGGCGCAGGACAACTCAAAACGATGACCTCCGAGAAGGTCAGAAACACCTACCGCCTCGTCGACGATATGCGCTACGACATGTACGGCAACGTGACCTATAAAAAGTACGGCAACGGCACGGAATCACGCTACACCTACGACCCACTGCGCCAAAGATTGACGAATCTCTCCGTCCAATCCTCGCAGGGCAGCATCCTCGACGCCGCCTATACTTACGACAAAATCAACAATATCCTCGGCATCACCAACCGAGCCACTCCAAGCGGTGAGTTGGGCGGAACATACAGTCACACATACGGTTACGATGCGTTCAGCAGACTGACGCAAGCGAGTGGCGAATGCAGCAAAGGCGTTAAATACACCCTCGCCATGCAGTACGACGTGATGAGCAACCCACTGCGAAAAACGCAAAACGTCAAAGGTTCAACTCTTGTCAAATCGCAAGATTTCACCTACCTTT
>CAVFXQ010000058.1:0-7340 GCA_963626555.1 Clostridiales bacterium
AATCTCTAATTTTGTACGGAGTCTGATATTTTTGTGTAATTGATTTAATATCAAGATTTTGTGTTCATACTTTGAGAATTTTTCAATGTTAGATTGAGAATTTTCTAATGATAGATTGAGAATTTTCTGAATTTAATTTGAGAAAAATTCCGTAGTAGAATGAGATTTTTAAATTTAAATAATAATGATAGCTCGTCCTCAACTTAGTATATTACAACAGCGTTTGGCGGAGCCACGGCGTTATATCCAAGTCTTGGCAGGTCCTCGTCAGGTAGGGAAAACCACTCTCATCAATCAGTTGGTTGCTCGTATGACTGTGCCTGTCAGTAGTATTACGGCAGATGCCGTTGCTATTAATGATATGAAATGGATTGCAGACCAATGGGAAACGGTTCGTAAAACGATGAAATTGACGAATCAGACGGAAATGGTGCTGATTATCGATGAGATACAGCGAATAGACAACTGGAGTGAAATGGTGAAACGGGAATGGGACGAAGATACTCGTACTCAGTGCAATATTAAGGTTGTTTTGCTCGGAAGCAGTCGTTTGTTGATACAAGACGGGTTGAATGAGAGCCTTGCTGGTCGGTTTGAACTTATTCACATGTCTCATTGGTCGTATGCTGAGATGCGTGAGGCTTTTGGTTTTACTTTAGAACAATACATATACTTTGGAGGTTATCCAGGTGCAGCGTCGTTGATTTCTGATGAAAAACGTTGGCGAAATTATATGCGTCGGTCGATCATTAGTCCATCTATTGAGAAAGACGTGCTGATGACAAAGAAAATACTTAAGCCTGAGTTGATGCGTCGCCTGTTTGAATTAGGAGCGAGTTATAGTGCGGAGATTGTTTCTCTTAATAAAATTCTTGGTCAACTGCAGGATGCAGGTAATACTGCAACAATGGCTAATTACCTGACTGTACTTGAACAAGCCGACCTGCTGGGTGGTTTGCAGTTGTATTCGCCAGACAAACTTCGACGTTATCGTTCCATCCCGAAGTTTCAAGTCTACAACACTGCTTTACAATCCGCTTGCCAGACTAATGGCTTCAAGGCTGTGTATGTGGACAGCAAGAAATGGGGAAGATGGGTGGAGAGTGCCGTTGGAACTCATTTGGTGAACGGGACTGACGATGGAGAATATGAAGTTTTTTATTGGCGGGATGGAGATGACGAAACGGATTTCGTCCTTGTGTGGGGTGAAGAAGTGTTAGGATTAGAAGTCAAGAGTGGAAGAAGAACGGCGGGTACAGGGTTGACATCTTTCAAGACTCATTTCCCGAAAGCAAAAACCTTGGTGATTGGTACAGGCGGTTTGTCTTTAGAACTTTTCTTCAACACTAAGCCAGAGATGTTGTTTTGAAGAATAGGACGGTGTCAAGCCTTTTATGTGCGACTCTTAAATTGTATTTTGTAATAAACACTTTTGCACTGAAATTGTTTATTTGAAAAAACACTTTTGGAAAATTGCGTGTTAATGTAGGAGGACACAAATGCTATTTTTGTCATATTAGGGAGAAAGTGTTAACTTTGTGAGATTTTGAAATAAAGAACTTGAAAATATGTCGAAAGTCCTTTTTATTTGGTACAAACGTTCGAAGGGAATCTTGGAGGGCGGAGGACAAGGAAGTCAGAAAAATTATGAGATGATATGCCACACTGTTGGAGCTGAAAACGTCAATTCCTACTATGTGCATGACGAGACGAAAGGAAAGTCGCTATGGGGATATATTCGTGGTGTGTTTTTCTTTTTGTTTGGATATTATTATGGTCTTTACCCCAAACGGGTGAAGGAGATTGTGGGCATCGCTCAAAAATATGACTTTGTTTTTATTGACCGCAGTTTGTTTGGCGTGATTGCTAAACAGTTGAAGGAGAATGCGTATAAAGGACAAATAATCACTTATTTCCATAATGTGGAAGCCCTTTATTTTGATGCTAAGCTGCCAAAAATTCCAGGTAGGGGTATCATTGTGAAGACGGCGGATTTGAACGATCGATATTCGTGTGACTATTCGGATAAAATTGTATGTCTGAACGAACGTGATTCTCAGGTTATTGCGGAAAAATATGGCAGAAAAGCGGATCTGTTGATTCCTGTAGCGCTACAGGATAGATTGAAAGAGAAGCCTTCAGAGTCTGTTCTCACACGAGAAAAACCATTGTGCTTGTTCTTGGGAGCGTATTTTCCTCCTAATAATCAGGGAATTCTGTGGTTTGTTGAGAATGTCTTGCCTCACGTCAACATTCAGATGAAAGTGGTGGGCAAAGGTATGGCAAAACTGAAAGAAGAGTCGCCACAACTCAAAGATATAGAGGTGGTTAGCGATGCGCCAGACCTTCAGCTCTATCTGCAAGAAGCTGATATTATGGTGCTACCGATTTTCTCGGGAAGTGGTATGAAAGTGAAGACCTGTGAGTCGCTTATGTATGGCAAAAATATCGTTGGAACGAATGAGGCATTTGAAGGCTATGAAGCTGATTATAAGCAGATTGGAGGACGATGCAATACTGCTCAAGAGTATATCGATTGTTTGAAAGGGTTTGAAAAAAATCCTCGACCACGATTTAATGCCTATTCTCGTCAGGTTTATTTAGAAAAATATTCGTATCCTGCCGTTGAAGGATTGTTTAAGAAACTATTAGGATGATGGAAAATAAGTTGTATAATAATCTGAGAATCAAGATATTCTGTCGGTCGTTTGACTTGCGACTCTACACATTGTCAAAGAAACTTTATGAGACGATGGGTTTCCCTTGCGTTCGTCTGACGGATCAGTCGGCCGATGGTTATTTCTACACGATGCTGAAAGATACTGAGTGCGACATTGCTATCAATGTGGATGAAGATTGCTTTGTGTGCGATCCAGAGGCGATATTGCGGCTGGTGGACTATGTTATAGAGCATGAATACGCCAATGCAGGTTGTCCAGATGGAGGATTGAAAGGAGCGAGAGGACAGAATCCGATAGTTACGAATCCGTTCTTTAATGTGTTCAATCTCAAGATGATACGCAAGAAATTCTCGGAAGAAGCGGTTAAGAAATTTGATTATGAGTCGCATAAGGAGGAGTTGATTGCGGCCTTTCCGAAAGAGGTGTTGCAATGCGATAATTACACCTTTGGAAAAGTTGGTTTTCTCGAACCCTATTATCAGTTTTTCTTTTGGATGGCGTATAATTTCAAGACATTGTATCTGCCGAGTCAGAAGCACACAGATAATGTAACGACGGAACTGTTTGATTTAGAGGGACATTGCCTTTGTAAGCACACTTGGTTCGCTCGTTTTTATACGATGCCGAAAATTATGATCAGGTTGATACACGGTAATATGCAGAACCAGAAAGAACGCATTGACAACATCATCCAAGAGGTATATGCTTTGCGAGGAATGGTAGTGCCACAAGCCAGTTTCTCGGACAATCTCTGGTTCTTTTTTGATCGAGTAGTTCGTTGGATGATTAAGATACCTCAGAGGGTAGCAAACTGGCCTCGGAAGATAAAAAGGAAGATGGAGAATCGAAGAATGGGGAAGTGATGCCATCTGTCTGCTAAGGAAGACTGATGCTTGTCAGGTGTCATACCCAACGTGCCAACTATGCGGTTGTGATATAGCACGGTCAGTCTATTTATTGAACTGATTCCTACCATGTTTGCGATTCTGATTTTTGTTGATGATATCAAGTTCCTCCATGGTTGAGAAGAGAGGCTCTTTCATCACCGATTTGAGTTGCGTAGCATTTTGATTGCGTTGGGTGAGTTTTGTATTTCATCAATGAAAAGCAGTGTCTTTCCCTCATCTCTACGTTTGCCTCGCACAAAAAGCAGTGTGTTGTATAGATCTTGTATAGACTGTACACCTTCGAAAATGGCTAAGTCTTCTTTTATATCCAAATTGAACTTGATGTAGCAGTCAAAATCTTCTGCAAAAGCGTTTACTAAAGAGGTTTTGCCCACTTGCCTTGCACCTCGTATGACTAATGGCTTGCGGGTCGGTTTATTCCTCCATTCTCGGAGCCAGAATATTGCGTTTCTCTCAAACATAATGGTGGCGTTTTTAATACTTTGCGAAGTTGCTATTTTTTCAGTAAAATATGCAAGTTTTGCACCTCTGTTTGTAATAAATCCAAAGTAAAAATAGCCTTTTCTTGTAACGAATCCAAAGTAAAAATGAGTCTTTTTTGTAATAAATCAAAAGTAAAGGGGGAGTTGTTCTGGCTTTATTCCGTTTCGGAAGGAACATTGTTACCGTTTGCAAAAGAGTCTTTTTCCTGAGAAAAAAAGTATGAAAGTTTTGAAGATTGCATGTTTCGGTATATTTTCGTATTATAAGAACTCGTAAAGCTTAGTTACTCTAAGAACGATTGCTTAAATCGACGAGCCGTTTTAATTTTAATCGCATGTCAGACGCAGCATTGACAAAGAAATTGCAAACGTATTTCAGCACGCAACCTGTGTTGAAAGCGTGGCTGTTCGGCTCTTTCTCGCGAGGGGAGGAAACGCAAGACAGTGATGTTGACATCATTGTGGCTTTAGACAAAAGTAAGCCGATTGGTTTGAGATTCTTTGGAATGTGGACTGATTTGGAGGAGTTGTTGGGACGAAAAGTTGACCTTGTTTCTGAAGGAACATTGTTACCGTTTGCAAAAGAATCAGCCGAGAGGGATAAGATATTAGTCTATGAGAGAAGCGAGTAGATTCCCATTAAAATCTCTTCTCCAATTTGCTCTGTTTTAAAAATTTCTCATACTTTTGTCGTTTAAGGACATTCTTAAAGTATAACTTCGCATGGATTGGGACGTGCGGAAAAAGAAGGATAATATGAAACAAGTATACGATAAAGCATATATTATGAAACCCCTCATGCGGATGGCGATTCTATGGCGCCGCTGTCTTGCACTTGTTATTATGTCGCTGTGTGGGGTGGCGGCGTTTGCAACTGTGACGGTTACTATTCCAGATGATGTATATGAGGCGGAGCCTGGGGATCAGGTTAGCTTTAAATTCTCGGGTGATAGTGGAGATGAGAATCCTGAAAAGCATAGTACATCAGATACTAAAAATAAATCAGAAGGTTGGGTGTATTCTAATGAATATTTTGAACAATGTAGTGTAAGTGAGTTATGGGGTAAAGTGTATGATTATTCAAGTTGTTCCACTGCAGGAGTTTTATTCTCTACAGAAGCTTCAACTAAAAATCCGTACAATGTAAACATTGCGAAGAACTACACAAATAGTAACTATACTTTGTACTGGGGGTATTGGTCTTTTGATATTGGCTTACTTACAAAAAAAGCGACTTTAAAACCCATAGGAAGTAAAGGCATTCCCGTCTACCAAGGAAAATTCCAACTCTATACAGATAAAACCACAGCGTGTCCAGGAGAGACGGTGACATTGACGATAACCGATAACAATCATAAAAATTATTTGATTGTTGTGGTTGAACGTAAAGATGGCGGAACAACAATAACGCAACAAATTTTGAAACTAAACAAGGGGACGGTTACCTATACGTTGACTTTGCCTTCAGATCTGAAGGATGGTGTGCAGATTAAGGTGAAAGGTAGTCGACGTAACACCAACACAGTGGAGGTGAATTTGCCAGAGATGACGGCGGAGGATTTTACTGTAGAGGGAACTCCATCTGCGGTTTCAAATAATGTGACCACTTGGTGTACTTATTCAATTCCTGATTTGACTGAGGAGGCAAAAAAACAAGTATCAGGTTTTTGTGGTGATTTAACTGTAACGCAGAGTGAGGAAGTTGGAACTTTGATAGGACAGAAAGAGTCCGAGCAGACAAAGGATGTAATCGTTACCGTAAAAGACGGTGTTGGTCGTACAGAGACAATGACGGCTAGAGTGATCATTCCCGCCAATACTTTGAAAATAGACAATGTAACTATTGATGAGGGTTGTCGTAACGTGAATGATGCAACAGCAACTATCTCATACTCGGGAGGTGTTAGTCCGTACAATATTATATATTGGTATGACGATTATAAGGAGGATAAAAATATTTCAAATCCTTATACAATAGAAAATATTTCAAATGGTGGGTTTGGATTCCAAGTCAGTGATGCAAACTACTGTTCTGCACAAGGGATGGAAGAGGTTACCCAGAACGATGATGAAATAACAATTAAAGGAAAGAATTTAGAAAAGACATACGATGGCACTGCGTTGACTAATGTCGCTTCGGACTATGAACTTGAGGGAGATGAAACCTTGAAAGAGGGAGATGTGTTGACGGCAGAGATGAAGGCGCAGAGCATCACGGAAGTTGGAACGCAAGCCGTGGCAGTGAAGTCTTATAAGGTGATGCGAGGCGACCAAGATGTAACGTGCCGTTATAACATCACTACGCAAGATGGACTGTTGGAGGTGACAAAAGCCAAGATAACTATCGATGTTACTGCCAACCAGGAGACCGTTACCTACGACGGTACAGAGCATAGCGTGACGGGCTACACGTTAGTGGCAAAAGACGAAAAAGGCAACGTGTCCACACTTTTTGATGTGAGCAATGTAAGTTATTCAGGCGAGACGACAGTCAGTGGCACGAATGTTGGCGACTACACGTTGACACTTGATGAAAAGAAGTTCAGCATTCCAGAGGACATTGCGAAGAATTTTGAGGTTACATATAATCTCGGTGAGCCAACCATCAAGTTGACTATTGAACCTGCCAAGTACACGGTAACTATTACACCAGAGACGGAGACGGTTACATATAATGGCACAGAACAAACCTCGCAGAAATATAGTGCTACGAGTGAGGCAACATTCACGGATTTCGATGCGACGAAAGTTGCATATAAGGGCACTGCGGTAGCTAAAGGAAAGGACGCATCGGAGAATGTCTACTATTCGGATGAGTTGGAGCCTGCCGACTTTTCTTACAATGATACCAACTACGATATTACGTTTGAGATATCGGGGGAGAAGAAATTTGGGGTGAAAATTAAGCCTCTCGCTGTAACTGTAACCATCACGGGCCATAAGGGCGAGTACATCTACGACGGCCAGGAGCATAAGGTGAGCCAGTACGACTTCACATCGAGCAGCGACCTGTACAAGGAGAGCTATTTCACGTTCACAGGCGACTCGGTGGTTTCGGAGACGAACGTTGGCACCTACGCGATGGAACTGGAGAAAGGCACGTTCAAGAACGACAACGAGAACTTCGACGTGACGTTTGAAATCACGAACGGAGAGCTGAAGATCACGAAGGCTGAGGTCATCGTGAAGGTGTACGGAAATCAGTCGTTGGGCAACATCTACAACGGCGCTGCGTATGAGGTTGAGGGCTACACCTACAAGATAGAGGA
>CAVFXQ010000059.1:0-6297 GCA_963626555.1 Clostridiales bacterium
AATGTCGTGATCGTGTACAGGGGCAACGACCTTTGGAAAGTCGTGGAGTGGTGAGAGTTTTGCAAGCGACACATGTAGAATTTGGGAGAAAGATCTTGAAGATTTTGATAACGAGAACATAGAAAAAAGCAAACAAAAATGAATAAGTCAATAAGCATATTTTGCGAAAACACACGAGTGCAGGTGCCTGCCACGCTGCACCTCTGCCGTTTAGGCTACACCTACTTAGACAACATCACCGATTATGACCCTCAGACTAACATTCTGAAAGATGTCTTTGTCCGTTCCGTCAAAAGGCTGAACCCAAACCTCACAGACGCAGAGGCGAATTTGCAGCTCCACGAGGTCGTACGCTACGCAAAGAACGATGACCTTGGAAGGGAGTTCTATCAACACCTCTCTTCCATCAGTGGCGTGAAACTGATTGATTTTGAAAATATCAACAATAACGAATGGCACGTCGCAACCGAGTTCGAATGTAAAGACATGGAGAGCGACGACTCTTTTCGCCCAGACATCACCTGCTTCGTCAACGGACTACCTCTCGCTTTCATTGAGGTGAAGAAACCCAACAGTCAGCAAGGTACCCAATCGGAGTATGACCGTATCAACAGACGAATGTCGAACAAGCATTTCCGAAGTTTCCTCAACCTTACGCAGCTGATGATTTTCTCCGACAACCAGGAGTATTGCAACGATGGACAAAAACCGCTGCAAGGCTCTTTCTACTGCTGCATAGCGCGAGAAAAGGCATTCTTCAACAGGTTCAGAGAAGAGGACAAAAATTTCTGCACCCAATATCCGTTTGCCACCCCGTCCGATGATGAGGAACGCAAGATCTTGAAGCGAAACAACTGTGTCGCCATTCAAAGCACGAACGAATACCACACCAACAAAGCGGCAGACACGCCCACTAACAGCATCATCACCTCGTTGCTGTGCAAAGAACGTTTCCTCTTTCTTCTTAGATACGGATTCGCATACGTTGAGCGCAAGAAAGAACTTTCAGACGGCACTCAGGGAACAGAACTGCAAAAACATGTGATGCGCTACCAACAGCTGTTCGCCACGCTCGCCATTGAAAAAAACTTGGACAATGGTGGAAAAGGCGGTGTTATCTGGCACACGCAAGGTAGCGGAAAAACCGCTCTTGCCTATTACAACGTGAAGTTCTTGACAGACTATTTTGCCCGAAAAGACATCAACGCCAAGTTCTATTTCATCGTAGACCGTATCGACTTGATGGAACAGTCGACCGACGAGTTCGCCTCGCGTGGTCTCTCCGTCCGCAACGCCCAGAGCCGAGACAAGTTGATGGAAGATCTATCTAGTAGATCCATTACCACCAACGACGAAGGCAAGTTAGAGATTATGGTCGTCAACATTCAAAAATTCAAAGACGACAAATCGAAGGTGGAGATCAAAGACAGCTATAACACACACATCCAACGCATATTCTTCATTGACGAGGCCCACCGAGGCTACGACCCCAAGGGCTGTTTCCTTGCCAACCTCTTTGAGGCGGATAAAGACGCCGTGCGCATCGCCATGACGGGAACCCCACTTCTGAAGAAAGACCGTGAGTCGTGGAAGGTGTTCGACGGTTACATCCACACCTATTATTACGACAAGTCTATCGCCGACGGATACACCTGCAAACTGATTCGTGAACCCATCGAGACTATCTACAAGGAACGACTCCGAAACATTATCGACGAATTGGCAGGCAACGTGGAGGTGAAGAAAAAAGACGTCGACATCAACAGAGTCTTTGAGAGTGAACCCTACTTGAATGCTCTAATCGACTATGTGGTGAAAGACTTCTCCCAATTGAGGACAATAAGCAACGACAACACCGTGGGTGCCATGATTGTCTGCCGTACGAATCAACAGGCAAGGGCATTATTTGAACTATGGAACAAACGATTCTTCCCTCAAGAAGAGAACTCTTCGTCTGTACGCACTGGCTACGCTCAATTTGAAACTCCGACGACGATGGCGGCAGAGGCAATGCCTTCCTACGGCAAGAGAGAGCCTTTCCGAACCTCGCTCATTCTGCACGATGAGGGTGACAAGACGGAACGAAAGGCGTATATTGACAACTTCAAAAAGAGGCAGGGCATCGACATCCTCATCGTCAACAAAATGCTGTTGACGGGTTTTGATGCCCCCCGACTCAAAAAACTCTATTTAGGACGAAAATTGGACGGACACGACCTGCTCCAAGCCCTCACCCGAGTGAATCGTCCGTACAAAAACTTCAAATATGGCTATGTAGTCGATTTCGTGGATATCAAAGAGAACTTTGAAGCCACCAACAACCGCTATCTCAATGAGCTACGCACCACAGAAGACCCCGACGAACCCCAAATAGCAGACACCGTCAACAGCATCTTCATCAACAAGGAAGAAATAGAAGAGAAAATAGGCGACATCCGCGAAACACTTTTCGACTTCACCTTAGAAAACTGTGCAGAGTTCCGTAAAGAGATAGATGCCATTGACGACAACGGCATACTCTACCATCTACGCACCACGTTGAATGAGACGAAAGACCTTATCAACCTGATCCGCGCATTTGGCGATGACGAGGTGAAACAATGGCTGAAGAAACTCCCGATAGACAACGTCACGACCCTTATAACAGAGACGACGAACAGAATCAACCGTAACAACCTTGTGCAGGGTGAAGACCACAGAGAAGACGTGGCTGGCATCATGAACCTTGTCATTGAGGAGCTATCCTTTGAATTCAAGAAAGGAATTTCGGAAGAGCTGAAAATCGTAATCAATGACCTTTCGGAAGAGATACAACGTGTGAATGCGGAATTTGACAGAAACTTTGATCCTAAAGAACCAAGGTATGTCATTCTTTGCGAAGAGTTTCACAAGTATTTCAAGAGACATCGCATCACCCCCGAGAATGTGGCTCAAGCCAAGGCAGACATCGGCTACATCAACGAGGTGATGAGGAAAATACGCGAGATAAACCAACGCAACCTCACCCTTATGCGACACTACAACAACGACGAGAAATTCGTCCGCATCCATAAACGAATCACTGAACAAAACGAAACTCGTGAGCAACCTCTTATCTCTAAAAGAGAGGTGGAAATTGCGGAGAGTCTCCAATCAATGAAAGAGAAAGTTGACAACCAGATAATACTCAACCGCAACATCCTCGACAACGAGACCGCCTTCCAACAAGATGTGTTACGCCTCATCAGCAACATTCTCCATGACCAGTTGAAGGTGGAGGCTACCCCAAATGACCGAAAAGAGATAAGAAACCTAATTACGAACGAATACATTCAACAATATAATGGCAAGTAATGAAATTTCAAAAAAGACCATCGAACTCATCGATTCACTGAAAAGTACGACAGGTGCATTTGGTCTTGCAGGATCTGGTAACGAATACAAAACCGTTACGGAGATGCTTCTCTATAAGTTCTTCAACGATAAGTTCGGTTACGAGGCGAAAAAGACAAAAACGAAGTATGGAGAGCGCCTGTCAAAGGCTGAGAAGTGGGACGAAGAGTATGCCAAATTCTCCGATGATGAGGTGGAAGACCTTTTCTGTTTCCTCTCAAGTGGAACGCCTCAACTTCGCCCCGAACACACGTTGTCTCATCTTTTCAACGCCGCCAACCAAGGCGATTTCTCAACGCTACTTGACAGCACACTCGTCGATATAGCCCGAATTAACGCCGACTGTTTCTCTGTGTCAACCTCAGGAAAGAGCCGTGTAAACATCTTCTTTCCCCTCTCCTCATTCGTCACCGACACGCAGAAAAGAGACGAGTTTGCCAAGGCTCTCATGCGCAACATTGCCTCTTTCAATTTTGAAGATGTCTTCGACGAGAAATACGACTTCTTCTCGGGCATCTTCGAATACCTACTCAAAGGGTTTAACAACGCTGGCGGCGGTAAATACGCAGAATATTACACCCCTCGCGCCATCGCCCAAGTGATGGCACGACTCCTTGTTGGCGACCACGACAACCTCACAAGTGTCACTTGCTACGACCCTTCGGCGGGTACGGGTACGTTGCTTATGGCTCTCGCCCATCAAATCGGAGAAGATCGCTGTTCCATCTATTCGCAAGATATCTCCGAGAAATCGTCGGAACTACTCCGCCTCAACCTCATCCTCAACAATTTGTCGGGTTCTCTTCCCAACGTCGTTCAGGGAAATACACTTACCGAGCCTTCGCACAAGGAGAGTGATGGCACACTGAAAAAATTCGATTTCATCGTCTCCAATCCGCCGTTTAAACTCGATTTTCCCGAGTTTCGCGACACCCTAGCCGCAGATAGCGTACGTTTTTGGGCAGGCGTTCCGAATGCCGTCTCAAAGGTAGATCCTAACAAGCCCAAGATGGCTATCTATACCTTATTCATCCAACATGTGCTGAACTCGCTCAAGCCTTCTGGCAAGGCTGCTATCGTCATACCGACAGGCTTCATCACATCAAAGAGTGGTGTTGAAAATAGAATTCTAAAACGCATAGTCGACGAGAAATGGGTATATGGCGTTGTCTCTATGCCAAGTAATGTCTTTGCCACCACAGGCACCAATGTGAGTGTCATCTTCTTCGACAAGTCTGCAAAATCGGACAAGGCGATCCTTATCGATGCCAGTAAATTAGGCGAAGAATATAAAGAGGGGAACAACCAGAAACGTCGCTTGCGTAGTGAAGAGATAGATAAAATAGTAGACACTTTTCAAAAGAAAGAGGCGGTAGACGACTTCTCAGTGGCTGTAACTTACGATGAAATCAAGGAGAAAGGCTACAGTCTCTCTGCCGGTCAGTATTTCGACATCAAGATTGATTATGTGGACATCACCGAGGAGGAGTTCCGCAGCCGCATGAACGACTACGAAACCACACTCACTGAGCAATTTGAGGAGAGCCATCGTTTGGAACAGGAGATTTTGAAGCAACTGCGCAGCATCAAGTTCAACGAGAACATAGGAAAGGAGTAGTTACGCTATGAGCAACGAGATACAATTTCTTCTATACACTATGCCCGATGATGAGGGCAAGGTGCAGGTTGTGGTCAAAGACGAAACGCTTTGGTGTACGCAAAAGGCTATGGCACAGCTCTTCGGATGTTCTACAGACAACATAGGATTGCACCTAAAAAACATATTCGCATCGGAAGAATTGAACAAAGATTCAGTTACCGAGAAAATCTCGGCAACTGCCACAGATGGTAAAAACTATTTGACCACATTTTACTCTCTCGATGCCATAATCTCCGTTGGCTACCGCGTTTCGTCGGCTCGCGCCACCAAGTTCCGACAGTGGGCTACAAAAGTTCTCAACGAGTACATCCGCAAGGGCTTTGCCATGGACGACGAACGGTTGAAGCAAGGCACTGCCGTATTCGGCAAGGACTACTTCCGTGAGTTGCTCGAGCGTGTGCGCTCTATCCGTGCAAGTGAGCGGCGCATCTGGCAACAGATTACCGACATCTATGCGGAATGCAGCACCGACTACGACCGTAACTCTCCGACCACGCGCGACTTCTATGCGATGATACAAAACTGCTTCCACTATGCCATCACAGGCCAGACAGCAGCGGAAATCATCTACTCCAAGGCCGACCATACCAAGGAACACATGGGACTGACCACATGGAAGAACGCTCCCGACGGTCGGGTGCTGAAATCCGATGTCTCGGTAGCGAAGAACTACTTACAAGAGAAAGAAATTAGGCAATTAGAGCGAGCCGTGTCATCATACTTCGACTACATAGAGAACCAGATTGAGCGGCAGAACGCCTTCAACATGGAGCAGTTCGCTGCAAGCGTCAATAAGTTCTTGACATTCAACGACTACAAGATTCTGCCCGACAAAGGCAAAATTGTAGCGCAGGCAAAGGAGAAAGCAGAGGCGGAGTATGACATTTTCAACCGCACGCAACGCATAGACTCTGACTTCGATAAGGAGATTAGGGGGTTGTTTGGGAAGGGGTGAATGTAATTTGGCAAGTGCCACTTGCCAAAAATGGCATTATGCCTACTATAGAGGAATGGGAAGCAAAACTGTGTGGTAAAATTAATAACAAATAGCAAAATGAACGAAATAACAAAAGGCGATAACTCCATGTTACCAATAGGTTATGCCCAATGGCGCAAAGACATTGAGACTCTGATTGACACAGCAAAGTTGAAAACGGCTCTCAGTGTCAATATGGGTACGTTGTCTCTATATTGGAACATAGGGAAAAGTATATTGCAGAAGCAGGAACAGGAAGGCTGGGGCAAACAGGTTATCGAGCAACTGT
>CAVFXQ010000060.1:0-6288 GCA_963626555.1 Clostridiales bacterium
TAGCAACATAGCATACGGAGAATAAACCACAAAAAAGCGAACCTTTCAAGAAGGCACGCCTTTTTTCTTCATAGTTAGTTAGAAAAGACGTTTATTGTTTTATTTCCATACTTCTTTAGCAATCTCTTGCACTAAAGCAAGCTTCGCCCACTGCTGCGCCTCGGTCAGTTTGTTTCCACACTCACAGATAGTCACAAAGTGGGCAATAATATCATAATATGGTGCAACATCCGCCTCAAACAACACACGCACGACTATATCACAGAGTTTATGGAGGCAGTGCAAAACATTGAAGAGATAACCGACTGCTACAACACGAGTGGCGACTTTGATTTCCTCATTAAGATACATGCCAAAGATATGAAGCCTACCAAGATTTTATGCTCAACACCTTAGGAAAGATGCACTGTTTGGGAAGTCTCAACAGTGTCTTCGTCATCGGAGAGGTAAAAAGCAGCACCATCATACCTATTTCAAAATAATTCCCACAAAAAGAATTATTGGCTAAATTTTGGCAGATTTTTGCCAATAACACATTTTCAAAAATTGTTTTGGCTAAAATCTATAGGAAATTTTGCTAAAATCAAAAACACAACACACCTCACAATTCTACGCCTGGGCAGGCATCACATTCGAGGTGTTGGCAATACAGCATATTCAGCAAATCAAACACCATTTAGGTATCGCAGGTGTTGCCACCAACACTTTCTCATGGAGAAGCAAAAAAAACGAAGACGAACGTGGGGCGCAGATCGACTTAGTCATTGAAAGAGCCGACAACACCATCAACCTCTGCGAAATGAAATTCTCGGAAAGCGACTTTGAAATCACTAAAGACTACGACGCTGCGCTTCGTAATAAAATCGTAAGATTCAGAGACGAAACTAAAACGAAGAAAACCATTCAATTGACCTTTGTCACCACATACGGCATTCGCAAAAACATGTATAGCAGCACTGCTCAAAACGACGTGAAAATGGAGGATTTATTTGAGAATGAATAGAGGAAGAGAACAATCTTGAAGGTCGGAAAATGTGAAATTTTGCTCAAAAATCAGTCGGAAAATGTGAAATTTTGCTCAAAAATCAGTCGGAAAATGTGAAATTTCTACGAAAAACAAGGCAGAAAATGTGAAAATCACTATACTTTTGAGGTCAGAAAATGTGAAATAAAGCATGAAACTACTTAAAAGAAAGATAGATAAGATACTTTCAGAATGGAAGAGCAAAAAAGGACACAAGCCACTCATTGTGAAAGGAGCCAGACAAATTGGAAAATCACTGTCTATCCGAGCATTCGGAAAGGCAAATTATGAGTCGGTCGTAGAAATCAATTTTGTACTTCAGAAGAAGTTCCGAGCAATTTTCGATGATGGATATGAAGTGGACTCTATTGTTAGGAACATCTCTTTACTTGAACCTTCTTGGAAATTCATTCCTGAAAAAACGCTCATCTTTTTTGATGAGTTGCAAAAGTGTCCAGACTGCGCCACTTCTCTGAAGGCTTTTTGCATGGACGGACGATATGACGTTATCTGTTCTGGCTCATTGATGGGCATTTATTACGAAGAGATTGAGTCAAACGCAGTGGGCTATAAGGACGACTACGACATGCACTCGATGGATTTCGAGGAATTTCTATGGGCAAAAGGGTATTCTGACCAACAGATAGAAAAACTCTATTCAAATATGATTACCATGACTCCTTTCTCGCAGATAGAGATGGACACGATGATGGGGATCTTCAAGGAGTATATGATAGTGGGTGGCATGCCCGAGGTGGTGCGAACCTATATCGAGAATGGACATTTCGGGGGTACGCTCGCCCTCCAAAGACAGTTGTTGAGGGATTACGAAGAAGATATCACCAAGTATGCCAAAGAAACAGACAAATCGAAGATTTTAGCTGTCTATAGTCATATCTCAACATTTCTTGCCAGAGAGAATAAAAAATTTCAAGTTACGAAAGTGGCACGAAATGCCAGAAGCAGAGATTATATCGGCAGTGTAGAATGGCTAAGGGTGGCAGGAGTCGTCAATGTGGCATATTGTTTGGAGAATGTGGAGTTGCCACTGAAGGGAAACTATTCAGCCACCAACTATAAAGTCTATTACCACGACACAGGCTTGTTGATTGCCTCATTGGACGAGGAGGCGCAAGAAGATTTGCGAGCCAACAAAAATTTTGGAACCTACAAGGGCGCGATCTACGAGAACATTGTAGGCGAAATGCTGGTCAAATCGGGGTATAATCAACTCTATTTCTATCGAAAAGACAATCCATCAATAGAAATGGATTTTTTTGTACGAGACAAAGATTCGCTCATTCCTGTAGAGGTTAAAGCCAACGATGGCGCGACCGCCTCGCTCAACAACCTCATCGGGTGGAAGTCTTATCCGGACATACGCTACGGCATCAAACTCAGCTACCGCAACATCGGGTGGAACGGTAAATTCTACACTTTCCCTTATTTTCTGACATTCCTTTTGAAACGATTTTTGAGAGAAAAAGAGTAATCAAGACATTATAATACTTTGCCATTTCAATAAAAACACCTAATTTGGTTTAATTATGAATAAACAACAATTAGCAAACCGCATCTGGGCCGCAGCCAACAAAATGCGTTCCAAAATAGACGCCAATGAGTATAAAGATTTTATCCTTGGCCTCATCTTCTATAAGTATCTGTGCGACAACGAGGTGGAGTATCTGAAAAAAAACAACTGGAAAGATGATACGCTTCCCGACCTCGTTTCCCGAAATGAGACCAACGACGAGGACACCATAGACCAAATCAACAACATCCTCAAACTAAGAGGCTATTACATTCCCTACAAGTATCTTTTCCAAAACTGGATTACGAAGGACAGCGACTTTGACGTCGACAAACTATCTGCCGCCCTCGGAGATTTCGAACGTTCTATCACAAATGATTATTTCTCTATCTATGGTGGCGTGTTCAACACATTGCGTGCCAACCTCAGCAAACTTGGCGACGTCGGCAGCCAAACGCGCACCATCAAAGACCTCATCAAGGTCATCAAGGACATTCCGACAGACGGAGCACAAGACTACGATGTCCTGGGCTATGTCTACGAATATCTCATATCCAACTTCGCCGCCAACGCAGGCAAAAAGGCAGGCGAGTTCTACACCCCTCACGAGGTGGCAAGTCTCATGTCTGAAATCGTGGCTGAACACCATAAAAACAAGAAGCAACTCAACATTTATGACCCCACCTCGGGCTCGGGTTCCCTCCTCATCACCATCGGTAAAGCTGTGTTGAAACATACTGCCGACAAGTCCAACATCCGCTACTACGCCCAGGAGCTCAAGGAGAACACCTACAACCTCACTCGTATGAACCTCGTGATGCGCGGCATCTCGCCCAGCAACATCAAAACACGCTGCGCCGACTCACTCGACGAAGACTGGCCCCGAGACAATGAGAAAAGCGAACCCCTCTACGTCGACGCCGTCGTGAGCAACCCTCCCTACTCGCAACAGTGGGACCCCTCCAACCACGAACTTGATTCCCGCTTCATAGAGTATGGACTCGCCCCTAAGAGCAAAGCCGATTATGCATTTTTGCTCCACGAACTTCACCACCTCAAGCCAGAAGGCATCCTCACCATCGTCCTGCCCCACGGCGTATTGTTCCGCGGCGGCGAGGAAGAGAAAATCCGCAAAAACCTCATCGAGAAAAACAACATCGACGCTATCATAGGTCTGCCCGCCAACATCTTCTTCGGCACAGGCATTCCTACCCTCGTTATGGTGCTGAAGCAACAGCGCAAAGCCGACGACATTCTCATCATCGACGCCAGCAAAGGATTCGTGAAAGACGGCAAACAGAACAAACTGCGCGCATCAGACGTGAAACGCATCGCCGACTGCGTACGCGACCGCGCCTCCATACCTGGCTTCTCGCGCCTCGTGAGCCGTGAGGAAGTGCGCCAAAACGGCTACAACCTCAATATTCCCCGCTATGTGGACAGCACTGAGCAAGCCGAACATTTCGACATCTACGCCACCATGTTCGGCGGAATACCCGACGCAGAATTAGACACCCTGCAACCCTACTGGGACGCGCTGCCCTCCCTCCGCAACGACCTCTTCGCCCACGAGGCCGACAGGCCCTACTCATCACTCAAAACCACGGATATCCGCCAAACCATCGTCCAAAACGCCGACGTCGTGGCTTTCCGACAGAAATTCAAAGCCACATTTGACGGCTTCGAGGATATGTTGCACAACCTACTTATTGAGCAGGTTGCCAATGTAAATGAGAAGAAGGCGCAAGACACCATTGCAGGCGACATCTTCCGCCGCTTCGAGCAGGTGCCTTTGGTAGACCGCTATGCGGCGTTTCAAGTGTTGTCAGACCATTGGACGGAGATCGTAGACGACATCGAGACCATACAGCAAGACAAAAAGGATGGAAAGGATGCCATCCAACAAGTAGAGACCGCCTACAAGATAGTGAAGAAAGACGACGAGGAGATAGAGGTAGTAGATGGCGAGAAAGGGCGCATCATTCCGTTCGACTTGGTGCAGCACAAGCAATTCCAAAAGGAGCTTGACTCCATAGCACAGCACGAAGCACGCTTGGAAGCCATCGCCACCGAGATAGACGAGCAACGCGACAACCTCACCGACGACGAGAAAGCCCTCTACCTTGAAGAGGAGAAAGAGAACACGCTCAACAAAAAACTCATCAAGCAGGAGGTGAAAGAAGCCACCAAGAAAGACCCGAAAACACGCAAGGAGATCGCACAAGAGACCCTCGCCAAACTCCAAGCCCTCGTGGCGCTGTGGAACGAGCAAGCCTCCGAGAGAGAGAAGATTGCGAAAGAACGCAACGAACTGCTTACGAAAACTAAGGAAGCCATCAAAAACCTCACAGACGAGGAGGCGGCCCACTATCTGCACCAGAAGTGGATCACCCCCGTGGCAGATGCCATCGCACAGACTTTGGAGACCGTGTTGACAGACATCGAGGCGGCGGTAAACACCTTGCAGAAAAAATACGCCACCAACTACCGCTGTATAGAAGAAGCCATGACGGCGACCCGCACCGAGATGCAGACCCTCGTCTCCGACCTCACGGGCGACCCCTACGCCATCCAAGGATTGTTGAACCTCACAAAGTAAACGCTCTATGACATTGACACCTAAAATACGATTCTCGGAGTTTGAGGAGGAGTGGGAAAAAACCAAATTGGAGGATTTACTGATTGTCAATTCGGGTAAAGACTATAAACATCTAAAAGAAGGGAACATCCCAGTTTATGGCACAGGAGGCTATATGCTTAGTGTAGACCAAAGTCTTTCTTCTTCCGATGCAATTGGAATAGGCAGAAAAGGCACAATTGATAAACCTCAGTTTCTAAAAGCACCATTTTGGACTGTTGATACTCTATTCTTTTTAACATTAAGAAAAAATGATGACTTGAAATTTTTGTACAATCTTGCACAAAAATTAGACTGGAGAAAATATGACGAATCTACTGGAGTTCCAAGTTTATCAAAATCAAATATAATAAACATTGAAGTTGCTACCCCCACCCTCTCCGAGCAGCGCCGCCTCTCCCATTTTTTCACCTTGATAGACGAGCGCATACGTTTAGAGGGAGAGCGTTTAGCGAGTTTGAGGCAAGTGAAGGCGGCAAGTCTGCAGAGTTTCTTTCCGCAAGAGGGCGAGAAAGAGCCACGAGTGCGGTTTAAGGGGTTTAGCGAGGAGTGGAAGAAGGTGAAGTTGGGAAATGTACTGACAATAAAAAGAGGACTTACCTATTCTCCAACCGACATTGTTAACAAAGGGATTAGAGTCCTACGTTCTTCAAATATTGACGAAGATAAATTTGTCATATCCGATTCTGATGTTTTCGTCAAAAGAGATTGTGTGAATATTTCATTTGCAAGGAAAGGCGATATACTAATTACAGCAGCAAACGGTTCTCCTCGTTTAGTTGGTAAACATGCAATTGTACAAGATATCGAAGAAACACCTACTGTTGCCGGAGGGTTTATGCTGTTAGCCACAGGTGAAGAAACAGAATATGTTAATGCTTGTATGGGTGCAGAATGGTATCGAAAGTTCTTAATATACGGAGTTTCTGGAGGGAATGGTGCTATCGGCAATCTTAACAAATTAGAATTAGAGGAAGCCCTAATGCCGTATCCAACAAACAAAGAAGAAAGTAAGAAAATCTCGACCTATTTCACGAATTTAGACGAGCAGATACGGTTGGAGGGAGAGAAGATCGAGATGTTGAAGCGGGTGAA
>CAVFXQ010000061.1:0-6019 GCA_963626555.1 Clostridiales bacterium
TGTTATTTTTATTTATCTTTTCTTTTTTTCCTTCTAAATTCATCTCACAACTTTTCTTTTTTTGTTTATCGCTGTAACTATAAATTCCAACACTATTTTCAACAATAATTTTATCAGAATTATCAGATACATTACATACGGAGTCAGTTTTAAAAATTTCAGAAATTTTCTTCTCTTCAGGAGATTGTATTGGTAAACAAAAATTTACTGAAAACATAAGAGTTACTAATGATACCAGCACACAAATTCCATTCCTTTCTCCTTTTGAAAAAAAGAAAAAATCTTTAAACGCATTCTTGCAAAATCTACTTAGCATAACAAAACATATTATAAATTATAAACTCATTCCATACTACCTGTTTCGAAACAAAACTACACAAAAGAACAGGCGTAAACCGTCGTCTTGACATCACAAAGATAGCAATTTTTCGTCCGTTATTTTATTATAAATAGTACAAAATCACTATGAAATTTATATTTGACTATTATTCAATATTTTAAATATTACAAAACTATAGCCTACACTATAGTATATACCATAGTCAATAATCTTTTCTTATCTATCTCCACTATCAATTCACAGCACGAATTACGAATATTTTTCTTATACTATAAGTCAACACACGACTTTTCATACTATGGTCGCAAATATTATAGTCATTATACCCTATCCTATACTGAAAACTACATATACATATATGGGATCCACCATATTTCAAATCATATAACAAAACATAAAATAGAATGTACTTTATCCAATATAGCGTAATCCATTACATAAAATAGCACTGTATATAAATAAAAATATATTAAAGACTATTATATATACGATATTGTTTTAAATATCGTACACTATATAGAAGACAATATATGAAATAGTATAGAACTACATATAAAATATTATTGTAAAGGAAATATAGTTATTCATAGTTGATAATATAATATAAACAACATATAAATATGTAATATATATAATATCATAAAAAATATAAATGACAATAGTAAATAATATGATTAATATGATAGTGGGCATAATAATATAGAATATAGTAAATAATGTAGTAGAGATAATTATTATGACTATAATAGTAAATATTTGATATAGTATTGTATAGGAAACATAAAATACTATAAATATAACTATAGTTTTAGTTATAGCATAGATAATATCTCGTAATACAATTTTGACTATATAAATAGAAACAGCATACAATATATAATAGTCTATATATATAATCATAGAACAGAATATTGTAGCAACAATATATCAAACCATTGTATAACATATAGCATATTATACACCCTTAGATATAGTTATGACAACATAAAATCAAATAGGGGAGACTACATAAACACCGATAGTCTTCACGACATGTTAGTCTATATAATTCGCCATAACCCGAATTATATCACAAAACATAGCGGAAATAATAGCTCAAACAATAAAGGATACCATACAAAAGATAATAGGGGGCGTAATAGTCAAGCCAATACTCAACACAGTAGGAGAATACATAAAATGGGTAGGACTACAGAGAATATCGTAGCCATGAAAGAATCATTTCAGAATCAAATCCTGCATTTCCTCCATATCACCAAGGAACACATCTATATCTACATAACCTTTGATTCCGCCAACAACACCTTCTTCAGTGAACTGCCAAAACTTACAATCTTGTTCAGGCTTGTCAACCCCGTAATGCGCCATCCAAAAACTATAGCCTGCAAACTCCTCCGTGTCAAAAATTTCATCATGAAACTTAGCGTATGTATAGATGATCGGTCTTATGCCATAATGTTCTGTTACCGTCTTAAGCCACACTAAAACACGTCTACGCAACTCCGAGGAGGAGAGTCGACCTTGATATTCAACATCCAACACAGGAACCAAGTCGCCTTTCTGCAACTTCGCCTCCTTAATGAAATGTTGCGCTTGCGCCTTCGCGTCGCTCGTTACAGAGAAGAAATGGTACGCACCGAACAAGATTCCTTGTTCTTTTGCTCCTTTGCGATTCTGAGCGAATTTAGGGTCCTTAATGGTAATTCCCTCCGTTGCTTTGGCGATTACAAAATCAACCTTCCTTTTTTTTGCCGATGTATCCTTGGTTAGCGTGTTCGTGATAGGGTGGAGGAGGAAAGAAACATTCTTCCAATCAATGTCTTCCTGATAATAGGAGATATCGATACCAACCACTTCTCTATTAGGGAGAACAACGTCGCTTGTCGAAGGATTTTTATAGAGAACCTTCTCCGCTATACGATATGCCTTTCGAAACGTATAGGGTTTGAAAACATACGTCAACCCGACGAATAGCAAAAAGACAGTACATACAGCCACTAGGACAACCTTCCATGAGAAATGGTCTAACACCCTAATCGTTTTCTGTCTTCGATGAGACTTCTGCGCAGCCACTTGTCTACGCGTCTGGTTCTGATTGCCTTTGGTTGTCTTGTTTGACGTTATCATTCTTCGTTCGTAGACTGCAAACAAAATTATGCGAGAAACTCGGCGCGTATGCTCAATGCCTCATTCTCATTCTGCTCCATGATTTCACGCTCGCCTGGACCCTTATCGTTAATACCGCAGAGGTGAAGAATCCCATGGATAACAACACGATAGAACTCCTCTTCGTAGGAGCAACCGAACTGCTCAGAATTGCTCTTCACAGTGTCTAAACTGATGAAAATATCCCCATTGATGATATTATCTTCCGTATCATCAAAAGTAATCACATCGGTGTAATAATCATGCTGAAGATACTGGCGGTTTACTTCCAAAATCTTCTCATCACTACAGAAAATGTAGGATATTTCGCCAACCCTGTAACCATGTCTTTTAGCAACTTCTTTAATCCAAGCCGTCACTTTTCGTTTAGCGATATGGGGCATTGCAATGTCTTCAGATTGATAGTATATCATCGTTTTATTTGTTTATTTCGCTCAACAATTCTTTCATAGTCTTCTTCAAAAGTGGGTGTTGAACATCTGGCGCAATCTCTACCATAGGTTTCAACACAAAATCGCGTTCATGCATCAGAGGGTGGGGGAGAGTCAATGTTTCAGTCTGCATCACCCTATCGTCGTAAAGTAGAATATCCACATCAATCACACGATCCTCATAACCCTCTCTAGTGTAGACACGACCCATCTCACGCTCAATTGCCTTTGCCATTTCTATGCACGTCTGCGGTTCAATATCCGTCTCCAACAAAATTACCGCATTAAGGAACTTATTGTCAGACTGAAACCCCCAAGGCTCCGTTTCATAAAGAGAGGAGAGAACTTTTAACTCACCCATAACAGACCCCAAAAGGATTGTCGCATTGGTGATATTCCGTTTTTTATCTCCCAAATTAGAACCTAACCCGATATATATCTGTGCCATAAATCAGCAAAAGGGTGTACTTTCGCACACCCTTATTTCGTTCTCGTTAATTCGTTTTGAACTTGAATTTAACCTCCGCCAATTCGGCATTGGCTTTCACAATCTTACCCTTCAGTCCCTCTTTATAATCCTTCAACTTATTGGCTAACAGCTCGTCGGACAATGCTATCATCTGGGCTGCAAGGATGGCAGCATTTTGTGCACCATTGACACCCACCGTAGCCACAGGGATTCCTGGAGGCATCTGAATGATTGAAAGCATAGCGTCCAAACCATCCAACATACCTTTGATAGGCACACCGATGACTGGCAACGAGGTACTTGCTGCGATGACTCCAGGCAAAGCAGCCGCCATACCAGCACCTGCAATGATCACCTTAACACCACGCCCCTCAGCATTTTTTGCGAATGTCTCCACCTCATCTGGTGTACGATGCGCAGACAATGCGTTCATCTCAAAAGGAATCTCCATCTCGTCCAAAAACTTCGCCGCTTTTTCCATTACGGGGAGGTCGGACGTACTTCCCATGATTATACTTACTAATGCATTCATATAGTAAAATGTTTCAGATTTATCCTAAGAAACTCTTTAACAGGCTGTTAGATGAATTTTGTCTCAACTTCACAATAGCCTTTTCCTTGATTTGACGAACACGCTCACGCGTCAAGTCAAAACGGAGTCCAATCTCGTCTAACGAAAGCTCCTGATACTCGCCCAGGCCGAAGCTCATCTTCAACACTTCACGCTCTTTCTCGGTTAGGGTAGAAAGCGCACGTTCAATCTCACGGCGAAGAGAATCACGCATCACGCTACTGTCAGCGCGAGGAGAATCGGTATTCTCCAAGACATCGCCTAAAGATCCGTCGCCATCCTCGCCGAAAGGTGCATCCAACGACTTAATCTGATCAGGAATCTCCAAAACCTCAGCGATTTTCTCTTCTGGCACATCCATCTCCTCAGAAAGTTCCTCTACAGAAGGACGACGACCATGTTCTTGCTCGAAAGAAGAGATGGCTCGTTTGATTTTATTCTGCAAACCCACTTGATTGAGCGGTACCCGCACGATACGCGACTGTTCTGAGAGTGCCTGTTGGATAGATTGACGAATCCACCACACGGCAAAAGAGATGAACTTGAAACCACGCGTCTCATCGAAACGATCAGCGGCCTTGATCAATCCAAGGTTACCCTCGTTGATAAGGTCGGTAAGGCTCATACCCTTATTTTGATACTGTTTAGCAACTGACACCACGAAACGAAGGTTAGCGCGGACAAGCTTGTCTTTCGCTTTGTCATCGCCGTTTCTAATCCGCTGCGCCAATTCTACCTCCTCATCTGTGCCGATCAAAGGTTCTTTTGAAATGTCTTGTAAGTACTTCTCCAAAGAAGCGTCACGCACGGTGATGGAATTGGTAATTTTCAGCTGTCTCATTATCTATAATATTTTTTCGGGCGCAAAAATAATCTTTTTTTCGTTAAAAAGAGATTATTTTTTCATAATATCAGATTTTTTTTGTATGCGAGTTTTTACAGATAATAAATTTACTTGACAGGAAAGAAATTTTAAGATTCTGCCGGGAGGCCGGACGTGACCGCTACGTCAAGAGTATCTATCTTCGAGTTTATAATAAATCCTCCTATATATTCTTAGTGATTTTTGGTTATCTCCTCCGCCGTCAGACCCGTAATCTCCGCTATCATCTCTACGGACATTCCTTTGGCGAGCATAGCCTTGGCAATCTCGATTTTTCCTTCCGCCCGACCTTCCGCCCGACCTTTCTCAATTCCCTTCGCCATACCTTTCGCCATTCCCTCTGCAATGCCCTCCAACTTGGCATTGCCCAACACATCGTTTTGTATCATGATGGCGTTGAGATGCTCGTCATAGGCGTGACGCTCAGTATCGGACATCTCATAGTATCTCAAACGCTCACGAGCCTCTTGCAATCCTGGAGCTTTTGTGTCGGAATCAATTACACCATTCTTCAGATAGTTAACCCATTCCTCCAACGGCGACTTCGCCACCTTGTTGAACTCGTTGACACGAATTAGAATATAGGTCGGGAAAATCTCCGAAGGGGACTTCCGAATAAGGTTGTCCTTCTCTTTCGCACTGACAATCAGCTCGTCGTTGGTATGCATGCCGATGAACTTGTTCTGACCGATATAGATGTAATCCGAACCCTTGCCCAAGTCAAAGTAGAGGATGCTGATGGAGTAGACCTTCTTCACCTCCTTGTAACTGTTGCCCAGATTGATATGCTCAGTGATGGCCTTCGCCACGCCATACAGAACACGCTCAAGGTAGTACAGCTCGCTCGTATTCTGTACCTCCACAATGATGATTTCTCCCTTGCTGTTCTTCGCCTTGATGTCAACACGGTTGAATTTGTCGTCCTCTGCCGCTTGGTTGCCCTCGCTCTCAAGAATCTCTAACACTTTGATTTCCTCGTTGAGAAACACGGTGAGGAAACCTTCCAAAACACCGAAATTAGCCTTCTGACGCAACAACCGCTTTATCGCCCAATCAAATCGTATGTATCTGTCTTTGAGTTCTGCCATAGTTAAACCTCCTAAAATCCTTGATAAGAGTACTTGCAAAAATACAAAACGAAAGTAGTCTTACAAAATAC
>CAVFXQ010000062.1:0-5901 GCA_963626555.1 Clostridiales bacterium
CATAATAGGAGACTCTTCTTTAGTTGAGAAATATCAATGTTAAGCGTAGATCTTTTGACCGACATAAAGATCACCGGAAATTCCTTTTTCTGATTTGAGTCCTTTCTTTTCGGAATTTCCATATCTGTCAATTTCTTCAAATGCTACAGTGTCAGTCTGCATCTTTCGTATTACAGCATAAAGCGCACCATCATTTCTGACGGTTTTTTGAATAGTACTGGAACTAACAAACTCAGCAATTGCTCCGATAGCATATCCCGCAAAGAAGCCATACAGTCCCCAAAACAATGCAGTCGTTAAAATCATATTCTTCTGTTTTATTGTTAATAAACTTATTTTTTAAATCTGACAATCTGTTGTTTTGAATCAAACAACTTTACCAACTCTTCATTTACAGACTCAGTGATTACAGCTACAATCTTACCAATTATACCACCTTTTTTGAAAGTAATAAGGTAAGTAGTACAAAATTCTTTTGCCTTGATTTCAAACTCAATTTTCTCTTCCAAAATCTTTCTGAAGTCTCCATCTGCTTTCTCTAAATCGCCCAACGCAACAACCTCAATGAGTTTTTTGTCTTCGTCAAAGAATCTTTTTGCTTGTGCTACTAAAGTGCTTTTTTCTAATTCTCCTTTAAAAGCTTCAACCTCAAATTTGATTTGAGCATCTTCTTTTTTAAATAAATCTAACATAACTAATCAATTATCTAATTCTTATTATACCATCTTTATCTTCAGAAATAGAGTCAAACTGATCTTCTGCTTGGTTATTTGCCTCCAAAAAATCTGCTGCGCCCATATGACCATCATAACATACCTTGACAGCTAATAATCCTTCAACATCATTTGGAGGTAAGTTGATAAGTTTCTTGCGACACAACTCCAACAATTCGCATCCGCCTTCTTGTCTTTTGTCAATTACGATAACTTCGCGATATGTTTCAAGAGCTACTTTCACATATTCTCTCAGTTTAGACCACCACCCTTTGATTTCACCCCAAATAACTCGGTTTACATAGATTTCAGGAAGAATATCTACAAAAGAGCCTTTGGGGGATATTCTATTTTTTCTTTGGAAAATTTTCTTCACCCTCTCAGAAATATTCATTGCAGTATGGCGTTATCTAATTCTTATTATACCATCTTTATCTTCAGAGATAGAGTCAAATTGATCTTCTGCTTGGTTCATTGCCTCCAAATTTTCTACCCTGCCTACAGAACCGTCATGGTTGATTTTTACGGCCACCATTCCATCAATGTCGTCAACAGATACAATGTCTGGCTGTTTTTCCTCAATCAACTCCAGTAATTCGCATCCGCCTTCTTGTCTTTTGTCGATTACAATAACTTCGCGAAACCTCTCAAGTGCCTCTTTTACATAGCTCCTTAGTTTCGACCACCAACCACGGATTATTCCCCAAAAGATTTTAAAAAGTCGTTTCAGAAAGCTAAGACATCTGGATACGGCTTCTGCTAACAAATCCCACATAAAAACTTATTTTTAATTAATACTATTGATTTTGTTTTTTACTTCTTCAACTTCTTTGACTTTTGCCAGATAGTTCTTTGTTTCTTGCTTGATTTCGTCACTAAGATTCAAGATTGTTGCGACCTTGTCTATCAACT
This sequence comes from Clostridiales bacterium, assembly GCA_963626555.1. GTDB lineage: Bacteria > Bacteroidota > Bacteroidia > Bacteroidales > Paludibacteraceae > UBA1181. Next base: position 1,626 of record CAVFXQ010000062.1, read on the forward strand.
CGAAATTCTCTTCTTTCTGCTCTGTTTCTGCCATGAATGAGGTTAAGTAGAGAATTGCTTTCTTCTTCAACGACAAATCTTTGATACTATGAACAATCTCCTCCAACTCGTCTAAATCAGACAACTTGTCGATATTCAACTTATTTCGTGTCAGAATCTTAGAGTAATGTTTCAACCGTTCTGTTTCTTTCTCCGTTTCCGGACCATCAACCCATGCGGCGTAGGTCAACAATGTGTGGATACAACCATTGGCGGTGTAGATGTCCATTGGGTTGCTACCATCACCTTTGTCTTTGCCCATACCTTTACTGAAACCTTCCTTGTTCTCGGCGTAAGTTTTGAAACCCTCAACAAATGCTTCTTTCTTGAATGGGTATTCGCCTTTCTGCGCACCAACAGAAAGGATCGCTTTTACTGCATTTCGGATATCACGACCAGCAAACTTATCCGTTGCTTTCGCCATATCCATATAATCTTCGTCTGTAAATTGCTGAGCCAAAGGAACTTCCGCAGGAATCATACCTTTTATCATTCTTGCACGACACTTCTCATCAGGCAATTTGAATTCTACCGAGTATGATATACGAGTTTTGAACGCTTCGTCTGTGTTCTCCGTAAGGTTCGTAGCAAAAATCACAACACCATTGAAATCCTCAAGGTGCTTCATCATCTCATTGGTCATACTGTTGTAGTGCATTGAAGCTGAACTGCTATTGTCTGACGTACGTTTACGCAAAAACGAGTCCGCCTCGTCAAAAAATAACAACGCATTGTTAGCTTCCGCTTGTTCAAAGACCGCACGGAGGTTCTTCGGACCTACTCCTACATACTCCGACTGAATATCAGCGTAGGATGCAATCAAGATTTTCTTACCTAAATACTGTGCGATAGCATGTGCGCACATAGTCTTTCCCGTACCTGGCGCACCCCAAAAACAGATATTCGTTTTTGAAGATGGCTCAATCTTTCGGAAATTCCATTGATTATAGACCAAATCGAAATTCTGAATGGTCGCAATCGCATCGTCAATGTTTTTACGAGTATCTTCCGAGAGTACGACATTCTCCAATTTGTACTTTGGCTCGACTGCCACAAACATCGTCTTAGGGTCTTTCTCGTCTCTCCCTTTCGTTTCTTCCTTGGCAGGTTGTTTTTTCTTATCAATATAGACTCTTATATCAACTCCTTTTTCAAGATCTTGACTGTCATATTTCTCTTTGACAAAATCTTTGAGGACTTTTTCAAGGTCATAACTCCTTGACACTCCCATCGAGGCATCACTTTTCACCACAATACCCGAATGAGCGTTGTTTACATCCACGGCAATCTTTGCCGTAAGATGAGCGAACTTCTCTTCACATAGAAGCTCGTTAAGTTTAGTGTTGAGGTTTTCTTCAATTTGTTTTACTGTAATCATACATCCTAATTTAAACATTACATTAGGACATAAAAAAAGCGTGGTCTGAACTGCCGTCCATTCCACGTATCGAGGCTCTTGCATTGCCTATTGTCGTTGAACAGACAACGTTAGAGTCCACGCATTATGATTAACAATACCCGCGCAGGACCTATACACAAAACCTCGCACTACACTAAACAAGCACGAACCTTTGTCAAGGCACTCCACGGATACTCCTCAACCAACAGAGGGGACATCTACCGTTGCTATATTCAAGATGACAATTATTTTGAATTTGCAAGATTCGATACGTTCTTGAACACAGCGTTAGTAAACGCCTTAAATATGTCTGTTTCTTGTATCGTTTTTTCAGAAACACAGAAACATAGCAAATGTATAAAAAAATTTCTTAACAGGACGGTCTCTTTCTGACAAATATTTTCACCTTCCATTTCTTGACTTAGGCGAATGTCAAAAAAGTCTACAAAAAAAACGACGAGCAACTCTTCGCCACCCATCGCTTCATTTTTCATTTAAATTATTCGCTACAAACTCACTCCTTCTCTGCTCTCCTCAACCGCTTTTTGTTCGTCTTCTTGAGGCAGACTCTCATGCTGATTATACGGAAGGTCGTTGATAGGCTGACCCGCAGCATCTCGCACGACGAAACTGTCGACTACAAAGTTGCTGTTGCCTCGCCATGGGAGGGCATGCTTGTACTCCTTGTAGAATAGGTCAATCTGACGACCACCCATCGTCATCATCTGCTGGGCTGCCACTTCATCTTCAATTGAGAATATAAACTCGTTAGACTGAATTGATCCAGCCATCTGCGAACTTTTGAATCCACTCTGGATCATCTTTCCTTCATAGGTCTTGAAGATATAGCCTTTCTTCACCACATAGTTGAGCTCACCGCTCTTAACACCTTCTCCGAAGACAAAGTAATAGCGATAATAGACCACTCCTGCAATAATTAAAATAACGAGAAGTGGCAACGTGAAAAATATTTTCTTCATTTACTTTTTCTTTTATTATTATCTGACAAGCCTCAAAAGTCTATCTTTCTACCTCTCAAATTCTTCTTGTCAAACTCATTTTTTCAGAATTGCATCTGCTAATCCTTCCAACGCTGGGATGTCGCTATCTTTCATCGCACTCCTAATTGTAACAGTCGGATCAACAATCTCAAGGTCTTTCATTTTCTCCAACTGTTCCTTCATCGTTCTTGCAGCAGTTGGCGCCCACGTACCATTCTCAATGACACCGATACGTCGGTTACGAAATCCTTTGATTGAGAGTTTGTGGAGGAAATAGAACATTGGAGGGAAAACACTCGCATCGTATGATGAAGCAGCAAGCACCGTTGCCCCCATACGGAAAGCATCTTCGATAGCCTCTGCCATATCATCGCGACATAAATCGGTGATTGCCACTTTCTTAGCACCCTTCGCCTTAAGAATCTCAGCAAATTTCTCCGCTACTTTCTTAGTGTTTCCGTGAATAGAAGCGTATGCCACCAATACACCCTCGGGCGTTTCAACCTCATAATTACTCCAAATAGTATAAAGTCGAAGAGCTTCCGCCAATTTTTCCCCCTCCAAAATCGGACCATGAAGAGGGCAAATCTTTTCTATGTCCAAAGTAGAGGCTTTTTTCAAAAGAGCAGCCACCTGCGCACCATATTTACCGCAAATATTGAAATAGTAACGTCGAGCCTCACACGCCCAATCATCAGAATCTGCGTCGTAAACGCCGAACTTGCCAAATCCATCAGCAGAGAAAAGCGTTTTCTCGCTTTCCAAATAGGTTACAATGACCTCTGGCCAGTGAACCATTGGTGCGCCTACAAACCTAAGCGTATTACCTCCAATATTAAGAGTGTCACCCTCTGCGACGACCTGCGTCTTAAATGTTTTCCCTGGATTGAACTGACCCAAGAACTGAACGGCCTTGGCGCTGGCAACGATGGTGATGTCGGGGAAAAGAGCCGCCAGTGCTTCAATAGACCCACTATGATCTGGCTCCATGTGCTGCACAATCAGATACTTAGGCGTTCTTCCATTGAGCGCATCTTTCACCCTAAGTAACCACTCCTCTGTTTTGCGAGGATCTACGGTATCTACAATTGTGACATCCTTATCTTCAATAAGGTACGAATTATAGCACATACCCTCAGGCACGACATACTGACTCTCGAAAAGGTCAATATCCCGATCATCAACACCAATGTATTTTACAATAGACATAATCTGCGTTTTTAGTTACTAAATTTATTCTCCAAAATGCGAATTTATAGATTTTCGAGGAAGAATGCAAAAGGAAGATGAGAGAGGTCTTTTATTTCATCAGTTATCGCTGAGAAACTTGAACTTATATTTTCAATAAAAAAATAAGTTATTTTATCATTTACAGATGCCACCCTTCGTCTAATTTTCCTCAACCCCAACTCCTCATTCCTAATTCCTCACTCCTAATTCTTAAATTCCTCATTCACCATCCACTCCCCAATCGTCCCCGTCTCCGAAGAAAAACTACAGCCAATCTTGAAGAGTTTGCGAAAGTCAGAAGCATACTCCCGCGCATAGCCTTTCTCATTGATTTGTTGCATAGCATCTTCTGCCGTTCCATCCAACTTAAATTCGAAAATATAGATGAATCTATCCGTCTCAATGACGCAGTCAACACGGCCTTGCGACTGCTGTTTCTCCACATAGACAAGATAGGTTGAAATCAAGCGAAGAATGAGATAGAAGGTATATTGAAAGAAGCGCTCCGTATCTTTTTTGAGACGCATACTATACGGAATTGAAGACAAGAAGCTTGTTAGTAACGTCTTAAATAGTTCTATATCACCATTTTTCAAGCTCCTCACCA
>CAVFXQ010000063.1:0-5780 GCA_963626555.1 Clostridiales bacterium
GAAAAAGAAGAAGTATAACACAAAAAATAAACCAAGACGGGAGAAAGAGGGGGGGATGATGCCTCCATCGTCTGCATTTTACATGAGGATTCTCTCGTCACGAAGTATGCCCCCTTTCGTATTGAAAGACTGTTCCCTTTCCTCCAATGCCCAAAGTCTCGATTATAATTCCAATCTACAATTCGTCGCACACCCTTGTCCGATGTCTCGACTCGATTCGGAATCAATCGTGTAGCGATTTTGAGGTATTACTCATTGACGATGGAAGTACGGACAACTCAGCAGATATCTGCCGCCAATATGCCAATGCGGACTCCCGCTTTCATCTGTCGCAGCAAGCAAATGCGGGACCATCTGCCGCACGTAACGCTGGTCTCGAAATGGCGACAGGAGAATGGATTTCGTTCGTGGATAGCGACGATTGGGTCTTTCCTAATATCTACGACGATGCCGTTTCTGATACCGAAGCAACTGATTTAATCGTTTTGGGTTTTAGAATAGAAGAGTTAGGACGCAAAAAAGACTTAATCTACGATTCTTCACTCACAAAGGGGAAGGACAATATTGCCTCTCGATATAACGACCTTAAAGTGTTTCTGTGGAACAAACTCTTTAGGCGTACCATCATTTCCTCCTTTTCCCTTCGGTTCCCGACCGAGATCAAATATGGTGAGGATTTGATATTCCTACTGGACTACCTTAACCATGTCGAAGTTGTCCTATGGTCCAACAAAATAGGATATCATTACAATTTGCTTTCAGAGTCTGCCGCTACCCATTTGTCATTTAAACAGATGGAGCTCCCCCTTTTTGCGTCCAATCTAAACTCCATAATCCTCGCTTTTGCCAGATACAGCAAATCGCTCTCCAATACCCAAACAATCCTTTCCTCGGCAACTAAGTTCTTCTATTCCAGCTTCTACGCACGCCCCATTGCCAAATCAAACGCTATTGAACGCGCTAAATCCTTTTACCATATTATTCTTCAACACGACTTCTTGAAACCTGAAGCCTGTAACGATCCCGTCCTCAACAAGTTGCCTGTTCTCATTTTTAATCAGGACGAAGCTCTTACTCGCATAGTTTCGATTCATAACAAGAACCAGGCGGTAAAGCAAGCGGCTAAGATGATGATTTTGCGCATAATATCTTTTTTCCGTTTTACGATTCATCATTCCCTGCGTATACACTAAACATTAATATCGCATGGAGAGTATAACGGCTTAAGGCTTCACATTTGAACAACTATCCTGTTCTAATTTTTAGGCATTCACTTCTTTTTCTCCGATACTTTGTACGATACTTATTCATCATGAAAAGCATTAAACTTGTCTTTCAAGGAGGTCTTGGCAACCAACTCTTCCAACTCGCATACGGTTTACACTTGCAGAATAAATATAACTGCAAAGTGTTTTACGATGTCTCAAAATATAAAACAGAAAAGATAGAGTATAGGGATTTTGAACTCGATGCTTTTGGATTACCAGAGGATTGGGTCCGAGAACCAATTAAGAATGGCAGGATTAGGCGCTTTGGTCTCCGATACTGTTTCTATCTGCCTTTGACTTACATCTTTGCAAAGCTGAAAGGAGCTTTCCCTCGAAAAAAGTTCTTCATTGACCACCTCTATTTGACGCTGACTAATTTCATAGGTGTTCATCGCATCCACTACTACTACAAATATCAAGATCCAGGATTCTCAATCCTTTCTCAAATTTTGATATACGGCAACTGGTTTTGGAGAGACATGGTTTTTCCGCAGGAACAAACCTTAAAAGATATGATAGTTTCTCGTCGCACCATGTCCTCCGAGAATCTTGACATGCTCAACAGAATCAAATCTTCCAATTCTGTTGGTGTACACATCCGTCGAGGAGACTATGTCGCTCTTGGGAAAATCGCCTGCACCATCAAGTATTACGAACACTCAATCAATGAAATTGCGGACAGGGTCAAAGACGCTGTGTTCTTTGTGTTCTCCGACGACATCAACTGGGTAAAACAAAATCTTCATACAGACAAACAAGTTGTCTTCGTAGACAACAACAATGACACTGTTGACGACTTCACTCTCTTTTCTTCTTGCTGCCATTTCATCATGTCGAATAGCACATTCAGCTGGTGGAGTGCGTTCTTAGGAAAATGTCCTTCGAAGTTAGTTTTTGTCCCTCAATACTGGGACCTTGAAGACCTGTCGACAGAATGCCCGTTTCTTATGAACACATGGCAGAAAGTCGACAACCGCAAATTCTTGTGATAAGGGTGCTTCTCATCCACATAAAGCAGATGTCAAGTTATGCTTAATTTTTTGAGACTCATGAAAGCGCAAGACAATGTGACAAGCGCCGACCTTTGCCTCATTATTGCGATCGCGGCAACCTTTGTTGTGTCTGTGTTTGCACCTTTGAACTACAACATCCACATATTTGTGTTGGGCGTTTGCGCTGTCTTTCTTGTCTCGATTACAAAAGCCAGTCAAATAGAATTTAATCAATATGCTCTGTTTGTAACTTGGGTCATTGTTGCTTCTTGTGTCAATGGTGTTGTCTCTTATCGTCTTGGATTATGGGTCGTGTTTTTCTGCGCGTTAACGCCTATTGCAACATCAAAGTACTTATGTAGGTTGAGAAGCAAAGTTTTATTATTCTTCCTATTCTCATTGCCGTTCGTATCTTTAGCTGCTTTTCTTTGTTATATTGTTGGGTATAATTATTACCTCATAATTAAAGAGGACACGAGCGAACTTGATTTTAGCGCATTCATGGTCTCCCCTATGTGGTTGAGCGCATTGTGTGGACTAGCTAACATTGTGGCTCTCTGGAAGTTAATGACGAGCCGAAAACTTTGGGTGAGGTTAGTTTATGCTATGCTTTTGGGGGTATCGTTTTATACGGGGATAGTATCCGCCTCAAGGTCGGCTTTAATGTCCTCAGCGATAGCAATGATTTTCGTCTTCTTCATGTCAGACCTGAGGAAGGACATCAAATTTGCTCTTGTCATTGCTGTTTTGGCTTCGGCTGTGGTTTTCTCAGGGAATCTGACTGATGGCGCAGAGAGAATGTTGGCAAAGAACGAGTCCTCAGTAGATGCCAAATTCGGCTCTCGCACTGGTGTCTATGAAATACAGTTTGAGACCATCAAGTATTCCCCTATTTTTGGCTGTGGGCATTCTTCAAGATACATGGGAGGTAAAATTGTCACAAGCAGAATGGAAAGTGGATCAGGATGGTTTGCAGTGATGTCGCAAACTGGTTTTGTGGGTTTCGCTCTTCTCTTTACCATCTTGCCAAATATTTCAAGAGCATTTCATGCATCCTTGAATAATCGCCATGTGTTACTTGTATTTTCTGTTTTCATATATCTATGCTGCCATTCTTGCTTTGAGGGCTACATTATGACATATGGCTATTACTTATGTGCCGTCTTTTGGCTTAGCGTAGGATTTCTATCAAAGAAAAACCTCGATTGTCTCTCAAGAGAGAAACTTTTACCATGTTAATGATTGGCAAAAACTGGCAACTATGATCAGCATTCTCCAACCTCTCGTTCCCCACTATCGTTTCGGCTTTTTCGATGGACTCAACCTCGCCCTCCAAAATAAACTTAAGGTTCTGACTTACAATAACGACGGCACCTCCAAAGGCGAAGGTTTCTGTATCGATAAGAAATCCTACATAAGCCACGTGGCAAATGTTTGCATAAAAGGGATCCTGTTCTACAATCCACTTCCTTTCCTCAAGAAGAGCGTCTCCTCGTGCGTGCTTATGCTACATTTTGCCCATGTCACTACATGGCTACTGCTTTTCACAAAATTTATTCATCGAAAGAAGATTATACTTTGGGGACACGGCATCTCTGTTAAACGTTACCTGAAGGAACAATCCCAGCCCGACTGGAAGCTTAGTCTGATGATACGCTTGTCCGATGGAGTATGGTTCTACACTCCCGAGGAACTAAAGATCTGGAAGAATTTTTTCCCTAACAAAAAGATGGTCGCCCTCGGTAACACCATCTCGGGTGTAGATTCCGCTCTTGCTCATACAGCCAGCTCAGAAGAAAAGGAGTCTTTGAAAAAACTATTCAATGTAACTCAAGACTTTGTCATTATATTTTGCGCCCGTTTCAATTCAACCTATCGGAGGTTAGACTTGCTTCTCGAAACTATAAGATCTTTAGACCCACAGAAATTCGCTTTCGTAATTATAGGCGACGGTAAAGACAAACCAGATTTTTCGACATTTTCAAATGTCTATGACTTTGGTGCAGTCTATGACAACACACTCAAAGAAAGGCTATTTGACATTTCTGACGTATATTTCCAACCAGGATGGGTCGGTCTGTCTATAGTAGAAGCCATGGCATACGGCAAGCCTATTTTTACATTTAAAAGAAGCCTTGAAGTCTGTCAGTGTGTCGAGTACTCCTACATTGCGGATGGAATTAATGGCAAATTATTTACATCGATCAATGAATGCATAGACACATTCAATAGCGTTTCTAAAGATGACATTCTCAGTATGTCCGCTTGCGCAAAAGAGTATGTCAGAAAAAATCTGACAATGAAAAAGATGGTTGATAACGCCACTACCCTTATAAACGAACTACAAAGGTAACCTCCACCCTCCCATGCTCGTCCTCCTCTACATTCCCTCCATCGACCGCAAATCTGGCGGGACAACCAAATTCATCGAATCCCTCACAGGCGAACTTGCACGCCTCGCCGAGGTTCACCTCCTGACGCACCCTTCCGACGCCATGGTCGAACTCCCTGGCGTACACATACACACCATTCCATCCTTCGGATTCTCATTCATCCGTCAAGTCAAAAACCTCATACGCACCCTCCACCCAGACGTCGTCCACGTCAACGGATGCTGGCTCCCCGCTTGCGCCATGGTCCAACACATCGCCCAACGCCTTGGCGTCAAGGTCGCACTCTCCCCACATGGCATGCTTGAGCCACACATCCTCCATCGCCACTACCTCACACGCAAACTCCCTGCCCTCATTCTCTACCAGCGTCGCGCCGTCAAGACCGCCGACATTCTTGTCTCAACAGCCGAAAGCGAAACTGAAACGCTCCTCAAATATCGCAAGCCAAACGAAATCAAGATGGTTCGCCTCGGCATCGATGTCCAATCCATCAAGATGCGCGACTCATGGGAGGTTCAAAAAAAGATTCTCTTCCTTTCCCGTGTTCACGAGAAAAAAGGTATAGAGTTTCTACTCTCCGCAGCAGCACATATACACGACCAACTATCTGGTTATCAAATAATCATAGCTGGCGAAGGTGACCCCGACTACATTAACTCTCTACGATCCGAGACGCAAAGACTCGGACTCACAGACATCGTCGTTTTTGCAGGCGGTGTCTATGGCGAGAAAAAATGGCAGCTCTTCCAAGAGGCCGACGTCTTCGTCCTCCCTACAAAATCTGAAAATTTTGGGCTCGCTGTCGTAGAGGCTCTCGCAAGCGGAACTCCTGTGATAACCACCGTCGGCGCTCCATGGCAAGACATCAACACCTTCCACTGCGGAACCTGGATCCCAATAGGCTCCCAACCTCTCGCCAACGCTCTTCTCAACTTCATCTCCCTCTCCCCATCCGAGCGAAAGCAAATGGGTCTCAACGGGCGTAAGCTCGTTGAAGACAAATACTCCGCCGCCTCTTTGGCCTCGAACATGTTCACCCTCTACAACTCCATCCTCTAACCCCACCTCCCTTCCTCCTCCCCCCCACAAAAAAACAGAGGCTCCCACCGAGCCTCTATTTTTTTGTC
>CAVFXQ010000064.1:0-5690 GCA_963626555.1 Clostridiales bacterium
GATGCTCGTTCCAATCGCAGAGGCACAATTTATCCTGTACAGAAGCCAAAACAATCTCGCCACAAGGTGAAGCATAATATTGAATATGAACAACCGTACTCATTGGTCTACTTCATAACTTTTTGCGTATTCGGCAAGAAAGCAGCGATCATACCCAACAGTGGCAAGAAAGCACTCACCTGAAAGATGAACTCAATGCTTGTCCGATCGGCAAGCCATCCGAAAAAGGCAGAACCTAGTCCACCCATACCAAACATCAATCCAAAGAAAACGCCGGCTATCATTCCCGTCTTCTCAGGCATCAAATCGGTAGCGTAGACCACAATAGAAGAGAACGCCGAAGCGATGATAAGTCCAGAAAGGAAAGCACAAATCAGTGTGAGAATCAAGTTCATATAAGGCATCAGCATAGCAAACGGTGCCGCGCCAAGGATAGAGAACCATATCACATATTTTCGTCCGAAGCGATCACCGAACAATCCGCCTGCCACCGTACCTATGGCAAAAGCAGCCAAGAACACGAAGAGACAAACCTGCGACGCTTGCACGCTCATTCCAAACTTGTCAATCAAGAAGAATGTGAAATAACTTGTGATGCACGACGTATAGAAATACTTTGAAAATATCAGCAACACAAGGATAAGCAATGCACCGTACTTCGCCCGTTTTGAAATATGACCGTTGAGTATCGGCTTTTTCTGAGGATGATCCACTACATATCTCATCCTCAACTTATACCATTTCCCGAGCCTCAACATAATAAGTGCAGCCAACAAAGCGGCAATAGAAAAGAATGAGATAGCATGTTGACCAAGGGGTAAAATGATAATAGCCGCCAACAACGGACCGATTGCCTGTCCCCCATTCCCACCTACCTGAAAGATAGACTGAGCCAAACTTTTCTTACCCCCAGACGCCATTTGAGCCACACGCGATGCCGTAGGATGGAACACTGAAGAACCTATACCCGACACACTCACTGCCAATAATATCAAGTAGAAATTATCAGAAAAAGCCAATAGAATCAAGCCCATCAAAGTGAAACACATACCAACAGACAAAGCGTATGGACGAGGGTGCTTGTCGGCGTATAGACCCGTAAAAGGTTGCAGGATAGAGGAAGTCATTTGAAACGCCAGTGTGATAGTACCGATCTGAGCGAAAGAGAAACCATACTGCACCTTCAACATTGGATAGATAGAAGGAATGATAGACTGAATCATATCATTCAGGAAATGCGAAATACTACAGATGATCAGCATCGAGTAGACCGTGCCATCGGTCATCGTCGGATTGCCAACAATCTTCTGACCAATTTGTTTGAAATTCATAATTGAGATATATCAAGCGATAAGGTAGGGCAAAGGTAGGGGAAATTTTTTTTGTGATAACGATTACTTTTCATAAGTTTGAAAACGATTTATTAATTGATGAGCCATCATTTTTTTATAAATCTTTCAATTTAATTTAAATAAATTAAATTTGCCAAGTCTTCAAAAGCATTCATCACAAAGAGTGTTTGACGCTTTGTGAGAAAATTTGTGCAGAGGCATAAGTTATGCATTATAAGACATAGCATTATAAAAAGCGTCATTGATGCTTGTCTATTGGTTAATTGGAACCTGAGAAATTTCATAGAGAAATCAAAGACAATGTCAGAAATGAATGCTGCGGGTATGTTTTTACTATATCCCGAGTGTGCAATGAGGGCGAATTCCACCCTCAGGTACACTTTTTGTGGACATATATACCAACGTAGGCATGCATTCTGTTCGTCTATTTCTCGGGTTTTCTCAGGACCTCAATTAACGACGAGCAGAGTTGGAAGCCTACGTTTTTTTTTGCTATTCATTCACTATTAATTCTTTAAAAAGCATCCACAGGCTTTAAAGGTGCATTATTAACAAAATGTTTATTACAATTATTATTGCTGTCATTATCTTCATAGTGTATAGCAAAAATCACTACAGTGATTCTGAAGGTGTAACTAGATCCATCAAAGGACGAAATGAGAATCAAAAAGCGGTCATTCGTTATTTTTGCAACGAAGAATCTTGTTTAAGTAAATCACCAATTTCTGATGGTGAGTATACAAGATTGGTTCAAAAAGTTTTGGATAACGACAATCACTTTAATGAAGAATATGCATTAAACAAACTCGGAATTGACATTGATCAAGTCAAAGAAATTGACCCTGTTCAATTATACGGATACAATTATGACAATCCATGTTTGGCAAAGCCTGGCAAAGATGGTAAATGGAGATCTTCAAAATACCAAGTAACCTGGTTATTCTTTAGTGCGACCCAACTGTATGTGTACCAAAAAACTTTCCACATGGACACGGATGAGCAAGAAGAGAACACTCGTGAATACTTCTACAAGGACGTAACAAGCATTAACATCAAAAACGAAACAATTGAAGTTGAAAACATGAAAAACACAAAGAATAATAAAGACATTCGTACAAAGAATGATGTTGACTCATTGTGGATAGCCATACCAGGTGACGGTTTTGGTTGTGCGTTACAAAAAAATGAGGATGTCATGCGTTCTATCCAAGGTATGAAGTCACTTCTTCGTGAGAAAAAGAATGCCTAATAAAGTATACATCAAGGTATTTATTGACGAAGAGCAAATTCGAGATTACTGCATTCATCACAAACTGGTAAGGCCTAAAATTAACCTTACAAAAGCACTATTTATAGGTCTAAGTGTGTTGTTATGTAATGTAGTAGTCTCGTATGTTCTAAGTCAATCCGCTCTATTCAATCAGTGGATCTGCCTTGATATACTCACAAATGCTGAACTTGTCATTTTTGGGAAACAGATCCTAAAATTTATAGTATGTTGCTATCAGCATTATGCTCCAGAAGAGACAAGACGGAAATGCACTTGTAAACCATCTTGCTCAGAATACGCACTCTTGGCATTAAATAAGTATTTATGGCCAAAGGCATTATGGAAAATTTATCATAGAGTAACATACACTTGCGCACAACCAGGTTACCATCTCGATTATCCTTAATTTCAAATTTATGGGATTTTTTAACAATATACGTACAGACGGAGCTACATTCGACGGACAAGGAGAAGAACGTCGCGGTTTTATAGATGTCATCCAGTATAATGGAAATCAAGACGATTTAGTATGGAAATTTCCATACAATAACCTCTCCATCGGGGCTCAACTCATAGTAAACAAAAGTCAAGAAGCCATTTTTGTAAAAGGTGGTGTAATATGTGATGTTTTTGGAGAAGGTACACACTCTTTCATCCAGAAATCTTCCTTTACTCGACAAAATTATCAATCTTCCATTTGGCGGGAAGTCTCCGTTTGTAGCGGAAGTATGGTTTATTAACAAAGTTGTTCGTCGAGGTTTAAAATTTGGAACTCCAACTCCAATCCGAGTTATTGACCCACGATATGCACTTGCAGAGTTAGCCATTCCTATACGTGCACATGGAGATTATAGCATCCGAATAGAGGACAGTCTTCTATTGCTTAATGAGTTTGTAGGAACACAACACTTATTCACGACAGATGCATTTGTTGATAAATTCTCATCTATGGTGGTTCAAGAACTCAACAAGGGTATCAAACAATACTCAAAAGAACGTAGTATTTCACCTTTAGACTTTCCTGAATATGCACCAGAGATTGCGGACTATATCAAATCCAATCTCATAGATAAATTTGCCGCATATGGTATTACCTTAGAGGACTTTCAATTCGCACACCTCGCTCCAAACGAAGACGATCCAACGGTTAAAGAACTTTATAATAATCGTCTTCAATCCATTAAAGAGCGGGAACGGAGGCAATTACAAGGTTTCACATATCAGCAAGAGCGACAATTTGATATTATGGAGACAGCAGCTGGCAACGAAGGTTCTGCAAGTCAATATGTAAATGCGAGTATGGGGATGGGCATGGGTATGAGTGTTGGCACTGCATTCGGTCAACAAATGCAAAACGCAGCTCAATCAATGAATTCCACATTATCCCAAACACCACCTCCACCACCAGTCTCATTCAGCCCATACTTTGTTTATCTCAATAATGTACAACAAGGTCCTTTTGATTTGCCTACACTCCAAACGTTAGCAAATTCTGGGGCTTTAACTGCACAAACTCTCGTATGGAAGCAAGGCATGGCGGGGTGGGCTGCTGCGTACACACAACCTGATCTGGCATCATTATTCAGAACTACGCCTCCTCCAATCGTAACCCCATAAGATTATGAAATCAGTTACCAAGATCATATTATGCTTTTGTCTTTTCTGCTATTTTGCAGGATTATGGATTCTTGCGACTCGTTTCGGATTAATTAAATTAATCTTCAAATACGGTATTACACAATTCGTTGAGTGGATCCCAAAAGATTTTCCAAAATTTGAATACTTGAGCATAGGATTAGTTGCCTATACTGTAATTTTTATCCTATTTTACTACATTCTCAGTGAGATTTGCGATAAAATAGTCAGAGAACAAGAAAAATTGCAAGAAGACTCATCTACAATTTCTTCATACACGAATCAAGTGATGGAACTAATTACCCTATACAAATGCCAAAATGGGAAGGATGAGAAGGTGAAAAATAAGATTCAATCACTATCTCGTAAAATAGCATCTCTTCCCCCATCTTTCATTCGTAACGTAGACGTAGACTGTATTGGTAACATTATTGACCATTTACGAAATCAAATCAACGACAATGTTAGCCCTGAGGTTTTGTCTTCATCCATAGACACAGCAAAGGAGCAAATAGAATCTATCAAACAAAAAAACACGATAATAAGAAAATAAACTTAACCTAAATGGAGATAATATCTATGAAATGCCCCAACTGTGGGGCTAGTATTTCAACAAGTCAAAAGAAATGCGAATATTGCAGAGCAGATGTAATGGTACAGTCTTTTCATGCAATGTCCTCAATGCCTCTTCCTCAAGTTAACAAGTATTTAGCCACATACAAGACTACCGCATCCGAACATCCCGACCATAACGGTGTTAATGCCTCCATCGGTATGTGCTTTCTAAGACTAAAAAAATATGATCAGGCAATAAGTTTTTTTGAAAAAGCACAAGCAGATAATTTTGAAGATGCCACGCCATTTTTTTATGCAGCCGTCGCCCGTTTAAAAGGAAGAAAACCTTTTTTATGTTCTCGCCAAGAGATTGACGCAATAGAAGCAGATATCAATGCTGCCATATCCATTGAACCTAAAGCAGAACACTATTACTTCCTCTCATACATAGGAAGAGACTATTACCGACGAAAATTCATAAAACATGAACCAACATGCGAAGAGTTATACCAAGAAGCCATCAATAACGGGTTCTCTGTGACAGATGTTGAAGAATTTCACAATATGAGCGGGACACCCATCGACATTCCACTCTAATAACAGAATTCAACAAAAGTCATTGGCTCAATACTTGCTTTAAAAACATATATAAGCCCCTACACTCCCCACATCTCATTCAGCATCCGAATGGCAGAGGCAGAGCGAAAAACTTTGTCTCTGAATGTGGCGATGCCGTTCAGTGAGAATTTATCTTCATACGAATTGACGAGAAAATCGGCTTCAAGGAGGATACGATGGTCAATGGTGTCCACATTGTCGTAGGTGTGGTGATGACCGATTCCAAATTCTCCATCATACCAATCGTAGCAGCAAAGTCG
>CAVFXQ010000065.1:0-5513 GCA_963626555.1 Clostridiales bacterium
CTCATCTTAATTTTTTGACACAAATGCCACTTTTTTAAGATACAAAGGTAAGGACTGTGCTTTTAAAAAGCAAGATGAATGTGTAGTTGTATGTTTTTTTAAGTTTTGATTGTAATAATGTTAAAATCTATGTTAAATAATGTTAAATCGGGGGGGGGTGAAATGAATGTTTAATTTTGTAAAAACAATTAGAGTTTTAACATGTCTATTTATGATATAATAAAAAATTCACACCCTCGGATAACAATTGATGATCTTGAATTTGGTGAAGGAGAAATATTTTTTTATGGTAATGATAAAAAGATTGCAATCTTAGGTCCTCAAGGAAGTGGAAAGACGGAGTTGTGGTGTGCGTTGCAGAATAAGCCGAGAACATCGAATGAGAATACTTCTAACGAACCTATTGAGAGGTTTTGCTTGGGTTCAATGCCTGATGGGAATAAAGTTTATGTTGAAAAGACGCAGGATATTGGAGGTAGTGATAGGTATGCAAGTTTGTATGACAAACTTGTGACGGAAGGTACATTCGTTTGTTTTGTTCTTGACATAACGAAAATTGAACGTGCAGAGTACAGACAGCAACCATTAGTTCAGTTTTTGAAGATTCGTGAAAAATGTAATGGGTATATAATACTTGCTACCCACATAGATGAATATCGAGGTGATAAATCATCAGGAGTAAAAGTTGTTCGTGATTATTTCGCACCACTTGAGGCGTATGGTATTGATCGTACAACATTGAATGTGAAGTTGGTGAATTTGAAGAATGCACATGATATTCAGGAGATTAGAAATGAAGTACTTATGTCGTTAAATTAAAATAAAAAATTATGTTCCCATTTATACCAATTGCCATTGCCGTTGGAGTCGGTGTACTCGTAGGAAAAATATTAAGATCGGATGATAAATCACAGAAAAAGAAGAATAGTGGCTCAGGTTCGAAGCATACTGATTATTTTGGGGTTAAACCAAAGAACCTTGTTGTTCTAGGTCCTCCAGAAAGTGGAAAGACGGAGTTATGGTGTGCGTTGCGGGGAAAAACCAGAAATCTTTCTGATATAACAAATACATCCAATGAGGCTATTCCAAACTTTACTTTAAAATCAGAGGATGGTACGGAAGTGTGTGTTGAAGAAGGTAATGATATTGGCGGTACTGATGACTATAGTTATCTATATGACAAACTTTTGAAAAAAGATTCAATTGTCTATTTTCTTCTTGATATAAATAGGATTGGAAGTGATAAATATAAAGTCCAACCACTAAGTCAGTTGAAAAAAGTTCTTGAATTTTTTCCATCTACCAAAGAAAAATCTGTCAAAATTCTTGCAACGCACATTGACGAGTATAGAGGGGATAGACTGTTAGGCGAGAAGTTTGTGCGTGATTATTTAGCACCACTTGAGGTGTATGGATATGATCGTACAAAATTTAATGTGAGGTTAGTAAACTTGAAAGATGCTACTGTTATAAGGACGATAGAAAGAGAAATTTTAGTGTCTTTGTGATTTTGTAAAAAAATTAAAGAAAAATATGGGTAGAAACATACTTTGGTATCAGACAGAAGAAATGTTTGAGGAGGTCGTCTCTTTGAATGGTCAGGCATTGTCTGGAGTGGAAAAGTCGGAGTGCTTTAAAGAGTTGATGGATGTGTCGTTTGATGTTCGTGAGGAGACTCCTTGGTGTGGACGAGTGAAAGGAAAGTACTTTGTCAAGGGAGTGTTGGATGCGAAGGATGTCAAAGGACGATGGATGAGTTTTCTTTTCCTTTCAGATGAAGAAGACGGAAAGAGCGCGTTGTTGCGAGAGTTGAATGCTTTCGGGTATAAAATGACGGCAGAGACTTTGGCTCGTGTGGATGCGTTGGAGCAGAAGAAAAACGATAGTACTCCGAAGAAAAAAGGTCTTTTTTTCGTAATCAGTGCTTTGATTGTGGCTGCAGTTTTATTAGTGTATCATTTAATTCGAAAATAGATGGAAAACGAGGGAAGAGCAAAATATCTGCTCATAGATGAGCACGGACTCACGAAATATGGTATTGAGAAAGGGTATTATCCAGATTTGAATATCGAATTGAAAAGAGGAGAATTGATGATTGCCGACCATGATGAGGCGGAGAAGCTTCGTAATCAACATGCGATTGAGAGTTATGAGGACAACGGTTATTATATGTTGAATCCGTACAACCAAAAGTATGAATTAGCTTCTTCAGAAGACTTAGAAACTAAGTTTATAGATAATGAGATGGAGGCGGTGAGACATATTTTGTATATGATGGGTGCGAAATCTATTGAGTTGGAGAAGATAGAATTGACAAATTCACAAAAGGCTTATTCGGGAGATGGAAGTATAAAATTTATGGGGCAAGGAGGCGATATGTCATTTGATTATAAGAAAAGTATGATGGAAAGGATTTCGCATAAAGTCACAACTTATGATCCTCAAAATGAAGTGCGAGATTTATATCAGATTGAGTATGAAATGAAAAGGACAGGATTAATATCTAATTTTTTTCTTTCCAATTGTTTGAATGATTTAAGAGCAACGCAGAAGCCTTTGACGCAAAATACCCATATGGAGTTTTGTTGTTTAAACGAAGTGAAGAAAGGGTTTGCAATCGGAGTGAAATTGAAGGTATTGAAAGTCAAGACTTCGGTTGATTATCAGCAGAAGAGTGAAGAAACGCATGAATTTAAAACGATACTCAAAGTTTGTTTTGGGCAGGCTTCGGAGAGCGCAAGAAAGGCTTTGATGTAAGAAAAGAAAGAGATAGCGTAAAAGCCACATAATTATAAAAATGACAGTCTTATTTTTCAATGTCGAAATAGTAGTGAGTTCATTAATAAAGTATAATTTTGTGGGATAATAAACTAATCGTAAAAATAGTATGAAAAAGAGACGTTTTTCATGGATTTCAATGCTGTTGGCATTGGCTGTCCCTGCTGTGTTTATGTTGTCATGTGGTAAGGATGACGATGATGATGAGCCTTCTAATGGTAACAATTCCAACTCTGAGTCTGAGGCTGATGATATAAAGTCAGTAACCCTTAGTTGGTCATTGACGATGGACGAGTCTTTGTATGACATGTTTTATGTTGTGTTGACGCATAATGATGTTAACGGAGAAGTTCGCGAAGATACAGTTAACACAGATACAAGCATAGATTACGTTTTTGCTTATTCGGATGCTCCTCAGAAGGCAGTTGGAGAGGTTGAACTCAGACGTCGTGACGATGCTGAGGTTGTTGCTGATTCAACATACAAGGGTGCGGGTAACTTGGTGTTCTCTGTCATAGGACATAAGGAAGATGGCAGTGTCAACAAGTATATGAACCACGTCGTTAAATTGGAAAATTCAATTAAGGTTTTAGGTTCAAAGATAGAAAAAATGGAAGATGGTTATTCTTTCGTAAGTAGTTCTTATGCGATTAAATAGTTTTTGGCTATTATAAAAAAGAAGAAGGTTCACGGCAAAGTCGTGGACCTTCTTCTTTTTAGTTTAGGGAAAATATTTTCTAACAGATTTTTTTCTATACATTTGTTCTAAGCTAATATTTATTTAACACTTATATCGTAAAGGTATGAATAGAATTTTTACAACTTTGATTTTGTTGGCCTCAGGTAGTTTGGCTCTGAACGCTGCAGACAAAGCCTCAACCTATATGTATGTTGGGGTTGGAGGTTCATCGACGAAGTATTTAGTGTCGGAGGTTGACAGTGTGTGGTTCTCTACGGATGCAACAGACGATGGCGGCGAGGAGGTTGATCCTTATCCTGGGACATGGCGTAGTACGGCGCTTCCTTCTCTCTATGAGACTTACGAGAAGCATTTCGACTACTTTGGTATTGCCGCTACGTATGGAAATTTTGGTTTGAAACAAGACGGAGACAATAAATACACTGCCACATATAGTCAGCAGTATTGGGGAACACCAGGCGAACTCTATTACGATGAGCTTCAGCAAGGTATTGCAAAACATGCTAATTCAATTACGTTAGGAAATGAGATGAAGCCACAGTTTATGTTGGCATGGTGGAGTGTTGGAAGTGGCGGTAGTGTTACGACGACCGATTTCACAGCCTCTAATGGAAAGACGATTAAGGTGCCGACTGCGTTACCAAATGAGAAGTTGATTTATGCGACGCTGAATGTGGCAAAGAAGATGGGGGTGCAGATTCGCGGACATGTGTTAACATGGCATTCGCAGACACCAGATGATTTCTTTGCAGAGGGCTATAGTGCGTCGGTAGGATCGGATGGATTGCTCACCAACGCAGTGGATGCGGAGACGATGACAGCACGCCATGAGTGGTATATCAAGACGGTGCTTGAGTGTGTGGCTAATTGGGAGGCAGCCAATGGGTATGGCGAAGGAAACCACATTGTATGGGTGTGGGATGTTGTGAATGAGGCATGTGCCGATGATGCAACGACCTCTTTGCCATATAGAGGTCAGACGACGGGAACAGCCAGTAAGAGTCCATCGTCAGGAGGATCTCGTTGGTATCAGATATACAATAGTAACGATTTCATTATCAATGCGTTTCGTTTTGCGAATGCCTACGCTCCATCAGATGTAAAACTTGCCTACAACGACTATAACGAGTATATGGACTATTCTGGAGGTTGGAAGACGACGGCTATCGAGACCCTCGTGAAGGCAGTGCAGAATGGGGCAGAGAAAACGGTAAATAGCAAGAGTGTGAAGCCTCGTATTGATGTTGTCGGCATGCAGTCGCATTTAGGAACATCATGGCCAGGTACGACGTCGTATGAGAATGCGGTCAAGCGATTCTTAGCGTTAGGATGTGATATTCACGTAACAGAGTTAGATTTCAGTGCGAAGAGTCAAGATGAGGCGGTAACAGCCTATACGAACTACTTCACCTTGTTTAAGAAATACGGCAAAAGTTATAGTGGGGACCATAGAATTACGAGTGTAACGATTTGGGGAATCAACAATGAGAATTCGTGGATCAATCCATCGTCAAGTGGAGGTTCAAAGACCTATCCGTTGTTGTTCAACATTGTAGACAACGTGACGACCAGCAAGAACACTGTAACGTATGATACAGGGACAGAGGATTTGCCTGTGTATGATGAGGGTGACACATATAAGCCTAATACCGCTTTCGAAGCAGTGATTAAGGTTGCAGAGTAGGAGAAGATATTTTTATCTAATCGTTATCTTTGCAAAAAAACGAAAGCGCATGGCAACAATCAATAAAAGACGACTTCCCGTAGGACTTCAATCTTTTGAGGAGATAAGGAGGAAAGGCTATTTGTATGTTGACAAGACAGACATGGTCTGGGAGATGGTGAATGAGGGTTGTAAATACAACTATCTCAGTCGCCCGCGCCGTTTTGGCAAGTCTATCCTCGTTGATACTTTGCAGTGCTATTTGGAAGGTAAAAAGGAACTCTTTGAGGGACTGAAGATAATGAACTTGGAGACGGATTGGGTGAAACACCCAGTCATCCGTTTGGATATGAGCTGCGGAGGTGCAAATGC
>CAVFXQ010000066.1:0-5409 GCA_963626555.1 Clostridiales bacterium
GGAGTATGTGGACGATAGTCGACGCCTCTTCAAAGTAGGCTGTGTGTTCTCGTCGCAGACGGGAACTGTGGGGGAATGGAAGGTGGAGTGAGGAAAAGTGAAAAAACAGCAATGATGATAAAAGAAGTGATGATATGAAAGACGCTGAATATCAATAAAATAAGATAGATATGGAAGAGAAAACAGATATAAGTGAAACAAATTTTGCGCTGCATTATTCTGATAATGTCTTTGAAAAACTTCTTAAGGATCATACAACTCTGAAGAATATCTATTGGGCAACCGATTCTTACATAAAATTGGGTGATGGATACACCTTTTTTGACCCGATAACCACTGAAAAAATATCGTATTCCAAGGATGGTACGCTCCGCCCTCGCTCGGTGAAGTCGAAAGATGAGATTACGAAGCGTGTGAAAGACAAGGCAGAAGTTTTCACACCCTCTTGGATTTGCAATGTGCAAAACAACTTGATTGATGAGGCTTGGTTTGGTAGGAAAAATGTGTTTAACACTGAATTTGAGGATGAACGTGGCAACCGCTCTTGGATTGCCAATCTTGATAAAATAGAGTTCCCCAATGACGAAAATCACAGTTGGAAGAACTATGTGGCAGAGACTCGTTTGGAAGTTACCTGTGGCGAAGCTCCTTATTTGGTGAGCAGATATGACAGCGTTTCGGGCGAGAAAATCAAGGTTGAAAATCGTATCGGATTGATAGATAGAAAATTACGAATTGTGTCGGAAAACACTGACACCCCAGAGCAATGGTTGGCTTGGGCGAAAATCGCTCTTGCCTCTTCATACGGGTTTGAGTGGCAGGGAGACAACCTTCTATTGGCAAGAGAAAATGTTTTTTGTACCTTTATTGATTTTTACGAGAGGAAATTCGGGGAGGATTTCCCGAAACAACAAGAGGAAGACCTTCTTGAGGTGGCTCACATCATCTCCTGGAATCTCTGGCAAATGGATGGTTTGACTTGTGGATTGCCCGGACATAAGGTAAAGGAGGAAGATAAAAAAGCAGGTGGATTTACGGGTGTTCTTCATTTTCAATTTTATGTGAAGCCCCAAGAAAGGCTTTGTCGTGTTAATGAATTTTTTGATGGTAAAAAAATCCTCGAGTTGGATGTGGAGAGCATAAACTTTCTTGAGGTGAAAAATGAACAACAGTTTATATCACTGTTGCATAAGTTATAGTTTATGGAATTAGTTACTTCGCAGATTAATGTTATTTACATCCTCAGCAGAGAGGGTTTAGATGGTCTGTTGAAAGTTGGAATGACCAGAATTGACGTCCCTTATAACGTCAAATACCCCCCTAATGCGCCAGAACTTATAGAAAAGGTGAAAGAGCGTTACAGCGGCGACGCCGTAACGTTGGGGGTAAAGTTTGATATTCTGCATGCCGAGTTGGCACTTGACTCTGATGGGTCGCACACGTTTACTGACAAAGAGGTGCATTGCGTATTGGAACGTAGCGGGTACAAGAAAGCACCTATCAATAATGGCATCGGCACCGCACAAGAATGGTTTGAGGTGGATTTAGACCACGCCATCGCTGCTATTCAAGCCTTTAAAGAGGGAAGGGAGAAGATTGACGGACCTGTAAAGGAAAAGCAGAAATCGATAGAGATTCATTTCAGAGATGAACAGAAGGCAGCTATTGCGCAGACGATCTCCCATTTCAAAATAGCCGATCGCATGCTTTGGAACGCTAAAATGCGTTTTGGCAAAACGCTATGCACTTTACAGGTGATTTTGGATATGGATGTGGAGCGTGTCTTGATTCTCACCCACCGCCCAACGGTGCGTAGTGGTTGGTTTGAGGATTTCCGCCTGCTGAGCGGACACAAGAACCATGCCCACTTCCATTATGGCTCAAAAAACGGCAAAGACACCAACCAATGCGACGAGGACGACTGTGTGGGAAAGGATTTTAAAACCCTCACGAAAGACCTTGATACGGATAAAACGCATTTCATCTATTTCGCTTCAATTCAAGACCTCCGTGGAAAGGATTCCGAACCGACTGAGGAGGAATTAGAGGCTTTGGAGAAGGAATGGAAGAAAAGCAACAGGGATGTATTTAGCACTCATTGGGATCTTGTTGTCATTGATGAGGCGCATGAAGGCACTCAAACGCCACTCGGAAAGGCGGTTATCAATGAACTTCAAAAGGGAAAACAGCCGAAAATGCTCTACCTCTCGGGTACGCCATTTAATATTTTGAATCAGTTCTCAAGCGATGAGATATATACTTGGGATTATGTCATGGAGCAGGATGCCAAAGAGCGTTGGCCTAAGGAGCATCCCGACGAACGAAACCCCTACGAGGGGTTGGCTCAACTCAAAATCTTCACCTATAACTTAGGAGAGGAGTTCGGTCGCAAACATCCAGAATACACCAAGAGTGATGAGGATTTCTTCAGTTTCGCAGAGTTCTTCCGTGTCTTTACGGGGAAGGAAGAGGAAGATGGTATTGTTATGCCTCAGACGGCAAAAGTGGGCGATTTCGTCCACGAAGATGACATTGTCGCATTTCTGGATTTACTCTGCAAAGAGGACGAGAAGAACAACTACCCATTCTCAACCCAGACTTTCCGCGATGCGTTGCTCCACACGCTTTGGATGGTGCCCTCTGTGAAATCTGCCAAATGTTTGGTTGAACTTATCAACGCTCATCGACTGCACACCGAGTTTGGCTTGCAGGTGGTCAACGTGGCGGGACAAGAAGACAAAATAGCTCCTACCGACGATGCCAACGCTCCTAAAAAGAAGCAAGACCCTCTGCAACGTGTGAAGAGTGCCATTGCTGCTTGCGACGGATTTGACCCACTGAAGAGAGGCACTATCACCCTTTCGTGTGGTCGCCTCACTACGGGTGTCTCGGTGCCTGAGTGGACTGGCGTGTTTATGCTGAGCGGTGGTGAGAAGACCAGTGCGGCAGGCTATATGCAGACTATCTTCCGTGGGCAAACCCCTTTCAAAAACGGAATGATTAAAAAAGAGTGCTATGCATTTGATTTCGCACCAGACCGTACCATCACGGTGGTCGACGATTTCATCAAAATATCTTATCGGGCTTCTTCTAAAGAATCTCGCAAAGGATTAAAAAACAGCGGTAGTACCACCTATACGGAGACGTGCCTCAATTTCCTCCCTATCATCGTCATCGATGGTGGCGAAGAGCGTCCTTATAGTGCCAAGCAGTTTATTCTGGATGTCAATCGTGCGTATGCCGATCACGTTATACGTCAAGGATTTAAAAGTCGTAAACTCTTCCAAAATCTTTTAGACTTTACGGAAGATGACCATAAACTGCTCAATGAGATTGGCAATGTCATTGGGAATGGTGGGTCGCTTGCTGGAAACGGCGCTATAGAAATTTCACGAAATAACTTTACTGGCGAAAACGCTCCAACTCTGAAATCGGGAAAGGGCAATAGTGGCAACAGAGTCAAGAAACCGAAAAAGAAGAATGAAGATCAGATAAAGCACTCTGTGGCAGTGCTCGAACTCATCATGGTGCGTCTTCCGTTGTTGCTCTTCGGTGCGGTGGACGATGCCGAGAAACTCAGTCTCGACAACCTCACTACCGACGAGTTTATCGACCAGGAGTCGTGGGACGAGTTTATGCCGCGTGGCTTCTCTAAAGAGTCGTTTCAGAAGATTCAACACCTCTTACGCTTGGATGTGCTTATCGCAGCCACGCAGAAACTCATTCAGGAGACGCGTAAAATTGACGAGTTTCCTATTGAGCAGCGAGCCGTTGAGATGGCTCGTAAACTCAATATTTTCCGTTTTCCAGACAAGGAGACCGTCCTCACTCCGTGGCGGGTTGTCAATATGCATCTTGCCGACACCATCGGAGGCTACGACTTCTACGATGTGGTCCACCGAACGATGCTTGCCTCCCCACGCCTCGTGTCGCACGAGGGTGTGACAGACGATGTCTTTGGTACGCCCGACGCTAAAGTGTTGGAGATCAATTCCAAGAGCGGTGTCTACCCTTTGTGGCTGGCATACACTTTCTGGCGCAGGCAAAAGGAGCAGACCTATGGGCAGGCGGAGACCACCCTCGAGCAGGAGTGGCAACTCTGGGCAGACGTGTTGCGCAACAACCTCTTTGTGGTGTGCAAAACGAGGATGGCTCAGAAAATCACCCGTCGTGTGTTGGCAGGCTATCACGATGACGTGCCTACCAACCTTGCCACCATCGATGGTCTCTCCACCTTGCTCAAAGACTCTAAGCGATACAACTCCATCGTCAAAAAAATCCGAAACCCTAAAACATATTCTAACAACATCAAATCTAAAACTATGCTGAATTTCAACGCTGTCGTGGGTAACCCGCCTTACCAAGAAACAGGTCATGGTCAGAAACCATTACCTATATACCAACTTTTTGTTAATGTAGCAAGAGAGTTGTCTCCTCAATTTATTAGTATGATATCTCCATCGCGTTGGTTTTCATCTAATGATCTTAAGGATTTTAGAGAGTCATTGGTTCAAGAAGATAAAATTGATATTATCCATGATTTTACAGATGCAAGGGATTGCTTCTCTGGAGTTGACATAAAGGGGGGTATCAGTTTCTTTAGGTGGAATAAAAATTCGGAAGGAGGTTGTTCTTATTATATCCATAATGGAAATGAAACAATGTTTGCACATAGAAATTGGAAATTGGAGGAAACTGAT
The DNA here is from genome assembly GCA_963626555.1 of Clostridiales bacterium. Lineage (GTDB taxonomy): Bacteria > Bacteroidota > Bacteroidia > Bacteroidales > Paludibacteraceae > UBA1181. The sequence continues at coordinate 4,701 of CAVFXQ010000066.1, forward strand.
GTAATGGTTCGAGATTGTGCAACTATTGATATATTGGAAAAAGTAAGAGAGAAAGCAGGTGAGTTTTTTGATTCTCTCATTAGTTCGAATGATCCTTTTGGATTTGATAAAAGGGAAGATCATAGTAGCAAACGATTGAAAATTAATTTTGAGAAAGAACCTTTTGATGGTTCAGTACCTTTTTATTACAATGGTTGGAGAAAGGAGGGAATTGGATATGTTAAACGAACTGATGTTTCAAAAAACTCAGAATGGATAGACAAAATAAAAATTTTGATTCCGAAAGCTTGGGGGACTGGGGTTACATCAAAGGATAGATTGAAAGCATTTGTAGTAGAAGGTGCCTCTTGTTGTACCGAAACCTATCTTGTGATTGGTCCATTTGAAAATTTAAGTATTTCAAAAAATGTAAAAACCTACATTGAAACGAAGTTCTTCCATTTTATGGTTTCAATTATGAAAAATACACAAAATGCAATGAAAGGGATTTATTGCAACGTTCCCCTCCAAGACTTCACCTTTGCGAGTGACATAGATTGGAGTGCGAGCATAACGGAGATAGACCAGCAGTTGTATAAGAAGTATGGGTTGACGGAAGAGGAGATAGCGTTTATAGAGAAGATGATAAAGGAGATGGAGTAGGGAAAAAATAGAGAGATAATCACACTAAATCGCATAAAAAAAGTGAGATAAAGTGTGATTATCTCAC
>CAVFXQ010000067.1:0-5258 GCA_963626555.1 Clostridiales bacterium
TATTCTTCTCATTTTGAATGTAATTATTGCAATCTATGTTCTATAGCATATTGATAGTCTTCGTTTGAAATCACATGACGGTATACTCTGTATTCTTCTGAAAAAGAAATCAATGTGAAATTTTCGTCGTAGTTTAAACTAAATTTATTTTTTTCAAGCATTGGAACTTTGACAGAATCGAGAAGCATAGAGCTGACATATTGAAAAGGTCGCTTTATATAATCTTCCATTGCAATTTTCCCAATAATAACGATTAAAGAATCATTTCCTGGAATCGTATGAATTTTCTCACCCTCAAAGACTTCCTCTGTTATTTTTACAGAATAGTCGCTTTCGTTAATAATCCGATATTCTTCTTTCCATGTGTTGCTATCAGAGTCTTCTTTAGAGCAGGTTGGAAGAAAAAATAGGGAGAATAAAATGTAACATATTTGTTTCAAAGTTTTTCCCATCTCGTTCTATAGTAATTTATTAATGTTTCAATATCATCTGTTGTAATTCCGCTTGTTTTGTTCCTTTTCAGAAATTCTTCAACATCGTCAATGGTTTTAAACCTTGGTAAATTGATGTCAAGTAGACTTATTGAATATCCTAATATGTTGTCATTTGCCGTTTGTCCTAAGGCACTATATTGATTTTTTGTGTCATAAATATCAATAAATAGCGGTGAATATTTATAGTTTGATTCATAATTCCAACTTTGATTACTATATGAAACTAAAAAAATATCGTATGTTGCGGTATTGGGTAAAATACCGCTCTTTTTATACATGCATTCAATAATAACCCAGGAAGCGAATTCTGCCCAGCTGTCTCTAATGTAGTCCTCCACTTTATCATAATCTTTCTTCGACATTCTTAAGATGTGAGAGGCATGGGTCAGTTCGTGTAGTGTAGTATGAAGGACTGAACTGACGGAGTATTTCCCTCCGTATACGCTTGTTCCGTATATCTTTATTGGGGACGCAATCCAACCCCAGGTTCTCACACATGCCTGCGTTGTAGATCCTGAGGCTTTGCCGTCTGGGTCGCTACCTTCTCTGTATGAGATCTTTAGACTTTTGCTCGGTCTTGAAAAGCCACAGTTATCTCCGTAGTAGTACTCGTATAGTGCGCGGTGGATAGCGGAGTAGTGGAGTGATTTTTGCGTACCCATTCCGATGCTTAGATTCCACCATTTTTCTTGTCTTGGACCATTGTAATACGCTTGGGTTCCCTTGTCTCGAATATCCCATTTGTCGTCCTCCCATTCTATGCTATACGAGGCACTTCTTCTTCTTTTGCTGAAGGAGACATTGCCATTCTCGTCTGTGTATTTGTGGGTCTTAATGAAACCTAATACGCAGATTCTCACCTTGACTCCTCTTAGTGGTATCATCCCCCCTACAACGTTATCGTAGGCTTTTATGGTTGCACCTGGTCTCCATTTAGATTTTAGTGTCGTACTTTCTTTCTCAGTTTGTCGTTCCGCTTCTGTTAGAAGTTGACTGAGCGAGAATTCAGAGGAAGGAGACATAGATGCACTGCGTAATGTACTATTGTTCTCATCGTCTTCTTCTTCGTCCAATATTCCGTCGGGCATATAGAGTTCCTCTAATTTTTCGGAGTGGATTCCTACCGACGAAAGGTCGTAGTCAATAGGGACGACAGCATACTGCCATTGGTATGAATCGTAGGGGATAGACTTGTCGTGGTAGACTGTTCCCTCGGTAAGTTCATAGTCCAAAGGGTAGGGTGTAACATCCAAGATTGTGTCCGCTACGATTTGCTCATACTCGGCGGAGTCTTTGGGCAGGAAGCGAACATACAAGTGTGTGGGTTTCAGAATAACGGCACTGCGGAGTCCTGATCTCTTTGAGAGTGTGTCGGCTGCTCTCTGCATGTTCTTCAGTAGTAGTGGACTCTCATACTTATCCCCTAATTGAATTTCCCCCTCATGAATCTCGTCAATTGATTCAGTCTTGTCAGTTTGTCTTCTTGATTGTTTTAAATCCAACAAGTCATCTTTCTCGCAGGAGGCAAGGGTAAGCGCCAAGGCTGCGAAGATGATTGAAATTCTTTTCATCGTTTAATTTAATTAATTTGTTAAATTTTCAACGATGCAAATATATATTTCCCCTTTATACTAAACAATCCCCATTTGTTGGTATTTTTCATTGAAAGAATGTGTTTGTATATCCCTATTTGTGGGGATATTTTTGAAAAGGTAAGGGATAGTTTTTTTTTTGAATAACGGAAGCCATTTAGAAGAAGAATGGCTTCCGTATAAGTGGAAAGTTTATTTCTTTCGTGATTGTTCCAGCGCAAAATTATAATCATCAATGGTTATCTCGTAACGATACACATAGTAGCCTGTACTTGAACTAATTTGGGCATAGTTCTCATCGTTATTTAGGTCAAATTCATTTTTTACTGAAAAATCATTTGATACTGAGTCATTAAAAATAATAGATGTCAGGGATTCGAAGGGTATATGTCCCATATATTGGAACCCCGTGATATTATCAATTTTAATGATTAGACTATCATAAGGTATGATTGTGTGTGAATTACCATTCTTCTCTTTCAGACTAACTGCCATGCTAGTGTTATTGGCGATATGAAATTCTTCCGTCCACGTTGTGGGGTTGCAGTCTTCGCACTCAGAGCAATTAGTGAGTAATGCGGGAATGAATAAGAATGTCCAGATAAACTCTTTTGCCAATATTTTCATTGTGAATGTAATTTATATTATTGGTTGGATGCATATTGGACATCCTTTTCGGTGATAATATAACGGAAAGAGGCGAGACTGTCGTTAAAACTTAAAATTTCGAAATTACATCTATCACCAAAATTGAATTTACAACCAGACGGATAGGCAATTGGCTCTATACTGCCAAATGAAAATTTTGAGTAAAAACTACAGAAAGGATCTCTGAATTCCCCCTGCTTTTTTTCTTTCACAATTATAAGACTATCATTACTGGCGATGAAGACAGAGTCCTTAGAATTGACGACCTTTACGTCGTACCCGCTATTGTTGATTATGCAATATCGGTGGTTTAGTGAATTTTCCATCAAAACATAAATCTGGTCATTGTCTGTAATGACGTAGCGAAAAGATCTTAGCTCTTGAGAATCAAAAACTATTTTGTAGTTGTAGTCAGAATCAATGTTGTATCGATTTTCAGCGGTGAGAGGATTTATCCACTGGTTGTCAAAAACGATTCTATTGATCATTTGGAATGGTTTTTGGAAATAGCCACCCATTCCACTCTCCTCTCGTTTAACTACTAAACTATCCGAAGGGGCAATGAAGAAACTTTCTTCTTTGGGATTGTCTATAAGCGTATTCTTCACAATTTCAACATTGAATTTACTGCTATTAACTATATGATATTCTTCATTCCACGTTATTGGATTGCAGTCTTCACAATCGGAGCAACTAGCAAGGAATATCGGACTGGTTATGAGCAGTAAAAATGTTATTTTTATTATTCTTTCCATATTTCCTTATAAAAATTGATTAAAATTGTAATCTGATTTAGATTGATATAGGATGGTCTATTTGAACTTTTTTTCACAAAAGTTTCAACATCTGAAATGTTTTTAAAATTGCACAGATTTTTGTCTAACAAAAGAATTGAAAATCCATACACTTTATCATTAGGGTATAAAGTAGGGTTATTTTTATCATATTGATTATAGTTGTCGTGTAAATCAATAAAAATTGGTGAATATTTAAGGATGCTTGTGCAATTCCAGGTTTGATTTTGAAATGGTAGAATAAAATCCTTGTGTGGCTTTGAACTGTCTTTAATATTGAGTTTTTTGTACATTTTTTCAATAATAAACCAGGAAGCGAATTCTGCCCAGCTGTCTCTAATGTAGTCCTCCACTTTATCATAATCTTTCTTCGACATTCTTAAGATGTGAGAGGCATGGGTCAGTTCGTGTAGTGTAGTATGAAGGACTGAACTGACGGAGTATTTCCCTCCGTATACGCTTGTTCCGTATATCTTTATTGGGGACGCAATCCAACCCCAGGTTCTCACACATGCCTGCGTTGTAGATCCTGAGGCTTTGCCGTCTGGGTCGCTACCTTCTCTGTATGAGATCTTTAGACTTTTGCTCGGTCTTGAAAAGCCACAGTTATCTCCGTAGTAGTACTCGTATAGTGCGCGGTGGATAGCGGAGTAGTGGAGTGATTTTTGCGTACCCATTCCGATGCTTAGATTCCACCATTTTTCTTGTCTTGGACCATTGTAATACGCTTGGGTTCCCTTGTCTCGAATATCCCATTTGTCGTCCTCCCATTCTATGCTATACGAGGCACTTCTTCTTCTTTTGCTGAAGGAGACATTGCCATTCTCGTCTGTGTATTTGTGGGTCTTAATGAAACCTAATACGCAGATTCTCACCTTGACTCCTCTTAGTGGTATCATCCCCCCTACAACGTTATCGTAGGCTTTTATGGTTGCACCTGGTCTCCATTTAGATTTTAGTGTCGTACTTTCTTTCTCAGTTTGTCGTTCCGCTTCTGTTAGAAGTTGACTGAGCGAGAATTCAGAGGAAGGAGACATAGATGCACTGCGTAATGTACTATTGTTCTCATCGTCTTCTTCTTCGTCCAATATTCCGTCGGGCATATAGAGTTCCTCTAATTTTTCGGAGTGGATTCCTACCGACGAAAGGTCGTAGTCAATAGGGACGACAGCATACTGCCATTGGTATGAATCGTAGGGGATAGACTTGTCGTGGTAGACTGTTCCCTCGGTAAGTTCATAGTCCAAAGGGTAGGGTGTAACATCCAAGATTGTGTCCGCTACGATTTGCTCATACTCGGCGGAGTCTTTGGGCAGGAAGCGAACATACAAGTGTGTGGGTTTCAGAATAACGGCACTGCGGAGTCCTGATCTCTTTGAGAGTGTGTCGGCTGCTCTCTGCATGTTCTTCAGTAGTAGTGGACTCTCATACTTATCCCCTAATTGAATTTCCCCCTCATGAATCTCGTCAATTGATTCAGTCTTGTCAGTTTGTCTTCTTGATTGTTTTAAATCCAACAAGTCATCTTTCTCGCAGGAGGCAAGGGTAAGCGCCAAGGCTGCGAAGATGATTGAAATTCTTTTCATCGTTTAATTTAATTAATTTGTTAAATTTTCAACGATGCAAATATATATTTCCCCTTTATACTAAACAATCCCCATTTGTTGGTATTTTTCATTGAAAGAATGTGTTTGTATATCCCTATTTGTGGGGATATTTTTGAAAAAGTA
>CAVFXQ010000068.1:0-5121 GCA_963626555.1 Clostridiales bacterium
AACCCTCCGGCAGTTCAAACGGAGCGTTCTCATAATGGGCCGTATCGGAAGTCTTGGCAGACTTCTTTCCCTTTTTGATTTTCCCTTCTAAGATGAGACGTTCTTTCTCCTCACGGATGTGCTGAAGCAGCACCGATGCTGGCTCGTCGTTAGGATCTTGAGGAACGAGTTTACCTTGTATAGCCTCTTGGAGGAGAGACTTCTTCAGTTTGCCCTTTATCTCGCTGTTCAGCTTGTCTAATCCCGCTTGCGCAGTCTCGTAGCGTGCGATGATCGGAAGAAGAGTGGTGAGCTTGGAAACTATGCGACGCTGCTCGGCAAGGGGGGGAAGACCAACAACGATATTATTGAACAACTCTTTGTTCAGGTGAGGAATTGCCGCCCCTTTTTTTGAATTTTTCAGGATGTCTTTATAGAATCGAATATATGTCAGCATATACTGGGTGTCCATTGCTGGATTTATCCATAATTGTTTGAATGTACTTCCCATATAGCCGTCATGAGGAACTGTGAAAATTTCTCCTGAGTTTTCACCATCAACCAAGATGATATTATCTCCTTTTGATACGAATTTTCCACCATCGATAGTCACTCGGGAAGTCTTTCCTCTTAAGTATTTTGCATCTAAGAGACATCCATTTCCTGTTTTCCTGTTGCCGTCCATAAGAAGGCAAACTTCATTCATTCTTACGGCTTGCCAAGTTGATGGAAATTCGGAAGAATCTTCTATTTCAGAGGAAGAATCAGAAATTTTTTTCAGTTTCTTCTCCCTCACCAGTTTTTCTTTTTCTGCTCGGATTTGTTGGAGTAGATCGTCTGCTGTTCCTTCAGAGGGGTCTTGAGGAACGAGTTTACCTTGTATAGCCCATTGGAGGATGCTATTTTTCAGTTGTTTTCCGTTCATTGTCAGTGGTTTATAAAACGCCAACAAGTTGTTGGTCTTTTGTGGGTGGGAGTTGATCTTTGTTCTTATTCGCTTTGTTTCACCTCTAATCCTAAGATACGTTGTATCTCTTCCAAGGTTTTGTCTATCTCGTGGTCGTAGGCTTGCCTTTTCTTGAAATAGTCTGATAGCAGTTCTTCGGGCGAGAGGATCTCTTCTTCGTCTTTCGGAAACTTGCATTGGTCGAAGTTGTAGTCGGTAGCCACCAACTGTTCTACTGTGAATCGTCGCACTTTCTCATCGCCATCTTCCGATACGCTCTCTTTGCGGTCTGTCCACCACGCTATGATAGGGTCGCAATGTTGTATGCGCATAGGTTTGCTCTTTGAGAAGTGAACATAGCCGTCGGGCATGTCCATACGGTAGAACCACGTTTCTTTGGTGTTGTACCTTTCGGGTGCGCCTTCGGCATGCTCGTTGTTGAAGAACAGCACGTTGGTGGCGATGGAGGTGTAGGGGCTGAAGACACTGCCTGGGAGGCGTATGACGGTGTGGAGATTGAAGTCGGTGAGCAGTTTCTTTTTGATGGCTCTCTTGGCGTTGTCTGCGCCGAAGAGGAATCCGTCTGGGATGATCACGGCGGCACGACCATTCTCTTTCAGTCGGTACATGATCAAGACGAGGAATAGGTCTGCCGTTTCGCTACTGCGCATGTCGGCGGGGAAATGCCCTTTGATGTCCGCTTTCTCATTTCCACCGTATGGGGGATTCATCAGGATGACGTCAAACTTGTCTTTTTCGGAGAAATCGAGGACGTTACGGGTCAGCGAGTTGTCGTGAAACACTTTGGGGTTGTCTACGTTGTGCAGCAAGAGGTTGGTAACGCAGAGCATATAGGGGAACTGCTTTTTTTCTATTCCGAAGACGGCGTTGCTATATTGGTCTTCGTCTTCGCTGGTCTTTGTCTTTTTGCTTAATTCGTTGAGGTAGCTGGTAAGGAATCCGCCTGTACCACAGGCGAAGTCTGCCATTGACTCACCGATTTTAGGATCGATGGTTTGGGCGATGAAGTCGGTGAGGGCGCGCGGAGTGTAAAACTCACCTGCTGAGCTGGCAGACTGTAGTTCTTTGAGGATACTCTCGTAGATGTCGCCAAAAGCGTGGCTCTCTTCGTAGTTGCTAAGGTTGAGCGTGTCGATGATGTTCACTACTTGACGAAGGAGCGTGCCGTCTTTCATATACTGGTTGGCGTTCTCAAACATCGTTTTGACGATAGCGTGTCGGATAGGTGTTTTGTTTGTTGTCGGCAGGTTTTTGAGTGTCGGGAAGAGTTTGTTGTTGACGAAATTGAGCAGTTCATCGCCGGTTATGGCCGAGCCGTTTTGATCGTCCTTAGCCCAGTCGCGCCAATGGAACCCCTCTGGAATGATGGAAACGTAGTTTTCGTCAATCTCCCAGTCTTCTTCTTTGGTATCGTACACTTTGAGGAAGAGCATCCAAGCCATCTGCTCGATACGTTGTGCGTCGCCGTTGATACCAGAGTCGTTGCGCATCACGTCTCGTACTCTCTTCACGAAGTTCGTTAAATTGCTCATATCTGCTTATGTTTTCTTGCTGTTGAGTCCTATTATGCTATGTTATAGATTTCTTGTTTCAGTTGGTTGACGGCTGCGATGTAGCCATCTCTACTGCCAAACAATTTGATAATGCTGGCAGGGGAACCTAATTGGCGAAAAGGGTCTGTTTTCAAGACGGAGAGGTTCTCCAATTCGGTCACGCCATATTGGGCGTATTTTTCAAGAAGGGCATTGATTACTTTCTGTGCTTGCTCGCCGTATTTTGAGAATACGTCGCGTTTCCTCACGGCGTTGGCACGTTCACGGCGAGTGAGGGTTTTCTTTCCGTAGGCAATATGGCAGATAAAGTCGAAGTCGTCCACCTCTTCCATGTTCATGCTTTTTTTCAGGAGTTGAAGGTTGATTCCTTCATTTTCAAGCATTTCGTTCATTTCCGATTTTTTCTCGGAGGTGTTCCATTTGTTCACGAAGTTGTCGATGGTTGCAAATTCGTTGGTAACGGTCTTTTTTGTGTAGTCTACTACGTTTTCGACGTGTAGCAGCTTGCCTTTAGCGTCTACTGTAGAGATTACTTTGCTAATTACGTTCACCTCGCACCCTTCTTTGTCGACAGTTGCTTTATAGAACTCAGCGGGTCCGGGTTCACCGACAGTTGATCCGCCTTCTCTGGTTAGTGGATATGAACTTCCACTGCCACCATTCCTATCCCCTACTGGTATAGGGTCGCCATCGAAGTCGGGGTCGGCAAAGAGGCGCGTGGCGTTGCGGAAATCCATGATTGTGAAGTGAGTTTTTCCTTCACTATAACGAAGTCTGGTGCCACGTCCGATAATCTGCTTGAACTCTGTCATAGAGCCAATTTGTTGGTCTAACGCAATTAGTTTCACCATTTTACAATCCACACCTGTAGAGAGCAGTTTGCTGGTTGTGGCAATCACGGGATATTTGGCATTAACGGAGATGAATTCGTCTAATTTTCTCTTTCCATAGTCGTCGCTACCTGTTATGCGCACCACGTAGTCGGGGTTTATCTTCATCATGTCTGAGTTAAGATTAGTCAGAGCGACCCTCATACGTTCGGCATGTTCCTCATCGGCGCAGAACACGATGGTTTTGTCCATGCGGTGGTTATTGTTTTTCAAATAATCTGTGATTTCTTTGGCAACGGCATTAATGCGGTCTAAAATGACTATCTTGTAGTCGTAATCGCTGTCGTTATAGATTTGGTCAGGGATTTCTATTCCATAAATGTCTTTTTGTCCCTTTGTTGGTCGCCAACCGTCGCCAATATTCGTTTTGACATTGATAACTCTGAAAGGGGCTAAGAATCCGTCTTCTATACCATCTTTCAGACTATACTTGTAGACAGGCTTGCCGAAATAGCCGATGCTTGATTGGTAGCGGGTTTCTTTAGGGGTGGCAGTCATACCGAAATGTGTAGCAGACTTGAAGTATTCTAGGATGTTTCTCCAGTTGCTATCGTCTTTTGCGCTACCTCGGTGACACTCGTCGACGATGACTAAATCAAAATAGTCGGGATTAGGGAATAACTCTTTGTAATTTTGAGCATCATTTTGTCCGATAAGTTGTTGGTAAAGAGCGAAGTAGACTTGATATGCGTTCATCTCTTCAAGTCGATATTTATCTTTCGAGTAGTCTACCTTATGAATGACATTTTCTAAAGGTCTGAAATCTTGTTGGATGGATTGATCTACCAAGATATTGCGGTCTGCTATATAGAGGATTTTCTTTTTCAATCCGCTTTTTAATAGTCTCCAAACGATTTGGAATGCGGTAAAAGTTTTACCCGTACCAGTAGCCATAACGAGCAGAACTCGCTCTTGTCCTTTTGCGATAGCACTCAGCACTCGGTTGATGGCGATTCTTTGGTAATATCTTGGGGAATTAATGCCTTGTCCTGTGCAGAAGGGTTGTTCGATGATTTTTTTCTCGTCTTCTGTAAGTCCATTAGCGCAGAGTTCGTCGAAGAAACGGCCGCAAAGTTCGTCGGGTGTTGGAAATTCCGACATTTTGAAGGTTCTCTCTTTGCCAGTTATGAAATCAAATTCGGAAAACCCTTCACCGTTGGAGCTGTATGCAAATTTCACGTCTAATTTGGTTGCGTATTCCTTTGCTTGTTGCATTCCGTGGGAGATAGAGCGGTTGGCATCTTTCGCCTCAACGATAGCTATAGGGTTGGCTGGGTTTAGGAGAAGCAGATAGTCGGCAAACATCTTCTTGCCTCGGCTTGGTATGTTGCCGTTTATGTTTACCTTTCCGTCTGTTATTTGGACATCTTTTTCGGCATGCACCTTATACTCCATACGGATGTTGTCTAAAGCCCATCCTTTTTCGGTGATGGCTGGTGTTATATAGCGTAGTTTTATGTCTTCTTCAGAAAGACTTTTTTTGTCATCCTTAATCATAGATTGCCTGTGTATTTTTGACTATCTGTCATAATAGACTGAAAAGTTTCGATCTTTTTACAAATATAGTGTTTTTGCAACAAAGAGGGTGAAGTTTGCATTTGTCTTATTATCAATAACATATAAATCCCCAACATCTTGTTGGCGATTTGAGGGTGGTTTTGGATTTCTAAAAATTGCGAGATAATCACACTAAATCGCATAAAAAAAGTGAGATAAAGTGTGATTATCTCAC
>CAVFXQ010000069.1:0-5013 GCA_963626555.1 Clostridiales bacterium
TCTTCACCCACGCACGACTTAGATCTGCGGTGGCAAGCATAGTAAGGAGTCTACCTATTTTGCGAGGCCGTGATATCAAGAGATATGGATATGAGTGGGCGGGGCTGTGGATAATCAACTCCCACAATGGTATAAAAGGAAAATTGGAAAGAATACATATCGAAAATTATCCTGCTGTAAAGGCACACTTAGACCAATATTGGGATCAAATTTCTAAAAGAGCCGATAAAGGAGACACTCCGTATAACTTGCGAAATTGCGCTTATTTGGGGGATTTTTTGAAGCCGAAATTATTTTATGCAGACATCACTCCACATTTGAATTTTGCGATTTGCAAAGAGTATGTGGTTTGCAACAATACAACATATTTTATTTCATCAGGAAACATTGATACGATACTCCATATTGAAAAATTCCTAAATTCAAAACTTATAGATTGGTACTATAGAACATTGTCGGTTCAACTTGGAGAAAAAGCAGTCCGAATGTTTACAATTTATGTTGAAAGAATTCCTATACCAAAACCAAAGAAATTATTTCAAGATATTTTTAGGTCGTATGATTTAAACCCTAATGAAATTGATTTTATTAATAATCTTAGTTTATGATATTGGAGGATAATATCTTTCTACAAAGTTGATTTCTTCCTTCGAAAGTTTTACAATATTATAAATAATATGATTTGAAATTTTATTAATTTCTTGAGTGGAAAGCTTTCCGTCAACGAAAGATGTAACTAACGAGCATATCTTTTCTTCTTCCTTTTTACTTGGATCAGGAATCCATAATTCTTCTATGGTGTACTTCTTCCAACGGACAGTGCCAACGCCAGTTGTAGTTCCGACTTTAGAAAAAAACCATTCTGATAAAGGACAATTCAACACACAAAGCAGATATGCTACTCGGGTTCCTACCATCAAAAAAGTTGTCGCTTCTGGTGTATATTTCCCTTTTGCATCATAAGCGAATTTGCTTCTGTCTGAAATTTCTCCCCACACAATTTTCGGCTTCAAAAAATCCCCCAAAAAATTTCCTACATGAAAATTTTTAAATATCTGTCAAGCGTGTTCCTGTCTACTTTACAAAGTTTGGCAATTTTTCTTTTCGAAACATCTGCTTTCAGCATTTCCTCTATTAGATTCCTTTTCCCGTACAATTTATATTTTATATTTCTCTGGTGCATTTTTCTTGCCTTTCGGCCTTCCCAAGACCACTCCCTCAGATCTTTTCCTCGCCAACGCCTCCTTAGTCCGCTGGCTGATAAGGTTTCGCTCAATCTCGGCAGAAAGGCCAAAGGCGAAGGCAAGCACTTTGCTATGGATGTCATCTCCAAGGCGGTAGTTGTCTTTGATTGTCCATACACGGCACTCTTTGTTCATGCAAATGCCTAAAATCTCCATAATCATAAAGAGACTGCGGCCCAACCGCGAAAGTTCGGCGCAGATGATAAGGTCGCCCTTCTGCACCTTTTTAAGGAGTTTGCCCAGTTCCCGCTTGTTAAAGGCTTTTGTGCCACTGATAGTCTCTTCAATCCACCCATCAATCTGCAACTGTTCTCGCTTGCAGAAATTGTTAATTTCAAAACGTTGGTTCTCAACCGTTTGCTTGTCGCTACTCACTCGAATGTAACCGTAAATCATCGCTTTTTCGGGTGCGAAGATAGATGAGCGTAAGCGAAACGCCAAGGGCGGAGGCATAATGCGTGAAAAAGACTATCTTTGCGGAAGGGGTTTGGAAATCTACACCCCTAACTGCCTGGCACATTAGAAAAAATCGCTATTGCGGAATGAAAGTAAAATAGAAGAAAGTATGACTAAACTTCAGAAAATAAAAGTAAAAGACGCAGAAATCAGAGCAATGAAAATAAGAGGCAATGATTATATCTGTATAACTGATATTGCTCGTCAAAAGAATCCTGTTGAACCTAAAGATGTTGTGAAAAACTGGATGAGAAGTAAAAATACAATTGAGTATCTCGGTCTATGGGAATTTTTAAACAATTCTGATTTTAAAGGGGTCGAATTCGACCCCTTATTAAAAGACGCGGGAAGCAATGCTTTTACGATGAGTCCTTCAAGATGGATTGAACTGACTGGTGCAATAGGCATAATATCAAAATCTGGTGCAAATGGAGGAACTTACGCACAACGAGATATTGCGTTCAAATTTGCTTCTTGGGTGTCTGTAGAATTTGAATTATATCTTATAAAAGAATTCCAACGCCTAAAAGCTGAGGAACAAAAACAACTCGGTTGGTCTGCAAAGCGAGAACTTGCAAAAATCAACTACCATATTCATACGGATGCAATCAAACAGAATCTGATTCCTGAAGAAATCACGCCTGCCCAAAAATCTTTTATCTACGCAGATGAGGCGGATATGCTCAATGTCGCCCTCTTTGGAATGACCGCCCGCGAATGGCGAGAGGCAAACCCCGATTTAAAAGGCAACATCCGCGACTACGCAACCATAAACCAGTTGATTTGCCTTTCCAACATGGAAAACTTAAACTCTGTTTTTATAAACGACAAAATTCCACAAGGAGAACGCCTTGAGCGACTGAACAAAATCGCCATTCAGCAGATGAAGGTGCTTGAAAATGTAGAAGACAAATTGTTTTTGGCGGATAGGTAAGTTACACAATGAAGAAAAATTTTAAATTTGTACCTTGAAACTTTGTTGTAATGAGGAAACTGCTTATACTGACTTTGGCTTTGGCTTATGCTTTTTTGTGTATGGCCAAGGTTGCCACCATATATGGTGTAGAGTCGTCGTATGCAGGTAAACAGTTGAAATTGGAATCGAAGTTGGATGAAATCGTTGGTCTGACTCAGACGTTAGATTCTTGTCTTGTTGATTCTTCTGGTAGATTTCATTTTAAGGTCGATATAGATAGAACGCAGCAGGTTTTTATTCCAATGGAAACGGCAAATTCTTTTCTTTTCGTTGAACCTGATAAGAACTATGAGGTAAGAATACCTTCTTATTCGGAAAGAACGCTTGCCCAAAAATTAGATCCCTTTTTTAAGCCAGCCGATATTCTAACCGAAATCGTCGGGTTAAAGCCATCAGATCTCAACTACAAACTGATGGAATTTGAAGATGCTTTTGATTTTTATTCAATGAAGCATTTGGTATATGGTTCGAGGGTTGATTCAATTCTTGTTTCCATTGAACAGATGAAAGAAATTTTCAATGATCTTTATGAAGATGACTATGAGGCGAAATTTATGGAGTATCGATTTCTTCTTCTTCTCAACTCTACTCCTCAGGTATATCAGGACAGCATTATTGTCCGTCTGAATGATTTAGGCGTAGAAGAAGAGAGTCCTGCTTTTTGGGATATTTTCAACAATCTATTTGAAAATTTTGTTTCTCAGTTGGTCGGGAAACGTGAAGAGTATGTGATTTTTCAGAGAATTATTGAAGAAGGAAATGTTAAGATGTATTTTGCAGTATTGAAAAATCGCTACAAAATTACAGATAAGAATCTGAGGGAATTGGTGGCTATTAAACTTTTATACGATTTGCTCAACCAAGAACAATTTGATCAGTTTAAGGTTACTGAAATGTTGCAGGAAATTGGTTCGGGTATCGCTAATCCGAGAAATAGAGACTTGCTGACTTATATTTTGAATAGTGCGTCTGCATTGTATATTGGATCGCCAGTTCCCGATTTCACAGTAATTGACAGAGATGGAGAATCATATAAATTGTCCGATTTTTTTGGAAAGTTTATCTATCTGAATTTTGAAAATTCAATGATAAACCAAACGCAAAAAGACTTGGAGGTTTTGTTGCGTTTCCAAAATGATTTCAAAAAGGATATTGAGATTATTAATGTTGGACTTTATGATACGCCCGAAAGGGTCTCTAAGTTAGCTCAAAGGTATAATGGTAAAATGAGGTTCTTTTACACAGAAAATTCTGATACCATCAAGAAAATGTATGCTATAGAAAGTATTCCAAGTTTTTTCTTGATTGATAAGGACGGAAATTTCTTAATGACAAAAGGAGCAGAACCAACCGACGAACTAAGAATGCTATTACAAAAAATTTTCAAATCGTACTAAATATTGCTTATGGCTGGAATCCAAGAAGAAGAATTACGTATTGCATTTAAGCGTAAACTAAAGGAACTTATGCTTGGTGATGTGTTGATGGAAGATTTGGATCGCGTATATATTCCAATGGCGAAACTGATTACGATGGGTTTGAATCTGCGTGATAATACGCAGGTTATTGGGATAAATGGTGCTCAGGGTGCTGGAAAATCGACTTTCTGTCAACTTCTTCAGGTCGTTTTGGAATATCAATATGGAATGAAGGTCGCACGCTTTAGTATTGATGATTTTTATCTTTCACGTGTGCAAAGAGAACAATTGGCAAAGGAAGTTCATCCTTTGTTGATTACGAGGGGTGTGCCTGGAACGCATAATGTGAAGTTTTGTGCTGAGGTGATAGATCAGCTTTCGCATGCCACAGCAAAGACAGAAACTATTATTCCTCGTTTTGACAAGGCTATCGATGATCCTTATCCTGTAGACCAATGGGATAGGTTTGTAGGTCGTCCTAATGTGATACTTTTTGACGGTTGGTTCGTTGGCGCAGTAGAGCAGAAGGAAACGGAGTTGACCGCTCCGATCAATGACTTAGAACGAAATGAAGATCCTTACTGTGTGTGGCGTCGGTATGTTAATAATCAGCTGAAAGATGTTTATCGTCCTTTTTTTGATAAGATTGATTTACTGGTGATGTTGAAAGTGCCAACTTTTGAAAAAGTGTATGAATGGCGTGCTCTGCAAGAAAAGAAATTGAGAATGAAAACGGAGGGAGAAGAAAACCTTCGTGTGATGAGTGACGATGACCTGCATCGTTTCATTTCTCATTATGAAAGATTGACACGCCACATATTGAAGGAGATGCCAAGCAGAGCAGATATGCTTTTTAATATTAGCTCGGATCACCGTATTTGTTTATAAATACAAAAAAAAAAGACAAGAAAAATAAAAA
>CAVFXQ010000070.1:0-4956 GCA_963626555.1 Clostridiales bacterium
GAGAATTTATTTGTTTAATCAATTAAATATCAAATCCACATTGAGATTCTAAATTTTTCGTAATGTGGCTAAAACAGGTTCTAACTCTCCGAGGATGAAACTTTCCGTTTGGGTTTCCTGAAACTTCCAGCGTTTTCTCTCCTCCCAAGAGTCTCCTCGCTTGTTGAAATAACAAACACGGATTTCCCCCCTTACATAACATCGTACTGTAAATGCATAGGACAATCTGCCATCTTCGTCGTTGTGAATACCCTCTACTCTCACTTTTGTGGGTACTTCATATACAACCACCGCATTCTCTAAATCTAAAATAGTTTTCAGTACCGGATTCACGCCAAATACTCCTCCTTTTATTTTTAGACTAAGAACGTGTTTATAATATGCAACTATCTGTTTCACGCCAAGAATGATGTAAAATAAGGATAGGAGACCAAGAATGGAAAGTAAAATAATACCCCAAAACTCAAATTCAGTATTTCCAATTAAATCTGACACTAACATTACGATTAAAACAACCGACGACATCAACGAAACGAAGAGAAGAAAATTAGCGAGATCAATCAATTTATTCATAACCCTCTGTTATACTTAAAATCACACTTCACCTTTCCTACTCTCCTCCACAACCATTCCAATCAGCAGCACTGCAACAACCACATCTGCCACATTCCACATTGTGCGACCTAAATAAATCTTCACAAAGGGATTGAACAACACAGCAACGGCTACACTCACTATTCCTAATGGAATATTCTTTCTTCCAAAATAGTCAAAAGCCATTATTGCAAACACCACCATCGTCACAAAACGAATGAACATATAATAGCCGTAGGGCCAATGAAACAAGCACAATAGCAGCAACACCGCTAAGGCTATTTTTGCATATTTTAGAAATTCCATATTAATTAAATAAACTAATTAAACCGTTGACAATAGACACAAATATACCAATTAAACCACCAACAATAGATATAACTACAATTAGGACGTAAAAAACAATTGGATAAACTACAAAAGGGAATAATATTAATCCATAGAATAATAATTCTCCACGTTCGCAGACTTCAAGAAAATACGCCACCAACGCAATTATTATACATATTACGATTGCTATTATATTTAATGCATTAAACGAGACACCCAGAATTTCAAAAATCACCGGTAAATCTTCAAAGCACTCTTCCATCTTTATTCAAAACACATTTTTTACTTCGATGACCAATACCTATCATAATAGTATGTCTTCTCACTCCCATACTGAGCCATAGCAGTCATTGAGATTGCCACAACTCCAAACATTGTAATCCATTTTTTCATCGCTTTCTTATTTTAATTTTTACTTCTTTTAGATACTTCTCGGCCCGTAATTTACAAACCGTTTGAACTTTCGTTCACTCGCAAATTAATGTTTTTCCTTGCAATAAAACGTATTTTTCACCCCTTGCAAGGCTTGCAAGGTAGCGTTTTTGTCCCTTTCGTCGCTTTTTCTCATCTTTTTCTCTCAATTTTGTAATCATGAAAAATTTTAAAAATTGGATCATTTCTTTGTTCGGACTTAACAAGCTTCAAAATTCCGAACCCGACCCAGACGAGGTGCGTATCGCTAACGACCACTCGCCTTTAGCTAAATTCATGCCTTTGGGAACTTACTATTTTACATACCAATTTCCTACTGACGATACTTGCCTGAAAAAGGAAATTCTTAGTCGCAACGGAATCATCGGTCCAGACCGCTATCTCAAAAAAGGTCAACTCGTCTTAGAAAAGATAAAAAACTTTGATGAGTTATGGTTTTATGAAAACGAGGCAGCTCGCAAACGACTTGTAGAAGATCTAACCATTCTTGTTGAATTTTACAATAGCTCAAGTGCTTGCACGATTTTGGCCGCTCTCTCCTTAGATGTTGAGGAACGTATGAACTGGATGAAACGTGCTGCCGAAATGGAGAACATAGCGGGCATGGTTGCCTACGGAGTGCTACTCTACCTACATGGCCACTATAAAGATGGTTTCTCGTGGGTGCTGAAGGGTGCGAAGAGGGGTGAAGAAATGGGAATGTTACTCGTCGCTCTCTCCTACCACTACGGAACTTTCACACCGCACGACTACGACCAGGCGGTTTACTGGTATCGCAAACTACTCAAAAAGCACAAAAATTTCTATGCAGCCAACAATCTCGGCGTTATTTACGCCGAAGCCAATTGCATGCATACGGCGAAGAAATATTTCACTATTGCAAAAGAGATTTATCAGGAAGAACTAAAGGAAGACAAAGATCTTGTCTACTACAGCGAAGACTACACCCTTGATTTTATCAATAATCTATACACCTGCAAACGTCTGCTGCATATTCCTTACGCATTGCGTCCGAAACGCATCGTTGTGAAACACTACTCACCTGCCCTACAACGTATTATGGCTAAAGATCCTGTAGATGGCAGTGTGATTCCTGCGGACATCAATTACGAGCCATGGGCTAACCCATCCAATCTCGTTTCTGAGGATAAGAAGGAACGAAAAGAAGCCGAAAAACAGATACAACAAGAAATGCAAACAAAGGTACTCAACACAAATACAGAAAAGTCCTCTGAAACGCATAGATTTGAAGATTTTATATTTCCATCCTATGAGGTAACCATACGAGATGCTAACATCTTTGGCAATCAACACGAACTAGTATTCCTTGAGAAAAACGCTCACGCTGAGTTGAACTTATACATTCAGAATCATTTAGCCGAAATTAAAGAACTATTCAAGAAGAATGGTTTCTACTTTTCATACTTACCATCCCACACATTCGACATCAACGAAATGCAAGACATCATTGGAACTTATTGCTCTAAAGAATTCAAAATAGATGATACAATGAAACTTTTTTTTTCAAATGAAAATCGAAACGAAGTTCAATATTGGTCATCCCTCATTTCTCAAGAGACATTACCAACCGATTGTGCGGGACTACTACACTATATTCCCAATGCAAAGCCAGGCGTAGTGTCGCAAAAGTATAATTACTACATGATCCCTTTCTCTCCGAAAACAGATTTTAAACGTATGTTTCAACAATTCGCTGCTTTTATTACAAAGAAACAACTTGTCGAAATGGAGAGCAGGTACAGTGTGAAAAACGAAATTGTGGGAAAACCATACCTACTCGTTACAAAAGATTATCACATTTACATCACCGACGAACGATTCAAATATGGAGCGTATGACCAAAGAGATATAAAGAACGCGTTCATAGCCGAAGTTGAAATGCACCCTCTGTCAAAGGTTCTTTATTTCTTGTTTTTGAGACATCCAGAAGGAATTATACTAAAGGAGTTGGTCGACTACAAAACCGAATTGTTATCCATCTACATGCAAATTTCCGTCCAATGCAACGAGCAGAGCATCAACAACCTTGTAGACCCCACGAAGAACTCTGCCAACGAGAAGATATCGCGCATCCGTAGCGACTTCCGCAAAGTTCTCGCACCTTACAACTGCGACATCGAGCCATTCGTACCAACTGGTGCTAAAGGAGAACGCTATAAGGTGGTAGCGAGCAAAAAAGTGCTATGGGCAGATGATAAAATGTAGTTAGTTTGTACTATAAAACAAAACAATAACATTTTATATTATTTTCAAAAAGAAACATTAAGTCAAATCCTTTTTAGTTATCCTTTCCGTATTACATTTGGGTCATATAAAAACAACCTAAATGTAATAGATATGATAACATTTATAATTATTTTCGCCATTGTTTATGGAGTTATAATGACTTTTTCAAATGATAAAAGTCAAAAGGATCAAATAAGAGATGCAAAGAAAGCGATGCAATTGCCCGACTACTATTTTCAAGGCAAAACGCTTTCATCTGCTGAACGTGCAGCAAACTTGTGGCCTAACGATAAAGACATATTGGATATATTCCAATTCAGTAGTGCAGATTCAAGTATTTATTTGAAAATGAAAGATGGAAGAAGTATTAGTTGTCCTCTTTCTAAGTTGGAAGTACATTTTAACAAATGGGGAAACCTTTATAGATTTGTATGCATTTATGGTGGAACAGAATTTTCTTTCTATCAATATGACTACGTATTTACAAAAGAACAATATGACACTATCATAAACGTACTTTTATTGGCAGGCACAACCCATGGTAGGCTCGTAGTGAGCAGTTTTAACAAGACTCTTTCAAAAGTAAATACTGCTGCGAAAGTCTTAAATAAATTGCAATAAATGCCTTCCTACAAAATGAAGAGGAAATTAACAAGGATTTAAATGCAAAATATTTCCTTTCTTATTTTCTTCAGAACTTCGTGAAATTCAAATTCCAAAGCACTATGGAAACAACGACATTAGAATTTCAGCATAATGCCCGAACGGTCTTTTCTGCCGTCTGCAAAGTGTTCAATCATAAAACACAGTTCTGCAGCATCGACCGCAACGACAACCTCTTCACTATAGAGGCCCGCCACGGCGCATGGCTCTCCCCATTCACCGAGAGCATAAAGATTAAGGTGGTTGCCACTGGCTTCAAAACCAGTCGTGTAACCATTGAGTCAACCTCCCGCTCCATCCTCAACATTCTCAACTTAGGAGCAAATAAAGGCAATGTTTCCGACCTCGCCGACTACATCTGCAACCAAGTCTATCGACTCGGTCAGACCGACGACCACTGCACGGAAGAGGGTGTCCGTATGTCTAACCCTATCAAATTCAAAGAACCAGACATAAAATTTAAAGATCCAAATATTAAGTTTAAAGAATAGTTCTCACTATTGTGACTCAATTCAAACAAACACACTATTATTGAATTTTCGGACGTTCCTCACAAGGGCGTCCGATTTTTTATTTCAGGGATGGACAAAAACAAAAAGGTTCAAAGTAACTTTGAACCTTACTATTTTGTGGTACCACCAGGAATCGAACCGGGGACACAAGGATTTTCAGTCCTTTGCTCTACCAACT
>CAVFXQ010000071.1:0-4558 GCA_963626555.1 Clostridiales bacterium
CCTTGGATCACAGAAAAACCCAAAATCAACAATAAACTATATGCGGTGCTTTGTTGCCTGATTTACTGGTTGAAGTCTATTGACCCGAAGCACTCGATCGTAAATGATTTCAAAAAACTGCTCATGCGCTACCCTATGATTGACCCTTTCGCAATGGGTTTCCCGAAGAACTGGGAAAAGCAAAGATTTTTTGATGGGTAGAAAACAAAAAAGCCGCTTCTACAAAAGAAACGGCTTTCGTATATATTTATAATAAGGTATTACTCCCATTTTGTATTGCGCATATCACCCGTCTCTTCAAGGGCAATGTGCATCTTGAGAGCTTGCATCAAAGTCATTGGAGTGTGACAAGTGCCTGCGGCCATCTTCAAGTAATCCCAAAGCAACTCTTTGTAGTCAGGGTGAACGCAATTCTCGATGATAGTTTGCGCACGCTGAATAGGCGACTTAGCACGCAAATCGGCTACACCTTGCTCAGTAACTATCACCTTCACTGAGTGTTCCGAGCTATCCAAATGGCTTACCATTGGCACAATAGCCGAAATAACACCTTTCTTCGCGACAGACGGACAAGTGAAGATAGACAAATAAGCATTTCGTGCGAAATCGGCAGAACCACCCAAACCGTTCATCATCTTCTTTCCAGCGACATTCGTACTATTGACATTTCCAAAAATATCAACCTCCAAAGCCGTATTGATAGCGATGACACCCAAACGACGTACAACCTCTGGGTGGTTGGTTATCTCTTGCGGACGAAGCATCAATTTATCTCTGAAGAAATCATAATTGTTATAAACATCCATTAAAACATCGTCAGACAAAGTCAATGAACTACCACTGGCGAAAGAGATACGTCCGTTCTTCATCAACTCAATAACTGAGTTTTGAATCACCTCCGTATACATCGTGAAGGCAGGAATATCTTGACATTTTCCAAGAGACCCCAACACAGCATTGGCTATGTTTCCAACACCAGACTGTAATGGAAGGAACTCTTTAGGAATGAGCCCCTTATGAAGTTCGCTCAAGAGGAAATTGGCGACGTTCTCCCCGATTTTAGCAGTAACCGCATCAACTGGGGTGAACGGAGCGATACCGTCTGGCATATTCGTTTGAACGACACCCAACACCTTGTTTTTGTCAATCTTTAGAGTAGCCGTACCTATTCTGTCGTTTGGTTTGTAGACAGGGATTGCCTTACGGTAAGGAGGGTTGATAGGCTCGTAGAGGTCGTGCATACCATGAATCTTAGCAGGATGGTGGGCATTCAACTCTATTATAATATGTTTAGCCTTTTCACAAAGCGTAGGAGTGATACCGACAGAGGTCGTAAGGACGATTTCGCCATCCTCGGTGATGTCGGCCGCCTCGATCATAGCGTAGTCAATTCCGCCTAAGAAGCCGTAGCGAAGATCCTGAGCCACATGAGAAAGGTGCATGTCGAAATATTGCACTTCACACTTGTTGATGGCATCGCGCATAAACTTAGATGATTGGAAAGGAGTACGAAATTGAACCGCCTTGGCACGAGAGAGAGCGCCATCGATCTGGTCACCTGTCGAACCACCAGTGATGAGGCCAATCTTGAACTCGTTACCCTTAGCATGCTCTTCCTCCGCTTTTTTAGCGATTGCTTCAGGGACAGCCTTCACCGTACCCACAGAAGAGAAACCTCCAATACCAATAACATCACCATTTTTGATGTACGAAGCCGCTTCCTCGGCTGAAATAAACTTATACGCCATCTTCAAATATTGTTTTTATGCAAAATTTTCGTTTTTATACAAATTGATAGTCAAACGACATAAATTTCTTGCAAAAATACAACAATTATGCGAGAGGACATAAAAATAGTAAGGAAAGATTACGTTAGAAATCACAAAAAGCGTTAACGATATAAGAGAGCAAATATGTCTTGCCTCAAGATTTTCCAGAAAATTAAATTCAACGAAACATGCGAAATTCGTTTTTCCGAACTGACGGATTGCATACGTTTTTCCAACCTGTCTTGCCCCTGTAATGAGCATTGCATTTTCGCTTGACTTATAAAAATTTTCTAATTTGCTGATTATCTTTCGTTTAATCATATCAACATCCGTTTTTCCAACCACAAAAGTACATATTTTGTCCGTTTTTCCAACCATAGTTCACCCTATCTCATCCGTTTTTCCAACCCATAGAGAGCTAACTAATTTTCAGCATTGTAAATTTCACAATCAAAAATTTTTCACTACATTTGTAAATGTTTACAATGAGGAACAAAGCAATTTAAGTACAAATCAATTATTCACAGATATGAGAAGCAATTACAATTTTTCAAGAGTAACCATAAGTTTAGCAATTATATTTTTCTGTGCGATACTTGCGTGGGTTGGTTGCAAGAAAGAGAAAAGTGACGACACAATACAATTAGAAAGCGTCGAGTTCATTTCGGAAGACCTCCCAGAGAACAACAGAATGGAAGAAGGGCAGTCTAAAAAATTTTATGTTCAAATATTACCAGAGTCGTTAGACACAGCCGCCGTTTATTGGAACAGTTCAAACAAAACCATAGCTTCAGTAGACAGCAAAGGAAGGGTTTACGCATTAAGAGAAGGAACGACCACCATTTCGGCGACAGTTTTGGGCAAGACAGTAGAAGTACAGATAGAAGTCATCAAGGTGCAGATAAAAAGCATCTATCTTCCAGACACATTTAAGATCCGCTATAACCAAACGGACTCTCTTCCTATTGGTTTGAATCCAGAAGTGGCTTCATTCTGCTCCATAAATTTAGCATCCGAGAATGCACAGGTAGCAAAAATCACACAAAAAGAGGAAGATTGTTCTTTTCAGGTTACTGGAGTGGAAGCGGGGACGTCATGCATTGTTGCCTCATTTAAAAACGTTGATGGAGAAAAAATTGAGAAAAAGTGCATAGTGGAAGTATACAAGAAAGCCATTAATGCCTTCAATTTAGACAAAGAGACGATGAATATGTTTCCAAATAAAACAGCGGAGCTCACTGCCACATTAGACCTCGCAGAATCCGACTACACTATAAATTCCTTGTGGGATGAAGCAATCATCAAATCGTCAGATACAAATATCGCCACAATAACGAAGGGAGAGAAAAGAGATGGCAGTATCGTTTTTTCTATAAACAGCAAGGAAGAAGGAACCGCTACGTTAACAATCACATTAGGTGGAATAACAAAAACATGCACAGTAACCGTCAAGCAAACATATCCTTCCGCCATATCTCTTTGGGTATTAAATGAATACGGAAATGAGATACACAAAGCCACTCTTACAAAAGAAGAAACTATTAACATATTCTTTTCTCCCAATAACCTCACAGACCTTTATGGCATTGAGTTCTCCAATGTAATTTGGTCCTCCTCCAATTCTTCAATTGCAAAAATCAACTCAGTAGCAACGAATGCTGCAGGGACTCCTTATTGTAACGTTGTCGGACTTGCCGATGGGACAGCAACAATCACAGCGACTCTCAATCGAGGGAATTTACAAGCCCTCACTGCTACTTTTGAAATTGTCGTTGACAATTCGTTGAAATCCATTGAACTATCAAATGATAAAATTGAAGCAAGTTCAGAAAGCGGAATTATCGGCACATTAAGCATAAGAAGAGGAGAAACAGAAAAAATCACATACACAGTAACCCCAACCAAAGCCGACGTTTCTAACCTTTCGTTAAACTTTGAGAGCATTCCAACAGCCGACGAATTGAAAACATACGGTTCAGCCTATGGGGTCATAGACTACACATTTAACAAGCCGACCAACACAATTACCGTAACAGGACGAAATGTTGGAGAATGTAAAATAACCCTATCTTGTGGGACCTACACGACCAACACTCTGATAATCAAAGTTTACGATGATAGTTTTGTAGACTTTGGACTTCCAAGTGGTGCCCTTTGGGGTGCCAACGCACTACACTTATACAAAAGTTGCTATCAAATTTCTGTTAGTTTAGAAGATGGAGAGAAATATTCGTTCAAATGTGCTAACGATGACCCCGTAGTGAGAGGATACATAAATACGAAATACTCTGACTTATTATGCACTCCAAGCTTTTCGGATTTTTCAGAAATAGTTAGCAATACCTATTGCAAAGCCTACGGTAGTATAAGTTTTGATAAAAGCGAAGAATATTTTGCAATCTATAAGAAGGGAGACAAAGAAAAATACGTCTTGATGAAAGGTCCACAGGTAAAGTACTTCAGTTCAGACTGTATCTATGTGTACACATATAGAAAATCAGAAAGCGGTACCGAATACAAGGATTATACATACTACCAATATTATGCTAAGATAACGGACTCTGGTCAACTTGGAAATGGAGGTACGCATACTATAAAATACGATACCTATTTTAAACCTAGTGGTTGGGGTGCCTTTAAAGAGTATACTAGTGGCACCTCAGGTGAATTTGGATATTACTGGCCAATAAAAAAGAGCAAATAAGATTTAATAGAGCAATGTGTGATGTAATCTCAATTATTGCTGTCCGCTAAAACTTTTTCAAGCATAAAAAACAAGGGTGAGTTCC
>CAVFXQ010000072.1:0-4128 GCA_963626555.1 Clostridiales bacterium
AATTAAGCGAAAATAAGGGCAAAAAAGTGCCGTTTTAAAATTAGATTGCACGAAAAACTCAAAAAATGAACTGAAAATGTACGAACACAATCAAGTAACTAAGAGTGAAAGAGTGGGGCAGGATAGCCTCATCCGCACAATTTGTCAAGTGCATAGTCTTTATCAATATGCTGGTAACTTCAAGGATCAAGAGAACGGCAACATCCGCGAAGATGTCTTGCGCCGTTTCCTCATAGAACGCCAACATCTCAACGACACACAAGCCTCCGAGATGATCAAAAAACTGCGTGACGCCTCCGCTTGCTCCAACGCAGGCGAACTCTACGACGCCAACAAACTAACCTACGAACTGCTCACTTCTCGCATTCAAGTGCGCCAAGATCATGGTAAACTCAGCACGCAGACTTCCCTCATCAACTGGGAACAGCCTGAACAAAACTTTTTTGAGATCGCAGAAGAGGTTACCGTCAAGCGTAATATTGAAGATGTGGCTCACCGCCGTCCCGACCTCGTGGTCTATGTCAATGGTATCGCGCTCGCCGTCATTGAACTGAAAAAAGACGCCGTCAGCGTGCACGATGCCATCCGCCAAAACATCCGCAACCAAGAGTTGGGCGAGATCGCTCCTTTCTTCAGTACTGTGCAACTTATCATGGCTGGCAACGGAAGCGAAGGCCTCTGGTATGGCGTGATCAAAACGCCCGAGAAATTCTACCTAAAATGGAAAGAACCGTGCGGCGACCCTTGTCCGCCTTCTCCCTATACGGCGAAGAAATTTCCTTCGTGGCTTGAACGCCCTGTGTTGCAGATGCTCGAACCGTCTCGCTTTCTGGAATTTATCCGCCACTGCATCATTTTTGACGCTGGCATTAAGAAAGCTGCTCGTCCTAACCAGTATTTCGCACTCAAAGCGGCGCAAGAGCGTATCCGCAAACGCGAAAACGGCATCATCTGGCACTCCCAAGGCTCTGGCAAGAGTCTCACGATGGTTTGGCTCGCCAAATGGATTTTCACGCACGTCGAAAACGACCCTCGCATCGTGATTATCACCGACCGCGACGAACTCGACAGCCAAATGGAGCAGGGATTCCTCAACGTCGACGAACGTCCCTATCGTGCCACCAGCGGCAGAGGTCTTCTCAACGCCCTCAACGAGTCGAACCATAAACTCATCTGCACCCTCATCCACAAGTTCGGAGGAGGTAAAAGCGACTATCAGGCTGTCTCTATCGGCGACGGAAAGCGGAAAAGGTCGTCCAAACGTCAGATGGAGGAGTTTTTGGATGATATAAAGAAAAATCTCCCCAAAGAATATAAACCGAAGGGCAATCTCTTCGTTTTTGTCGACGAATGCCACCGTACCCAGGGGGGCGTTCTCCACGAGGCGATGAAACTCTGCATGGGCGATAAATACATGATGATCGGTTTCACGGGAACGCCTCTCCTCAAAACGGATAAAGCTACCACGCTCGAACAGTTCGGCTCGTGGATCCACACCTACAAATTCGACGAGGCTGTGGAGGATGGCGTGATCTGCGACCTCCGCTACGAGAGCCGCAACATCGAACAAACCCTCTCTTCCGAAGCCTCTGTCGACGAGATCTTCGAGAAAACAACGAGAAAACTTACGCAAAAAGCCAAGGAGGCGGTGAAAGACAGATGGGCGACTTTCCAAAAACTCTACTCAAGTCGCGATCGTATCAAAAAGATTGTGGCAGATGTCTGCAAGGATTTTACACTCATTCCATACCTCGAAAAAGGTTGTGGCAACGCTATGTTGGTGGCAGGCAGTATCTACCAGGCATACCGCTATTGGCATGAGTTTCAGGAGACTGACATGGCGGGTCATTGCGCCGTTGTAACAAGTTACGAACCCCTCGAAAAGCCTGGTCTCAACGAAGGCTACAGTGGGGAAGGGGCAAAGGCAGAAAAGGAATTTCAATACAATGAAGCCAAACGTATGATGGGCGATAAGTCTCCTGTGGATTTCGAGAAGTGGGCGAAAGAGAAATTCATCAAGG
Source organism: Clostridiales bacterium (assembly GCA_963626555.1). Taxonomy (GTDB): domain Bacteria; phylum Bacteroidota; class Bacteroidia; order Bacteroidales; family Paludibacteraceae; genus UBA1181. Next base: position 2,022 of record CAVFXQ010000072.1, read on the forward strand.
AGTATAAGAATATGAAACTCCTCATCGTGGTGGATAAACTGCTGACGGGCTTCGACGCTCCGCATGCCACCTATCTCTATATAGATAAGGAGATGCGCGACCATAACCTCTTCCAAGCCATCTGCCGTGTCAACCGCAACGCTGCAGGCAAAGACTATGGCTATATCATCGACTACAAAGACCTCTTCAACAACATCTCCAACGCCATAGATGACTATACGAGTGGCGCTTTCAGTGGCTATTCGCCAGGCGATGTCGGTGACGTACTCAAAAATCGTATCAAAGAGGCTAAAGAGGAGTTGGACAAAGCCATCAACCACATTCATGAGGTGTGCGAACCTGTTGAGGCTCCTCGCTCGGAGACTGATTTCTACCATTATTTTGTCTTCGACGACCGTTATGCTCCTGAGGAACAGCGTCAGGAAGAGATGGATCGCAAAGCCCCTCTTCGTGATGAGTTCTACGAAGCCAGTCGCAAGTTGACTCGCTGCTATTTGGCAATCGCCACCGAGATGGAAAAGGCTGGCTATACGAGGGCGGAGGAAGAGAAAATCCATAATATGGTGATCGACTATGACCAGACGATGGCTGCCATCCTCCGTGCTGCCAACGAAGATACGGACATCGTGCAGTATGACAGCAAGATGAGAATGCTGCTCGACCAATACATCTCCGCCAAAGAAACGGAGGTGCTGGGCATGTTGGACGACCTCTCGTTCATCGATGTCATCTCTGCGAAAAAGTCTAACGAGGCTTTATTGGAAGATGCCCAAGCCGTCGACGAAAAATACGGCGAGCGATACAGTGCCGAAGTCATTTCCAACAACGTGCGCCGTGTGATAAACCGCAAACACGACCAAAACCCCGAGGAGTACGAACGCCTTTCCAAACGCCTTATTCGTCTTCTTAAAGAATTGAAAGAGAATAAGATAGCCTATAAAGAAGCACTGCTCGAACTTATAGAATTGGCTCGTGGTGTTAGTAACGGCAGCAAAGACTATCCCGAAGGCATTGATACTGAAGGGAAAAGAGCCATCTACGACAATGTGGGCGAAGATCTGGAGTTGACGAATAGAATACTCGCTTGTATAGCAAGCTATGCTCAAGAAAATTGGAGAAATATCTCAAGTCGTCAAAAAATGCTTGATCGTGAAATAAAGAAATTATCATTGCTAGAGAATATAGACTTAAAACAATTGATGGATATCATTCGTGCCAATGAAGAGTTCTAATACCCTGACCATCTCAGGCATTGATATAGAGGTGGAATACAAGAAGATACGCAACATCCATCTATCAGTTTATCCGCCAGATGCGCGTGTCCACATCTCCGCTCCCGACTACTGCACAGAAGAGGATTTGCGTGCCTTCGCTCTCTCAAAAACGGCTTGGATCAAGAGTCAACAAAAGTCTCTTTTAGAGGCAGAACGTCAGACTCACCGCGAGTATGTCTCCGGCGAGAACCATTATCTGTTTGGCATACGCTATATTCTCCGTGTCATTGAGCGAGATGCCGTTCCTCACGTTGAGAAGACACACAGCCACCTCTTACTCTACGTTCGTCCCGGTGCTACACGAGAGAAGCGGATGGATGTCTTGCTCGATTTCTACCGTGCCCAACTACACGACTGCTTGACCATACGTTTCCAGCAATGGCAATCCCGTATGGACACGCACGATTTCACTTGGACGATACAAATGATGAAGACGCAGTGGGGCAGTTGCACACAAACCACACGCACTATACGGATGAGTCTGCTCTTGGCTCGTGTCCCCATCGAGTGCATCGACTATGTGGTAGTCCACGAGATGTGCCATCTAAAAGAACGTCTCCACAACAAGGCTTTTGAAGCTTTGTTGTCAAAATACATGCCCTTATGGCGGAGCTACCGCTCTCGTTTGAATGATTTCGTTGGTGTCTCGTTATTTAGTCAAGAATAAAAGTTGGTTGAACGTAGTTAGTCAAAGTATTGACAGTTAGCGTGATATGTTCAATTTGAAATTTCTTACGAAATTTCTGCCAAAATATTTGGTAGTTACTGAAACCCGCCATATCTTTGCACTCGCTTTCTGAAGGGGAAGCGGTCGAGGCGGAGAGCCGAGGAGA
>CAVFXQ010000073.1:0-3717 GCA_963626555.1 Clostridiales bacterium
CTCATGAGATTATGTTAGGCTACACTTGGTGTGTTACAAAACATTTCTGTAGATAATTTGTTTCTCATAGAATAAAAGAACGGAAAACTTTCAGACATCAGCCTGAAGGTTTTTCGTGTGGTTTAAAGGAGATAAAGAAAGAGATTTATTCAAATATAAATTGGAGAGTAAAGTATAGTGTTTTTATAATAGGGCAAAAGATTATGAGGATGCAAAATTACAAAACAAAAAGTAGAGTGGTGCAGGCATTGCGTCGGGCAACACTCGTTTGCGTTTCCTTACTGGCGGGAGCTTGTTTGTGGGCGCAAGACCTGATCCTTGTTTCGGGAACAGAATTTAAATCAACGCAGAAAGGTGCGGATGATGCGTATTTCCTTTCTAAGGATGCGGTGACAGAGTTTTTGGGAGTCTTTTCGGGTTCCATCACGATGGGGGCTGATTTCACGACTCCGAAGAATACCGACTATGCTCCGAATGGGGAGGATGAAAAGAGTACATATTCTTCGTTTTTGTTGGATGGTACGAACTGTCACTATGCCGTAGTGAAGAACCCAGTTCGTTTGGATTCCGCCCGTATGTACGACAATGAGGATGCAGCGTGGGGAATTGTCTTTTCTGCGGGTGAGCAGAAATGGAACTCTAACAAATTGGCTATGACGTATACTGTTCGTGGTTTGAAAAACTCAGGAAAGTACAAAGTCGTGGTTGAATATTGCAACCCTTGCGCTGCAACCTACTTAAACTCAAGTGGAAGTAACACAAAACCACATCTTAGTTCGGGCTATAGTGCTTCAATAAAGGTGGGTATGAATAATTCGCAGGAAGATGGTGAAAATGTAGGATCCCCTGAACAAAAAGCGGGTGCATGCAGTACTAAAGAACTTGAGAGTCCTACATCTAATAGCAGTACAAAGGGGACTATTGCAGGTGGCGAATTGAAAGTCAACATCTACATCAACCAGATGGGTGAAGGTGAGGCAATCTCAATAAAGAGTATTAAAATCTATGCAGAGGTTGAGCCTACTATTAGTGCTGTTTCTCAAGTTTGTGCAGGTGGTGAAAATGCGGTCCTCTCTTTGGAGGGTGCGTTTGTTAATTGTAAGTACCAATGGTACAGGGATGGCGTTGCTATTTCTGGTGCGACAGGGGTTTCTTATTCACACACTTCTGGTGATGTTGAGAAGGATTATGTTTACTACTGTGAGATTACCACCTCAGAGGGGGAAACAGTAAAGTCTCAAGAGTTTACGATTAGCGATGTGATGTGTTGTCAAGATGATAATGGAAAACCGATGTCGCGTAAGTTGATTTGGCAGGACGACTTTGGAACTTTTACTGAAAAGGGTAAATACTGGGTTTGGGATTATACGGATATCAACGAACCTGTAAAGGTAGAAAAAACAACTCCTACAACTGATGCTTACTCTGGTGGTTGGTCTTATAAATTAGACTATGATATTCCTGGAGCTAATTTCGTTGGTGGTAGAGGCTCGAGCTTTGCAGCAGGTAAAGGTACTGGAGGAACAGAGGGTTGGTACAACGTCTCTGGTAATGTAACTTGTATGTGGGGCGACTTGTCTGGTGGAGATGGTACGCAGTGGGGTTGGGAAGCGCAGTGCTTTAATGGAACGAACCCTAATGAGAATGGATTTGTTTTTGTTCCCGATCATACTTACGAAGGTAGTGCGTATGGTGCAATGCTCTTCTTGAATTGTGGTAATAAGGCAGGTGAGACTATTTATGATCGTACAATCACAGGTTTGTGTGATAAATATTTGACGGTAAAATGTTTCATAAATACTTTTTCAAATTCTCCAAATCCTGTCAAAATTAAGATTCGTGCCACGGATGCTAATGATGCAAGTAATGTCGTAACTTCTGCCGTAGTCACAAGATATGCTTCAAAGGATGCGGGTCTTTCGTGGAAGGAGGTTTCCGTGCCGATTCAGTTGACCACAGGTAATGGTGGTGGCGCTGCGTTAAGGTTTGAAATCATATCAGAAGGTGGTGGTGCATCTTATAATGAGAATGGTAACGACTTGATTTTGGATGATATTCAGATTTATGCGTGTGCTTCTCCTTCTATTAGTGCATATTTTGACCTTAATACCTATGCTACGGAGGCTGTCTCTTGTGATGGTGCTGATGTTGATGTCTATGCTGAGGTGACGAGTATGATTGAAAACTACTATGGTACAAAAGCGAACTATATCATTCAGTACAATCCTGACAAGGAGGACAAAAATGGTTGGGTGACGATTGGTTCAATGTCAACCGAATCTTATAAGAAAGATATGTCGGAGGCTTTTGCCGCTGTCTTGAAGGCAAATCCAAAGGCCGAAAAAATCTATTTCCGTGTTGTCTTGGGTGATGCTTCAACTTTGTCTGCTTACACTTATTTTAATCCAGACGAGGCTTGTGCTGCTTATACGGTTTCTGAGGTTATAGAGGCAACAATCGAATGCCCTAAATGTACAGAACCTAAAGACCCTGTTATCTCGGCTAAGGGTGGAACTGTTGATAAGACGACTTCTACGGTTAGCCTCTGTAAAGGCGAGTCTACCGTACTTTCTACTAACGACATTACGGGAACAGACTCTGAAGGCAACGACTACACTGATTACACTATCACTTGGTACAAGGGTTCTGAATCGGCTGCCAATGTGGTCGGTACAACCGTGACTTCTGGCTCTAAGGCTGAAGATCTTACTGTTGATTGGTCGGATGTTACTGAAAAGGGTACGAAATACATCGTCCTTGTTCACGATAATTTTGAGAATGAGGCTAAGACAACAGAATGCGATAAAACGGCTGAGTTTATCGTAAAGGCAAATCCTGTGCCAACGGTGCCATCGTTTACTATTCCTTCTTTCTGTAAGGGACAGGCTTCTACTGATGCTACTTTGGCCACAGCCGCAAAAACGGCCGACGCTCTCGTTGGTCTCTCTTATTCTTTCGTCATCACGGCTCCAGACGGAACAACGACTTACACATCGTTCACTTCTCTCTTGGCAGATCTTGATGCTCTGGAGGCTGACGCTACTTACTCAATCGTAGTTACCGACAAAGCAACGGGCTGCGAAAGCGAACCTGCCACTTTTGATATTACAGTGAATCCACTTCCAGACGCAATCGTTTCAACAGACCTTAGTTTCATGGTTGAGGCAGGAAAGACTCAAACGGTCGAAGATGCTGCTACGGCTGAAACAGGTAACACGTTGGAGTGGGTAGCTGGAAAAAAGACTGACACCGAAGCTCCTGCAACTGGCTGGTCGGAGACTGTGCCAAGCGTTAGTTTGGATGCTGACGGTGAATACTACTTCTGGGTCCGCCAAAAAACGGCTTCTAATTGTATCGGCGAGGCTGACCAGTTTAAGGTGGTGGTTGTATCAACACCAGTTCCTTTCTATCATGACACAACGGTATGTGTTAACTCTGCTGTTGATATGGCTGATTTGGTTCAAATAACAGCTCCAACTTACGAGTTGCAATGGTACACTGCAGAAGAGGGTGGAACGGCTTCAACTGCTGTCCCTGCTGTAGATGTAGCTACTCCAGGTGTTAAAACATTCTATGTTTCTCAAAAGGATACTGAAGCTCCTTTCGCTGAAAGTAAGCGTATGCCTGTTAATGTTACGGTTGTAGGTGTTGACAAGCCAACGGTCACCACTCCAGTCAACTACTGTAAGGGCGACGAGGCGGTCGCTTTGACGGCAA
>CAVFXQ010000074.1:0-3630 GCA_963626555.1 Clostridiales bacterium
ATGGAAACATGCGATAATTTCTCGTCTTCGTTCATCTTCAACTTTGTTGTACGCTATATAGATAATAAATTCGCAGTAACTACAATTCCTATATCTGAAGAGAGAGAAATTGGGAGTGATGCCATCTATCCCATCTGCTGTTACTTCTAAATCTAAGGAGGAACGAAGCAGATAGTCAATAAAAGCCTCTCTCCTGGTTAAATTGGTTCGCAAATATCCCTCGCAAACGGAGTCTACAGATAACTCAACATTTTCTTCTGAAATATCCTTTAACAAATCTTTTATGACTTCTTTGTATTTTCTTAACTTAATCATAAGGGTATTCTTCTATTAAAGTGTTTAAATGAATTTCAAATATGCTTGAGTTACGTCGTGTCGGTAAAATTAACTAAATTAGCGTGAATACAAGAATAATAGACATAGCGAAGATAGCGATAAAATCTACATGAATTATGATATTTCGGAGAAGTTTTTTTATTCATTTTACCACATACCTTCACGAAAATTTAAAAAATCGGTTTTGTTCATAAACTTGTTGATAAGTTGTTTAAAAATTTTCTGTAATTCGCATATACGAGAATGCTATATTCTATTGTATGAGAATAAATAATTCTCTAACTTTGAACTACAAAAAAGAAAGGAGGAAAAATGATTTTATTAGATTGCATCAAAAAATTGGTGAAGATAAAGGTTTTTATACGGAACAACTTATACGGTTGAATTCACCGTTTAAAAGGTAATAGTTATACTTTGATCAACTAAACCATTATAAATTAAAAAAATAAATACTATGGGAGGAAGAGGAACCTATGACATAGAAAGTCAATCTATTCCAATTGAAAATAGGAAGTATATAACATTGGATGTTATAGATGGCATAAAAGTCATAGCAGACTACATCACGAAAAATGGAAGAACACCTGTTCTGTCTAATACAGCAGATACAGTATATGCTGTTTACAGCGAAAAAGCAGGTCGCATAAAGCACCTATTCTTTTATAAAAAACATATACTAAAGTATTGTATAGACATAGAAGGGGACAAATCTCATGGACATAAGATGTTCATTGATGAAAAGACAGGAGTAATTAACAGGGAAAGCCACTCAAAGGATAATATATTCCCTTTAACAAAAAAGCAGTGGTCTTTAGTAAATAAATTCTCAAAATGGAAAAAATAATTATTAGCAATTGGATGCCCAATGACCCATTTATATTGGAAAGCGATTTGGGTTGGACAGTAGATGACGCAAGGAACGCCATGACAGTCGATAAGAAAGGAATATTTGACTATTATTGGAAGTCTTTTTTTAAGATTATCTTCTACTATGTAGATAATAATAAATTTTACGAACTTTTTATGGAGTCATACCCTCATAAATTTTGGGAAATTCCTAAAAAAAAAGATTGGGATGGGAAATATCTCGGTACTCAAGTTGATATAGATGACCACAAAGAAGGCATCCTTTTATCAACTTTCGACGACGATACTGATTTATGGAATACCCTAAAAGTAGACGGCATTCCAATTGGCAATGTGTTAGATAGATCACTAATAATGGACATTAACATATGAGAAAAGATACCGAATGGAGACAGAGAGTATTCAGAAAAAGCTTTCACAGAGTTGACCTGTTAAATGGACTTGAGTTGGATGACTATGACATTCCAAAGTTACATGCATACTATGGAGAACTGCCAAAATCTATCATTGATTGGAAAACAGCTAAAAGTCACAAGAATTGTACTTTCAACTGGATACACTTTTTCATAGATGATGCCAGTTTTGAAGATGTTTGGAATCCAAAGTACACCAACCGCGACCTTGATATTTTATGCAATTTCGCTGGAATCATCACACCAGATTTTTCTTTATTGCCCAATATGACTTACGCAAGTAAAGTTTTTAATGTGCAGAGAAATAGAACAATCGGACAAATTCTACAGAGAAGAGGACAAAACGTAATTCCCTCTATCAGTTGGGCTGAACGTGAAAGTTTCAACTATTGTTTTAAGGGGATTCCTTTGTATAGCACGGTTGCTATAAGTACAAACGGAGTTTTTCGGAATACTGTTACTAAAAAACTTTTTTTCGAAGGTTTTTTCGAAATGGAAAGAGTCCTTCACCCTACTTCAATCATTGTGTTTGGAGAAAAAATTGATCTTCAGACAATGGCCAAACTCGTATTTTTCCCAAGTAAACAAATTTTGAGGCTGAGAGGACTAATAAGGTGAAAAATACTTATTGTGAATATACCATTATCATAATTGGTAATGGTATATTTGCGTTACTGAAAATAAAAAAATAAATAATGGAGAGTCTATATTCAACAGTTCAGTCTGTAGGTGACATTATAACAGAAACGCTTTCTTATAAGGCTATGAAGCAAAGTGAGCTCTGTGATATCACTGGAATAGCCAAGCCTATTCTGAATGATGTAATAAAGGGGAGACGTAACATTACCGCAGAAATGGCAATTTTAATTGAGTCTGTATTAGGAATAAGTGCAGACAAACTGTTACAGATTCAAATATCAAATGATTTAGAAAAAGCGTACAAGGATGATAAAGTGATAAAACGACTGAAAGATATGAGTGATTGGACGATTCTATCAAAAAAAGTGTCGCTTCCCATACTAAAAAAACTATGTCCTTCAGATAATTCCGTACACGATAAACTGATCAAAACATTAGATTTTTTCCAAGTATCTTCTATAGAAGAATTTTTAGAATTGTCCAACAAAGAAGAACGTCAATCTTACTTCAAGAAATCAGATAAGCTACATGTTGATACGAACGCATTATTCACATGGAAATATTATTGTATCAACCAGTCCTCAAAAACTAAAATAAATAATCCGTTTGACAAGAATTGTATAGACGAACTATGTCATAAAATCATTGAAATTACAACTGAAAATAGAGACACCTATGACAGAGTCCAAAGAGTGTTTTTAGACTATGGCGTTCGTCTCATATACATTCCAAAAGAAGGACAAATTCCTGTTGACGGTCTCTCTTTTTGGATTGGAGATAACCCAACTGTCGTTATTACAAAAAGACTTGCCAACATAGACAATTTCGCTTTTTCTATTATGCATGAGATTGGACATATAAAAATGCATTTATCAAATAATTCTGAAACTTTTATAAATATAAATTCTGAGGATATTGACAAACAAGAGGAAGAAGCAAACTTGTTTGCAAAAAATATTTTTATTTCACCTACAATATGGAATAATTTCATGAATAAAGTTCAAGACTATAATCCTTATTCTGTTCACTTAGCAGTAAAGGATTTAGCAGACAAACTAAACATAAACCCTCAAATATTATACGGTCGATATATGTACGAAACTGGTCTTTATCGACTCAGAAGAGTATTTCCTACGGAAGTGATGTAATAGCCCAAAGGACTACTAACAATATCCTGTTCGTAGTCTATATCAATAATCTTTGTTGCCATAATAATAGGTTCGTTATTGATTTCAGTTATACAAATGCCCCCATATACTTCTTGAGAAACCTTGAATAGGATTTTTCTTCAATGATGACGCTGTTATCTTTCTTCCGAGAGTAGCGCATCCATTTTTTCGTTTTCGGGTCGTATAAAAATGCCTCTTCTATGGTA
>CAVFXQ010000075.1:0-3520 GCA_963626555.1 Clostridiales bacterium
GAGACGGATAAATTCATCTACATCTTTGAGTTCAAGTTGGATGGAACGGCGGAGGAAGCTTTGCAACAAATCAACGACAAAGGCTATACGAGAGAGTATGCTTCAGACAGTCGCAAACTCTTCAAGATTGGCTGTGGCTTTTCTTCGGAGACAGGGACGATTGGGGAGTGGATGGTGAATGAGGAATTTAAGAATTAGGAATTAGGAATGAGAAATTAGGAATTAGGAGTTGGGGTTGATGAAAATTGGCAGGAGGGTGTCATCTGAAAAAAAATTATTACTGTCCGCTAAAACTTTTTCAAACATAAAAAAACAAGGGAGAGTTTCTGTCTCGGAACCCACCCTTTTTGTTACTTTTGTTTGTGAAAAAATATATAACCATGGGTAAAAGTACACATTTTAACGGACAGCCGATGTTCGTACAGTTAGCAGATCTACTATACAGAAAAGAAATCCTATTTACTGGACTCGCGGACGGTTTTTCGCGCTGTTCGGATATTTAGTGGACAGCAATATTTTTCTATAAATTTTGGTTAAGGGCAAGTCTATAATAGTTGGGTTAACAATTCGACTATCTTTTCACGCTCTCCACTTCCCTTGGTTGATAATCTAAGAAGGGGTAGACCGTAGCGTGAAAGAATATGGTCTTTCATTATGTCTCGTTGATGTTGTTGTGTCTCTTCGTTATGGAATGAATAGCCGTCTGTCTCTATTGCCAAGACGGGTTGTTTGCTCACACGATTGATGATGAGAAAGTCCAAATGCGTGCTGTAGTTAGAAGCGTATTTTTGTTCTTCTTCCGACATTAACGATGTGTCTTTTACAACTTGCCTTAGGGGAATGTGGCAAAGCACTTTGAGGCAGTTATAGCGAATATCAGATGCTATGATTTCACAGAGTAGCGCATAGGTAAGATTTTCAGAAGCATATTCAGAAATTTGAGGATGACTGTTGAGAAGAGCTATTCTCTGCTCTGTGTATTGTGCATAGAGGTAGTCAAAAATGGAGGCCAATTTGCTCTCTGTTACTGTGCAGTTATTGTAGGCAATGTAGTCGAGCAAGTCCGTGATGTTGCCTTTCTTCTCCTGTCCATTTCCAGTTACTACTAAGCAGAATTTCTTTTTGGCTCTTGATACGGCGACGTTCAGCATATTGGCATCATCGGTGAAGTCGGATATTTGATTGTCTACAACACTTAATATAATGGCTTCCTTCTCTCGACCTTGATACTTGTGGATGGTTGCCGTCTCAACCTCTGGCAACTCTCTGTGAAAAGCCTCAACTTGATTGTTGTACGGAGTGATTATACCAATGCTTTCGTAGTCTTGCAGTTTGGGTAGTACGCTTTTCTTCACTACATCAATTTCACGTTGGTTATAGTGGTTTACACAGTGGTTGCCTATGTTGGTTTTTTCTGCATAGAGAACATCTTTTTCTCCATGGTCTTCAGTCATGATGAGCAAATTGCCTCCGTAGAACTTCTGATTGCAGAAATTAATAATACGAGGATGACATCGGTAGTGTTCGCGCAATAAAGTCTCTGGTACATCCTTCACCACGTTGAGTATTGATTGTAGAAAACTATTCTTTGCGCAATCATAACCTTCTGCAATGTCGTATTGCTTCATTATGACATTGAGTTTCTGCTTGTCCTCATCTGTTACTACGTTTGGCAACTGTAGCAAGTCGCCAACAATCACGGCATTGTAGGCACAAGTTAGTGCCAGTACCCCTGTTTCTATTGACACTTGGGAGGCTTCATCCATAATGATATAATCGTATGGCTTGTCTGTGAACAAACATGAACGAGCAGAGAATGTGGTACTAAGTACTACAGGGTATTGCTCCGTCAGAACATTTCCATACTTCCCTAAATCTTTTTCATTAGAGAAAATTGTACGTCTGTTTTTACTGTAATGGTTTGATAAAGAGTCTTTTAATAAACTCATAGACAGTTCTGTCAATGAGTTTGTTAACCCTTTTGCGTCATAGTTAGTAAGTTCTTTTTTTATTTTAGCAATGCGTTCTGTAATCTCATGTTGACGATTGAGGTAGTAAAGTGCTTGCAACTTACGGATAGGCTGAGTAAGGTCTGCACGATTAAAGTCGTTCTCAATGTGCAGTTGATAACGACAGGTCCACTTCATCCATATCCATTTCAGGTTCGTCCACACCTTTGCAAACCAGTTTGTCAGCTCTGGTTTGCTGTTTGCTATTGCTTGATATTTAAGCCAAAGTGAGATGATACGCTTTGAATTGTCATAATGGGATAATTTCATATCCTCACTAATGCCATTGTCCATGCAGAAATGTTTCCATTCTAAAGCAATGGCCTGCTGTTCATGAAGCAATTGGGCGTTCTCGTTTTGAAGAGCAAACATTTTGTCAAGTCGTTGCAAAGTGGTGTGCAAGTCACGCTTCATACGAAGACTGTTCGTAATAGAGATATCCCAGGTTTTGCATTCCGATGGAACTACTGGTTGGTTGGCGATAAAAGCTTCCTTGTTTTCTTTGCTACCAAGTGCTGCAACAATGAATGAGAGACCGTATTTCTCCAACTTCTCTTGCACATTGATTGTTGCGGAGTTGTTGTTTGATACGACCATCACCGTCTTGCCTTGTCGCACAATATTGGCAATGATATTGAGTATAGTTTGTGTCTTACCAGTTCCTGGAGGTCCTTGAATCACGCTTAATTGACGCTCGAACGCAGTAGCCACTGCTTTCTTTTGACTAGCATTGCATCCGAATGGATAAATTAAATCATCGTGTTTCAGACTTTGTGGTTCGTGCTTTTCTGGATTGAGATAGCAACTCGCAACTGTTCTGTCATCAATAAAATCTATCTTGTCATACAAACTTGTCAGCAATCCACCTCCTGTGTCTTCATTCCGAAGTGGATTGATTTCTGCAACGTCCTTCATATAGGCGAAAGTGTCCTTGGCTCGTTGCTCACTCAAGCATGATGTAATGATATGCATCCTGCCTGTGGCATCGTCTTCTACATATCCATTTAAATGGACTATGCGAAAATATGTCTTTTCACCATGAGTAAATTTCCAAATTTCACGGAGATCTTTCCTATGAACACCATCTATGTACACTTTGCTGTTGGCAATGTTAATCCATTCGGGGTTGCGCAGCCATATTACTTTATCCGTTCCGTATGTGTAGGGTTGGGGATTATTCTTAAAGTGTAAACGAAATGCGTTTGACGAAACTCGATAGATTGAGTCAATTTTCAAGGTCTTTGCCTCACCGTTGAGTAATATAAAGTGGCGTGATAAGTCCATACAGGATTGATTAGACAATTTATTGGGAACTTGACTTATAGATATTCTTAATTACGCAAAGATAGGCAAACTCAAACATAGTTTTAGCGGATAGTGATATTTTGCATATAAAAAAGGGGAAGGCATTACCCTTCCCCTTATTGGCTTCAGCTACTTAGTCCGAAGTAGCCCAAAATCGCTGTCCCAACAGCGACAAGGATTTTGCCAACTAAGATCCAACGATCTTT
>CAVFXQ010000076.1:0-3472 GCA_963626555.1 Clostridiales bacterium
ATCCTTGATAAGAGTACTTGCAAAAATACAAAACGAAAGTAGTCTTACAAAATACTTAATTTTTATTACTGTCCGCTAAAATTTTTAGAGATAGATAAAAATTAGGGCTGGAATCCTCGCTTTAAATCCTGCCCCATTTGGTTATTTTTGAAATCTTGCTTTGTATTTTACTGATATAAAGCAAATTGCGAACTTTACAACGACCCCAAAAACCTTAATTGTGCTACTCATTCCTGTTTGTCTTTAGTTCCTCAAACTCAGCATATTGTGCATCATATCTTGTCTTAGGCGTATAACCTTTCTTTGAACATCGCAATTGCGTCGCACCTAATTCGATTGTAACATCAATGTTCACGCAAACGTACATTTCGGTAGTGTTGATGATATTGTAACGGTCTGGCTCAACTTCATCAGTGGCAACCACCTTGCACTCACCAATGATGCGGAACAAGTGTTGGTCGCCATCATTACGATGGTGGAACAATACAAAACCTAAACGCTGCAAATGCTCCACTATCTCCATCGTGTCCTTGGTATACTTGATGCCGACCGCCAATTTTCCATTCGAAAGGAAATTCTGACTTTTGATCGCATAGTTCTCCATCATCACCAGCAGAACGCCATTCTTCTCAGGATTATAGGAGATTAAGGTTTCTGAACTGATAGCTCGTGCAATAATCGGTTCGGGATTGTCGCCTAACGCACACGGTTGCACATAGAAACTCTTGCTTAACTCCGCCAGCAAATTGTCGTTGTCCGTCTTTTGTTTCTCATTGTTGTCGAGGGCCAACGAAAGAATCTCCGAGTCTTCAAATGGAGCGTACATCTTGCCAATCACATCCTTGAAATGACTACGGATATACTTCTTCGCATCCACCCCTTCGTGAGGTTTCACCGCATAGAAAGAGAAACTCTCTTGTAACCACTCTTGTATGGTTTGTCTAAACTTCTCGCGAATCTTCTCCTTCCAACTCTTCTGCTCCACACAATTATTTCTCGCATAGAGCGACAACACAAACAAAAAGTTCACATCATAGTGGAAAAGAAGCAACGTGTCACGATCAAACAATCGGTTTTCAAACTGATAGCTCTTGCGCCGTGTCTCCTGCTTGTCGCTTTCTCGAATACAGTCTTCATCATAACGAAAATGCTCATCCATCCGAGCAGAGACAAAGAAATTGGGAATAATATTGTAACCCTCTGTCTCTTCGTCGCGAAGTTTGATGCCCGACGAGGATGTCCGCCCACTGTTGAAAATATCAAGATTCCACTGAATCACGTTACGAGCGTAGGTATATTGCTTGAAGATGCTTTCCTTGCTCAATTCGTTTCCCATCTTGTAGTACTTCGAGTCGCCAATATAATAGGTGTTCTCGCATTCATTCTCAATAAGACTTTTCGCTGTGTACAAATGGTCAACGATTTTCCCATCTTCTTGCTTTTTATCCATACCATCGGGTAGGGGATTGTCGCCAACGAGTGCATCAATAATGGCTTCAAATACAATGTGGAAACTCTTCACCAAGAGGTATTCCTTTCGTTCGGTATTAACAAACACTTGACGCGACTCGTCGAAAAAGGCATAGCAGAGTTGCCACAACTGCACCGCCTTGTCGGAGAAATATTTGTATTTTATTTGTTGCAATCGCACCATTCCATATCCGCCAAGGTATTTTTCAAAATGTTTACCCTTAATAAGAGGGAAGTTGCAGTTGATGTTCTTCTCAAATCCGTAGGTGTCACCAATATAATTGAGGATAGAGAAGAAGATGATGAGCAACTCCTCGTCGAAATTGATTTTTCGCTTCTTATTCACCGGGTTCAGATAGACAATGGCATCGTCTTGCACGATTGCCGACGTTGAAGATATTGTCCGTGTCCAGTTAATCTTGTTATGTCCTGCATGTGTGTTTTTCAGCACAAAGAAGAAGAAACTTTGGTTGTTTCGGTTGAACTGTACGAGTGATAGGAGAATGTCGAGGAAAGTATTACTTTGGCGGCGGTTACCCTGACCTGCCTGTGCTATCTTCTTCTGATAGACGATATTAGCGTCGTTTCGAGCATCATTTTTGTAGACTACGATGGCGCGGTATATCCACACGGCGAACTTGTAGACAAAATCCTCTTCCTCCTTATCGGTGAATGTTTTGTTGGTTTTGAAATCGATGATATCGCACGGTTCATACTTGCCGAACACCAGTTCTCGACCGTCCACATCTTTGAGCATCACTTTCGGAAGAATAAAAACGCAGTCGCCCAACGAGACATTATAATAATATCCAACATAGTGGAGCGACACCTTGCCCGACACATTCTCCAAAGCATCAATGCCTTGAAGCACGTCATGCACATCGGCAGCGTTGTAGGTGTATTCTTCTATGAGAATCCTCATTTCACTTCAATATTGATTCACTATCCCCATCTACAATGGGACTCAACCCAAGATTTCGAAAAAATTGTTCTACCTTATCGCTCACCACTTTCGTCTTATTGCCTACAACGATGTAAAACTTGTCGAAGGTGAGTTTGCCGTTCTCTCCATCGCGAAATGCATCGCCCTCAAACTCCATATCTTTGAACACATCGTTCCAAAGGTAGAACACCACTTTGCTAACGAATGTGTCTGTATTGATCATACCATTTTGGGCTTTGCAGAAGAAATAGCCTAACTTCTTATCCTCAGAATAGGTTACCTTGTGGATACGTTGGTTGATCTCCTCAAGGAACTGCCACCAATCGTATCGATTGCCGTTCACCTCGATCATATAGTTCAAACCTGCGTCGTTAATAGGCACATATTGCCAGTCCCAACGGCGTTTGAAAGCCGAGTCGACAGGGAAGAGACTTTGGTCGCTCGTGTTCATGGTCGCCCAGATATAGAGGTTGTTGGGGAGCAAGAGGATATCACCTGCCAACACCTGCGATGCGATGTCTGAATCGTCGTAAACCGCTTCTAAAGTATTCTTCACACCCTCCAAATTAAGATTTGCAAATGCCTTTTGCAAGAACTTCTTCATATCGGCATCCGCCTTGATCGGATATTCCGAGAAGCCGCTATCACCACGGTCGAGCAGTTGGAAGAGGTCGCCGAAGATTTGGGCGCAGTTGCCACGATTGATCTCCTCAATCACCAGAATCTCCTCTTCGGGCTGTTCATCCACCTTCACGTTGGCATACTTCTGCCAAGCCGAAACATACGCTTGCAAGAACGCCTGAGGGACGAACTCATACACGATTTTATCCTCGCTAATCTTGTTACCATCCTCATCCTCCACTGCGACTGCCTTAGTGCCGATCACTGTCGTAACCGGGATAGACTTTGTTGTCGGCTTGTAAGTTCCCACAAACGTGCTGTAGTCGCTATCTGGGTGGAAAGTAGTTCGAATCACATCCTTTCCCACCGTCTGTTCCTTGATAGTGTGCGATTTGCCAGTGCCAGGAGCTCCGTAGATGATTTGCTGGAGGGGGAGAG
>CAVFXQ010000077.1:0-3468 GCA_963626555.1 Clostridiales bacterium
ACGGAGACGAATCGCACCTATGCTTCATGCTGATTCCCGAGACGTTCACTGCGCCAGATGAAATTTCTGTGACTGTGCTGAGCACAAGCACGTCGTCAACCTATATGAGCGGGTTGAATGTTCCGTCAGGCAACACCTACACGGCGGAGCAGTTCGCCTCCCTCGAGCGGTTGGGCGTTGTGGCGCTTCCTTGCGGTGGCCGCCGACGTGGAACGGCGGTGGACGATGTCGGTTCGTACGGCTACTATTGGTCGTCTTCTGCTGACGCCTCGCGCTACGCTTACGCATTCGGCTTCGGCTATACGTACGTGGGTTCGACCAACAGCGACTGCAGCTACTTTCGGATCGACGGTAGGTCCGTCCGTTTGGTCCAGGATCTATAACAAGGGATGAGGACCCGTCCCCCCAAGGGCGGGTCCGTGGGGAAAGCTTCCCCGCTGTGCGGGAAAAATTTTTCGAGAAAACAAGGTATGTTGCGAAAGTAACAAAATATAAAATATGATAAAAAAATGACGTTACGGGAAATTTTGGATGCAGAGGCGGCACGTCCCATTCCTCTGATCTATCTTTACAAAGAGGGGACATTTTACAAAGCATACGAGATGAGTGCTTTTTATCTCTGCACTGTGCGAGGTTTGAAACCCGTCAAGCGGTGGTGCAAGTCGCTGGAGTGTGAGTACGTTACGGCGGGCTTTCCCATAACGAGCGTGATGAAATATCTCCCAGAGGCGGTTATCAGCGAAGATCACTGCCAGCACACCGACGAGGATTGGGGGTTTATCCTCAACGACCGCGATCGGGAGTTCGTCAAATGGAAAGCCAGTTTGCCCGTCCACGTTCCGAAGAAGAAAGAGGATGAGAAAGAGAAATGTCCGATGGTAACTGCCGAAATCATGAACGAGACGGGCAATAAAAAGGCGTACGAGATGCTGTCTGTGTACAAACGCATTTACGACCTTTTGCTGCGTTTCACGAAGCAGAGAATGCGTCTCGAACGAGAGTATCGTTACACGGTCGGGCAGAATATCTTCGAGCATCTCACGGTGTTGCTGATGAACGTCTACAAGGCGAACGGTGAGAAGGAGACAGAGTCAAAACTCGCCATCATCGACCAGATGTTGGAAATTTTGGTGAAGGTGAAAATTTATTTTCGTCTGCTCTGTGATACGAAACAGATTTCAGTGAAGAGTTTTGCCAACACCACGAACGATGTGGTGGCGATAGAGAAGGAACTCAAATCGTGGGCGGCTTATCAGAAGAAATGATTTTTCTTCCATCCAAAAAAACTTTAGCGTCAAAAAAATGTTTTCTAAAAAAAACAGAACAAAAATAACAGTGTGCTGAACTGAGGTGAAGCACAAAATTTGAAAACACTCTTTTCCGGAATGAACCCGACCGAGTGGAAAGACTGTCGGCGAAAGTGTGAATAAAAGAGTGCAAGATCGGTAACCCGTCTGTCTCGCAGAAATGCGAGTTGGATATATGAAGAGATGTATGGGTAAAGGGCGTAAAAGCGACCGTAGCCTTGGGAGTAAGGCTTCTCCCATGGGAGATTCTCTGAAGGGGTGCGGCGTAGATGAACCATGTGTCGAAGTCTTACCTTGGCGCATCCTAAGTGGTGCGACATGCTGTAATTCAAGCAAGCGGTTACTAATAGGCGTTGTGGCGCTTCCTTGCGGTGGCAACCGAAATGGAACGACGATGAACAATGTTGGTTCGAACGGCAACTATTGGTCGTCTTCTGCTAACGACTCGAACAACGCTTACGAATTCAACTTCAACTCTACGAACGTGAATTCGAACAACAACAACAATCGGAACAACGGTAGGTCCGTCCGTTTGGTCCAGGATCTTGCAAAGAGTATTTTCTGAGCAAAGAGGCGCACAGTTTGGGATGTGCGCCTCTTCTACTATTAAAATAAAATTAAAAATAAATTATTTTACAATGGATTTGTTGACAGATTTGTTTAAAGCATATTATGATGCTCGTCGCAATAAACGCAATACGCCGTCGCAGTTGAGGTTTGAGAGCCGTTTGGAGGAGAATCTCATCGAACTCTATGAGGAGTTGCGCGACCACCGCTATGCGCCGCGGCCATGTTCCTGCTTCGTCATTGAAGACCCAGTGAAGAGGGAGGTGTTTGCGAGTGATTTCCGCGACCGCGTGGTGCATCACCTCTATTACAACTATGTTGCGCCCATCTTCGAGCGCACGTTCATCTACGACTCCTATTCGTGTCGAGAGGGCAAGGGGACGCTCTTTGGCATTGAGCGTTTGGAACATCATTTGAGGTCTGTAACTAACAACTACACACGGGAGGCGTACGTTTTGAAGCTTGATATTAGGGGATATTTTATGAGCATACGGAGAGATTTGTTGCTTGAGAAGGTGCTGGGAACGCTTGATAGCTATTGGAATCGCAAAATCAGCAAATCCGATCCTTCAACAGGATTTAAAGCGTTGACGTGGTCAGATGTGGTGCCATGCGAGTTGGTGGAGTGGCTGAGCAGAGTCATTATACTGAAAGATCCGCTCAAGAAATGCCATGTGCGAGGGCGAGAGAGCGATTGGGATGGGTTGCCACCCTCAAAAACACTACGTTGTTCGCCACCCAACGTTGGATTGCCGATAGGCGATCTCACCTCGCAACTCTTCAGCAACGTGTTGCTGAACGACCTTGATTGGTATGTAACACGCACA
Organism: Clostridiales bacterium; assembly: GCA_963626555.1. Lineage (GTDB taxonomy): Bacteria > Bacteroidota > Bacteroidia > Bacteroidales > Paludibacteraceae > UBA1181. Next base: position 2,702 of record CAVFXQ010000077.1, read on the forward strand.
CTTGGCTTCACCCATTATGGAAGATATGTGGACGATTTCTACGTCTGTTCGACAGATAAAACCGCGTTGAAACAGGCGATAGACGATATTCGCAACTATCTGGCAGATAGAGGATTAACGCTACATCCGAAGAAAATCGTGTTGCAGAGGGCTACAGAACGCATACGATTTCTCGGAGCTGAGGTTTACCCACATTATAGAAGAGTGCGAAGTCGCACGGTGGTGAAATTCAACAAAGTGAGTGCAGATTTCCTATTGCAGAACACAGAAACCCCGTTCGACGATGCGCAGAAACACTATGCCACCTCCGTTCTCAATTCCTATTTAGGGTATTTCAAACATTTCAACACCTACCTGTGGAAGAGCCGAATCGCTGAACAACTTTGTGAAAGTTTTCCAATTCATTGTGAAGAAATCCATTCTTGAATTTCCGCCTTCCTGTTTTGTCGAACACTATTTTCATTCGTAATAAATCCCTATCTTTGTAAAAGAACAAAGTAATTTAATGATATGAAATACCCAGTCGGCATACAGACGTTTGAAAATATTATCAACGATGGCTATGTCTATGTTGATAAAACAGATTTGATCTATTCCCTTGTGTCGGAGGGGAAGATATATTTTCTGAGTCGCCCACGGAGGTTCGGTAAGAGTTTGCTTATCTCCACGTTAGAAAGTTATTTCCTTGGAAAAAAAGAGCTCTTCAAAGGCTTGGCGATAGAGAAGTTGGAGACGGAGTGGAAGGAGTATCTAAGATGGCGGAGGAT
>CAVFXQ010000078.1:0-3441 GCA_963626555.1 Clostridiales bacterium
GATGCAGCCCGGCGATGTCCCTGTCACCTACGCCGACACCTCCGCCTTAGAAATGGATTTCGGCTATAAACCAGAAACGGAACTGAGAGAGGGAATTAGGCGGTTTGTGGAGTGGTGGAAAGAGGAAAAAGAGATTTAATTTCTATTTTTTACTATTATATAAGAAAGAAATGGTTTTCGGAAGAAGAAGTTTCTTTATGTGTTTTGAAAAAGAACTTTTTAGATTTTAATCGTAATCCTTTGAATGTTAGTGATTTACACAATCAGAGGGGAACTAAGAGAATGTATATACTTAAAAAATGTATATAGATTTTGACAACGAAAAACATTATTGGTATGTGCTAAAAGCCCCCTATCGGGAGCAAAAAATGCAGAGTTTGTTAGAAGAGCAGGGGTATGAGACCTATCTTCCCCTTGAAGCACGTGTTAGGCGTTTTGTCAACAAGAAAGCCGTTACGGTTATGGAGCCTGTTATTAATAATGTCTTTCTTCACACTACTTGGAAAGAAATGCAGCAGGTGAAAGCAAGATATAACAACGAAATTCAGTATGTGGTTCGTAAAGAACAGGGGCGATTTATTCCGCTAACTGTTCCTGAAGATCAAATGGACTTGTTTGTCGCTGTTACAACATCAAATTTAGAGAAAGTAAAATATTTCCGTCCAGGAGAGATTAATCTAAAAAGAGGAGTGAAGGTTCGTCTTTTGGGTGGGTTGCTTGATAATCGGGAAGTAACCTATATGAAGGTGCGGGGGTCTAAGTCTAAGCATATTATCGTTGTTGAACTTCCAGGTTTTCTTAGTGCTTCGGTTGAGGTGTCTGCAGATCTGGTGGAGGTGATTGAGTAGCAGATACGTAAGTGAATACGAATTTTAGAGTGTTTTAAAAAAGTTATGTGCAAATTTTCAGCTTCAGCAATAGAAAAACTCGGAAATGCTTTGATTTTCATTGTAGAACGAGTGAACGACCTTAGTAAAACTAAGGCTCTAAAGTTGTTGTATCTTATGGAGGAGCGTATGGCTCTGAAATATCATACACCATTTTTGGCTATTCCGTTCGAGGTATGGCAGGCGGGTCCAGTTGCGAAAGATGTTTTTATCGACCTGTCTGATGGGCCGTATTTGCTTAAAGATTTTATAAAAACGGAACAGAGAGACAATGGAACTTATATCTCTGCAATCAGGAATTTTTCGGATGATGAATTTTCGGAATGCGAGATTACGATGATGAACGATGTGTTAAATGAGTATGGTATGCTCTCTGCGTCTGAATTGGTGGCAGTAACACACCGAAAAGGATCTTTGTGGTATAGAGAAGCTGAAAAAAATGATCTTTTATCGGTGTTCCGTCATCATGAATGTAACAACTCGGACGTTAGAATAGATTTCACAGAAATGATGATGCCTTGCGTAGCGGAGTTTTACCGTGAAAGTTTGAATATTCGTCAGACTGCAGATTTACTTAGGGTAGAAGCGGATGTTTGAGGCTGGGTGTTTGCTCTTGTTTCGTCCATTCCTCTTTAAGAATGGGGCTGCTCCGAAGAATAAATTCTTTTTGGTGATTGAAAATGTAGGAGACGAGGTTTTGTTGGCGAGTCTACCAACGTCGAAGGATCACGTTCCTGCTGATGTAAAGGTGAATCGTGGTTGTTTAGATTTATCAGAACGATTTGTCAATGTCTTTGTTTTCTTGTCTGGAGAAGAGGTGGTGTTTCGTGAAAATGGTGATCCTTTTTCATTTTCAAAGAATACCTTCGTGTATGGTGCAAATTTAGATCTGTATGAGGTTGACAAATTCGATTTACAAGTGCAGTCAAATTTGACGCAGATTGAAAAAATTGGTACGCTCAATTCGGATATTTTTGAAGAATTGAGGAAATGTCTGGCAAACAGCAAAATGGTGAAAAACAAGTATCGTAAGATGCTAATGTGAGGTTGCAATCTTAATGTGTATTGCGTTATAGATAATAATTATTATTGATGCTTAAGAAAAACAGCAAAATATACGTCGCAGGCCACCACGGATTGGTTGGCTCGGCGATTTGGAATAACCTCAAAAGTAGGGGTTATGAAAATCTTGTGGGTCGCTCGCACGCCGAGTTGGACTTGACTGATCAACTTGCAGTTCGTCGTTTCTTCGACGAGGAACGTCCCGATGCGGTGGTGCTTGCCGCTGCCTTCGTGGGTGGTATTATGGCGAACACGCTCTATCGCGCGGATTTCATTATGATGAACATGAAAATTCAATGCAACGTGATCAGCGAAGCGTATGCGCATGGCGTGCAGAAACTGCTCTTCTTGGGTTCAACGTGCATTTACCCTAAGAACGCACCACAACCGATGAGCGAGGATTGCCTTCTCACCTCCGAATTGGAATATACTAACGAGGAGTATGCCATTGCGAAGATCGCAGGGTTGAAGATGTGCGAGTCGTATAATCTGCAATATGGCACCAACTACATCGCTGTGATGCCGACCAACCTCTACGGCCCTAACGATAATTTCCATTTGGAGAACTCCCACGTTATGCCTGCCATGATGCGCAAGGTCTACCTTGCAAAACTCTTGCACGACCAAAACTGGGACGCTATCAAGACGGATATGAATAAGCGACCTGTGGAGGGTATTAACGGTTCATCGTCGAAGTCAGAGATTGAAAAGATACTTGCCAAGTATGGCATTGAGAATAACAAGGTTACTCTTTGGGGAACAGGCACGCCACTTCGTGAGTTCCTTTGGAGCGAGGATATGGCGGATGCTTCTGTTCATTGCCTTTTGAACGTGGATTTCAAAGACATCATTGGCATTGAGAAATACTCTTCTGTGCATTATGGTGCAAAGGCAGATGGTATGGTAGACCGTAACCACTCCGTAGGGCGTGGCGGCGCAATTCCATCGCTTGGCGAAATACGCAACTGCCATATCAACGTGGGGACTGGCAAGGAATTGACCATTCGTCAACTCTCAGAGTTGGTTGTCAAGGCAGTGGACTTTGAGGGTGAAGTGCATTTTGATGCTACGAAGCCGGACGGCACGCCTAGAAAACTCATATCGGTGGATAAACTGCATCGTTTGGGTTGGACGCACAAGGTCAAAATTGAGGAGGGCGTGCAAAAACTCTTTGATTGGTACAAAAGCACGCTCAAGTAGCCGTTAATACATTTTACAAATTATAACTACTAACGAATTATGAATAAAAATATCGCCCTTATTACTGGCGTTACGGGACAGGATGGTTCTTATCTTTCGGAGTTTCTCCTTGCAAAAGGCTACGAGGTACATGGCATCATTCGTCGATCGTCTGTTGACTATCGTGAACGTATTGCACACCTTGAGGGGTTGCCTAACTTCCACCTTCATTATGCAGATATGAGCGACTCCATGTCTCTTGTGAAACTTGTTGGTAAGGTACAACCCACTGAGATATATAACCTTGCTGCAC
>CAVFXQ010000079.1:0-2881 GCA_963626555.1 Clostridiales bacterium
CGTTATATGATTTAGGATATCTAAATGATGCACATAGTTGGGCAGTCGCCGTGGCAACACAACCCGTCACCGCGGTGTCGTTCCCTATCTTTGGTGCAAGAAGATTATATGGTCGATCTTGTCCCCAAGTCACTGGAACCAAATTTTTAGACCTTGAAGACTCTACCCAAGCTGAATACTCATAGCGACACTTCTTTTTCTTATAAGTTAGCGGTTCTTCGTCATCCTCCTCTTCTAAAGCCTCCAAAGAGTCCAACCTTGCTTGGAATTCCAACAAAGATAGTTCATAGAACTCCGGCAAACGACTCAAGAAAACCGTCATCCCCGACTCATCATCAACTTTGTCCTTGTCTAAACGACCGTCCGACGTATAACCCAAAACATCAGGCAACCGTTTGTCTCCAGAAACAAGGAAGAACCCATTGCCATCCTTTCGGTTGATTACATACAGAACCGTATCTACCGGTGTGATTTCGACCCCATCCGCATCAGAATAGGTTAGAGGACCCTTGTCCGAAATCACCACGTCCACCTCAAACTCGTCCAAAGACGATGATTTAAGCGTCGCACCATCCGATGGACACGAAAGTTGCCTGGCTATCGCCAACGCCTCTTCCCGCGACCTTTGTGGTTCAGATGCCAACGCAAGCATCTCATCCAACTCATACTCCCTCTCAATCTCTGTCTTTTCCGCTTCTCGCTCCTGTGTCATTTCCATCTCTTCTTTTGCCTTGTCACACGACGCAAATGTGGACAGCAAACACAGAGCGAGAAAATAATTAAATTTTCTCATGTAAATTAATAATGTTTAATTATAATAACACCGCAAAGTTAGGTTTAACATTTATACCAACAAAATCATTTTTCAATTAATATCGTTTTTTTTTAAATGTAATATCATTAAACCAAGATATGTATTTAGATTGGGAGAGATATGCCACCGCAAACCTCATACATTGATCAATGTGCGTTCCCTCCCTGACCCATACAGTGTCCAAACCCGATTGCGTCCTATGGACAAATAAACATCCCTCTTTCCTACTTGTCGCTTTCAAAAAATAAAGGTCAATGTTCCTTGGCGTAGACTGCGACAAGACATTGACCTTTTGATTGCCTTCTTTTCGCAGATTCCCATTCGCCGCAACGACATAGAGCAACGTCTCCGTAATTGTCGGATTCTCTTCTAATTCTTTCTCACATGCACACAAAAAGATCATTTGTACGAACGAAAAAGACCGCAGGAGAATTTTGGAGAATCTGCGACTTGTAATCATTTTATATTAAATTTTTCATTCTTCCAACTTCAAGGAAAGTTCTTCCCCATTCTCTAATAAAACAACAATATAAGAAACATCACTTCCTTTACTACAGTTAAAAATATTGAAACTATTGCTCAGCCATTTCAAATCATGATCATCAAGCATAGAAACACGCTTTTCTATATATCTGTAGTTTGAATCCGTGTAGTTTGACTCAATCACAAATGAATAATCTTCATATCGAATTTTGAAATCATACGACACCTCGCTGCGTTCACCACCTTGCACTTGATAAACTTTCACAGACTTTATTCCGTATGGTTTCGCACATGGATGTAAAGGAAGCTCAAATTCTCTATTCCCCATCTCTCCATACTCTCTCGCTAACGTCATAAACGTTGCAGAATCCTGGCTCAACGTAATATAAGTCCCTTTTAAAAGGACAAGACCGTTATTACTCAGACTATCAGCATAGACCATCTCGGAAGGAATATAATACGCACCCTGAATAAACCTATTCTTCATTGCACCTGATTCTGGCTCAGAATTATCCTTACAAGAAACAAAAAGTGAAAGAAGAAATATTAAACAATAAAAATTTTTCATTATATTAAACTATTAAGGATGAACATTTAAAATATTGCCAACTTTGTACTGAAAATTATCTCCTGTATCCAAAACTCCCCACTTATCATCTACTGCAGCCCTTCCAGAATCAAAAACACCCAGTACAAAATAGCCATTATTCACTCCATTCCAACCCCAATTATAGTGTAATAAAACTCTTTCTTCTCTCCATCTTTCCAGTTCCTCACCAGTTTGAGGATGTACCTTTCGTACAATTCTTTCTTGTCTCAAGTACCCATCACATAACCACGCATGCCCTCCACTGTACACATTTCTTTTAAATATAAACCACCCAGATGTTTTTCTCTCTGACTTCCCATTCATAATAACAGGGCATCCTGCTTTTAAACATTTGATTATCTCCGTTGAGTTGTAGTCTGTCAATTTTGAAAAACTTGTAAAACCCATTTCTTTCAAAACAGACGGAACATCCTCTGTTTTTGCAGAGGTTGACTTTCCCCAATTATTATTTAACTTATCTCCTATAGATTTAAAAAGATAAGAAACCTGTTGCTTATATTTTCTTTCTCTTGATTTAAAAGTTTTGAGCTGACTGTATTTTTCACATGATGTCAATAAACTCCAATCATAACTCATATAATTAAAATTTTTAGGATATTTAAATGATGCAACCAACTGAGCAGTGGCAGTAGCAACGCAACCAGAAGCTGCTCTCTTTCCATCTACAATAGGAGCTCGGTCATTATAGGGTTCGCCTTGTCCCCACACTACAGGACATAGTAGCTTGGGCTTCTCCACGTCGACCCATTGTTGCGCATAATACCTATACCGAATAGTATTCCCATTTCCCCTTCTAACATACGTCTTATAGGTTTTGGGGTACTGTGTTTCTACCATTTCAAGAGAATCTAATTTTATTTGAAACTCAAGAAGCTGTAACTCGTAATACTCAGGCAAACGACTCAAGAAAACCGTCATTCCCGACTCATCATCAACTTTGTCCTTGTCTAAACGACCGTCCGACGTATAACCCA
>CAVFXQ010000080.1:0-2822 GCA_963626555.1 Clostridiales bacterium
GTTAGCGTCTACGGCGTAGCCACTCCAGACACCACGGGCAACCGCTACGACTACTGCGCAGGCGACACCCACGACGCTCTCATCGCCATCTCGGGCGCCGACAAGAAGAACTATGTGATGGGCGACTCCATCATCTGGACCGTCGATGGCGAGGCTTGGGACGGAAAGAGCGAAATAGAATGGGCTACGGGCAAGACGAAGGTGAGCGTGCAAGCCGCCTACACGATTGCCGAGGGACATGTCTGCGAAAGCGAGAAGGTAGAGTTTGACATTAACGTCACCGAATTGAAAGCACCTACGGGCGACCTCGTCGTGAACTATGTGAAGAGCGAGGGCAAGTCGGGAAGCTTCAAAGACCTGCTGACGAAGAACCCTACGGTGGCAACGCCAGACGAGGGAAACACGTTGGTTTGGTATGATGCGAAAGGCAATGTGTTGGACGGCGTTCCAACACCTGAATATGATGCGACATGGCCAGAGGGCGAAGATGTCTCTTTGACCTACTATGTCGCCCAGACGGATGGAAAGTGCGTGAGCGAGAAAGTGCAGATTGATGTCATTATCAGTGACTCTCCAATTCCGACGGTTAGTCCTGTGGCATACTGCCAAGGTGCGACCGCAACGGCTCTCACCGCCACCATCAACGAGACAGTTGAGTCGGCCGACAACTACAAACTCTTGTGGTACACCACGGAGAATGGCGAAGGCTCGGAAACTGCTCCAACTCCGACAACCGATGAGGTGGGCGAACAGACCTACTATGTCGCACAACAGCATCTGACGAGTGGTGCGGTCAGCACGAAGGCAACACTCAAGGTTACGATACACGCTTTGCCAGAGTTGACGACGACATCCATTGCGGCGCAATGTGGCGGCGAGGTGAACTTGTCAAAATATGTCGGCGAGAAGAACGGATTGACCGTTACCTACGAGTATTTCGACAGCGAAACGTCAACCTCCGCATTGGCTTCTTCAACGGTTGACAAGACAGGAACGTACTACGTTGGCGCATACTACGAGATTAATACGACCACAACGGAGACGGCAAAATGTGAGTCCAAAGCTCGTGTTTCTCTTGATGTCGACATTCACGATTTGAGCGACCTTGAGATTACAGGTGATGAGAAAGTCTGCCCAGGTGCGACGGCAAAACTTGTTGTGACAGCAACCAGTCTTAATCCTGGCACTATCACCTACGCTTGGAACGGTGGTGCGGCAACAGCGGAAAACGAGTACGAGACGCCAATCATTACGGGCAAGGCGGGCGAAAAGAAATCCTTCACTGTTGAGGCTTCAGCAGGAGCCTGCTCGGGTGCGAACGCGTTGAAGAAGACCTTTGAGGTTGAGATAGACAAAGGCATCTTGAACGGAGCAATTACGGTTCAAGGAGAGGAGACGAAACTCTACAAGACTTGTGGTGGCGAGAATCTCACACTCAATGCTACCCATGAGGGTACGGACCTTAAGTGGACTACCACACGAGGCGAGTCTGTTGGCACGACGGCTTCCGTAACCGTCAACCCAGAGACGACCACGCAGTATGTCGTAACATTGACGAATGTCTGCGAGGTGAGCGACACCGTAACCATCGAGGTGAAGCCAATCACCGTAACGGCAGATTGGAAAGACCTTACGAAGACGATTTGCGAAGGAACTAAGTTCTCTGCGACCCTCAACGCCACGGGCTACAAGGCAAGCGACGAGGGCGCATACGTCAAGTGGTATAAAGACGGAGAAGAGCTGACGGAGCATGCAGGCAAGCTCTCAATAAGCGTTGCAAAGGCGACTGCTGAGGACGCTGGAACATACACCTACAAGATTTCAAACGGTGTGTGTGAGTTGCCAGAAGAAGAGGATGCTGGTACGCTCGAAGTGGTAACAAACCCGACTTTCACGGTAACAGAGGATGCTGTTTCTTGTTCGGGTGATGCGGTAGACATTGCCGTAACGCTCAACGAGACGGATGCCGAGATTACGTGGGCAGATGGCACGAAGGGCGCAACCCGCACGGTGTCTCCAACAGAATCAACCACATACGATTTCACAGTCACCCGCGGAAATGTCTGCAAGGTGAAAGGCACGATACCAGTCTCTGTGAAAGCGAAGCCAGAGGTTACTGTGTCCGACGAATCTGTCTGTGAGGGAAGCAGCAAGATGTTGAAGGCTCGCGCGACGGGCGATGACCTCACCACATACACCTGGACGGACGAGGCAGGAACGACAGTTGGCGATGCGGCCAACTTGACGGTAACTCCTACAGAGACGTCGACTTATACCGTAGAGGTGGCAAGTGCCTCTTGTGGAACAGCGAAGGCGAGCGCAACGATGACGGTCATTCCAACGCCAGAGTTGAGAGTAGACTCTATCGCACTCCGCAGTAGGAAAATCGTCGTTCTGAACGAGACGTCCGCATCCTACGAGTACAGGATGGACAAAGGAGAGTGGCAGGAAGACAACCTTTTCGATAAGGTCAGCTATGCGCTCCACACCGCCTACGCAAAAGACGAGAACGGTTGCGAGGGCAGTCTGATGTTTGAGACGAAAGCCCCTGCCATCAGCATTCCAGAGTCTTTCACACCAAATTCAGACGGAGTGAACGACCAGTGGGACGTTTCCAACATTGTTGAGTCCTACCCAGGATCGACGGTGACCATCTATGACCGCTACGGAAAGAAACTCGTAGAGTTGAGTGGCGACAGTTCAAGTTGGGACGGAACTTACAACGGACACGCAATGCCGTCGACCGACTACTGGTACACTGTACGAATCCCAGAGATCGTGAAAGTCTACACAGGACACTTCACGTTGTTGCGGTCGAAATA
>CAVFXQ010000081.1:0-2377 GCA_963626555.1 Clostridiales bacterium
CTATAATTTCCGAGTTTGCGAATTACACCAAAACGTTGGTTAGGCTATAGCTGCGGTTCCTGTTGCCTCCATGCGCCTCAATGTACCCGAAATCCGTAAGTTGGCGCATATAACGCTTGGCTGTCGTCCCCGCAAAGCCAAATTCGGCAATGATGTCTTCTGTCGTGACCTCCCGCTTGTCGACCATAAACGTAAGAATATCGACCATTTCCCCTCCCCAAAAAACCGCATCATCTGAAACTCAGTTTGATAATACTCAATTTTTTCGTAACTTCACGCAAGATCATTTGCGTGATCATCGCCATGCAAGCCACCGCTTCAGACAATCTGCGCCAACTCGTAATCCTATATAATAATTCAAGTTATGATTTCCACACGTACACTCTTTCACCGTCTCGTCGCCACACTCCTCGTGCTTGTCGCGACGTTCTCTACGGCCTTAGCCGACGAATCTGGCACCGGCTGGTCTTACAACTCCTCTTCCAACACCCTCACGCTCAGTGGCAGCAATGTCGACTGGGGTACCATAAAGAATTTCAAGGGATCCACAAAGTATGTCCTCTTCGCGGACGACTACTCCGTCACTTCCATTCCCGATGAGGCTTTTAAAGGATTTTCCCAACTGAATAAGATCACAATACCCTCCGTCGTAACTTCTATCGGTAAAAGTGCCTTCAATAGTTGTACGTCTCTTTACTCGGTCTCCTTCCCCGAGGGGCTCAAGTCGATAGGCCAAGATGCTTTTTTCTATTGCAGCTCCATCTACTCTGTAGTTCTCCCCAACAGTCTTACGTCGATGGATGCGAGTGCTTTCAGCTATTGTTCCCAACTTCGCTCGGTCTCTATCCCCTCGAGTCTCACTTCGTTAAGCTATTATTCTTTCGCCCATTGCGTCAACCTTTCTTCTGTCACCATCCCATCGAGTATCACGTCTATAGGCGATTGGGCTTTCTACGACTGCCCCGCCCTTGCCTCTGTCAAAATCCTTTCCGACGGAACTTCAGACAATAAGCACTTTATCTATCTCGGTAGCGAATCTGACAAGAATGCTACAGGGTCCAAAGTATTCAATCAAAATCAGTCAACCCTCACCTACGATCCCACCAATACTTGGATCGGCGACGATGATACGCAAAATCTCCGTTACTACTTCAACAAATTTAGTTTCCAGGGCACAGGCTGGTCCTACAACTCCTCCACCAACACCCTCACGCTCAGTGGCAGCAATGTCGACTGGAACGCCATAAAATATTTCTCCTCAACAACCGAGAAGGTCGCCTTTGCGAAAAACTATTCCGTCAGCTCCATCCCCAATGGGGCATTTAAAGGATTTTCTAAACTGGCTGCCATCGACATCTCAAGCGCTGTGACATCTATCGGTAATTCTGCCTTCTATGGTTGCACCTCTCTTGCCTCTGTCTCTTTCCCGACAAGTCTCATCTCTATAGACATGGCTGCTTTCGACGGCTGCACCTCTCTTACCTCTATCTCCCTCCCCGATGGTCTCCAATCAGTAGGCACGGGTGCGTTCTATGGATGTACCTCCCTCTCCTCCGTCACCCTCCCCGCAACCCTTACCTCTTTGGGCACAACTACTTTTGCCGGCTGCACCTCCCTAAATTCCGTCGAAATACTCTCCAACGGTACGTCCGACGATAAGCAAGTCATTTATCTTGGTGGCGGCACAGACAAGACTTCAACAGGAACCCAAGTCTTCCCGCCCAACCAAGCCACCCTCACCTACGACCCCAACACCACGTGGATCGGCGACGACAACACCCAGAACCTCCGCTACTACTTCAACGATTTCATCTCCAAAGGAACAGGCTGGTCATATGATTATGAGACCAACACCCTCACGCTCAGTGGCAGCAATGTCGACTGGTCTGGCATAAAATATTTCTCCTCAACCACCGAGAATGTTGTCTTTGCCGATGACTATTCCGTCAACCCTATACCCGATGAAGCGTTTAGTGGATTTTCAAAACTGACAGCCATCGACATCCCCAATGTTGTGACCTCCATTGGAGAACATGTGTTCTACAACTGCACCTCCCTCACCTCCATCTCCCTCCCCGAAGGTCTAACGACTCTTGGGCATGGTGCGTTCAGTTCTTGCTCTTCTCTTGCCTCCCTCACTCTTCCTGAAAGTCTCAACTCTATTGGGTATAATGCTTTCCACTCTTGCACCGCCCTCACGTCCATCATCATTCCTGCAAACCTCACGGTAATAATCTATGGGGCTTTCGAAGACTGTACTGCCCTTACCTCTGTCACCCTTCCCGAAGGTGTTGAGATCATAGATGGTGATGCGTTCAAAGGCTGCGCCTCCCTCACTTCCATCACTCTCCCTGCAAGTCTCACGTCAATAGGCGTA
>CAVFXQ010000082.1:0-2361 GCA_963626555.1 Clostridiales bacterium
GCTGCTCGGCGAGGGGGGGAAGGGGAACGAGTCCCTTGCACGCATCACTCGTACCCAACCTTGGCATTTTTACTCCATATCCACATCGTTCTGTATAATCAAGAAAGAACTTAGATCTGAGAACTTGGCAAATATACTCGTTACAAAGAACTCCATACGTTCCAAAGCACATTATCTCCGTTGTACAACAACCATCTTCAGGTGCGATCAACACTTTATTTAAATAAGTTCTTAGTTTGGAGTAGAGAATGTCTCCTTTCTTAAACTCATGCCTTGTTCCATTTATTTCCCTATCTTTCTTCCTAAGTTTTTTTAGGATTTTTGCAGAATTCTTTTCTAAATCTTCTAACTCCAAAACCCAATCTTCATCATCTATGTCTTCTACAGAAATATTTGACGTTTCTCCATAATTGCTAATCTCTCCCAACGTAGTCCAGCACCATCCCTCAGGCAGTTCAAACGGAGCATCTACTACGGAGGTGAGGGGCTTTGCAGAGCGTTTCTTGCCTTTTTCGGCATTGGCTTTTTCGGCTTGAATGCGGGCAAGGAGAGCAGAGGCGGGCTCGTCGTTAGGATCTTGTGGCACGAGCTTGCCGTGGATAGCGAGGGAGAGGAGGCGAGAACGAAGGGAGGAGGTGTTCATAAGTGTTATAGTTTTGCGTTAGGAGAATAATTTGACACATCAAAATCAAGAGGCAATTTACTGCCTTTAGAAACAACATCTTGCACAAAAGTGGCGCATTCCTCTTCGTTTAATATTTTTCTAACAAAGGCATAATAAAGGAAATCCAAGGTGGTGAGATAAGTGATGTTTTGTTTCTTGCAATAATCTTTGATATCTCGAAGGTTGCTACTACCAATCACATTTTGCGTAAACCTGCAATAGGCCAGACAGGCACTTTCGCCCTTGCCATATTTTGTCAGAAGTTTAACATACTCACGGCGCATTCCGCCTTTGGGTTCAAAAGGAACAACCGTCAAGTTTTTCATCAGAAGAGATTGATTATCAATTTGTTGCTGAATAGTTTTTACCTCTTGATAAACGACACTCAGTATTGTATAATCATATTCGGGGAGTATGTTCGGCAGCATGCTCAGCCGATTAGCCTTAGAGAAATGAATCAGCACATCAGCGTCCAGAATAATCTTCACCTTCTCCATAGCCGATTTTTTTCATTAACTCCAAGTAATGACCTTCAGATATTTTCTCTTCGTCAAATAGTTTCTTCGCTTTCACGCCATAGTCTCCCAATACGAGTCCCTCGTTGCCATTGTGGTAGAGTGAAAGGTCATAACCTCGAAGGAAAGCCTCGTGTTGCACACTGATACTCAGAAGTGCATCCGCAGTCGAAGCAGTTACAATCCTAAGGCTCTTCAGCCGATATACGAAAGTGGAATGTGAGACACCAAACAACTGTTCCAAGCGTAGAGCCGTATCAACAGATACAAGGCCATTTTTCAGTTCATCCAAAGGGATGTTTGAAGCGAGGGCAAGACGTGGCAACAGCAACGCAGATGCGAACATATCTGCCGAATATTCAGACGGGGCTTTGATTTGAGAGTCTGTACAGAAATGAGGTTTCGGGGTTTCATCATAGTAGAGATGATAGAGTTCATGCGCAATGGTGAAGTGTTGTCTCCCCCTTGTCGCATTACTGTTGATGAGAATGAATTTTTTTTCATCAGCAGATTTCAGAGACAATCCGAAAATGTTCTTTGACATAGGTCGGTAGACCGATAAGATGTTAAGTTGGCGCAAGGTGGTTTTCATATTGATTGGCTCGTCGGAACTAATGCGAAGCATTGATCGCATTTTATCCGCGAGTTGTTCTGCCACATCAGAAGTTATTCTTTTCATTGCGCCAAAATTTTATCCATTTTCATATAACTCATAACGATGTCCTTGAACGCTGCCACCTCTTTGAGGTCGTCAGCACAAAGATTATCAGCACGGAAAGCGCAAACGAGCATATTTTTCACGGCATTCTCATCCTCATCGAAAAAGAGTTCAAGGTCGCAACCAAAAAGCGAACTTGCATTCTCCAAAATTTTGATTGGCAAATCGCGCATACCCGACTCATAGTTAGCGTAAGCCGACCGTTGGATGCCAAAGAACGCAGCCACCTGCTCCTGCGTATAGTTATTGGCTTCGCGCAGAGCCTTCAAATTCCTACCTATAATTTCATTTTCAGACATAATCCACAAATTATTAGACTGTGGCAAAACTACGAAAAATAAATTTCATCGCACAGTTTTTGCCACAGAATTAATGCGTGCGAGAGGATAGACTACAATAGTTTCTCCAGATCTGCCACGGCATTGGCTTTTTCGGCTTGAATGCGGGCAAGGAGAGCAGAGGCT
>CAVFXQ010000083.1:0-2132 GCA_963626555.1 Clostridiales bacterium
GGCGTTTGGTATGGGGTGGATGCGTTGTTTGAGAAATATCCAGAGGTCGGTCCGTATGCGTATTGCATGGGGAATCCAATAAGAATCATAGATCCAAACGGCAAGGTGTGTTGTGACGCCGATGGAAATGTTCTAATATCGTATGACCAACAGAAAGTAGGAAGTTTGCTACAACAAAGGCTTAACGATCCTAAGATAAGTGATGCGGCAAAGCGTGCCTACAATGCCATTGAGCAAGATGAAAATGGAAACTATGTCTGCCTTTCTCGTGGTGGTTTTGTGTATAATTGTGGTGTTGCGACAACGGACAAAGGAACACCGTTCTTGGTCTATACGACGGAGAACGGAACGATAGATGACAAGTCAAATTGTGCAGGACTCACGTTATTAGGAGGGCAAATGGGAACAGTTACTGGCTATGAAGGCGATATAATTTTGAAAGATGAATATATAAATAGTATGGCGCGACTTTCAGGCGACATTGTAGTATGGCGAACAAATGGGATTGGAAGTGAACATTTTGCGAAATACTTATGCAGTGAAAAGTATTTAAAGGAAAGGTTCATTTCTATTTTTCTGACGAAGGCTGGATATGAGAAAAGAGCGGTAGCCGCTTCTGATACAAGTTTTTCTGCTACAATTTCTTGGGATAATGCAATGTCGAAATCTTCTATGGGCTTGTCTCATAAAGATGGGTGCTCTCCATCTTATTATTCTCCAAAACCAAATCGAAAAACTCCAAAATTCATCAATCCAATTATACAATGAAACAATTCATCTTTATTTTAGTATTTTCACTGAATATTCTCGGTGTTGTGGCGAAGGCAGAACCGATTTTAGATGTAGAAGAATCCAAGGTCTCTTATCTGTGTTTTTTGAATGAATTGGCATACGGGCAATTGAGAGAGGACTCACGACTATATCGCACGCCATTCGAAATGTCGCATATCAAGAATATTGATATGGATTATTATGCCAAGTCCGATTTGTTTCGTAAAAGATGCTGTTTTTCAAATTCGGAATATTCTATCGATTTAATAGATTATTCATATCAATATGATTTGACGAACGGCGTGATTGAAAGGAATGAATATAGTGCAATATATGACTCGAGAGGAAAAGTGCTTGATGATATGTTAGGAGACCTTGCAGAATTTGCCAAACATGTCGATTGGAGTGATTATAACATACAATGCGGTGATTCGTTCATCTGTGCAATCACTGACAACTTGAAACTAAAGGAAATGATGCAATGGCAAAATGCATTATTTCAAACCCAATACAATTATCATTTTAAGCTATCAAGATTTGATCTGACGATTCTTGAATTCAGCGTTGAGGGAGAAGATTTATATGTGAAGAGTGGGCTTCTAAGCAAGGGAAACACTGCGGATGTGTCGCTGGCCATCTTTCGTGCGTCATGTTGTGGATTGTTGAGGAAATATGTGCTTCCAGAAGAGAGCCGAACTTTCCCTTATTTGCTTATGACTTTGTCTCTTAAATTTTGTGATGAGTTTTTTCACGAAGATTTCCTTCAATTGTACCAACCGCCAGCGAAGGAACCAACTTACATGGGGGTAATGGTCTTCAACAGCCACAAATTCCATCGTTTCTACGATTCGTTTGATTCTTTTTTCAAAAACCAAAAACTGTCCCTTGCAGGACTCAAAGAGTTCCTTGCAAAATATGTGGCAGACGAAAATCCCCGAATTTTTGCCACGGCGGACGGTGATGGTTCATCCCTTCAAAATGACTCAATAAGAATTGATATCGTAACAGAATCCACTGGAATTTTGTACAGCTATAAGGGAGACAAATGCTTCGCCCAACCGTTTGAATATAGTTCTAAAACAGATAAAAACGGTCAAAACATCCACCATTGCAAAATCAAGAAAGTGATGAGTCTATCATCTGATTTTCCTGCATTTAAAGTGTCCGACAAGTTCACCATAACGGACGATTCTGAATTGAAATTCAATTATCATCGAGGTGGCAAAAACTGCTCCTTCCGCCTAAAACTGAAGGTTCTGACAGAAGAGGAAGTGAGAATGGAGTTATGAGATTTTTACAATCCGCGGATTTCACCTACCTTTACAACAGTCAAAAAAACAACGCCGTGAGACAGATTGGCA
>CAVFXQ010000084.1:0-2113 GCA_963626555.1 Clostridiales bacterium
TGCGTCTCAAAAAGGATACGGAACGCTTCTTTCAATATACCTTCTATCTCATTCTGCGACTGATTTCAACCTATCTTGTCTATGTGGAGAAACAGCAGTCGCAAGGTCGTGTGGATTGTGTCATCGAGACGGATAAATTCATCTATATTTTCGAATTTAAATTGGATGGAACGGCAGAAGAGGCTTTGCAACAAATCAACGACAAGAGCTATGCTCGTGAATATTTGGCTGACAGCCGCAAGCTTTTCAAAATGGGTTGTAGTTTCTCTTCGGAGACGGGGACGATAGGGGAGTGGATGGTGAATGAGGAATTTAAGAATTAGGAATGAGGAATGAGAAATTAGGAGTTGGGGTTGATGAAAATTGGAAGGAGAGAGTGTGTGTTGAGAAATTATTCCTAACTTTGTTCGAAACAGGAGGGCTGGAAACTGATGGATATAACAAAAGGGGAAATAATATTCAAATTAGGGAGTCTTGTAGAGATTGAAAATGTGCAGGTTTTGATTAATGTCAATACCCCCCCCATATATTCAGAAATTATGCAATTTTAGTGATAAATATGAAGGCCGCTTCGAGGCGGTCGTCTTTGTGTCGTCATAGACTTTTACTGGGTCTGTGGCGATTTTTTATTGTATGACTGATGTTAACAAAATAAATTATTAATCTTAAAAATTAAAGGCTTATGAAAGGAAGCAGATGGATTGGATTGGTCGTTGCGATGCTATTCGCCACGCAGGTGGGGGCAACGCAACTGACCGTCGTTCCGCTCGTGGGGACGGAACAAAGCACGGCGATCGAGAGCATCGGATCGTGGCGTTTCAAGGGCGACACAGTGATGGTGCTGTATGCGAAGGCTGACGGCACGGAGTTGCTGACAAGGAGACTCACAGAGGTGAGAAAGGTGGTCTTCACGGGGGGGCAGACAGACATTGCGGAGACGGCAGTGGCAAGCGGCTACAGCGTCTATCCGAACCCTGCTCAGGAGGAACTGTTTGTGCGTGGAGCGGACGAGCAGACGGCGTTGCAGGTGGTTGACATGCAGGGGCGCGTGTTGCGCTCGGCAAAGGGGACGAACGTCTCGGTGAGCGATCTTTCAGTCGGTGTGTACACGTTGCTGGTGAACGGCGAGGCGTTCCGAGTGATCAAGAAATAGGCAAAGAATAGGAATTAAACAAATAAAATTATTAGAAATGAAGAAGATTTTTACATCGTTATTGGTTGCGTTGGCATGTTGCACGGCAATAATTGCGGCGGTGCAGACGGAGCTGCGTATGCACATCTTCCAAGAGGGGGACAAGGGCGAGTCCTACTATGTGGTGGGGAAAGTGGACAGTGTAAAGTTCACTTTAGATACGCTGGAGTTTAGGGTCTCATTTGTGGATTGGGATGGTACGGAGTTGCAGTCGGGCATTCTGCAGTCGGGTGCGACACCGAAATATGAGGGCGTAGAGCCGACAAGGGCGCAGACGGCGAAATACACCTACGACTTCAAGGGCTGGAATCCCGAAATAGCGGAGGTGCAGAAAGAGGCTGTCTACACGGCGGAGTACGATTCTACCCTCCGACAGTATGAGATCGTGTTTAAGTCGCAGAGTGGAGAGATTCTTAGCGCAACGTCTTATGATTACGGTTCGTTGCCTGTTTACGCTGGAGTGGTTCCGTTCAAAGAGAGTACTAAATTGTACGATTTTACTCCCGTCTGGAAGCCTGCGTTGACGGAGGTGTCGGGTGAAGCGACCTACACGGTAGATTTTGACAGTACGAAGCATGTGTATACCTGCATCTTCAACGACTACGACGGAAAGGAATTGGAAAATGTGGAGAACACCTACGACTATGTTCCTGCTTCGGAGCCGACACGCGCCGAGGACGACTACAGCTACACATTCAAGGGGTGGAGTCTTGACGACAGTCAGATTTCAGACGACATCCTCATCTATACGGCAGAGTACGATAGCACCTTTATCATGAAGAAAAACGGAGCCATCCGTACTGCCTACAAGGTGTCGGAAACGGATTCTGTGTACTTCTCGCAAGGCAACCTGCAGTTCAACGCAAAGCAGGGAACGCACGCCGTCTACGAGGGAACCGAGGAGGTTGCAGGCACCTGGCG
>CAVFXQ010000085.1:0-2031 GCA_963626555.1 Clostridiales bacterium
TGGGTACTTTCAATAGTGCGTATACAATTTTTATGGGTGAAGACATATATGGGAATAAAGCAAGTACCACAGATTACCTTATTTCTTCCGTTGACAT
The DNA here is from genome assembly GCA_963626555.1 of Clostridiales bacterium. GTDB lineage: Bacteria > Bacteroidota > Bacteroidia > Bacteroidales > Paludibacteraceae > UBA1181. The sequence continues at coordinate 98 of CAVFXQ010000085.1, forward strand.
ACTCACTTTGGGAATGGGAAGATTCAGTTGTTTAGAGCCAGTGAAAAACATGATCGATATGACTGGTTTTCTTTGTTCCTCATATAGTTTTGTTAATACAGTGAATTTGGAGTATGGGAAAAATGATAAATAAGAACAGGATCTTAATGTTCATTGGTTCTACAATTTTTTTTGTAGTCTTTATGGTAACGTGTAACCATAATTTTAGCACCAAGGGGCGTCCGCCTCAAACATGGGAACAGATCTGGAATGACAAATGGTTCTATCTGGGTGGTTGTATTTGGTGTGGTCTATTGTTTTCATTTAAATTTGGTGGACAAAAAGACAAATAGGAAGGAATCGGGGAAATATATGAATGACTCAAAATGAAATTCCCCTTGATTATGAAATTCTGCAGATTTCACCCACCTTTACAACAGTCAAAAAAAAAACGCCGTGAAACAAATAGCTGACAACTCATATTCGTACGACAGCAATGGGAAAGCCCCTCTCGGAAACTACGCCGTTCCCGACGGTTGGACCGACAAAGTGGTGAATTTCTTCTACCATACCGACCACCTTCAATCCACCACCTACCTGACGGATTCCGCAGGCAATATCTGCCAATTCCTTTGGTACGCCCCCTACGGCGAGGCTTTGATTGACGAGCATATCGGCAGTTACGAGAGCCCATATAAGTTCAGTGGCAAAGAACTCGATGAGAACACGGGGCTGTATGACCATGGAGCGAGGCATCGAGAGCCAGCATCTGGCGTTTGGTATGGGGTGGATGCGTTGTTTGAGAAATATCCTGAAATTAGCCCTTACTCTTACTGTGGAGGGAATCCTGTGCGGTTTGTGGATATGGATGGGAGAGAAGTTACTATACAAGGTCCTGACGGTGAAGCTATTGTTAGAAGCATCTCAAAATCTATTGTAGGAAACGAATTGGATGTTTCCATCAATGGAAAAGGGGAAATGACAGTGGAGAAAAGACAAAAGAGACTTTCAAAAATGGCAAGACGATTATATCGTGCAGTCAAGTCGGAAAGTGTTAAAGTAAATATTGTTACCACCAAGAGCAAAGTAGACGAAAACGGAATAGTGTTCGTTGGGGGTGCATTCAAGGGAAATGCAATAGATCGTAGCGAGAATGTTGTACACACGAAGCAACTTTTAAATGTAGATGTTTTAGACTGCCTAAGTGACGCCAACGGCAAGCCTGGATTTGATGTCATACACGAGATAACGGAATCTTTCATTGGGGGAAAGATATCATTAAAAATGGAAGTAGACTCTCCTCAGGCTGGAGAGGATGGTTCAGTATATAGTAGGGCTCATAAAATGGCAACTCCACAGTCTGGAAAAGTGCGGGTTTATTATTACGATTTGAATAACAATGAGGTGTCAGAAATAAAAAATATAAAAAGAGCGGTATTTAGATCTAACGGAAAAGTAATAATGACATTTCCATGAAAAAAGTTGTATTTATAATTTTAACAATGGTGGCCTTATTGTCATGTTCTTCTTGCCATATTGCCACAGAGAATCGTTCATATTACAAGTTGAAGAAAATAGATTCCATAAATGGGTATTATTTGCTTTACGCATCACGAAATGATTCTCTATACAAGATTGTTGCAGAAAAGGAACTTGTGCCATTCAAGATGAAGTTAAGGGCATATTACAACATGAGGTTATATCCACGTTATGGATATAATAGCAAATTTAAACCAATAAATTATCTTGACGTGCGATGTTCTAATTACAAGAATGATACTGAGATTTGCATAGAGGAAGGGTGTGTTCCAGAACTTTATAATCTTGAGGAAACTCCAACCAAAATAATAACACAAAGGAACGTTAGATAATGGAGTCATTGATTTATCTAAAGCTCACTACGCAAAACGTCAAAGGTTCAACTCTTGTCAAATCGCAAGATTTCACCTACCTTT